>NZ_CP049258.1:2247146-2864292 GCF_011046735.1 Nordella sp. HKS 07 | reverse complement strand
AGCAGCAAGGCGCCGATCGCCCAAACAACGACAATGGCCGGCTTCAGTACGAGCTGCAGCAAGCTGATGAACTGGCCCAGCAGCCCGCTTATGCCGATTGTGTCAGCGATGGGGACGAACTCCTTGGCCCCCATTGCCGTTGCGACATCCTTGCCGCTTTCGACGAGAAGGCCAGCACTCGAAGCCAACCAGGTCAGCAGGGGATCTACAAGAATGTATCCAGACCAGGCCAAAAGTGACCAGGCGAGTACTGCGGCGGTGACCCAGATGCCCAGCCGAGACCTTGGTCTCGCAGGAGAGGCATCCGGCCGGGGCCGGTTTTCAATGGGTAAGCCGTCAAGGAGGCGTTGGCTCATCGGAATGCTCCTTTTCTGTTCCGGACCAACATAAGATCTCTAGTCACTAGAGCTTCAAGGGGATCAAAAAAAACGGCGGGGAACAGCGCAGGTAGTTCGACCAGGTTCCAATCGTGCCGATCTGCGCCAGCGCATAGCCGAATGTCGCGGCTAGCTCCGCCTAGCTGGCGCCGTCTGCTTAAAGGAGGTGAATGGATCGCGTGCGGTGCCATCCTTGTAGAGAAGGAAGGATCGCGACACGGCTATGCCAACAATCAGGGTTGGTCTCGCGGCTGGCGATATCGCGAACGTCGCCGGGTTCGATGATGATCCGTTCATCTTTAGAGGCAGGCATAGCTGCGTGAGGGGCTTCCTTGGCGAAGAGCTCATCGTCAACGACAAATCTGATGCGCATTTGTATGTTCACAGCCACGACTTTCCCGCCGCCAGCGGCGCGATGCCGAGATGCGCCGCGATGGTCTGGCCGATATCGGCGAAGCCGTCGCGCCTCCCGAGGCTTCCCGGTGCCATACCGGGCGCGAAAGTGAGGATCGGCACGCATTCGCGCGTGTGATCACTGCCGCGCCAGGTCGGATCGCAGCCGTGATCGGCGGTAATGACGAGGAGATCGCCCGGCTGCAGCCGATCGAGGGCTTGCGGCAGCTGCTCATCGAAGGCCTCGAGCGCCGCGCCGTAACCCTTGGGATCGCGGCGGTGGCCATAGAGCATGTCGAAATCGACGAAATTGGTCAGCAGCAACCCGCCGTCGCGCAGGCCCGGCATGGCCTCTAGCGTCGCCTCGAACAGCGCGTCATTGCCGACCGCCTTGATCTCGCGGCCGGTGCCGGAATGGGCGTAGATGTCACCGATCTTGCCGATCGAGACGACGTCGCGGCCGGCCGCTGAGAGCCGGTCGAGCAAAGTCGGCGACGGCGGCGGGATCGAATAATCCTTGCGGTTGCCGGTGCGGGTGAAATCGCGTGCATCGGCGCCGACAAAAGGCCTGGCGATGACGCGGCCGACATTGAGATCGTAGGACAGTTCGCGCGCCACCTCGCAGACTTCGTAGAGACGGTCGAGGCCGAAAGTCTCCTCATGTGCGGCGATCTGGATCACCGAATCGGCCGAGGTGTAGATGATCGGCTTTGCGTTCTCCATATGCGCCTCGCCATGTTCGGCGATGATGTCGGTGCCGGAGGCGTGCTTGTTGCCGATGAGTCCCGGCAATTCGGCGCGCGCGATCAGCGCGTCGGTGAAGCTCCTAGGGAAACAGGGAACCGTCTTCGGGAAATAGCCCCAGTCGAAGACGACCGGCAAGCCGGCGATCTCCCAATGGCCGGAGGGCGTGTCCTTGCCGTTCGATCTCTCGACGCCGAAGCCCCATTGGCCCTTGAGGGGCGTTTCAAGAGTGAACCCCTTCGGCAGATGGCCGCTCGCCGCCTGCGCGGCATGGCCTAGCCCCAATGAGCTGAGATTCGGCAAAGCGAGCGGTGTCTGCGCCGCGACATGGCATAGCGTGTTCGCTCCCTTGTCGCCGAACCGATCGGCATCGGGCGCACCGCCAATGCCGACGGAGTCAAGGATAAAGAGGAAAGCACGGCTCATGAGATCTAGGCTCCGATACGCGTGAGCACCGGCGATGATACAGGAGGCGCTTCGCCTAAGCGATAGGCACCGCGCACCATCGCGGCGGCGCGCGCGAAAGAAGCCTCGTCGCGCGCATGGATGAGAGCGAGCGGCCGGTCGCGTCCGACGGAAGCCGTTTTGCCGGCAAGTTCCGTCAGGCCGACCGCGTGATCGATCCTATCGCTGGCGACACGCCGGCCGCCGCCCAGCTCGATCACCGCGAGGCCGAGGGCCCGCGCGTCGATGAGAGTGACGACGCCCTCCTCGCTCGCCATGACCGGACGGATGACGGGCGCCTTCGGCAGATGCGATCTGAACTTCGCCAGGAGGTCCTTGGGTCCGCCCAGCCCCGACGCCATGGCCTGGAAGTGTTCCGCCGCCTTTCCCGAGCTCAAGACCTGCTCCAGCATGGCTCTGCCCTCCGCTTCGCTCCCGGCAAGGCCGGCGAGCCGCAGCAGCTCAGCGCCCAGCGCGATGGTGACCTCATGCAGGCGTGGATCGCGCTTGGCGCCGGTAAGATAGTCGAGCGCATTGATGACCTCGACGGCATTGCCGGCCGCACTCGCCAAGGGTTCGTTCATGTCGGTAATGAGCGCCGAGGTCTTGAGGCCGGCGCCATTGGCCACCGCGACAAGGCTCTCGGTGAGCTCGCGCGCAGCTTCCGGCGTCGCCATGAAAGCGCCGGTTCCCGTCTTCACATCGAGGACGAGTTGTCCCAGGCCCGCGGCCAGCTTCTTCGACAGGATGGAGGCGGTGATCAGCGGCACCGATTCGACGGTTCCGGTCACGTCGCGAATGGCATAGAGGCGCTTGTCGGCGGGTGCGAGATCGGCCGTCTGGCCGATAACGGCGCAGCCCGCCTCGCGCACCACTTTGCGAAAAAGATCGAGGCCGGGCTGCGAGACATAGCCTGGGATGGAATCGAGCTTGTCGAGCGTGCCGCCGGTATGGCCGAGGCCGCGCCCCGAGATCATCGGCACGGCGCAGCCCAGAGCAGCGAGCATCGGCGCCAGCATCAGGGAGACATTGTCGCCGACGCCGCCGGTCGAATGCTTGTCGACGACGGGTCGGTCGAGATCCTTCCAGTCGAGCACTGTTCCCGAATCGCGCATGGCCTCGGTGAGCGCCACCGCCTCGTCGCGCGACATGCCACGCAGGAAGACCGCCATGGCGAAAGCCGCGGCCTGGCCTTCCGAGACGCTGCCGCTGGTGAGACCGCCGATGAACTCGGCGATGTCGGCGGGCGCCAGCGCCTTGCCGTCGCGTTTCCGGCGGATGAATTCCTGGGCGAGCATCAGATGCCTCCGGCGCAGAAGCGCGACAGAAGCCTCGTCATATCGCCTGCCGCCTTCATGCCTTCGCTCTTGGTTTCCTCATGGCTGGGGCTTGCCCCTTCGATGCCGGCGCCGAGATTGGTGATGACGGAGAGCCCCGCGACGCGCAAGCCAAAGCGGCGCGCCATGATGACTTCGGGGACCGTCGACATGCCGACGGCATGAGCGCCCCAGCTTTGCGCCATGCGGATCTCGGCCGGGGTCTCGAAGCTCGGACCGGAGAACCAGACATAAACGCCTTCATGCAGCCTGATCTGCTCAGCCTGGGCGGCGCGGCGCATCGCCTCGCCGAGCTTCGCGTCATAGGCGGCGGTCATCGGCACGAAGCCCTTGTCCCCCTCTTCCCCGACCAGCGGATTCATGCCGGAGAAATTAATGTGATCGGTGATCAGCATGAGGCTGCCCGGCCGCATCGCCGAGGTCAGCGAGCCCGCCGCATTGGTGAGGATCAAGGTCGTCACGCCGAGGACCTGAAGCGCCTCGATGACCGGGCGCATGACGGCGGCGTCGCCACGCTCGTAAGGATGGCCGCGCCCGCGCAGGACCAGAACGGGCCGGTCCGCCAGATGACCGGCAAAGACCTCGCCCGAATGACCGGAGATGCCGGGCACCGGAAAGCCCGGCAGATCGCGATAGGGAATGCGCACCGGCGAGGCGACCGCTTCGGCGACCGGTCCCAGGCTCGAGCCGAGGACGATGGCCGTCTCAGGGCGCAGCGTGCCGAGCCGCTGGCGCAGGATATCGACGGCCCGGATCATGACGACAGGTTCTCCGGACCGAAGGATGCGGGCAGCAATTCGCCGAGCGTGAAGCTCTTCCTGACGCGGCCCGTCTCGTCGCAGACATGGATGGCGAGATCAGCGCTTCCGAATTCGCGTAGTTTCTGCCGGCAGCCGCCGCAGGGCGTCACCAGCCCCTCGCCGGCGCCAACCACCACGGCCTCCATGATCCTGCGGCCGCCGGCCAGAACCATGGCGGCAATGGCGCCGGCCTCGGCGCACGTGCCTTGCGGATAAGCGGCATTCTCGACATTGCAACCCGAATGCACGGCACCCGCCTCGTCCTTCACCGCCGCTCCGACAAGGAAGCGCGAATAGGGCGCATAGGCTTTGCCCCGCGCCGCGACCGCCGCGGCGATGAGAGATCCGTCAGCCATCTTATTTTTCCTTCACATAGGGCACGCCGCCGGCCTTGGGCGCCACCGCGCGGCCGATGAAGCCCGCCAGCAGTACAACGGTCAGGATATAGGGCACGGCCTGCATCAGCTGCACCGGCACAATGCCGATGCCGGTAATCGGCACGCCCTGCAGCCGGATCGCAACGGCTTCGAGCACGCCGAACAGCAGGCAGGCCCACATGGCCGGGACCGGACGCCATTTGGCGAAGATCAGCGCGGCCAGCGCGATGAAACCTTTGCCCGCCGTCATATGCTCGATGAAACCGGCGCTCTGCGCGATGGAAAGATAGGCGCCGGCAAAGCCGCAAAGCACGCCGCAGCAGGTCACCGCCGCATAGCGCATGGCGGGCACCGAAATGCCGGCCGTGTCCACGGCAGCCGGATTCTCGCCGACGGCTCTGAGGCGCAGGCCGAAGCGGGTGCGGTAGAGCAGCCACCAGGTGAGCGGTACGGCGAGGAACGCGAAATAGACGAGAATATTCTGGCCCGAGAGGATCTGCGAATAGATCTGGCCGATGACGGGAACGCCGCGCAGCGTCTCGGCATAGGGCCAGGCGATCACCATGAAGCGGGCGTCATTGGGGAGCTGCGGCGTCTGGCCGCCGAGGTCGAACCACGTCTCGCCCAATTGCGCGGTGAGGCCGGCGGCGATGAAATTGATCGCCACGCCGGACACGATCTGATTGCCGCGATGGGTGATCGAGGCGAAGCCATGCAGCAGAGCGAAGAATACCGAAGCGAGGATAGCGGCGAGAAGTCCGAGCCAGGCGGAGCCGGTCAGCGCCGCGACGGTGCCGGCGGCGAAGGCGCCGACCAGCATCTTGCCTTCGAGACCGATATCGAAGACGCCGGAGCGCTCGGAATAGAGCCCGGCAAGACAGGCGAAGAGCAAGGGCACCGAGAAACGGATGGCGGAGCCCGAGATCTGGGCTATGAGATCAAGCCATTCCATGGCGCTGGCATCCTGAAGCCGAAATTTGTCTCGTCATTTACTTTCGTCATCCCGGCGAAAGCCGGGATCCCCTAAATTCCTTCCGACCGAACAGCGCTGCCCGTGTTGCGCCTATTCAATGGATCCCGGCTTTCGCCGGGATGACGGGTTTCCGCTAAGCCTCCTTCGCTTTCAGTCGCGAGCCGGAGAAAAGACGCGCGATGTGCGGCCGGAACATGTGCTCCAGCGCGCCGGCGAAAAGAATGACCAGGCCCTGGATGACGACGATCATGTCGCGGGTTACGCTCGGCCTCTCGAAGGAGAGATCGGCGCCGCCCTGATAGAGGACGCCGAAGAGAAGCGCCGAGAGCACGATGCCGAAAGGATGCGATCGGCCCATCAGCGCCACAGCGATGCCGACGAAGCCGTAGCCGGCGGTGAATTCGAGGAGCAGACGGTTCTGCGCGCCCATGATCTCGTTGAGAGCGAGAAAGCCCGACAGCGCGCCCGAGATCAACATGGCGATGATGATGAGGCGTTGCGGCTTCATTCCGGCATAGGCGGCGGCGGCGGGATTGGCGCCGAGCACGCGCAGCTGGTAGCCGAGCGTGGTGTGCCAGAGCAGTAGCCACACGGCGACGGCGCAGACGAGCGCCCAGACGAAGGATAGATTGAGCGGCGAACTGGCGATCTCGATGCCGAGGCCGGCGAAGACATCATGGATGAGCGGCAGATGGGCGTTGGGATCGAAAGTGCGCGTCTCGGGATTCATTGAGCCTTTCGGCGACATGACATTGACGAGCAGATAGATCATCAGGGCCGAGGCGATGAAATTGAACATGATGGTGGTGATGACCACATGGCTGCCGCGCTTGGCCTGGAGATAGGCCGGGATGAAGGCCCAGCCGGCGCCGAACAGAGCGGCGCCGAGTATGGCGAGCGGAATGATGACCACCATGGGCAGGAAGCCCAGCGGCAGGCAGACCAGCGCCACGCCCAGGCCGCCCAGATACGCCTGGCCCTCGGCGCCTATGTTGAACAACCCGGCATGGAAGGCGACGGCGAAGGCGAGGCCGGTGAAGATGAAGTTCGTGGTGTAGAACAGCGTGTAGCCGAGCCCCGAGCCATAGCCGAAAGCACCATTGAGCATGATGGCGACGCTGCCGACGGGCGATTCGCCGATGGCGAGGAAGACGATACCGGTGACGAGGAAGGCGGCCAGCAGATTGATCAGCGGGATGAGGCCGATGTCGACCCAGCGCGGCAGCTCTCGCGACGGTCCGCTCATGCCGCCGCCCCCGCCATCATCAGACCGATCTGCTTCTCCGGCGTCTCGGGAGCGCATTCGCCGGTAATCTTGCCGCCGCACATGACCAGCACGCGGTCGGCGAGGCCCCGGATCTCGTCGAGCTCGACAGAGACGAGAAACACCGCCTTGCCGCGGTCGCGCATGGCGATGAGGCGCTTGTGGATGAACTCGATGGCGCCGATATCGACCCCGCGCGTCGGCTGGCCGACGATGAGGAGATCGGGATCCTGCTCGATCTCGCGCGCCAGCACGATCTTCTGCTGGTTGCCGCCGGAGAAGAGCCCAAGGCGCAGATGCGGGTCCTGCGGGCGCACGTCGAAATCCTGCATCTTCTTCTCGGTGTCGGCGATGATGGCGCGGCGGTCCTGGAAGATGCCGCGCTGATAGAGCTCGTCGCCATGATAGCCGAGAATGACATTCTCACAGGCGTCGAAGGACGTCACGATGCCGAGGCGGTGACGGTCTTCCGGCACATGGGCGAGCTTGCGGGCCCTGGCCGCCGCCGCATCGCAGGGCAGAGGCTTGCCATTGAGCAGGATCTCGCCGGAGTAGGGCGCCCTGATGCCGGTGATCGCTTCCAGCAACTCGCTCTGGCCGTTGCCGGCGACGCCGGCAATGCCGACGATTTCTCCGGCGCGCACGACGAAGGAGACGTCATCGACCTTCACCGTGCCGGCATCATCCTTCACCATGAGGTTCTTCACCTCGAGCACGGCGCGCTCGGGCGCGCGCTCGGACTTGACGACGCGCAGCAGCACGCGGCGGCCGACCATCAGTTCGGCGAGCTCTTCGGGCGATGTCTCGCGCGTCATGAGCGTCGCCACCATTTCGCCACGGCGCATCACCGACACACGCTCGGTCACCGCCATGATCTCCTTGAGCTTGTGGGTGATGAGGACGATCGTCTTACCCTGGTCTTTCAGCTGCTTGAGGATGCGGAAGAGATGCTCGGCCTCGCTGGGCGTGAGGACTCCCGTCGGCTCGTCGAGAATGAGCACCTCGGCGCCGCGATAGAGGGCCTTGAGGATCTCGACGCGTTGCTGCAGGCCTACGGCCAAGTCGTCGATCAGCGCGTCGGGATCGACCTGCAGGCCGTAATCCTTCTCGAGCCGCACCAGTTCACGGCGTGCCCTGGCCATCCCGCTATTGAGCAGGAACCCGCCTTCCGCCCCCAGCACGATATTCTCGAGCACGGTGAATTTGCCGACCAGCATGAAATGCTGATGCACCATGCCGATGCCGGCTTTGATCGCGTCGGTGGGCGTAGCGATGCGGGTAGGCTTGCCGTCGATGCGGATCTCGCCTGAATCGGCCTGGTAGAATCCGAACAGGATCGACATCAAGGTGGATTTACCGGCGCCGTTCTCGCCGACAATGCCGTGGATGGTGCCCTTCTCGATGTCGAGCGAAATGTCCTTGTTGGCGTGGACCGGCCCGAAGCGCTTGTCGATATGGGCAAGCGCGATGGCGGGGTGAGCCGCCATCGCCTTGTTCGCTGTCATGGTCAAAACCGGATCAGTATGGGCAGGCGGAATCTTCCATATAGTCATGGACCTTGATGGTCCCGGCCTTGATGTCGGCTTCCGCTTTGTCGACCGCCGCCTTCATCTCCGGCGTGATCAACGGCTTGTTGTTGTCGTCGAGCGCCCAGCCGACGCCGCCTTCGGCGAGGCCGAGAACCGTGACGCCCGGCTTGAAGGTGCCATCCTGGCCGGCCTTGAAGACGTTGTAGGTGGCGACATCGACGCGTTTCAGCATCGAGGTCAGCACCTTGCCCGGATGCAGCATGTTCTGATTCGAATCGACACCGATTCCAAGCTTGCCGGCATCCGCCGCCGCCTGCAGCACGCCGATGCCGGTACCGCCAGCAGCGTGATAGACGACGTCGGCGCCGCGGTCGAACTGCGACTTGGCGAGTTCGCCGCCCTTCACCGGGTCGGTCCAGGCGGCACCCGTGGTGCCGGTCATGTTCTGAAACACCTCGGCGTCCTTGTTGGTGGCCTTGACGCCACCGACATAGCCGCAGGCGAAGCGGCGGATCAGCGGGATGTCCATGCCGCCGACAAAGCCCACCTTGCCGGACTTGGAGGCGAGTGCCGCCAGCACGCCGACGAGATAGCTCCCCTCCTGCTCCTTGAACACGATGGAGGCGACGTTCGGCGCATCGACCACCATGTCGATGATGGCGAATTGAGTCTTGGGAAATTCGGCGGCGACTTTCTTCACCGCTTCGGCATGGCTGAAGCCGATGGCGACGACCGGCGAAAAGCCGCGTTCGGCGAATTTGCGCAGCGCCTGCTCGCGCTGGCTGTCATTCTGAATCTCGAAATCCTGGAAGGCGATCCCGGTATCGGCCTTGAACTTCTCGGCGCCCATATAGGCGCTTTCGTTGAAGGACTTGTCGTTGCGTCCGCCGAGATCGTAGACGACCGCCGGCTTGACTTCCGCCGCCCAGCTTGCGCCCGCCATCATTGCCGTCATGGCAACGGCCGCAAACAGCTTCCTGATCATGAAAACCTCCCTGTTGGTCCTTATCTTTGCCGAAGGCGTGGCGCGGAACCGGAGGATGGGGAACTCGCCTCATCCGGACCTGCCCTTCCTCGGTACCGGGTCACCCCCCGGATGGGACAGTTGACGCCAGCCACGTGGCATTTGCAAGCCAGCCTTTGTGCGGAGCCCACAGGCTTGAAACCCGGGGGCTCCGGCAACATATTAGCCACAATAGTCCGGTGCCTATCAGGGCCGGACAAATGAGCTGCTTTTTCAAGGGCCCCTCATGACTCGCCTGTCGCTGTTTTCCAGTCCGTATCTGCTTGGTTTCGATGATTTCGAACGCGTCGTCGACCGGGCGGCGAAATCGGCAAATGACGGCTATCCGCCCTACAATATCGAACGCGTGGCGCGCGGCGAAAACGCGCCCGAGAAATTCCGGGTCACGCTCGCGGTTGCCGGATTCTCGCGCGACGAGCTTGAAATCACCGTCGAGGAAAACCAATTGATTATCAGGGGCCGTCAGATCGACGATGGTTCCCGGGCCTATCTCCACCGCGGCATCGCCGCACGCCAGTTCCAACGCGCTTTCGTCCTGGCAGACGGTGTCGAGGTGAAGGGGGCTCAACTGGAGAACGGCCTGCTCGCTATCGATCTCGAGCGGCCGGAGCCGCAAAAGATCATACGTAAGATCGAGATCAAAGGAGTCTGAGCCATGACCGGACCCGAAACCGAAAAGAAATTCGAAATCGCCACGGATGAATTGGCGGTGCTGGGCAATGGCGCGCTTGGCTATATCCGCGAAATCGAGCCTGGCCATGCGGCCAAGCTTCTGGAGCCGCAGAAAATCGACATGCCGGGCAATATCAGGCTTTATTGTCTCTATGGCGCGGACGGCACACCGATGTCCATCTCGGCCAGCTTCGAGGCGGCTTTCGCGGCCGCGCGCGAACATGAGCTGACGCCGGTTACCGTTCACTAAGCGGTTTCGCAGAGAGTTCTGCCGGAACGCCCTTTCGAGAGATCGGAAGGGCGTTCTGCTTTCTGGGTTTATTCCGTCGGCGTGAGGACGTTTCCCTAGATCACGATGAGTTTGGATTGAGTCAATCCAAACTCATAAACGTGATCGATTCTTATATGTTAGCGCGGAATTGTTGCGAAAAACCGGTGCCCACTTTTTCGCATCCCGCGCTATGCCGCGTGCGGCGTCGCAGCAGGCTCGGTGAGAATCGCGTAGAGCCCCTCCGCCGTATCGGTGCCGCGTAGCTTTGCCACGACTTCGTGATCGCGCAGCAGACGTGAAATCCGGGCCAGCGACTTCAGATGATCGGCGCCGGCATGCTCGGGCGCCAGAAGCAGGAACACCAGATCGACCGGCTCGTTGTCGACCGCATCGAACTCGACCGGCGTCGCCAGACGCGCGAACAGTCCGTAGACGCGCGTCAGAGTCGGAATCTTGCCGTGCGGTATGGCGATGCCGTGGCCGAGCCCGGTGGAACCGAGCTTCTCGCGTTGCAGGAGCGTCTCGAAGATCACCCGATGATCGATGGCGGTCAGCTTGCCCGCCGCATGCGCGATCTCCTGCAGAAGCTGCTTCTTGTTCTGCACTTTGAGGGTCGGCAGGATCGATTGTGAATCGATGATCTCGGCTAAGTTCATTTCTTGGTATTCCTTGTTGCGCTCGAGGGCGAGGCGGCAGGCTTCAGGAAGCCGCGCCGAGATGAGGATCGATCCATCCGATATTGCCGTCGGAGCGACGGTATACCACGTTCAGGCCGCCGTCGCGCGCATTGCGGAACAGCAGGAACTGGCCGGTGGAGATATCGAGCTGCATCACGGCCTCGCCCACCGAAAGCTCCGGCACATCGGCGGAGCTTTCCGCGATAATGACAGGATTGAGATCCTTCGGCTCCTCGGCATCGTGCTCTCCCGCGCTCGCAATGACATAGTCGGCCGCGGCGCGCCGGCGCACAGGCTCGACACGGCTGTCATTGTGATCCTTTAGCCGGCGCTTATAACGCCGGAGCTGCTTTTCGAGATGACTGGCCGCCTTGTCATAGGACTGGGTGGCCTCGGCGCCCTGACCATGTGCCTGGAGCACGAGACCGGTCGCCAGATGCAGCGTGCAGTCGGCCGTGAACTGCGAGCGCTGCTTCTCGAGGGTGACATGGGCGGAGACGGTTCCGTTGAAGAACTTCTCGGCGATATCGAAAACTCTATTCTCGATATGCGCCCGCAATGCTGCGCCGATGTCCAGATTTTTGCCAGTGATCTTGACCTGCATTTTACCTGACAGTGCTTATCGACTTGGCCCATCCAATGTGGGCGGTGCGGCGTCCGGCGTCAACTGCCGAAAGTTTCTTATCCCGGCCTTCGGCTTCCGCTATGTCACCAGAGAGGACCAGCCCCCTCCAAAACGGCGCGGAAACTAGTCGTGGGCGCCGGTTAAGTCAACCTTAATCCGAGCCCCGGCCGGAGCATCAGGAGCCGAAGGTGTTCTTCTCCCGGCGGCGCTGTACCGACGAAGGAATTCCTAGCGATTCCCGATATTTGGCAACTGTGCGGCGGGCGATTTCGATGCCTTCCGCCTTTAGCATGTCGACGAGGGTATCGTCCGACAGGACGTTGGCGGCGGACTCGCGCTCGATCATCTCGCGCAGGCGATGGCGCACGGATTCGGCCGAATGCGCTTCGCCCCCCTCGACCGAACTGATCGCCGTGGTGAAGAAATATTTGAGCTCGAAGATGCCGCGCGACGTGGCGACATATTTGTTCGAGGTCACCCGGCTCACCGTCGATTCATGCATCTCGATGGCTTCCGCCACCGTCTTGAGATTGAGCGGGCGCAGATGCTGGACGCCATAGGCCAGGAACGCATCCTGCTGGCGCACGATCTCGCGCGCCACCTTGAGTATGGTCTTGGCGCGCTGGTCGAGGCTGCGCACCAGCCATGTCGCGTTGGCGTGACACTCGGAAAGATAGGTCTTGTCCTCACTGCGCATGGCGCCGCGCGAGACCTGGGCCATATAGCGGTTGTTGACGAGCACGCGCGGCAGCGTGTCGTTGTTGAGTTCGACCAGCCAGCTGCCGTCGGGCGCCGGCCTGACCGACACGTCGGGAACCACCGGTTGAACCGGCTCGGCGCCGAAAACGTGGCCAGGCTTGGGATTGAGCCGGCGCAATTCCGTGATCATGTCGCGGATGTCGTCGGCATCCACCTTGCACAGGCTCTTGAGGGCGGCGAAATCGCGCTTGGCGACAAGATCGAGATGATCGACGAGGACCATCATCGCCGGATCGAGCCGATCCAGTTCCTTGAGCTGCAGCCTGAGGCATTCCTTGAGATCGCGGGCGAAGACGCCGGCCGGATCGAAACCTTGCAGAACGGCGAGCACACGCTCGACATGCGCCACATCGGTGCCCAGCATCTCGGCCACCTGGGCCGGATCGCTCGTGAGGTAGCCCGCCTCGTTGACCATGCCGATGAGGTTCTGGCCGATCAGCCGGTCAGCCGGATCGGCGATGGCCAGTGTCAACTGCTCGGTCAGATGTTCGGCAAGCGTCGTCTCGCGGGTAAGTGCTGCGCCAAAATCGAGATCGTCCTGGTCGAGCGACACGCCACGCGAGGATTTGAGCGATGCCCAGCCCGAATCGACGGGGGACATCTGGGCACGGTTCGCCGCATCGGCGCGGCTTTCGCCCTGATAGACATTCTCGAGATCGGTATCGAGCGTGGCGAGCTTTTCGCTGGCGCTCGCCCCATCCTTCATCGCGCTGGCAACGTCGCGCTCTTCTGCCACGTCGCCGGCGGCGGGCGCCTCGCGCTTCTCGTCGCGCTCCAGCAACGGGTTCTTCTCGAGTTCGCTCTCGACGAAAGCCTGGAGCTCGAGATTCGACATTTGCAGAAGCTTGATCGCCTGCTGCAATTGCGGAGTCATGACCAGGGACTGGCCCTGTCTGAGTTCCAAACGTGGAGTCAGCGCCATCCAAGCGCCCCCTTCCTACCCTGGATCACGATCACTTCGGGCCGGATCAGCCCGAGTTGATAAACGTGATCAGAATCTTAAGCTTAGCGAGCGATCGGACGGAAAAACCGGTGTCCGGTTTTCCTGATCACGCGCTAACGGAGCGGGCGCCTTCACAATCCTTGAATGCCGGAAAACGCCCGCAACTCGGCTTGCGCGTAGCATAACCGAACTTAAAATGCACTACGGCATCCGACTGATAAGGCGCGAAGCGGCTTTCGGACAATCCGATGCGTGAAACAAGGAGATGGATCGCCGAGGTGATCCCTTGAGAACGCCCGGCCGCAATCACGACTTCGTGTGATGGGCCGCAACCGGCCTCTCACGCTGCGCGCAGGAACAGGGAGGATATCAGAGGCTGAAGCCCTCGCCCAGATAGAAGCGCCGCACGTCGGGATTGTGCACGATTTCCTGCGGCGTGCCTTCGGTCAGGACCTCGCCCTCATGGATGATGAGCGCGCGGTCGATGAGGTCGAGGGTTTCACGGACGTTGTGATCCGTAATAAGCACCCCGATTCCCCGAGCGGTAAGCTGTCGCACCAGCTGGCGTATATCACCGATCGCAATCGGATCAATTCCGGCGAAGGGCTCGTCGAGGAGCATGAATTGCGGATGGGTGGCGAGGGCACGGGCGATCTCCACCCGGCGACGCTCACCGCCAGATAACGCCACAGCTGGCGAATGCCGTAAATGCGAGACGGAAAACTCATCGAGCAACTCACGCAACTCACTTTCGCGCCGCTGACGATCGGGTTCGACGAGCTCCAGCACGGCACGAATATTGTCCTCAACCGAGAGACCGCGAAAGATTGAACTTTCCTGGGGCAGATATCCGATACCCAACCTGGCACGCTGATACATCGGCAGGGTGGTGATATCCGTCCCGTCGAGGCTGATCGTTCCCTGGTCCGACGCGATGAGCCCGGTGATCATGTAGAACACCGTCGTCTTGCCGGCGCCATTGGGTCCAAGCAGCCCCACGGCCTCGCCACGCTTCACGGAGAGATCGACCCCCTTGACCACCGGCCGCTGTCCGAAGCTCTTGCGGAGCCCCACGGCAACCAGACCGTCATCGGGGCGCGAATCCTCGGCGCGGCGCCTCGGCGCCTGCTCCGCTATCCGCTGGCCGTGCCCCAACACCTTTACCGGTTTGCGGGGCCGTGCGGCCGTCATTGCCTCACCCTTCTGCGTCACCTGATTACCGCTCATTTAGATTAATATTGGGTGAAACTGTCACTGCTCCGGAACGAAACTGCCCTTGACCCGACCACCGGTCATCTCGCTCTTATTGGTCTTGAGATCGACGAACAGCTGCTCGCCGTTCATCACCGTCTTGCCCTGCAGCACCTTGGCGCCGCCCTTCACCCAGAGCTTGTTCGCTTTGACGTCCATATGGGCGGTCTTGCCGGTAACCGTCTGCTTGGCTGTGACGATCACCACATTGCCGTCGGCGTCGAGCAGGGTGACTTCGGTCTTCTTCTCGCCCTTGGCGTCGAGCTGCTCCTCATAGGTCACGACCAGCGTATCGGTCTTAAGCGTCACATCTCCGCGCTTGGCGTTCACATTGCCCTTGAAGATGGCCTTCTTCTGCTCATCGAGGATTTCCATCGTGTCGGCCTCGATATCGACATTGCGAGGCGTCTTGCTCTCCTGCGTGGCAGCCGACATATCGACCGTCTGGGCGGAAGCCCCAAGCCCGCCGAAAGCGAGCCCAGCAAGCGCGGAGAGTACGGCGAGGCTGGCGCGGCGGTTCATGGGGTGCGGTCTCCTTGAGAGTTCGAGCTTCCAAAATGGGCCTTCACCCCATTCAAGAACAGAATATTGTTGCCGTCATTGGTTATTTGCACGCCATTGGCGTTGATCGTCCCGTTCGACAACTCGACCGCGACCGGGACATCGCTGGTCAGTCGTTTCTCGCCGACGACCACATGGGCCTTGTCCATGCGGGCGGTGAAGCGTCCTTCCGACCGGATCACCACTTCGGTGTCTAGATCGAGCGTCTTGACGTCGGAATTGTAAAGGCCCTTCTTCGACTGGAAGGTGATGGCCTCGCCATTCTTGCGGCTGGTGGCGCCGGAAACCTGATCCAGCTTGATGAATTTCGGCTCGGCCTTGTCCTGGATGCCCGTCACGGCCGAGATCGAATAGGGCTGTTGCTGGCGGTCCAGGCCCGTGATGGTGGAGGTGGTGACCGTCACGTGGTCGGCAGGAACGACGGCCTCCTCGACCGGCGCCGGCGCCGGCGTGAAGGCACCGGTCTGGTAGAGGAATGCCAGGACCACTCCGATCAGGACGAGTCCGAAGGCAGCCGAGACATAGGGCGCCAGACGTGCGCGCGTGGCCGCCCGCGCGTTGCGCCGGCGCGCCCCGCGCGGCATGGCGTCAATGCGCGAAGACATCGTCTTCGGTCCAGCCGAGAAGATCGAGCTCGGCCCGCACCGGGACAAAATCGAAACAGGCGCGCGCCAGGCCCTTGCGGCCCTCGCGCTCCAGCATCTGATCCAGCCTGGCTTTGAGTTCGTGCAGATAAAGGACGTCCTGGGCGGCGTATTGCTTCTGCGAATCACTCAGGACATGGGCGCCCCAGTCGGAGCTCTGCTGCTGCTTGTTGAGCTCGATGCCGAGCAGCTCCTTGACCAGATCCTTGAGGCCATGCCGGTCGGTATAGGTGCGCGAGAGCTTGGAGGCGATCTTGGTGCAGTAGACCGGACCGGTCACCACGCCCAGATAATGCTTCAGTGTGGCGACATCGAAACGCGCGAAATGGAAGATCTTGAGCGCTTCTCTGTTCTCCAGCAGTGCCTTGAGGCGCGGCGCGTCATAGGCCGAGCGGTCGAGCTGGACCAGATGAGCATTGCCGTCGCCCGACGACAATTGCACCACACAGAGCTTGTCGCGCAGGGGGTTGAGCCCGAGCGTTTCGGTATCGATCGCGACTTCCGGTCCGAGATCGAGCCCCGCCGGCAAATCGCCCTTGTAAATTTTTACTGCCATCCGTCAATCGATCGCCGCATTCCGCTCCGGAATGCGACTGCCCAATTTCATATGCTTCGGTCAGATCGAGGGCTCGCCGAGCCGAAGCTCGGGGAGTGAAAAATTGGTGCCCAGAAGAGGACTCGAACCTCCACGCCTCTCAGCGCTAGTACCTGAAACTAGTGCGTCTACCAATTCCGCCATCTGGGCATTGCGGGCGTTCATAGATATCCATTGCATCAGTGTCAACTGACTGCCTTGTGAGGGGCGATTTGGGCTTTGCAAAGGCGGCGGCCCGCCGGTAAAAGGCCCAAATCCTGTCAACATGATGGATTTGACGGCGTGACGCTTGCTCCTTCCGAAACACTGATTACCCTCATCGGCGGCTCCGGTTTTCTCGGCCGGCATGTCACCCGTGCCCTGGCCAAGCGGGGTTACCGCATCAGGGTCGCCTGCCGCAGGCCCGATCTGGCGGGCCATGTCCAGCCCCTGGGTGTGCCGGGCCAGATCATGCCGGTGCAGGCCAATGTGCGCTATCCGGATTCGCTGGCGGCGGTCTGCGAAGGCGCGCAAGCGGTCATCAACCTGACCGGCGTGCTCTACAGTGCCGGGGCGCAAAGCTTTGATGCCATTCATGTTTTTGGCGCAGAGGCAACCGCGAGGGCGGCCAAGGCGGCGAAAGCGAAGCTGTTCATCCAGATGTCGGCGATCGGCGCCGATGCGGGTTCGACCAGTGACTACGCCAAGTCCAAGGCGGAAGGCGAAGCGCGCGCCCGCGCCAATTTCCAGGGTGCGATCGTGCTCCGGCCGTCGATCGTCTTCGGCCCGGAAGACCAATTCTTCAACCGATTCGCCGCCATGGCCCGTTTCTCGCCGGCCTTACCGCTGATCGGCGGCGGGGAGACGAAATTCCAGCCGGTCTTCGTCGGCGACATCGCCCGGGCGGTGACGCGGCTGATCGACGCCAACGTCGCCTCGGGTAAGACCTATGAGCTGGGTGGCCCGGAGGTCCAAAGTTTCCGCTCGCTCATCGATTTCACCCTGGAGACGATCGGCCGCAAGCGCCTGCTCGTCCCCGTGCCGTGGTCCGTGGCGCGCGTCCAGGGCATGATCATGGGCCTTCTGCCCAAGCCGCTCCTCACCAGCGACCAGGTCGAGCTGCTCAAACACGACAATGTGGTGAGCCCCGAAGCCATCGAGGAGGGCCGCACCTTGCAGGGGCTCGGCATCACGCCGCGCGGCATCGAGGCCATCGTGCCGTCCTATCTCTATCGCTACCGTAAGGCCGGCGAATTCTCCGGCCCGACGGGCAAGCCGAAAGAGATCGTCGACCTCAATTAAGGTTCCCGCGCAGGCACGTTTCGGCGAAGCGATTTCACTTCGCCGGGATGCTAGAGCGCTTCCCGCGAAAGTTGCTCGACTTTCGCGACAAGGAAGCGCTCCAGATATATGTCATCGAGCCTTTTTGTCCCGTTTTGATCGAATCCACTGATCCGATCAAAACGGGAAAGGCTCTAATGCACCGTGCCGAAGCTGTAGCCGGAATAGATGAGCGCCAGGAGTATGACGCCGAGCGCCACGCGATAGATCGCGAAGGGCAGGAAGCTCGTGACCTTGACCAGCTTCATCAGCACCGCGATGGTGGCGAGCGCCACGATGAAGGTGAAGGCGGCGGTGAGCAGCTGGTCGCCGGAAATCGGATGGCCTTCGCTGATCGCGGTGCCAAGCTTGAGAACGCCGGCGCCGGCGATCGCCGGAATGCCGAGGAGAAAGGAGAAACGTGCCGCCTCGGGTCGCTCGAAGCCCAAGGCGCGGCCCGCCGTCATGGTGATGCCGGAGCGGCTGGTGCCGGGAATGATGGCAATGGCCTGGGCGACGCCGATGATCATCGCTTGGCCGAACGTCATGTTCTCCATGCGCTTCACCCACAGGCCGTAGCGGTCGCACAGATAGAGCAATATGCCGAAGATGATGGCGTTCCAGGCGACGAGCTGCGGCATGCTGCGGGCCGCATCCATGAAACCGATCTTATCGAGAATGGGCCCGAGAATGACCGCCGGTATGGTGGCGGCGATGATGAACAGCGCCAGCTTGCCCCATACCGTCATGCGGCCGCGCAGGAGGTCGATGGCGCCGCCGATGAGCTTGAGGATGTCACGCCAGAAATAGACAACGACGGCGAGGAACGATCCCATATGCACCATGACGTCGGTCATGAGTCCCTGATCGGGCCAGCCGGTCAGCAAAGGCACGAGTAGCAGATGGCCCGAGGAGGAGATCGGCAGGAATTCGGTAATGCCCTGGATCAGGGCCAGAATCAAAATTTGTTCGATGGGCATGTTGAGACCATGTTCCCGGGGAATCGCTTGCCGCCCGCTTCTCGGGGTTCTATATGCGACATGACGGCCCGGCAATGGCGGCGCGGTATTTCGCCGCTGTATTACGACGATTTAAGATGGAATTCCGCCCGGATCACAAGCTGATCATTTTCCAGCGCGAGTTTCGCAAGTTACAAGGATGCTGATGCCCCGTCTCCATCATTTCACGCTCGATCCCTATTCCCGCCGCATGCGGCTCGCCCTTAACGAATATGGCAGCCCGGCCGAATTGCGCGACGAGCAGCCCTGGGCGCCATCCGCGGACCTGTTCCGCTTCAATGCGGCGGGCACGCTTCCGGTTCTGGTTGAAGACGACGGCTCGGCGGTAAGCGGCGTCGAGGCGTTGAGCGAATATCTGGAGGAGACACGCAACGGCGCCACCTCCCTCATACCCGGCAATGCCGCGGCGCGCGCCGAAGTGCGCCGCCTCACCGGCTGGTTCGACACGAAATTCTACGCCGAGGTCGCCGAGCCGGTGCTGACCGAGAAAGTGGTGCGCCGCTTCATGCCGCGCGAACAGGGCGGCGGCTCGCCCGAGATGACGCGGGTGCGCAAGGGTCTCGACCTGCTGAAGGCCCATCTCGATTATGTCGGCCGTCTGGCCGACGGCCGCAACTGGCTGGCGGGTGATCATCTCTCGCTCGCCGATCTCGCCGGCGCGGCACATTTCTCGGCGATCGACTATATCGGCGATGTTCCGTGGGCTGATTTTCCGTCCGCCAAGGCGTGGTTTCAG
This sequence comes from Nordella sp. HKS 07, assembly GCF_011046735.1. Lineage (NCBI taxonomy): Bacteria > Pseudomonadati > Pseudomonadota > Alphaproteobacteria > Hyphomicrobiales > Nordella > Nordella sp. HKS 07. The sequence goes on along the minus strand of NZ_CP049258.1, from coordinate 2,844,978 downwards.
CGCCTCAAATCGAGGCCCTCCTTCCGACCGCTCCTCGCCGACAGCGTGCGCGGCATGCCGGCGTCCAAATCCTATACGGATCTCGATTTCTGAAGAGCCGGCGAGCTGTATCCGATTTTCTCAATTTCCGGCTTTTCGCCCCGCTGACGGAAAAGAGATAGAATAGCGGGATGACATCGCTCGAGGACAGACTGAGGGAAAGGGCCAAGGACGAAGGCTTCGCCGAACTGCGCATCGCCGATCCCGCCGCGGCGCCGCAAGCGGGAGGGAGGCTCGGGGAATTCCTGGACCTCGGCCGCGAGGGCGACATGGGCTGGCTCAAGGAGACGGCGGACCGGCGCGCCGACCCGCATGTGCTCTGGCCCGAGGCGCGCTCGGTCATCCTGCTCGCCATGAGTTACGGTCCCGAGATCGATCCCATGAGCCGGCTCGCGCACAAGGATACCGGCGTCATATCGGTCTATGCGCTGGGGCGCGACTATCACGACGTCATCAAGGGCAAGCTCAAGCATGTGGCGCAGTGGCTGGCGCGTGAGACGCAACAGGACGTCAAGGTCTTCGTCGACACCGCCCCTCTCATGGAGAAGCCGCTGGCGGAAGCCGCCGGTCTCGGCTGGCAAGGCAGGCACACCAATCTCGTCTCCCGGCAACTGGGCTCGTGGTTTTTCCTCGGCGCGATACTGAGCGCCGCCGAACTCAAGCGTGACGAAGCGGAGAGCGATCACTGCGGCTCGTGCCGGGCCTGCCTCGATATCTGCCCGACACATGCGTTCCCAGCGCCCTATCAGCTCGATGCGCGCCGCTGTATCTCCTATCTTACCATCGAGCATAAGGGCCATATCGACCGCGAATTGCGCGCCGCCATCGGCAACCGCATCTTTGGCTGCGACGACTGCCTCGCGGTGTGTCCGTGGAACAAGTTCGCCGGCATTGCCCGGGAGGCGAAGCTCAAGGCGCGTGGCGACCTCATCGCCCCCCGGCTCGCCGATCTCGCCCGCCTCGACGATCAGGCCTTCCGCGCGCTGTTCACCGCTTCGCCCGTCAAGCGCAGCGGCCGCGACCGCTTCATCCGCAATGTGCTGATCGCCATCGGCAATTCGGGCGACGCCGGGCTGGCGCCGGAAGCCGAGCGCCTGCTCGGCGACACCTCCGCTCTGGTCCGCGCGATGGCGGTGTGGGCGCTGTCTCGGCTGCTGCCCGAGGGGGATTTCTCACACCTGCGTGACAAACATGCGCAGCAGGAAACGGATGACGCGGTCGCGGCCGAATGGCAGAAGGCCTGACATGCCCCATCTCTTCTGTTTCGGTTTAGGATTCACGGGCCAGGCCCTGGCGCGCCGGCTCACCGCCAAAGGCTGGACGGTCACCGGCACCAGCCGTTCAGGCGAAAACGGGACGCTGGCCTTCGACGGCAGCACCGCGCTTCCTCAATCTGCCTTCGACGGTGTCACTCACCTATTGATCTCGGTACCGCCCGGACCGCAAGGCGATCCCGTGCTGAGCCGTCATGCCGACGATCTCCGCCAGCGCGCGCGGCAATTCCAATGGGCCGGCTATCTCTCGACCACCGGCGTCTATGGTGACCGCCATGGCGACTGGGTGGACGAGACGTCACCGCTCACCCCCACCACCGAGCGCGGCCAGCGCCGCCTCGCCGCCGAGACGCAGTGGCATGAGCTCGGCCTGCCGCTTCACATCTTCCGTCTGGCCGGCATCTATGGTCCGGGGCGCAATCAGCTCGTCTCGATCCTCGACGGCACGGCGAAGCGTATCGTGAAGCAAGGCCAGATCTTCAGCCGCATTCATGTCGAGGACATTGCCGGCGTGCTCGAGGCCTCGATCGCCAGGCCCGATCCGGAACGCGCCTACAATGTCTGCGACGATGAGCCGTGCCCGCCGCAAGAGGTCGTCGCCTTCGCGGCCGAGCTCCTCGACCGGCCGCCGCCGCCCGAGATCGCCTTCGACGCCGCCGCTCTCTCGCCGATGGCGAAGAGCTTCTATGCCGAATCGAAGCGGGTCTCCAACAAGCGCATCAAGCAGGAGCTCGGCTACCGGCTGCTCTTTCCGACCTATCGCGAGGGACTGACGGCGCTGCTGGCGACCCTGCCCTCGTAGTCTCTTGAGTATGAAGAGCGGTTCAAGCAAGCTGCTCGGCGCATTGAGGCTGACGAATCTGGGCGGGCATTCGATGACGCATTCAAACGACTGGCGCCAGAGAAGCGCTGTCCGAAAACATGAAATCTAAAATCGCTGCGTTCGGCTCTGGGACGGCAGTTGGCACGCTCGGCGGATTGATCGGACTGGGTGGCGCGGAGTTTCGCCTTCCCATCCTGATAAGCCTGTTTCGGTTTCCCGCTCTTGAAGCCGTCATTCTCAACAAAGCCATGAGCCTGGTTGTCGTGGCGACCGCCTTGCCATTCAGGGCGGCGACTGTGCCCTTTGACACAATCGCCTCCCATTGGTCCATCATCGTCAATTTGCTGGCGGGTAGCCTTCTGGGAGCATGGGTCGGGGCCAGTTGGGCAACCAAGCTTACGTCACAGACCCTATATCGCACCATTGCCGTGCTGCTTGTCGTGATGGCTGCCGTTCTCCTATGGGGCCATGCTCTGGACGGCGGACAGTCATTGCTCAACGGCACGGCCCAGATGATCGCGGGCGCCCTTGCAGGCTTTGCGATTGGTGTCGTCGCCTCGCTCATGGGCGTCGCTGGCGGTGAACTGCTTATTCCAACCCTGATGCTCCTGTTCGGCGCCGACATAAAGCTCGCCGGAAGCCTGTCCCTTGCCGTGAGCCTCCCGACCATGCTTGTGGGTTTTGCGCGTTATAGCGGTGACCGAAGCTTTGTTGTCATTCGCGAGCACTGGCGCTTCGCATTGACAATGGCGGCCGGGTCAGTGGTCGGGGCAATCATAGGCGGTAAGCTGTTAGGGTTAGTCCCTGATGCGGTCCTGCTCCCTGTCCTCGCCCTGATTTTAATCCTTTCGGCCATCAAGGTTTGGGGGCATCAGTGAGTTGGCTACGCCACCTATATGCGCTTGCCAGCTCCTCGGCGGCGCGGTGGATGGCCAGGATATCCTGATCGCGCGACAGGCGGTGATCGCCATCCTTGATCAAGGTGAACTGCGCGTCGGCGGCGCGGACCGCCTGAAAGGTCCTGAGGCCGAGCTGCCAGGGCACGTCGGGATCCTGGTCGCCATGCAGTATGCGCAAAGGACAGGAAAGATCGAGCCCCTCCTCCAGGACGCAGTGCCGGCGCCCGTCCGCGATGAGGTTGCGCGTGATCGGATAGGGATCGCCGTAGCGGCTGGGCCTCTGCCAGATGCCGTCGCGTTCCAGCGCGGCCAGCGCCTCGGGCCTCGCCGCGATCTCGGCCTCGATGTGGAGGGTCATGTCGGCGGCGGGCGCAACCAGGACCAGCCCGGCGACATGGCCCGCCCCCTCGCGCGCCAGCAGCAGGGCCAGGAAGCCGCCCATGCTGGAGCCGATGAGGATCATCGGACGATCGCCTGCAAGGCTCAAGGCGAGCCGCGCCTCGGCGAGCCACAGGGACAGGTTGCCGTCCTCGAAGCGGCCCTCGGAAGCGCCGTGGCCCGAATAGTCGAACCGGATGAACAACCGATCATCCCTCTCCGAAAGTTCCCGAAGCCGTTCGGCCTTGGTGCCGGTCATGTCGGACTTGAACCCGCCAAGCCACAGGAATCCCGGTCTTTTCCGGTCGGCGTCGCGGGGCTCGCGGCGGTCGACGGCGATACGAATTGCCGGACGGGTTTCCATCATTTCGAATTGTGGCATCAGGCTTCTCTCTCCTTGACTTGCGACCCATCTTCACGGTCTATACAGGGTTCGCAACGCGCTTCGGGGTTCTTGCCATATCCCAGCGCCTTTCAGGAGACGACGACCACTTGAGCATACCACCCCGCAGGCCAGCCAACAGCCGCTCGGCGCAGCCCCAGCCGAACAAAGAAGAGGGCCACAAGATCAACAACCGTATCGATGCCCGTGAAGTCCGCCTCATCGACGCCCAGGGTGAGAACCACGGCGTCGTTCCCATCCGCCAGGCGCTCATGATGGCCGAAGAGGCCGGCCTCGACCTGGTCGAGGTTTCGCCCGATGCGAAGCCGCCGGTCGCCAAGATCCTCGATTACGGCAAGTTCAAATATCAGGAACAGAAAAAGGCCAACGAGGCCCGCAAGAAGCAGAAGGTCATCGAGATCAAGGAGATCAAGATGCGCCCGATGATCGACGACCATGACTATGACGTGAAGATGAAAGCGGTGAAACGCTTCTTCGAGGAAGGCGACAAGGTCAAGGTCACATTGCGCTTCCGCGGCCGCGAAATGGCGCATCAGGAGCTCGGACGGCAATTGCTCGACCGGGTGAAGGGCGACACGGTCGAAATCGCCAAGGTTGAGTCCGAGCCGCGTTTCGAGGGCCGCCAGATCGTCATGGTGCTGGCGCCGAAATAGGCGCTCTGTTATCGCGCGCGCATCCCGGCGAAGTAATTACTTCGCCGAAAAGGATCTGCGCTAAATCAGTACCAGGAGCAAATCCTTATCGCCAAAGTCTTCAACTTTGGCGGGATTTGCTCTACGAGACATGGACCGCTCTATCGTCACGATGGGGCGGTCTTCATTTTCGGAGTCCCATCGCCCGATGATCGATGACCAGGAAGCGCGCCGCCGCCAGCTGATCGGCGTGGCCTGCATGTGCATCGGGGTGGTCGCCTTCACCTTCCAGGACCTCATCATCAAGGGAATCTCCGCGACCTATCCGGCGCATGAGATCGTCTTCGTCCGCAGCTTCCTGGCACTGCCCTTCACGCTCGTCATCGCCCATTTCGAGACGGGCCTCGGCCGGCTCAAGACGCCGCGGATCGGCGCGCATCTGCTGCGCGGCTCCGTCCTGTTCCTCGCCTATACGACCTATTATCTCGGCATCGCCGCCCTCCCCCTCGCCATGGCGGTGGCGATCTCTTTCGCGGCGCCGCTCTTCATCACCGCGCTTGCCGGGCCCTTGCTCGGCGAGAAGGTAGGCCGGGTCCGCTGGTTCGCCGTGCTGCTCGGTTTTGTCGGCGTCCTCATCGTCATGAAGGACGGGCTCGGCATGCTGGAATGGGCGGTGCTGCTGCCCGCCCTCTCGGCGCTCTTCTACGCGCTGGCGCAGTTGCATGGCCGCTATATCGGCGCCACCGAATCGGCCTCGACCATGGCGGTTTATATCAATCTCACCTTCTTCCTGCTGTCCGGACTCGCCGGCCTCCTCATCGGCAACGGCGCCTTCTCCGAATGGAGCCATCCGAGCCTCACCTTCCTGCTGCGGGCCTGGAGCTGGCCGACAACCCAGGACTTCCTGCTCATGCTGGGCTGCGGCGTGGCGGCGACCATCGGCAATTATTGCCTGAGCCAGGGCTATCGCATGGCGGAAGCCAATCTCGCCGCCATCTTCGAATATACCGCCCTGCCCTGGGCCATCTTGTGGGGCTTCCTGTTCTTCGCGCAGCTACCCGGCTATTCGACGCTCGCCGGCGTCGGCCTCGTCATCGTGGCGGGCGTGACCATCGCCATCCGCGAGCGGCCCAGGCGGGCGCCGTTGCGCGGCAATGAGGCGTGACGGTCACAGCTCCAGGCCGCGCCACAGAGTGAAAAGCGCGGCGGCGATCAGCAGCAATCCGGCGATGCGGCCCGACCAGATGGTGAATCCGGGATTGCCGGTCATGGCATTGCGGCCCGCGGCGGCGAGCAGGCCCAGCCCGCCATAGACCGCGAATTGCATCGCCGCCACCATGATGCCGATCACCAGGGCCTGCGACCACAGCGGGCCGAAGGCCGGCCGGATGAACTGCGGATAGACGGCAAGTACGAAGATCCAGGCCTTGGGATTGAGGATGCAGGTGAGGACGGCCTGCGTGAAGATGGCGAGCGACGACCGCCGGCTCTCCTCCGCCACTTTCCCCATCACGATCGTGCTGCGCGCCAGCGTCACGCCGATCCAGATCATGTAGAGGGCGCCGGCGATCAGCATGGGCATATAGAGCTGCGGCACCAGTTGGCTCATGCCAACGACGGCGAAGACGCCGAAGGCGGTATGGAAGGCGCCGCCCGTCATGATGCCGAAGGTGGCGGTGAGGCTGGCTTTGCGGCCGCCCGCCAGCGCATTGGCCATCACATAGATCATGTCCATGCCCGGCACGATGATGATGCCGGCAAGCAGGATGAAGAAAATCCATAGGGCTTCGGGATAGGTCATGGCGTCCGCCGTTTCTCATCTGATCCTAGTGTGCTGAACGCGAAGTTCCTGATATCAGACGGTTGGCACCGACAGGAACTTCGTGTTCAAAAGCACACTAGAATCATTAGGTTTTCTAGTGTCCTTCCGAATCCGAAGTTCGCTCGGAAGGTCCCGCTGGCTGTGGCGAACTTCGGATTCGGGACACTAGCGGGCTATAAGGCTGGCCAATGGCCAGGGCTGTGTCAGTTGCGATGAAGGATCATGCGGAAGGCATCGAGGCTCTTTGAGATCATCCAGATCCTGCGGGTGGCGAAGCGCCCGGTCACGGCCGCGGCGATCGCCGAGCGGCTCGAGGTCACGGTGCGCTCGATCTATCGCGACATCGCGGCGCTGCAGGCGACGCGGGTGCCGATCGATGGCGAGCGTGGCATCGGCTATATCATCCGTCCCGGCTTCGACCTGCCGCCCTTGATGTTCACCATCGAGGAGACCGAGGCGGTCGTCCTCGGGCTCGCCCTCATCGAGCGCACCGGCGACAAGGAACTGACGGCGGCGGCCAGGAAAGTGACGCAGAAGATCGCCGCCGCGGTGCCCCAGCCCTTGCGCCAGGTCGTATCGGCGCGTGCGCTGCATGCCTGGGGGCCGATCGCGCCCCAGCCCGCGAATGTCGATTTCACGCTGATCCGCCGCGCCATCCGCGAGGAGGAGAAGCTCGCTTTGTCCTATCAAGACGAGCAGGGCCAGCTCACCGAGCGGGTGATCCGCCCCCTGGCGCTCATCTATTATCTCGATGCCGCGATGATCGTCGCCTGGTGCGAATTGCGCCAGGCCATCCGCAATTTCCGCCTCGACCGGACTCGGAACTGCACGCGAACCGGACTGCATTTCCGCAACGAAGGCGATGCGCTCAGGGATGTGTGGATATCCGGCTGGAAGACCAAGCCGGCGGAGTGACTCCGCCCCGATGACATCATTCAGCTATCCTTCCCCCTTGCGGGGAAGGTGGCGCGCGAAGCGCGCCGGATGGGGGTCGGGTGGTCTGGCCGAGTGGAAGGAATGTGCGGAGGCGGATCTGTTTCAGAACTTCTCCACCCACGGCCTGAGCTCGATCTCCCAGGTCCAGGCGCTTCGTGGCTGCAGCAATATGTCGAGATAGCTGCGCGCGATCGCATCGGGATCGAGCATGCTGTCGGGCTTGTCCGCGGGCTCGCTGCGGCCGGGATTGCGGATGGCGCCGTCGATGACGAAATGGGCGACATGGATCCCTTGCGGCGCCAATTCGCGCGCCATGCTCTGGGCGAGGCCACGAAGCGCGAACTTGCCCATGGCGAAGGGAGCGGAGAGCGGATAGCCCTTCACGCTGGCGCTGGCGCCGGTGAACAGGATGGCGCCGAAGCCGCGCTTCAGCATGCGCTTGGCGGCCTGCTGGCCGGCGAGGAATCCGCCATAGGCCGAGACCTGGATGGCCTGCGCCACATCAGCCGGGCTGAGCTCGACCAGCGGGCCGCGCAAACGGCCGGAAGCATTGTAGATGACCACATCGGGCTCGCCGATCGCCTTGTCGGCCTCGGCGAACAGCTGTTCGACCTGCGCCGGATCGGCGGCGTCGCAGGCAAAGGTCCTGGCCCTGGTCTCGGCGGCGAGGCTCGCCAGCTTCTGCGGGTTGCGGGCGGCAAGGCCGATCCGCAAGCCCTGCTCGGCGAGAAGCCGCGCCAGGGAGGCGCTGAGACCCGAGCCCGAGCCGATGATAAGGGCGGTGGTGAAGCGCAGCTTGGACATTGAGTTTTCGCCTGCAGCTAATCCTGATCGGCAAAGATAGCATCTACCAGAAATTTGGATCCAATGGTCGACAAATGATTGTCGTCGACATAGTAGGGCACGCCGGCAAATTGTACGGCGCAGCGGCCTTTGACGAAGGTGTCGCAGAAATATGCGCGCGGCTTGATGGGCACGAAATTGGGTCGGGATTCGAATTCCGACAGAATGGACGACACGAACTTGTTCCGCTCGTCATAGTCCCGCATGTCGACGGACAGCTGATCGAGGACTTTGCCCGTGCTCAAATAGTGCCACAGATTCATGCGGGTGGCGTCCCAGCCGATTTCGGGAATCGGATAGACGACATGAACCTTGACGCCAAGCGACAGCATTCCTTCGATGAACTGCCTGAGCGCCTCGCGCTTGTCGCCGGCGGCAATGCTCATTTTTCCATCGGGCGAGAGCGTGAAATACTCCCGGTAGGTCAGCCGATCCGTCGCCCCGTCGCTATTGGTGAAGGCCAGATTCTCGACCTCGCCCTGCGTCGGATACATGCGAATGGTCCACCGCATGGCGATGACGATATGGATGGCGTTCCTCTTCTTGAAATAGGTCAGAAGATCCTGGAACAGCTTCTGACAATGGGCTCGCCGGCTCAGTCCTTCCTTCTGGAAGAATTGCGGGATGATCTCGCAGCGTTCGTCAACGTCGAAGAGTATGCCCCTGATGTTCTGATCTTTAAGGCGCTTGTCCATCTCCCGGGTGAGCGAGCGCGAATGTGAATCGCCATAGACGATATATGCTCGGGTGGCAGTTTCGTCGCCGAACTCGCATATTCTGATATCGGGATTTTCCGGTAGACGGCTTCTCGGCCGACAGATGGAGTGCCCATCTTCTTGATTGGCGGCCATTATGGGCGGCAGTCGCTGTGGAAATCCCCCATTGGCGCTGCCCAGCAATCCGACCGCCAATGTGATCGCGGCACCCGCGCCGGCAAACTTGAAGATCTGCGTCCGGCTGAACAGCTGCCGGTTCCGGAACGGCTTCTCGACAAATCGCCAGCTTATATAAGCCAATATGAATGTCGCGGCGATGAGGCCGACAGCCAAGGCGGCCGACGGTTCGGACTGACCGCGGTAGCGCGCGAAAGCGAACAGCGGCCAATGCCACAGATAGGCGCTGTAGCTGATCAAACCTATCCAGACGAAAGGCTTGCTGCCCAGGATCGCGCTGGCGATGGTTCCCGGCCGGGCAAAAGCGATAATCAGGGCCGTCCCCAGCGTCGGCGCCATAAAATGCAGGCCTGGAGTCGGCGTGTTCCCATCGAAGGTCAGGATCGCAAAGAGAACAAGTACGATACCCAGGCTGCTCATGATCTGAGCGTGCCGCATCGCCGCCGGGGACGCTTCGTGTCCGGCGAGATAGATCGCCAGGATCGCTCCGACCAGAAGCTCCCAGGCCCGTGTCGGAAGGACGAAGAAGGCGAGTTCCGGCTCGTGGACCGTGGCCCATTGGGCAAAACCGAGGCTCGCCAGCGCCGCCGCCGCGACGATCCAGATCAGCCACCGCCGTGAGAAATACCAAGCCAGCATGAGCAGTGGCGGGTAGAACAGATAGAACTGCTCCTCGACCGCGAGGCTCCAGGTGTGGAGCAACGGCTTCAGCTCTGCGACGGGATCGAAATATCCCTTTTCACCGAGAAAATGAAGGTTCGAGGTGAACCACGATACGGCGGTCACGCTGCGCGAGAACGCCACCAGATCCAGCGGCGTCAGCCACCAGTAGGCGAAGGGGATACATATCGCCACGACAAAGAAGAGGGCGGGCAGGATGCGCCGCGCCCGGCGCTCATAGAACTCCGTGATCGAGAAACTGCCGGCTTCCTTCTCCGATATGATCAGAGAGGTGATCAAGAAGCCGCTGATGACGAAGAAGACATCGACACCGACAAAGCCGCCGGTAACGGGTCCGAAACCCGCATGGAACAGGATGACCGACGAAACGGCCACGGCCCTGAGACCGTCGATCTCTCTCCTGTATTGCATCGCCACTGTATGTTCCCGGGCAGGCTTCTAGCCATCTGGCCCGGCGCTGTTAAGCGCAAAAATGAACCTTACGTTGGGGACCCCTCTATTTCCTGTTACGTCAGGTTGGGCGGGCCCACTTGCATTTTCCCCGGGCTTCCGCCATAACCCGGCCCGTTCAAACCGCCTGGCCTGTAAAGGGCATGCCAGGGCGGTCTTTTATTGTGCACCGAAAGGATAGCGAAATGCCCAAAATGAAGACGAAATCGTCGGCCAAGAAGCGATTCAAGGTCACGGCGACCGGTCGCATCAAGGCCGGTCAGGCTGGCAAGCGCCACGGCATGATCAAGCGCACCAACAAGCAGATCCGCAATCAGCGGGGCTCCATGATTCTGGCCGAGGGCGATGAGCGCCTGGTCAAGATTCATATGCCTTATGCCCGCTAAGCCGCTGCAAGGAGTTTAAGACATGTCCCGCGTAAAGCGTGGTGTGACGGCCAGAGCCGCCCACAAGAAAGTCATCAAGAGCGCGTCCGGCTATTTCAGCCGCCGCAAGAACATCTTCCGCGTCGCCGTCCAGGCGGTAGAGAAGGCGCAGCAGTATCAGTATCGCGACCGGCGCAACAAGAAGCGCAATTTCCGCGCTCTGTGGATCCAGCGCATCAATGCGGCGACCCGCGAACTCGGCCTCACCTATGGCCGATTTATCAACGGGCTCGGCAAGGCCGGTATCGAGATCGACCGCAAGGTTCTGGCCGATCTCGCCGTGCGCGAGCCTCAGGCTTTCGCCGCTCTCGTCGAAAAGGCGAAAGCGGCTCTCTGAGCCTCGTCAGCATCCATCGGTTCGGGCCGGGCTTTCGCTGGCGCTCCATGAAGCGCCATCGGCCCGGCCTTTTTCGTTGAAAGACCCACAGATGAGTCTGCAAAATCTGGAACAATCGCTGATCGACGGCATCGCCAGCGCGGCGGACGAGACCGAGCTCGAGAGCTTACGCGTCTCGGCTCTCGGCAAGAAGGGCGCCATTTCCGAGCGCATGAAGACGCTGGGCGCCATGGCGCCGGAAGAGCGCAAGACGGCCGGCGCCGAGCTCAATGCGCTGAAGGAGAAGGTCACGGAGGCGCTCAGCGCGCGCAAGGCGGCGCTTCAGGCCACGGCGCTCGAAGCCCGTCTCGTCACCGAGAAGATCGACGTAACCCTGCCGACGCGTCCGGAAGCGCAAGGGACCATTCACCCGGTGAGCCAGGTGTGGGAGGAAGTGGTGCAGATCTGGGGCGATCTCGGCTTCTCCGTAGCCGAAGGCCCCCATATCGAGAACGATTTCTACAATTTCACCGCGCTCAACATCCCGCCGGAGCACCCGGCGCGCCAGGAGCACGACACCTTCTACTTCCAGCCCAAGGCTGACGGCTCGCGGATGCTGCTGCGCACCCACACCTCGCCGGTGCAGATCCGCACGATGCTCGAGGGCAAGCCGCCGATCCGCATCATCGCGCCCGGGCGCACCTTCCGCTCCGATTCGGACCAGACGCACACCCCGATGTTCCACCAGATCGAGGGCCTCGTCATCGACGAGGAGACGCATCTCGGCCATCTCAAATGGGCGCTCGCCGAATTCTGCAAGGCGTTCTTCGAGATCGATGACGTCAAGATGCGCTTCCGCGCCTCGCATTTCCCCTTCACCGAGCCGTCGATGGAAGTCGACATCAACTGCTCGTGGGAAGGCGGCCAGGTGAAAATCGGCGAAGGCTCGTCCTGGCTCGAAATCCTCGGCAGCGGCATGGTGCATCCGAGCGTGATCAAGGCCGGCGGCCTGGACCCTGAGCGCTATCAGGGCTTCGCCTTCGGCATGGGCCTCGACCGCATCGCCATGCTGAAATACGGAATCCCGGATCTGCGCGCCTTCTTCGAGGCCGATCTGCGCTGGCTGCGCCATTACGGCTTCCGCGCTCTGCAAGTCCCCACTCTCGCCGGAGGGCTCTCCTGATGAAATTCACCCTCTCCTGGCTCAAGGACTATCTCGACACCGACGCCACGCTTGACCAGATCGTCGACGGCCTCATCGGTATCGGCCTCGAGGTCGAAGCGGTCGAGGACAAGTCGAAGCCGCTCGCCCCCTTCACCGTCGCCTATGTGAAGGAAGCGCGTCCGCATCCCAATGCCGACCGCTTGCGCGTCTGCGACGTCGTCACCCGTTCCGGCCTCATCCAGGTCGTGTGCGGCGCGCCGAATGCCAAGACCGGCATGAAGGCGATCTTCGCGCCGCCCGGCGCCTATATTCCAGGCACCAAAATGACGCTCGAAAAGGGCGTCATCCGTGGTGTCGAATCGAACGGCATGCTCGTCTCCGAGCGCGAGCTCATGCTCTCGGAGGAGCATGACGGCATTATCGAGCTCGACCAGACGGCGCCGATCGGCTCACCCGCGGCGGAAGCGCTCGGCCTTGCCGACCCGATGATCTACATCAAGGTTACGCCGAACCGACCCGACGCGCTCGGAATCTATGGCATTGCCCGCGACCTCGCCGCCAAAGGTCTCGGCACGCTGAAGCCGCTCGCCGCACCTGTCATTCCAGGCCGCTTCAAATCGCCGGTCGGCGTCTCGCTGATTTTCGACGGCGGCGATGTCAGTCCCTGCCCGCTCTTCGTCGGGCGCTACATCAGAGGCGTCAAGAACGGCCCGTCGCCCGCATGGCTGCGGAACCGGCTGAAGGCAATCGGGCTCAGGCCGATCTCCGCCCTCGTCGACATCACCAATTACATCACTTTCTCCTATGGCCGGCCGCTGCATGTATTCGACGCCGACAAGATCAAGGGCTCGCTGCATGCGAGACTCGCCAAGCGTGGCGAGTATCTGCGCGCGCTCGACGGCAAGACCTATTGGCTCGACGGCAATATGACGGTCATCGCCGATGAGCGCCGGCCCGAGGCTCTGGGCGGCATCATGGGCGGAGAGGAATCGGGCGTGTCTGACAAGACCGTCAATGTCTTCCTCGAAGCGGCCTATTTCGATCCGCTGCGCACCGCCGCGACCGGGCGCAAACTCGGCGTGCTGTCCGATGCGCGCTACCGCTTCGAGCGCGGCGTCGATCCGGAATTCACGCAAGCGGGCTCGGAATTCGGCACTGAGATGATCCTCGAACTGTGCGGCGGCGAGCCGTCCGAACTCGTCATCGCCGGGCATGCGCCCGACACCAAGCGCAGCTATCTGCTCCGCCGCGGGCGGGTGGCGAGGCTAGGCGGCGTCGAAATCCCGGAAGCCCGTCAGAAGGCAATCCTCACCGCCCTCGGCTTCGCCGTTACCGAGACGCCGGACGGGCTTTCCTGCGCCGTTCCCTCCTGGCGGCCCGATGTCCATGGCGAGTCCGATCTCGTCGAGGAAGTCTGCCGCATCTATGGGCTCGACAGAGTGCCCTTCGCCGAGATGCCGCGGCTTTCACCGATCGCCAAGCCGGTCTTGAGTTCGCTGCAGCGGCGTATGATCCAGGCCAGGCGGACGCTGGCGACGCGCGGCCTCAATGAGGCCGTCACCTGGTCGTTCCTGCCCGAGGCGCATGCCAGGCTCTTCAATGACGGCCAGCGCAACCGCGATCTCGTGCTCGCCAATCCGATCTCGTCGGAATTGTCCGACATGCGGCCGTCGCTTCTGCCCAATCTCATCGCCGCGACGGGGCGCAATATGGCGCGCGGCGTCCAGGACGTGGCGCTGTTCGAAGTGGGCCAGGCCTATGCCGGCGACAAGCCTGAAGATGAGACTCTGCGCGCCGCCGGCACGCGGCGCGGCGATGCCGTGCCGCGCAACTGGATGGGCGGTCAACGCGCTGTCGACGTCTTCACGGCCAAGGCCGACGCGCTCGCGGTGCTCGATGCGGCCGGGGCTCCTGTCGCGACCATGCAGATCGTGGCAGAAGCGCCCTCCTGGTATCATCCCGGCCGCTCCGGCACGATCCAGATGGGCCCGCAGAACAAGCTCGCGACCTTCGGCGAGATCCATCCGCGCATCCTGGCGGAAATGGACGTGAAGGGACCGCTGGTCGCCTTCGAGGTCAATCTCAGCGCCATTCCGGGGACCAAGGGCCGGGGCAATACCCGCGCGGCTCTCAAGGCGTCGGACCTCATGGCGCTGAAGCGCGACTTCGCCTTCGTCGTCGACGAAACGATCGAGGCCGACAAGGTCGTGAAAGCCGCCAAGGGCACCGACAAGCAGCTGATCTCGGATGTCGTCGTGTTCGACCGTTTCGCCGGCGGCACGCTCGAGGCGGGCAAGGCGTCGCTCGCCATCGAGGTGACGATCCAGCCGCGCGAGAAGACGCTGACCGAGGAAGAGATCGACGCCCTGTCGCAGAAGATCGTGGCGCAGGTCCACAAGGCGACCGGCGGCGTGCTCAGGAGCTGAGCCCGCGCCCTATACCATCGTCATCCCGGCTTTCGCCGCTATCGGATTCACACATCTGATGGCCGGCTTGCCGCTTTACCCTCGCCCTGCAAGCGAAGCGCAGCGGGGAGAGGGAAGGGGCCCGACGCGCAGCGGCGGGAAGGGTGAGGGGCACGGCCACCGACGCAGTGAGGGCATGCTTGTCGCGAGAGCGTTCAGTTGTCTGAGGTCGAACTCAATCTCGCAAAAGCCCCTCACCCTCCCATTGCTGCGCAATGGGCCCCTCCCTCTCCCCGCTAAAGCGGGGCGAGGGTAAGGGCGCATCCCTCAGGAGATGTGTGCATATGATAGCGGCGAAAGCCGGGATCCATTCAATAGAGTGAGCCAGGCAAAGTTGCCTGGGCTTCACCAATTTATTGGCGCCCCGGCTTTCGCCGGGAGACGGAACCTGGAAGGGCGGGGTTACGGCAGATAACGCGACACTTTCTTCTCGAGCAGGCGGACGAGCTTCGGGTCCATGAGCTCGAACTCATCTGGTATATCGAGGCAGATGACGTGCGCCTTCTTGAGCTGCGGCCGAAAGCGCTGCAGCAGCTTGCTGCGATGTGCCTTCTCCATCACGAAGATGATGTCGGCCCATTCGACGAGTTCGGCGGTGAGCGGATTGTCGGCGTTGTGATTGGTACCGGCCGAAGCGACCTCTATATCGCGGCGCGTCGAGAAGACCTGCTCGGCGGTCGGACTGCGCAGGCGGTTCTGGCTGCAGACAAAGAGGATGTTCTTCAACGTGAAGGCCATTTCCAGGGCGGCGCCGTCCGATCCGGCACGATTGTCTCGCCGAGCTCCTTCTCGAGCCGGACGAGCAGGCTCTCCGGATGGCGGTCGAGCGCGGCGACGAGCTCGGAGGAATGCGAGACGAGGATGATCTGGCAGCGCTCGGCCGCTTTGGTCACGAGGCGGGCCAGCGGTCCGAGAAGATCGGGATGCAGGCTCGCTTCCGGCTCGTTGAGAATCATGAGCTCGGGCGGGCGCGGCGACAAGAGGGCGGCAATCAGCAGGATGTATCTGAGCGTGCCTTCGGAGAGCTCCGCGACATTCAGCTCGCGCAGCAGTCCATGCTGCTTCATCTCGATCTCGAAACGGTCATTGACGCCGAGGCTCGCGCCGTCGAAGGCGTCGGCGACTGCCTCTTCGAGCGCTGATCGGTTGCCCACCTCGATGATCGTCTGAAGAGCGGCGCCGATATCGCCACCGTCGCCGGCAAGGACCGGCGTGAAAGTCCCGACCTGCGGCCGGCGCGCCGGCGCTTCGCGATCGGTGCGCAGATTGTCGTAGAAGCGCCACTGGCGCATCCGCTCGCGCAAAAGAAGCAGCTCCCAGCCATCGAGCGGGTCGGCGCGATGGGTCATCATGCTGTCGAAATGCGACAGATGCTCGGTGCAGTCGCGCCAGGTTCCGGATCTACTCTCGCGCAGGCGGGAATGCGCGCCATGCCGCTCGGCGATGACATTGGCGCGGCCGAGAAGCTCGCCAGTCCACACCGCCTCGACCTTGATGATGGGATCGCGGGCGAAACGTGACGGCGACGGCGGAGGCAGGCCGAGATCGATGGCGTAGCCGTAGTCTTCCGAGGAGAAGCCGAGCTTGAGGCTGATGGGACCCGAGCGGCGCGTACCCTGTACCGGATGCTGGCCGCTTTTCATCTCACGGCTGAATTTCTCCGGCCCCGCCCACAGTGTCGATGACAGGCCGCCCTCGGCGGCGAGCGAGGCCACCACGCGCCCTTGCGCGACATCCGACAGCAGGCGCAAGGCCCGATAAAGGCTCGACTTGCCGCTGCCATTGGCGCCGGTGACGATATTCAGCCGGCCGAGCGCCAATGTGACGTCACGCAGGGAACGGTAACCGGAAATGGCAAGCCGCGTGATCATGCCCGTATCAGTTCTGTAACAGCCCCATCTAAGCGCGGGGGACTATAGCCGGACGCGGCGATTGTGCCAATTCACGAGCTGCCGATGAAGATGCCGGCGAGAAACACCAGGGCGCCGCCCACCGCCACCTGGAAGGCGGCGCGCAGGAAGGGCGTGTCCATGTATTTCCAGCGGATCCAGGATATCGCCCACAGCTCGAAGAATACCACGATCATGGCGACGACGGTGGCGGTCCAGAAATCCGGAATGAGATAGGGCAGCGTATGGCCGAGGCCGCCGACCATCGTCATGAGCCCTGAGGCGAGGCCGCGGATCAGCGGACGTCCGCGTCCGGAGAGCTTGCCGTCATCGGACAAAGCTTCGGCGAGCCCCATTGAGATGCCGGCACCGATCGAAGCCGCAAGGCCGACGAGGAAGGTCTCCCAGGTGTTGTGGGTGGCGAAGGCCGCGGCGAAAAGCGGCGCCAGGGTCGAGACGGAACCATCCATCAGGCCGACGAGGCCCGGCTGGATCACCTGCAGAAGGAAGAGTTTTTGTCTGGCGTCGGCCTCTTCGAGCCTGGCGTCGGGGGTGAGGTGCTTGAGGCCGAGCCGGTCGGCGAGCGAGGTATGCTCCTTCTCGGCCAAGGCCAGCTCCTGCAGCAGTTTCTGGATGGCCGGATCCACCGCCTGCTCGGCCGCCTTGGTATAGAAGCGCATATTCTCGAGTTCCAGCATCTCGGCACGCTGGCGCATCGTCTCGAGCGTCATCTGGCGCGACAGCCACACCGGCGTGTGCTTGACAAAGCCCAGCACGTCGCCGCGCCTGATGAGCGGAATGAAATCGCCGAATTTCTTCCGATAGGCGTCGGTGAGGCTCTCCTTGTGCGCCTGCTCCTCCTCGGCCATCTCGACGAAGACCTTCGCCGAGGCCGGGAACTTATCCATCAGCGCATGGGCGAAGGCCAGATAGGTGCGGGAATCGTCCTCTTCGCTCGATATTGCCAGCGCGAGGATCTCCTGTTCGGTCAAGTCTGAAAAGGCTTTCATGCCCCATAATTAGAATGATTCTAAATTATAGTCCACCCCT
Organism: Nordella sp. HKS 07; assembly: GCF_011046735.1. NCBI lineage: Bacteria > Pseudomonadati > Pseudomonadota > Alphaproteobacteria > Hyphomicrobiales > Nordella > Nordella sp. HKS 07. Next base: position 2,827,595 of record NZ_CP049258.1, on the reverse strand, counting down.
GGCTTTCTGCCTTTCCGCGGCGCTTGACGGGGCGGGACGCGCCTGCCATCAAGCGCCCCAATGACCGATCTCAGCCATATTCGAAATTTCTCCATCATCGCCCATATCGACCACGGCAAATCCACGCTTGCCGACCGGCTGATCCAGCTGTGCGGTGCCGTCTCCGACCGCGAAATGGTCAGCCAGATCCTCGATTCCATGGATCTCGAGCGCGAGCGCGGCATCACCATCAAGGCCAATACGGTGCGCCTCGATTACACCGCCAAATCGGGCGAGAAATATGTGCTGAACCTGATCGACACGCCCGGCCATGTCGATTTCGCCTATGAGGTATCGCGATCGCTCGCCGCCTGCGAGGGCTCACTCCTCGTCGTCGATGCGAGCCAGGGCGTCGAAGCCCAGACGCTCGCCAATGTCTATCAGGCGATCAACAACAACCACGAGATCATTCCCGTCCTTAACAAGGTCGACCTGCCGGCCGCCGAGCCGGCGCGCATCCGCCAGCAGATCGAGGATGTGATCGGTATCGATGCCTCGGATGCGGTCGAGATTTCGGCCAAGACCGGGCTCGGCGTGCCGGATGTTCTGGAAGCCATTGTCAACCGGCTGCCGCCGCCGAAGGGCGACCGCAACGCCCCCTTGAAGGCGCTCCTCATCGACAGCTGGTACGATCCCTATCTGGGCGTCGTCGTGCTTTTGCGTATCGTCGATGGCGAGATCCGCAAGGGCCAGAAGGTCAAGATGATGGCGACGGGCGGCTCCTATCAGGTCGAGCGCCTCGGCATATCCAGGCCGAAGCGTGAAATGGTCGACAAGCTCGGCCCCGGCGAGATCGGCTTCTTCACCGCCGCCATCAAGGAAGTGGCCGACACCCGCATCGGCGACACGGTGACCGACGAGAAGAACCCGACCAGCGCGCCGTTGCCCGGCTTCAAGCCGGCCCAGCCCGTGGTTTTCGCCGGCTTCTTTCCGGTCGATGCGGCGCGCTTCGAGGACTTGCGCGAGGCGATGGGCAAATTGCGTCTCAACGATGCGAGCTTCTCCTATGAGATGGAGACCTCGGCGGCCTTGGGCTTCGGCTTCCGCTGCGGCTTCCTGGGGTTGCTTCATCTCGAGATCATCCGCGAGCGCATCGAACGCGAATTCAACGTCGATGTCATCACCACGGCGCCGTCGGTCATCTACAAGGTCAATCTCAATGACGGCACCCAGATCGAATTGCACAATCCGGTCGACCTGCCGGAGGCCAATTACATTACCTCGATCGAAGAGCCGTGGATCGAAGCCACCATTCTAGTGCCGGACGAATATCTGGGTTCCATCCTCAAATTATGCGAGGACAGGCGCGGGCGGCAGAAGCAGCTGACCTATGCGGGCGCGCGCGCCATGCTGGTCTATGACTTGCCGCTCAACGAGGTGGTGTTCGATTTCTACGACCGGCTCAAATCGGTGAGCCGCGGCTATGCCAGCTTCGACTACAAGATGGTCGGTTATGAAGAGGGCGACCTGGTGCGCATGGGCATCCTGGTCAATACCGAGCCGGTCGACGCGCTTTCCATGATCGTGCATCGTGGCCGCGCCGAGCAGCGCGGGCGCGTGATGTGCGAGAAGCTCAAGGAGCTTATCCCGCGGCATATGTTCCAGATCCCGATCCAGGCGGCGATCGGCGGCAAGATCGTCGCGCGTGAAACGCTTTCCGCCTTGCGCAAGGACGTGACCGCCAAATGTTATGGCGGCGACATCTCGCGCAAGCGCAAGCTTCTCGACAAGCAGAAGGAAGGCAAGAAGAAGATGCGCCAGTTCGGCAAGGTCGAGATCCCGCAGGAGGCCTTCATTGCGGCCCTCAAGATGGACGAGAACTGACCGGGTTTCGCCGGCCGCAATTTTGAGCCAATTGAATGCGAGGGTCGGTGGCCTGAGCAATCACCGATATCGATATATATGGCGCGGCGTGCGATTTTTTCGGGAGTGATCGGCCTGGTCCTTCCCTTTGTGGCGGGAGACGCGCTGGCGCGCCCGCCGCTCGAGGAGACGGCGAGCGGCCAGGTGCTCTATCAGAGCATCGGCAAGGCGGAAGCGAAGCGCAACCAGATCCCCTTCGAGATCGTCGATGCGGTCATGCGGGTCGAAAGCGGCTACGACCCCGGCGCCCTCGGCAGCGTCGGTGAAGTGGGCCTCATGCAGATCCTCCCCTCCACCGCCGACATGCTGGGCTTCAAGGGCACACGCGAGGCGCTGGCCAGGCCCGAAACCAATATCGCCTATGGCACACAGTATCTGGCCGAGGCCTGGCGGCTCTCGGGCCAGGACATCTGCACCACGGTGATGAAATACCGCGCCGGTCATGGCGAGACGCGCTTCTCGGTCAGGTCGGTCGAATATTGCAAGGCCGTGCGCAGCCACCTGGCGGCGATCGGCTATCCGGTGACCGGCGATGTGCCGAAGCCGACCTTCGGTTTCAATGAAGGCGGCTCGGGCGGGGTGCGGATCAAAGGCCGCGTTCGGGTCAGGTTCGGTGGCAGCGGCGCGTGTTTCGGCCGTGTCGTTCAGCCAGGACGCAATTTCGGCGGCTGCATCACGCGCGCCGTCCTGGTGGAGAAGGGGCTGCTGAAGAAATAATTCATGCGTCGATGCGCATGCCGAATTGCTTGAGCCGCGCCATCATGTGCTCGGGCGCGATCAGCTGATCCGGGAAATAGAGACCCGGTGCCGGCGGGGCCCTGCCGTCGAGGCCGGCGAGCCGCTCGATCGCCACTGCGATGCCCGCCGCGGTGACCGGCGCCTGGCCCTGCGGATGCGACAGCACATGGCGCGCTTTATGCGGCTTGCCGTCTTTCCCGCCGTCGATGTCGATGATGATCTCGGCGACGATATCGGGCGACTTTTCGTCCGGCTGGCCGAGTGCCAGGTCGAAGCGCAAGTTCTTCGCGGCGGTCACCGCCGACAGGCTCAAGAGATCGAAGGGCGAATAGGGCGTGGCCGGCAGCTCGACGCCGTCGCTCATACGCACGATCCGCTTCTTGTCCGCATCCGTTGTCCAGGTCCATTTGCCGTCCTTGAGATAGGACGTCTGCGGGGCGGCCATGAGAAGCCGGTCGAAATCGGCTGAAGCCGCGGGACCACCCATGTCGCGCGGATCGAGCACGGCCGACAGCGTGATGCTCTCGACCTCGTCGAACGCCTTGGCGAAATGGAGCGCCGGCAGCAATGTGGCGCCGGCAAGCCAGGTGCTGTTCATGAGGATCGCGGAAGCGTGCGGCCGATGGGTAAAGAGCGCCACCTCCGGGCCCATTTCATAGACGCCGGTCGAGACGCCGACATAGGCAGCGCCCTTATCCTGTGCGTAGCGCATCGAATTGAGCGTGTGATCCTTGACGAACATGGCGATGGCGGAGAATTGCCGCTCCGCGCCGAGCCCGAGATCGCGCCGGTCGAGATCGATGACGGCGGCATCGGCCTCGCCGAGCGTCGCGGCAACCGCTTCCGCTTTTTTCAGATCGCGCCCGCCAAGGGTGATCGGCACATCGGGATAGAGCTTGCGCAAGGCCTGCGCCGCCTGGGCGCCGACAAAACCGGAGCCGCCAATGATGAGGACGGATTTGTTCGAACGGGTCATATCATTCTCCTTGAGCCGGCCGGACGCTTCACCAGATTAATTTCGCGGGCGATTTTGGGCATAGAGTCCTCCTGCCCGGAAACGCCTGTTTCCGGGGTTGATTTATCATGTTACAAATAGTAAGTTACTAGTTGTAAATATGTGAGGACCCGGCAGACTGTCAAGGAGGGCAAAGACCCTGGCGCAAAAATTATCCAATGCCGACCGGCGGGCGCAGCTGCTCGAGACCGCGCAGGCAATCGTGCGCGAACAGGGCACCGATGCCCTGACGCTGGGCGCCCTTGCTGAGCGCGCCGGGGTCAGCAAGCCCATCGCCTATCGCCATTTCGAGACGCGCTCCGGCCTGATGATCGCACTCTACAAAGAGATCAATGAACGCCAGAGCATCGCCCTCGATGACGCGCTCAAGAACACGCCGGCGCGATTGCCCGATGTCGCGCAGGTGATCGCCAGATCTTTCATGGACTGCGTCATCGCGGTCGGACCGGAATTCCATGCCATCGCCGCCGCCCAGAAGGGTGATGCGCAAATGAACGCCTATCAGCGCGAGCTCATCGAGCACTACGCCCTCTCCTTTTGCGCGGTGCTGACGCCCTTGACGTCGCTGCCTAAGGAAACGGTGCGGCGGCGCGCTTTCGGTATCGTCGGTGCCGCGGATGCCCTGTCTGTCGAGATGATGCGCGGCGCCATCAGCAAGGACGAAGCGGCGGCCGATCTCGCCCAGTTGATCGTCAGCTGGCTTTCGCCTGAGCGAAACCCAGGCTGATGACGGCGAGCAGCACCGCGCCGATACCGATGAGCTGATGGAGGCTCACCGTCTCCCCCAGCACGAGGAAAGCGAGGAGCACTGCCGAGACCGGCGCCATGGCGGTAAAAAGGGCCGCCTCCGCGCCGGCGACACGGGCAAGGCCCGCATACCAGAGCAAATAGCCGCCGACCGTCGGCACGATGGCGTAATAGACCACCGCCCAGAACGATGACGGGGTCGGGGACGCCGTCCATGGCATTTCCAGCACCGACGGCACCAGGGCCACCGCAAGGCCAAGGCCGGTCATCAGCGTCGATTGCGCCAAAGGCTCGATCGGCACGCGCAGCCGCTTGTTCAGCAGGATGAACAGGCCTTCACAGAGAATGGCCGCGAAGATCAGCACATTGCCGATGAGCGAGGACGTCTCTCCCGCACCCGGCTCGAAGGCGACGGCGAAGACGCCCGCCGCGGCCAAAGCGATGGCGAAGAGCACGGCCGGGCGCGGCCGCTCGCCCAGAATGATAATGGCGATCGCCGCCGAGACGACCGGCAAGGTGCCGATGATGACGCCGGCATTGGCGGCGGAGGTGTAGGTCAGGCCTGAGATCAGCAAGGCGGTATAGAGCACGCTGCCCGAGGTCGCCTGCAGGAGCAGGAGCACGCCGTCGCGACCGCTTGGACGCGGCCAGGGGCTCGCGGTCATGCGCATGAGAATGACGAAGAAAGGCAACGCCATGGCCAGGCGCAGCGCCGTCGCGGTGAAAGGCGGCAGGCCGCTGCCGGCGATCTTGCTGGCGATCACCGTGCTGCCGACCGTCGCCATGGCGAGGGTCAGATAAATATAACCTTGAAGGTGTTGCGGCATTCTCGTCCTCGTGTTGCCGCGGCGAGAAGAAGCCGATCAGGACTTCAGGGTCTTGAACGAAATTGCAGGACGGTCAGTTTATCGCGTCGGCATAGAGGCCTGGCGACAAGCCATAGGTCCTGACGAACAGGCGCGTCATATGGCTTTGATCGGCGAAGCCCGCCGCGATTGCCGCTTCGACCAGCGGCATGCGCCGGGCGATCAAGGTCCTGGCCAACGCCACGCGGCGCTGCACCAGATAGGCATGCGGCGTGAGGCCGGTCGCCCTGAAGAAACCGCGCAGCAGTTGGAACTTGCTCAGTCCGCATTGGCAAGCGAGCTCGGCCAGGGTGACGGCACGCGCCGGATCAGCCTCGATCATCTCGCGCGCCTGGGCAATGAAAAGAGGAATGCCCTCTTGGCGCTGTGGCTTCGGCCGCAACGCCGCGAGCAGAAAAAGCAGCATTTCCTCGCGCCTGAGCATGCCTGCGTCGGCTTCTGTCATCGCGGTGTAGAGCCCGCGGAAGCGGTCAGCGATCCGGCCGTCATGCATCACCGGCTGGTGGAATTCGAACTCCTTCGTCCCCCCTTCGCTGATCGGCGACCGCTTCGGCGATCACGTCCGGATCAAAATAAAGTATGCGCCAAGAGCGGCCGAAATCGCCGATGGGCGCCCCGTCATGGACCTCGCCCGGATTGACGGTGATGGCATCGCCCGGTCCCGCCTCCACGGGCCCGCGGCCGCTCGCCGATTTCTGGGCGCCCTGATGGATGACGCCGATGCCGAACTGGTCATGGGTATGGCGCGGGAAGACATGGCGCGTCCGGGCCTCGACGGCCCCGACACCGGCCATTCCGCAGCGGCGCATCGTGAATTGTCGAGGCCGCATCAATCCGGCTGGCGGCGCAGCACCGCCTGCAGCACGTCGCGCACGCCGATGGCGCCGACGAAGCGCTCAGCCTCATCGAAAAGGGCAACCGGCGCCGTCTCGGCGCGATGCATGGCCAGCATCACGGTGCGCAGAGGCGTGCCGGGCGTCGCCCAGAAGACCGGCCGCGCGGCGGGATCGACCGGCTTCTCGGCCTCGGAACAGGCCACCCAGGTGGCCGCCTTCTTGTCGCGCTCGGCGGCGACGACCTTGCGGTCGGCGCCGATCTTGAAACGCGTGGTGCGGCGGCGGTCGAGCCAGATCCAGCCCTCGCCCGCATTCTCGAGATCGCGCGCGTCGCGCATCACATTATAGGCGGTGAGCACGCTCAAGGGATTCACATTGGCGATGAACTCGCGCACATAGTCGTTGGCAGGCCTGAGCACGATGTCCTCAGGGCGGCCGGTCTGCACGATACGCCCGCCCTCCAGGATCGAGATGCGGTTGCCGAGCTTCAGCGCCTCCTCGAGATCGTGGCTGACGAAGATGATGGTCTTCTTGAGCTTCGACTGCAGCGACAGCAATTCGTCCTGCAGCTTGGTGCGGATCAGCGGATCCAAGGCCGAGAAGGGCTCGTCCATGAGCAGGATCGGCGCCTCGGTGGCGAAAGCGCGCGCCAGACCGACGCGCTGCTGCATGCCGCCAGACAATTCATGGCCGTATTTCTTTGACCACTGATCGAGACCGACAAGCTTCAGTTGCTTGTTGACGCGCTCGGCGCGCTCGCCGTCCGCCATGCCGGCGAGCTCCAATCCGAAGCCGACATTCTCGGCGACGGTGCGCCACGGTAGCAGACCGAATTGCTGGAACACCATGGCGACGCGATGCTGGCGCAGGCGCCGCAAAGTCTCCGGCGAGCAGGTGACGACATCGACGGGCTTGCCGTCGTCATTGACGATGACCTCGCCGCGCGACACTTTGTTGAGGCCATTGACGGCGCGCAGTAAGGTGGATTTGCCGGACCCCGACAGCCCCATGAGCACGCTGATCTCGCCTTCCTTCACCGCTAGACTGGCGCCGGCACAGCCGAGCACCGCGCCGGTCTTCTCCAGGATCTCCGAGCGCGAGGCGCCCTGATCGAGAAGCTTCAGCCCCTCGGCCGCGCGTTCGCCGAAGACGATGTCGACATTCTTGAATTCGACGGCGCTGGTCATACGGCTTTCCTTTCACCGACGCGGCAGACGCGGTCGAGAATGATGGCGAGCACTACGATGGCAATGCCGGCTTCGAGACCGAGCGGGATGTTGACCGAGTTCAAAGCGCGCACCACCGGCTTGCCGAGGCCGTTGGCGCCGACGAGAGCCGCGATGACTACCATGGAGAGCGACAGCATGATGCATTGGGTCAGGCCCGCCATGATGGTGGGCAGGGCCGCCGGCAGCTCCACCTTCCACAGCAACTGCCGCTTGGTGGCCCCGAAGGCCTCACCCGCCTCGATGAGCTGCTTCGGCACCGAGGTGATGCCGAGATGGGTGAGGCGGACAGGGGCGGGAATGGCGAAGATCACCGTGGCAATGAGGCCCGGCGCCATACCAAGGCCGAACAGCACCAGCACCGGGATCAGATAGACAAAGGTGGGCATGGTCTGCATGAGGTCAAGGACGGGCCTGAGGACCCTGAACAGCCACGGGCGGTGCGCCGCGGCGATGCCGAGCGGCACGCCGATCGCCATGGACACTCCGGCGGCGGAAATGACCAGCGCCAGGGTCTCGATCGTTTCCTTCCAGAAGCCCAGATTGATGATGAGAAGGAGCCCAAGCGCCACAGCGATGGCGAGCTTGACCGAGCGCTGCAGATACCAGGCAAGAAGAGCGACAAGGAGGACAACGAAAATCGGCGGCACCATGAGCACAAGGCCGATCAAGCCTTCGAGCACGACAGTGAAGCCCCGCGCGATGCCGTCGAAGAACCACTCGAAATTGCTGGTCAGGAAGCCGAAGAACGCCTTGCCCCAGGCTCCGATCGGAATCTTCCAGGCGGTAATGAGTTGCGTGACTGGATCCACCTCGGCCCTCCCCTATGCGTTCTTCTTCTCGTTGATGCCCGCGAGCCTAACAAAAAGGCGACCCGCCGTCACCTCACGGGCCGCCCTCGCATTGCCATTAGGCTGGCCTCAACTGCCGAGCTTCTCCTTGACCGCCGCCGCGGCATCACTGCCGTCGAAGGTCGTGACGCCTTCCAGCCACGGCTTCGCGGCATCGGGATTGGCCTTCAGCCAGTCGGTCGCGGCGGTGTTGGCGTCGGTGCCCTTCAGGATCACGTCCATGAGATGGTTCTCCATGGACAGGTTGAATTTGAGATTGCTGATGAACTTGCCGACATTCGGGCATTCGGCGACATAACCTTTACGCACATTGGTGTGGACAGTCGCCGCGCCGAAGCCTGAATCACCCATGCCGTCGAGATAGGTGATCTTCATCTCGCCCATGATCGGATGCGGCGTCCAGCCGAGGAAGACGATCCATTCGTTGTTCTTCATCGATTTCTCGGCCTGGGACAACATGCCGGCTTCCGAGGATTCGACCAGCTCAAAGCCGTCGAGCCCGTTAGCCTTGTTGTCGATCATGCCGAGCACAATGCGGTTGCCATCATTGCCGGGCTCGATGCCGTAAATCTTGCTGTCGAACTTGTCCTTGTTCGGTCCAACGTCCTTGAGGCTCTTCACGCCGGCATCGGCGACATAGGTCGGCACGACCAGACCGTAGCCTGCGCCCTCGAGATTCTGCGCGATGGTCTCGACCGAGCCGTCATCGGTGAAGGGCTTCACATCGGCGGCCATGCTCGGCATCCAGTTGCCGAGAAATACATCGATGTCCTTGTTCTTCAGCGCCTGGTAGGTCACCGGCACCGAGAGCACCTGCACTTCCGGCTCATAGCCGAGCGCCTGGAGGAGAACGTTGGCGACGCCGGTGGTCGCCTGGATATCGGTCCAGCCGACATCGGAGAAACGCACCTTCTTGCAGCTCTCGGCATCGCCGGCGGCAGCGGCTTCCGCCATCGCGGCCAGGCTGGCGCCCAGCGCCAACACGCCCAGCAACGCCCTGAACTTCGTGGTCATCTTAATCCTCCCTATGGCTATCTTTGGCGGAAAGACTACTCTCATTTGCCGGGGGATCGTCAAGCTTTATATTGGACGGACGTCCAAGGAAAACGATAGGCTAAAGCATCGGGCCGAAAAGTGGGACGCGGTTTTCGGATAACCCGATGCGCAAGACTAAAAAGATAGAACGTCGGGGCGACTCCAACGGAGCGCCCGGCGCTCAGGCGGCCCAGGCATTAAGAGGCACGAATGCCAAAGAGGGGAATGAAACCGATCCGGCGCCAGCAGCTGATCGATGCGGCCATCGCGTCGATCCATGAGCACGGTTTTTCGAGCGCCACGGTGGCGCGCATCGCCCGCAAGGCCGGTGTCTCGACCGGTATCGTGCATCATTATTTCACCGACAAAACCGACCTGCTCGCCGCCACCATGCGGGCGATGCTTGATGTGCTGCGGCGCGAGGCGGTGGAGCGCATGCGTTCGGCCAAGACGCCGACCGATCGGATTTATGCGATCATCCACGCCTCCTACGGCGATGCGCAATTCGCCGAGGAAGTGTTCAGCGCCTGGCTGGCGCTTTATGGCAATGCGCGCGAGTCGGAAAAGCTGCAGCGCATCCTGCGTATCTATCATAGAAGGCTGCACAGCAATCTCGTCCACAGTCTCATCCCGCTCATCGGGCGCGAGCGCGCGCCGGATGTAGCACTTGGCATCGGCGCGCTCATCGACGGCCTGTGGCTGCGCTATGCCTTGACCGGCCGCCCCGTCGATGCCGAAGTGCCGCGCGCCATGACCCGCGCCTATGCCGATGCGATGATCGCCGCATAATCACAACCAAGGGAGTGAATGGAATGAAACCAGTCAAGTGGGGCATCATCTCGACCGCGAATATCGGCGTGGCGAAGGTCATTCCCGGTATGCTGAAGAGCAAGGAGATCGACATCGTGGCGATCTCGTCCCGCGACCAGAAGACGGCGGACAAATGGGCGAAGAAGCTCGGCATTGCGCGCGCCTATGGCTCCTATGAGGCGATGCTCGCCGATCCCGAGATCGAGGCGGTCTACAACCCCCTTCCCAATCATCTGCATGTGCCCTTGACGCTTGCCGCCGCCAAGGCCGGCAAGCATGTGCTGTGCGAGAAGCCGATCGCCATCACCGCCAAGGAGGCCGGGAAGCTCAAGAAGGCGCGCAAGGGACTCTACATCGCCGAGGCCTTCATGGTGCGCCATGCGCTGCAATGGCAGGAGGTGCGCAAGCGCGTGGCGAAGGGCGAGATCGGCACGCCGCGCCTCATCCAGGTGTTCTTCTCCTATTATCTCGACGATCCCAAGAATGTGCGCAACGACGCCAAGATCGGCGGCGGTGGACTTCTCGATATCGGCTGCTATCCGATCACGGTCGCGCGTTATGTCTTCGACGCCGAGCCCAAGAGGGTGACGGCGGTGTTCGACCGCGACCCCGAGTTCAAGATCGACCGTACGGCGAGCGGGCTTGCCGATTTCGGCAAGGGGCGGCAGCTATCCTTCGCGATTTCCACCCAGACAGCGCCGTTCCAGCGCGTGCAGATCGCCGGCACGAAAGGCCGCATCGAGGTCGAGATCCCCTTCAACGCCCCGCCCGACAAGCCCAACCGCTATTTCGTGCAAGGCATGGTGATGAATGAAGGAAAGACGCACGAATTGCCGGTAAGCGATCAGTATCAATTGCAGGCGGAAGCCTTCAACCGCGTCATCCGCGGACAGGAGAAGGCGGATTATGGCGTCAAGGACGCGATCCAGAACATGAAGATCCTCGATGCCTTCTTCCGCGCGGAAAAAAGCCGCAAGTGGGAGAAGGTGTGAGGCGATGCCTTTACCCTCTCCCCCGTCCGGGGGAGAGGGGATAAATCGTGCCGTTACTTATTGTGCGAAGGCAATTCCTTTCACCCGCGATATTGCTCGTCGCTGACCTTCTCCAGCCACTCGACGGTCTTGCCGTCCTGCGCTTCCTGGATGGCGATATGGGTCATGAAATTGGTGGGGGACGCGCCATGCCAGTGCTTCTCGCCGGGCGGAAACCACACGACATCGCCGGGGCGGATCTCCTCGATGGGTCCGCCCTGGCGCTGCGCCCGCCCCAGCCCCGCGGTGATGATCAGCGTCTGGCCGAGCGGATGTGTGTGCCAGTTGGTGCGCGCGCCCGGCTCGAAGGTGACGCTGAGGGCGGCGACGCGGGCGGGCGCCGCCGGCTGAATGAGAGGATCGATGCGGACGGTGCCGGTGAACCAGTCGGCCGGTGCCTTGCCGGAGGGCTGCGTGCCCAGGCGCTTGATCTCCATGGCCTTGATCCTTTTGTCGTGGAAAGTCGTGATTACCACAGGCGCGCGGCGCCGCGCACGCCGCTTTTCTCGCCATGGCGGGCGCGGGCGACCTTGACCTGGGCGGCGCCCGAAAAGGCATAGCGCCCGGCGCGCGGGCCCAGTTCCTCGACGAGCTCGGGCAGGCCCGACAGGCCGCCGCCAATCACGAAGATGTCGGGATCGACAACATTGACGATCGCGGCGGTGAGACGCGCCAGCCGGTCGGCGAGACGGTCGATCGCCGCCTGGGCCTGCGCCTCCCCTGCCCGCGCGCGCTCGACGATTTCCGGTCCTTTCAGCGCCATGCCGGTGACCTTGGCATAATCACGAGCCAGCCCGGTACCCGACACATATTGCTCGACACAGCCGGCTTTGCCGCAGAAGCAGGGAAAAAGCGGCCACTCGCTGTCATTGGGCCACGGCATCGGCGTGTGGCCGAATTCCGCCGCTTCATTATTGGGCCCATGGCGCAAGGCACCGTCGATGACGAGCCCGCCGCCCAAGGCAGTACCGATGGTGAAGCAGGCGACCACGCCATGGCCCGCCCCCGCCCCGTCGAGGGCCTCCGCGAGAGCGAAACAGTTGGCGTCGTTCTCAAGCCGCACCGGCCGTCCCAGCAGGCGCTCGATGTCCTGTGGAATGGGCTTGCCGTTGCAGTCGAGGATATTGGCGTTGCGCCAGAGGCCGGTCCGCGGCGAGAGCGAGCCCGGCGCGCCGATGCCGACAGAAGCATCCGCGCTCGCATGGGCGCCGGCCTCGCTTACCAGATCGGCGATCGCCGTCAGTATCGCGGCATAGGTCTTGGGCGTCGCGACGCGCTTCTCGAAGCGCACACCGCCGTCATCCGCCAGCACGATGGCGTCGATCTTGGTGCCGCCGAGATCGATGCCGATCCGGTCAGCTGCGGTTGTAGATGTCGTCATAGCGCACGATGTCGTCTTCGCCGAGATAGTCGCCGAACTGCACCTCGATGATTTCGACCAGGCCGTCATGGAGATTTTCCAGCCGGTGCCTGGCGCCCTGCGGAATGTCGATCGACTGCGCCCGCGTCAGCGCCACGATCCTGTCGTCGACCGTCACGGTGGCGGTGCCCGCGACCACCGTCCAATGCTCGCCGCGGTGCTTGTGGCTTTGCAGCGACAATTTTCCACCCGGTGTCACGACGATGCGCTTCACCTTGAAGCCCTGGCCTTCGTCGAGCACATGGAATGAGCCCCAGGGGCGTGTCTCGCTATACATATCTGTCTCCTAATTCACTGCGAGCGGCGCACGGCCGCGTATGATATCCGCCGCCTTCTCCGCGATCATGATCGTCGCCGCATTGGTGTTGCCGGTGATGACATTGGGCATGATCGAGGCATCGACGATACGCAAGGCATCGATGTCGCGAAAGGTGAGATCGGGATTGACCACCGCTTCCTCATCGGTCCCCATCCGGCAGGTTCCCACCGGATGATGATCGGTCTTGGCCGACGTACAGGCATAGTCGGCGAGTTGGGCATCGGTTGCAACATCTGGTCCCGGCACGCGCTCGGCCAGGACGAAGGGCTTGAGCGCCGGCTTGCGCATGATCTCGCGCGCCAGACGCAGGCCCCTGATCGACATCTCGCGGTCGTAAGGATCGGACCAGTAATTGGGATCGATCAGCGGAGCCGCCAGGGGATCGGCCGATGCCAGCCGCACGGTGCCCCGCGAGCGCGGCCGCATGAAGGCGCTGTTGAGGGTGACGCCGGCATTCTCCAGCTTGGCTATGCCGGCTTCGATGCCGGATCCGAAGCCCAGATGAAACTGCGTATCCGGGCGCTCCGCCGCGGCATCGGCATACCAGAAGCCGCCGGTGACGAAGAGGCTCGAGGCGGCGGGGCCATCGCGGAACAAGGCGTAGCGGGCGCCTGCCAGCGCCGCCCAATGAGGCTTCGCATATTTGTCGTAGGTGTGATCACCGGTGCATTCGCAGATGACACAGAGATCTAGATGGTCCTGCAGATTCGAGCCGACACTTTTGGCGTCGCAGACAGGGGCAATGCCGAGCGACTTCAGATGATCGGCAGGGCCTATCCCTGAGAGCATCAGAAGGCGCGGCGAACCGATGGTGCCTGAGGAGACGATCACCTCGCGATCGGCATGCAGAACCTCCCGTCCTTCGGACGGCGAGGCGATCTCGACGCCGATGGCGCGGCCTTTCTCGACCAGGACGCGCAGAACGGGAGCATCGCGGATGACGGTGAGATTGGTCCGCCCGCGCGCGGGTTTGAGATAAGCGGTCACTGTCGACGAGCGGCGGACATTCTTCTGCGTGACCTGATAGAAGCCCACCCCTTCCTGGCGGGCGCCGTTGAAATCCGGATTGCGGGGAATGCCCGCCTCGCCCGCCGCCGCGAAGAACGCCTCGCAGATCGGCAAGGTCGCGACCGGATCGCCGACACCCAGGGGACCGTCGGTCGAGTGAAATTCGTCATCGAGACGGCTATTGCCCTCGGCGCGCCTGAAATAGGGCAGGACGTCGCGATAGCTCCATCCCCGGCAGCCCGATTGCGCCCAGAGATCGTAGTCGCGGTCATTGCCGCGCACATAGACCTGCGCATTGATGGTCGAGCCGCCGCCCAGCACCTTGGCCTGGGTGAAACGGAAGACGCGGTCCTTCATGTGTTTCTGCGGCACGGTGGACCAGCCCCAGCTCGCAATGCCCCTGGTCATGCGGGCAAAACCCGCTGGTATGTGGAAGAGCGGATGCGCGTCGCCGCCGCCGGCCTCGATCAGAAGAACGCTGACGTCGCGATCTTCCGAGAGCCGCGCCGCCAGCACGCAGCCGGCAGATCCACCGCCGGCGATGATATAATCATAACGTGCCGGCATCTCAGGCGATGCGCTGCTGAGTGCCGGGATCGAAGAATACCGCCTTATCGAGATTGAAGGCGAGCTTCATCTTCTTACCGGCCGCGACCTTGGCGTCGGCCCGGAGCCGCGCCACCACCTGTTTGCCGCCGAGATAGGTGACGGCGAAAGTATCGGAACCGGCGGGCTCCACCACTTCGATCTGGCATTCCGAAGTGACGACGCCCGTCGATGTCCGGTCGGCGCCGTCGGGATCGGTGAGCGCTTCCGGCCTGATGCCGAAAATGACATTGCCGCCGGCATGCTTGGCGATCTTCCGGGCGTCGTCCGGCAGCGCGAGCGTCAGGGGATCGCCGGAGCGCTGGGGCATCGAGAGACGGAAGCCCGTGCCGTTCGCCTCGACGCTGACCGGAATGAGATTCATCGCCGGCGAGCCCATGAAATCGGCGACGAACATATTGGCCGGGTGGTTGTAGATCTCGGCCGGGGTGCCGAACTGCTGCAGGACGCCGTCTTTCAGGACGGCGATGCGCGTAGCGAGCGTCATCGCCTCGATCTGGTCATGCGTCACATAGACGATGGTGGTCTTCATCGCCTGATGCAGGCGCTTGATCTCGGTGCGCATGTCGACGCGCAGTTTGGCGTCGAGATTGGAGAGCGGCTCGTCGAACAGGAAGACCAGTGGCCTTCGCACCAGGGCACGGCCCATGGCGACGCGCTGGCGCTGGCCGCCCGACAGCTGGCTCGGCTTGCGGTCGAGCAGATGCCTGATCTGCAAGGTCTCCGAGACCTCGTTCACCGCCTTGTCGCGCTCAGGCTTGGGCACGCCCCTGATTTCCATGCCGAAGGCGATGTTCTGCGCCACGGTCATATTGGGGTAGAGCGCATAGGACTGGAACACCATGGCAATGTCGCGCTCGGAGGGGTGGAGGTCGTTCACCTTGCGGCCGTTGATATGAATCTCGCCGCTGCTGATCGACTCCAGGCCGGCAATGGTATTGAGCAAAGTCGACTTGCCGCAACCCGAAGGGCCGACCAGTACGAGGAAGCCGCCCTCCTCGATGGCGAGGTCGATGCCCTTCAGCACATCGACGGTGCCGAAGCGCTTTTCGAGATTGCGGATTTCAAGAAAGGCCATGTTTCACCCTTTGACCGCGCCCGCCATCAATCCGCGCACGAAATACCGGCCCGACACGACATAGACGATGAGGGTCGGCAGCGCGGCGAGAATGGCGCCGGCGAAATGCACATTGTATTCCTTAACCCCGGTCGAGGAGCTGACCAGATTGTTGAGCGCCACCGTCATGGGCAGCGAATCGAAATCGGCGAAGGACACGCCGAACAGGAAGTCGTTCCAGATATTGGTGAACTGCCAGATCACGGTGACGACGATAATCGGACCCGAGCTCGGTAGCAGGATGCGGCGGAAGATCTGGAAGAAACTCGCGCCGTCGATCATCGCGGCGCGCACCAGCTCGGTCGGGAAGGCCTCATAGTAATTGCGGAAGAACAAGGTCGTAAAACCAAGGCCGTATACGGCATGGACGAGCACGAGACCGCGGGTGGTGCCGGCAAGGCCGACTATCCCCAGGACCTTGGCCATCGGAATGAGTACGATCTGGAAGGGAATAAAACACGACAAGAGCATTAGCGTGAAGACGAGATTGTCGCCGGGAAAGCGCCATTTGGTCAGCACATAGCCATTGAGCGCGCCGAGCAATGTCGAAATGAAAACGGCTGGCACGACCATCATGATCGAATTGATGAAATACGGACGAAGCCCGGTCGGCTCGACGCCGATCTGGGCCGTCGACCAGGCGCTGAGCCAGGGATCGAAAGTAAATTGCCGCGGCAACGCCAGCATGTCGCCTTCGCGAATCTCATCGAGCGGCTTCACCGAATTCACCAGCATCACATAGAGCGGGAGCAGGTAATAAACGGCAAAGATGATGAGGACGGCGTAGATCAGGATGCGGGTCGGCGACGCCGTACTGACCGCGATTTCGGGCGACCGCGCGCTCATGACCGACGCCCCGTTCGCAATTCAGAATAGAGATAGGGCACGATGATCGACGCGATCATGATGAGCATGACGGTAGCGGAGGCCGCACCTATGCCCATGGAATTGCGGGTGAAGGTGTAAGAATACATGAAAGTGGCGGGAAGCTCGGTCGCCTGGCCGGGGCCACCGCCGGTCAGCGCGATCACCAGATCATAGGCCTTGATGGCGAGATGGGCGAGCACCACGAAGGCCGAGAGGAAGACCGGACGCATCAGCGGGATGATGATGCGGCGATAGATGGTGAAATTGGAGGCGCCATCGATCTGCGCCGCCTTGATGATCTCATTATCGACGCCGCGCAGACCCGCCAGGAACATCGCCATGACGAAGCCCGAGGACTGCCAAACGGCGGCGATCACCAGTGTATAGATCGCCATGTTGCGGTCCTTGATCCAGTTGAAGGCGAAACTCTCCCAACCCCATTGATGCATCGTGTGCTCGAGGCCAATGCCGGGATCGAGGAACCATTTCCAGGCGGTGCCGGTGACGATGAAGGAGAGCGCCATCGGATAAAGATAGATCGGGCGCAAAACGCCTTCAGCCCGAATCTTCTGGTCGAGCAGGATGGCGAGGCCGAGCCCCAGCACGGAGCAGATGACGATATAGAGCGAGCCGAAGATGAAGAGATTGTTCACCGCACGCCACCAATGTGGCAACGCCCAAAGCTTCGAATAATTCTCGAGGCCAACCCAGCCGAAGGACGGCAGCATTTTGGAATCGGTGAAAGAGAGGTAGCCGGTGAACAGAATGAAGCCATAGACGAAAAGCAGTATGGCGGCGAAGCTCGGCGCCAGCACGATGCGCGGCAGAAGCTCCTGCAGGTAGTTCCTCGCTGAGGTGGCCGGCGGGGCTGCCGTCGGAGCGATGGTTTCACTCAATTCTCAACACTCCCTCATGCTGAGCTGGCTATTCCCCAACTCGTCATGGCCGCCCTTGAGGCGGCCATCCAGTCATTCAATGCAACGACTGTATAGTGTCGAAGTCTGGATGGCCGGGTCGTGGCCCGGCCATGGAGCTTGCCCGCTTTCGGGGCCTTGTTCCAGAGAGAAAGCAAAGGCCCCGGTCTTCCAGCCGGGGCCTTGCAAACTTATGCGTCCGTCACTTCGCCGCGGCGACCGCGGCGGCCAGTTCCTTCGCGGCGGCAGCGGAATCAAGCTCGCCATTGAAGTGCCGGGTGAGGACGTCATACATGGCATTCTTCACTGCCGACGGATTGGCGTGACCATGCACCATCGAGCCAAACAACTTGCCGTTGGCGTCGGCCTCGGCAAGGTCGGCGATCGCCTTCTTGCCGCAGTCGTCGAACGCATCGTTCGGGACGTCGGTACGGGCGGGCGCTGATCCCTTCACCACATTGAAAGCCGATTGGAATGTGGGGTTTTCGACAGCCGATGCCATGAGCATCTGGGCGGGTTTCTTGTCGTCTCCGACGTTGAACATGGCGAATTGGTCGGAGTTGAAGGTGACCGATCCCTGGGTTCCGGGGAAACGAACGCACACGAAATCAACGCCCGGCTTCTGGCCGGCCTTGAGGAACTCACCCTTCGCCCAATCGCCCATCAGCTGGATGCCCGCCTTGCCTTCGATGACCATGGCCGAAGCAAGGTTCCATTCGCGGCCTGCCCTGTTCGCGTCGACATAGTCGCGGAGCTTCGCAACTTTGTCGAACACCTTAACCATTTCCTCTCCCCCAAGCGTATCCGGATCGAGATCAATCATGGCCTTCTTGTAGAATTCCGTGCCATTTGCCAGCACGACGTCCTCGAAAGCGTGAGACTCCACCCACGGAATGCCGCCCATGGCCAAAGGCGTGATCCCATTGGCCTTCATCTTGTCCAACACGACAATCAGTTCGTCCCACGTTTCCGGCACTTTGCCGCCCGCTGCGTCGAGCGCCTTCTTGTTGATCCACATCCAGTTCGTGGAATGAACATTGACCGGGGCGGCAACCCAATGACCATCATACTTCGCGAATCTCTGGAGGGCCGCCGGGATCACTTTGTCCCAGCCTTCCTTGTTTGCTACTTCGTCAAGATTGCCAAGAGCACCTTGCTTTGCCCAATCCTGAATATCGAAGCCGAGCAACTGCACGGCAGTCGGCGGATTGCCGGCCGTCACACGGGCGCGCAAAACGGTCATCGCCTGCTCACCACCGCCGCCGGCGACCGGCATGTCCTGCCAGGTGACGCCCTTCGACTCGAGGTCTTTCTTAAGCACATTCAGCGCCGCCGCTTCGCCGCCCGAAGTCCACCAGTGGAGCACCTCCACCTGGTCGGCCGCCTGGGCGGCAAGTGCAAAGCCTGTGGCGAATACGCTGGTCAGCAGCAATCTGCGCAACATGAAATCCTCCCTAAGTTGCGATACGCATTCCGGCGCCCGAGCGGGCACCGGTCAATCACGGCAAAGCTGGAAGTCCGAGCCCGTCAGCGCTTTCATCAGGGATTTTGGCATCCCTGAGCTTCGCGCGATGCGGCAGCCCTGGCAAATGAATAGCCTCCTCCCTCGGCCTTGGTTTTGCTTTTGTTATTCCTGAAACCGTGCCGTGACCTGTAACGTTACAGATTTTTCTTGTCAACTGGGCGATGAAGCCTGTTGATGGTAGGGGCCCGTAATTGTTGGATCATTGACAGAAGAGTCAGAAGACTCAATATGTCATGCGCCCCAAATTCTGAAACGTTGCAAGCCGATGGACCGCTCCAGCACAAAGCCGCCGCGACGGACCTCAAAGGGACCGCCGACGCTCCGGACGCTCGCCGGCCTGACCGGCCTCGGCGTGACCACGGTATCGCGGGCGCTGAAGGACGGGCCCGAGCTCTCTCATGAGACAAAGGCCAGGGTGCGCGCCGTGGCCGACGAGATCGGCTACCGCCCGCATCGCGCCGGCGTGCGCCTCAAGACCGGGCGCACCTTCGTCATCTCCTTCGTGCTGAACCAGGCCGACGACATGAGCGATTACGCCAAGCGGCTGATCATGGGCATCAGCGAGGCGTTGCGCGGCACGCAATATCACCTGCAGGTGCTGCCGCAGAATATCGACCAGGACCCGATCGACCCGGTGCGCTACATCGTCGACACGGCGGCGGCGGACGGCCTCATCCTCACCCATTCCGAGCCGCAGGATCTGCGCGTGAAGATGCTGCTCGAGCGCGACTTCCCCTTCATCACCTTCGGGCGCACCGAGCTCGCGACACCGCATCCCTATATCGACACCGACAATTTCGATTTCGCCTATCGCGCCGCGCAGGCGCTCATCGCACGTGGGCGCAAGCGCATCGTCATCGTGCTGCCGCCCAAGCAGTTCACCTATAGCGGCCATCAGCAGGCGGGCTATCGCCGCGCTCTGTTCGAGGCGGGACTCGAACCGCGCATCGCCGAGGGCGTCAACCTCTACTCACCCGCCTTTACCTTGCGCGACTACGCCAACCGTCTGGCGCGCGAGACTTCCGCCCCCGACGGCATCATCTGCGGCTCGGAAATGCAGGCGCTCGGCATGATGCTGGGCTTTCAGGACGCCGGCTTCGTCATCGGCCGCGATGTCGACATCGTGAACAAGAAGACCTCGAACATCCTCGACCTCGTGCAGATGCCGACCTTGCAGTTCTTCGAGGACCTGGTGCGCGCCGGCCATGACTGCGCCGAGTTCCTGCTCAAGCGCATCGAAGGCCGTGAACCGGTGAGCGCGCTGCAGCGCCTCGATCTCACGAGCTTCACCGAAGGCAGCGCGCAACCCGCGGGATGACGGCGACGGTCGCGAGCGTAATGACGTGGTGCAACCAGAATTCGCTTGACCCTTCGCCGATTCCGCCGTTCTGTACCAATCCCGAATTGGTTCGTACCATTGGACGGCACCGAGAGCGCCCATGGCTGAAGACCCGCCAGGAAATTCGAACTACGCGCTCGAAAGACTGCGCGATCTGCTGCGCGGCCTCGACGGCAATGGCCGGCTGCCGACCGAAAGAGCGCTCTCGGAAGACCTCGGCGTCGGACGGCGCGCGGTGCGCCGCGCTCTTGAAGTGCTCGAAACCGAGGGGCTGATCTGGCGGCGGCAAGGATCGGGGACCTATGTCGGGCAGCCCCGCGACGGCCTCGACCGGCATTTCGGCGACATCCTGGGCAAGACCGATTTCATGGAAGTGATGGAAGTGCGGCTTAGGATCGAGCCGCCTCTGGCGCAGCTCGCCGCCTTGCGGGCCAAGCCCGACGATGTCGAGCGCCTGCACGAGCTCGTCAACAAGATCGCCGAAAGCGCCGATGCGGACGGGCATGAATTGTGGGACGGCGCGCTGCATCGCCTCATCGCCCAATGTGCCGGCAACGGGCTCTTCCTCGCCATTTTCGACGTGGTCAACCGGGTCCGCCAGGACCGGGCCTGGCTGAATATCCGCGAAAGGGCGCGCAAGGTCGCCGGCCCCGCCGGCTCACGTGAACTGCTCAACCGGCAGCATCGCCAGATCGTCGAGGCGATCGGCGCGCATGATCCGGGCCGCGCCGGTGAAACGATGCGGCAGCATCTGCTGACGCTGCAGGAGAATCTCATCCGTGTCACCTCGCCCGACCGCGAGGCCGAGGACGGCGAAGCCCGCAGCGCCTGACAACAGAAGGGTCATGAGACCCTCGAAACACAAAAGAGGAGAACGCCATGAAACCACTGACATTCCTAGCGACGACAACCACCGCCCTGCTCTTCGCCGCCACAGCGCAGGCGGCCGAGCTGAAGATCGGCCTCGCCAACGACGCCGACGTGCTCGATCCGGCGCAGTCGCGCACCTTCGTCGGCCGCATCATCTATACGGCGATGTGCGACAAGCTCGTCGATGTCGGGCCCAAGCTCGACATCGTGCCGCAGCTCGCGACCGAATGGTCGTGGGGTGCTGAGGGCAAGGAACTGAAGATGAAGCTGCGCGAGGGCGTCAAGTTCCACGACGGCACGCCACTTGACGCGGCCGCTGTCGTGGCGACGATCGAGCGCAATAAGACATTGCCGGAATCGCGGCGCAAGAGCGAGCTCGCCTCGGTCGACAAGGTCGAAGCCACCGGCCCCCTCGAGGTGACCTTCAAGCTGAAGAGCCCCGACGTGACGCTGCTCGCGCAGCTCGCCGACCGCGCCGGCATGATCGTCTCGCCCAAGGCGGCGAAGGAGCTCGGCGCCAATTTCGGCAGCCATCCGGTCTGTGCCGGCCCCTTCAAATTCATCGAGCGGGTGCAGCAGGACCGCATCGTACTGGAGAAATTCCAGGACTACTGGAACAAGGACAATGTCTTCCTCGACAAGGTGACCTATCTGCCGATCCCGGACAGCACCGTTCGCCTCGCCAACCTGCGCGCCGGCGATCTCGACATGGGCGAGGAAATGGTCGCCAGCGACGCCGCGGCGATCAAGGCCGACGCCAATCTCAACTATTTCGACGCGGTCAATCTCGGCTATCTGGCGCTCTATGTGAATATCGCGAACGGCCCCGCCGCCGACAATCCGCTCAGCAAGGACAAGAGGCTGCGCCAGGCCTTCTCGCTGGCGCTCGACCGCGAGGCGATCATGCAGGTCGTCTATGAGGGAACGGGGCTCGCCGGCAACCAGTCGGTGCCGCCGAACAGCCCGTGGTTCAACAAGAACGTCCCCGTGCCCGCCCGCGATCTCGACAAGGCAAAGGCTTTGATGAAGGAAGCTGGCGTCGAGCACCTCAAGCTCGAATTCCTCGTCACCAACACCCCCGTCATCCTTCAGGCGGCGCAGATGATGCAGGCGATGGTGGCTGAGGCCGGCTTCGAGGTCACGCTGAAGTCGATGGAATTCGCCACGCTGCTCGACGAGCAGACCGCCGGCAAATATGTGCTGGCGCGCACCGACTGGTCCGGCCGCGTCGATCCCGACGGCAATATCCATCAGTTCGTCACCTGCAAAGGTGGCCTCAACGACATGAAATATTGCAATCCGGAAGTCGACAAGCTCCTCAACGAGGCGCGCGAGTCGACCGACACCGAGGCGCGCAAGCAGAAATACGACGCGGCGGCGGTCATCCTGAACGACGACTTGCCGGTCATCTATTTCGGCCACCAGGCCTGGATCTGGGGCTTGAACAAGAAAGTGACGGGTTTCGCGCCGACGGCCGACGGCATGATCCGCCTCATCGGGGTGAAGAAGGCCGATTAGTCACGGCGCCGCGCGGGCTGCCTAAGGCCGGCGCGGTGTTCCCGAAAAGGCCTGGAGACTCATGTACACTTACATCGCCAAGCGGCTCCTTATCGCCATACCGACGCTGCTGATCGTCTCGATCTTCGTCTTCTCGCTGCAGAAGCTCCTGCCGGGCGATCCCGTTCTCGCCATGGCGGGCGAAGAGCGCGATCCCGCCGTGCTCGAAGTGCTGCGCGAGAAATACCGGCTGAACGACCCCGTGCCGATGCAATATGCCTACTGGCTCGGCAATGCGCTCACCGGCGATCTCGGCATCTCGCTGCGCAGCAACGAGCCGGTGCTCTCCCTCATCGCGGCGAAACTGCCGGTGACGATCCAGCTCGCGGTGATGGCGATCTTCTTCGCCTTCGTGATCGGCATTCCGATGGGGATCCTCGCCGCGGTGAAGAAAAACACCCCTCTCGACTATCTGGCGAGCTTCATCGCGCTCTCCGGCCTGTCGATTCCCAATTTCTGGCTCGGCATCATGCTGATCCTGCTCGTCTCGGTCAGCCTGGGCTGGCTTCCGGCTTCCGGCTACGAGCCTTTCACATCGGATCCCATCCGCTCGCTCGAGACCATGGTCATGCCGGCCTTCGTCCTCGGCAATGCGCTCGCGGCGACCCTCATGCGCCATACGCGCTCGGCCATGCTGAGCGTTCTCAGCACCGATTACATCCGCACCGCGCGCGCCAAAGGCCTCGCCGAGCACGCCGTCGTGCTCACTCACAGTTTCCGCAACGCGCTTTTGCCGATCGTCACGCTGAGCGCGCTGCTGTTCGGCGAATTGCTGGCGGGTGCGGTATTGACCGAGCAGATCTTCACCATTCCGGGCTTCGGCAAGCTGATCGTCGATGCCGTCTTCACCCGCGACTATGCCGTCGTGCAGGGTGTCGTGCTGTGCACTGCCGTCGGCTTCATCCTCATGAACCTGCTCGCCGATGTGCTCTATTTCGTGCTCAATCCGCGCATGAGGGCCGTGCTGTGACGGCGGTCACCCCCGCCGATGCCGCAGGCCTGCCGGAGAGGCGGGCGCCGAGCCGCGCATGGCGCAAGCTCAAGGCCAATAAAAGCGCCATGGTGGGCTGCGGCATCGTCCTGTTTCTGACGCTTCTCGCGCTCAGCGCGCCGTTCCTGCCGATCGCCGATCCCAATGCGACGAGCTGGACGGCGATCCGCAAGGCGCCGTCGGCGCTCTATTGGCTCGGCACCGATGATCTCGGGCGCGATAACTTGGCGCGCATGATCTGGGGCGCCCAGGCCTCGCTGATGGCGGGCGTCGTGTCGGTCGTGATCGCGGTGGCGGTAGGCGTGCCCTTCGGCCTGATCGCCGGCTATTTCGGTGGCTGGACCGACATGATCATTTCGCGCATCACCGACGCGCTCCTGGCGATGCCGTTCCTGATCACCGCCATCGCGCTCGCGGCATTTCTCGGACCGAGTCTCACCAACGCCATGATCGCGATCGGGCTTTCCGGCATGCCGGTCTTCATCCGGCTGACGCGCGGACAGGTGCTCTCCGTCAAGACGGAGGACTATGTCGAAGGTGCCAGATCGATCGGGCTTCGCCATTTCAGCATCATCACGCGCTACATCCTGCCCAATGTGCTGGCGCCGATCCTGGTCCAGGCGACTTTGACCGTGGCGACCGCCATCATCGCCGAGGCGAGCCTCTCTTTCATCGGTCTCGGCCAGCAGCCGCCGGCGGCGAGCTGGGGCTCGATGCTGAATGTCGCCAAGAACTATCTGTCGCAGGCGCCGTGGATGGCGATCTGGCCGGGGGTGGCGATCTATCTCGCGGTGATCGGCTTTAACCTTCTCGGCGACGGCCTGCGCGATGCGCTCGATCCGCGCGAAACTTGACAGGGGAAATTGTATGAATGCCTTCACCACCCGGCCCGAAATCCTCGGCACTTTCGGCGTCGTCGCCTCGACCCATTGGATCGCTTCGGCGGTCGGCATGAGCATGCTCGAAAAGGGCGGCAATGCCTTCGACGCCGCGGTGGCGGCAGGCTTCGTGCTGCAGGTGGTCGAGCCGCATCTCGTCGGGCCGGGGGGCGATCTGCCGGCGATCGTCTACTCTAAGAAGAAGGACAGGATCGAGGTCATCTGCGCGCAAGGTCCAGCACCGGCGGGCGCCACGATCGAGCATTACCGGGCCCAGGGCCTCGCCAAGATCCCGGGCGACGGCCTGCTCGCCACCGTCATTCCCGGCGCCTTCGACGGCTGGATGCTGATGCTGCGCGATTACGGCCGGCTCTCGCTGCGCGACGTGCTCGAGCCCGCGATCCACTATGCCGATGACGGGCATCCCGTATTGGCGCGCGTCGCCGACACGATCGCCAATCTCGCCGACTTCTTCGCCCGCGAATGGCCGACATCGCACCAGACATGGCTGCCGGGTGGTGCGGTGCCCAAGCCACGCGCGATTTTCCGCAACCCGGCTCTGGCGCAGACATGGCGCCGCGTCCTTGCCGAAGCCGAGGCGAAGCGCGGCCGCGAGGCGCAGATCGAGGCGGCGCGCGACGCCTTCTATCGCGGCTTCGTCGCCGAGGCCATCCAGGACTATCTCGACACGGCCGAGGTGATGGATGAGAGCGGCCGGAGGCACAAGGGCGTGCTCACCGCCGCCGACATGGCGCGCTGGACGGCGACGGTCGAGGCACCGCTGACCTATGATTATCACGGCTGGACGGTCGCCAAGACCGGTCCGTGGGGACAGGGTCCGGTCTTCCTGCAGACCCTGGCGCTCCTCAAGGACTTCGATCTGGCCGGGATGGATCCTGCTGGCACGGAATTCGTCCATACGGTGACCGAGGCGATGAAGCTCGCTTTCGCTGACCGCGAGGCCTATTACGGCGATCCCGAATTCTGCGCCGTGCCGCTCGATCATCTGCTGTCCGATAGCTATGCGGCCGAGCGCCGGCAGCTGATCGGCAGGCAGGCCTCGCTCGATCTCCTGCCCGGCGCCGTTCCCGGTTTCGACGCACAAGTGCAACACATGCTGGCGATGCTGGCCGCGGATACAAGCGGCGCAGTCTACGAGCCGACCATGGCGCATCTCGCCAAGAAGCGCGGCGACACCGTCCATATCGATGTCATCGACCGGGAAGGCAATATGGTGTCGGCGACGCCGTCGGGCGGCTGGCTGCAATCCTCGCCGATCATCCCCGGCCTCGGCTTCTGTCTCAATTCACGCGCCCAGATGTTCTGGCTGGAGCCCGGCCTGCCGAGTTCGCTCGAGCCCGGCAAGCGGCCGCGCACCACCTTGACCCCGTCGCTGGCGCTGCATGAAGGCCGGCCGACGCTGGCTTTCGGCACGCCCGGCGGCGATCAGCAGGAGCAGTGGCAGCTGGCCTTCTTCCTGCGCCATGTGCATCATGGCCGCAATCTGCAGGAAGCCATCGACCTGCCGCTGTTCCATACCGCGCATTTCCCCGCCTCGTTCCATCCGCGCACGCGCGATCCCGGCAGCCTGATCGCGGAAGCAAATTTCGCGCCTCAGGTGCTTGACGAGCTCCGCTGCCGCGGCCACCGGCTGACCGTCGCCGAACCGTGGACAATCGGGCGCATGACGGCGGCGCGCCGCGACGCGGACGGGCTCTTACGCGCTGGAGCGACTCCGCGCCTCATGCAGGCCTATGCGGTCGGGAGATAGAGATGGGCACCTCCGCCGTCTCCCGTAACCCGGCAAGCGGCCGCCCCGCCGCCGATGCGGCGCCGGTGCTGTCGGTCCGCGATCTGTCGGTATCCTTCCAGGTCGACAATCGGTGGTCGACGGTGGTCCGCAACGTGTCTTTCGATGTGCGCCCTGGCGAAACGCTGGCGATCGTCGGCGAATCGGGCTCGGGCAAGAGCGTCACCGCGCTCGCCGTCATGCGGCTCCTGGCCCGGGGCGCCACCCGCGTCACCGGCAGCGTCAGGCTGAACGGCAAGGACATCCTCGCGCTACCCGAGAAAGACATGCGGCAGGTGCGCGGCAACGACGCCGCCATGATCTTCCAGGAGCCGATGACGAGCCTCAATCCGATCTTCACCATCGGCCGGCAGATCTCCGAAGCCCTCACCTGCCACCGTGACATGGCGCAGGCGGAGGCGCGGGCCGAGACGGTGCGGCTGCTCGAGAAGGTGCGTATTCCCAATGCCGCGGCGCGCTTCGATGACTATCCCCACCAGTTTTCCGGCGGCATGCGCCAGCGCGTGATGATCGCCATGGCGCTGGCGAGCCGTCCGCGCCTCCTTATCGCCGATGAGCCGACCACCGCACTCGACGTCACCATCCAGGGGCAGATCCTCGACCTCATCAAGCTCCTGCAGCAGGAAGAGGGCATGGCGGTCCTCTTCATCACCCATGACATGGGCGTCGTTGCCGAGATCGCCGACCGGACCGCCGTCATGTATCGCGGCGAAATGGTGGAGCAGGGTCCGACCGGCGACATCTTCGCCAGAAGCAAGGAACCCTATACGCGGGCCCTGCTCGACGCGGTGCCGCGGCTCGGCTCGATGACTGCGCATCGCAACCCGCTCAGATTTCCGGTGGTGGACCAGGTGACTGGGTTCCGCGAGGAGGCGCTCGAGGAACGCGACACGGTGCGGCGCCACGCCGAACCGATCCTTGCGGTGAAGAATCTCGTCACCCGCTTCGACATCCGCGGCGGCCTCTTCGGCCGCAAGATAGGCGCCATCCATGCGGTGGAGAACGTGTCCTTCGATCTTTTCCAGGGCGAGACCCTGGCGCTTGTCGGTGAGTCCGGCTGTGGCAAGTCGACGACCGGCCGCTCCATCATGCGGCTGGCGCAGCCCAAGAGCGGCGACATCAGGCTTGGCGATTTCGACGTATTGCGGCTGAAGGCGGACGAGCTGCGCCGGATGCGGCGCAGCATCCAGATGGTGTTTCAGGATCCCTATGCGAGCCTCAATCCGCGCATGACGATCGGCGCCACGGTGGCGGAGCCCATCATCGAGCACGGTCTCGCGAGGCGCGCTCAGGCGCGTGAGCGGGCAGCCGAGCTTCTGAGGCAGGTGGGGCTCGACCCCGACATGATGTCGCGTTATCCGCATGAATTCTCGGGCGGTCAGCGCCAGCGCATCTGCATCGCCCGCGCCCTGGCGCTGGACCCCAAGGTCATTGTCGCGGATGAGAGCGTCTCGGCGCTCGATGTGTCGATCAAGGCGCAAGTGTGCAATCTGCTCATGGATCTGCAGCAGAAGCTCGGCATCTCGCTGCTGTTCATCTCGCACGACATGGCCGTGGTCGAGCGCCTATGTCACCGCGTCGCCGTGATGTATCTGGGCGAGATCGTCGAGATCGGTCCCAGACGCTCGGTATTCGGCAATCCCAGCCACGCTTATACGCGCAAGCTCATGGCCGCCGTGCCGGTGCCCGACCCGTCGCGGCGAAGGCTTCGCCGCAACGTCGCGGTCGATGAGATCAAGAGCCCCATGCGCCCGCTCGGCTACACGCCTCCGATGCGAAAATACCGCGTCGTCGACGAGGGACATTTCGTGCAGGTCTGAAGGGATGGGTAGTCTTCGCGTACACATATAATTCACCTCCCCCTTGTGGGAATGAGGGGCGTGCTTTCTGGTGCATGCGGATGATGTACTGCGCTGCATAACCGGCGTCGCTGCCGTTTATCAACGGCATGAGCTTGTTGAAGAGCGAAAAGAGGTATTAAACAGGTGGGCCGCGCATATTCAGTTCCTTGCCCTCAATCGGGGCGTTTCACGCTCCGCATGATTCCATTGGAGATACATCCAATCCAATATTGTGGATTGATGGCAGAGTTGACATTTGGCTAGGCCTACGCCTGCGACCCTGCCCCTGAAGGACTTCGCAACAAGAGGTTGAATTGTATCTATGATACTGATCACCGGGGCAACGGGGCAAGTCGGAGGCGCAGCATTGAATGCCCTTGTCGCGGCTAGTGCCGAGGTTCGCGTACTTGTGCGAAGGTCATCCGGATTCACCGGGTCCGAAGGTGTCGAGGTTATGCAGGGCAGCTTCGACGATGACAAGTCGCTCGCCAGAGCGCTCGAGGGCGTTTACGTCATGCTTCTGGCGGGCCGGGATAGCCCGGACTCGGTTTCACAGCATCAGCGCGTGCTCGCCCACGCCCGTCGTGCCGGGGTGCGGCACATAGTTAAGCTATCCGCTATCGGCGCATCCCCCGAGTCTCCAATAGCGTTGATGCGCGAGCATCACCAAATCGACGAAGAAATCCGAGAAAGTCCCGGAGACTGGACGCTCCTTAAGCCGCACCTCTATATGCAGAACCTGCTGCGCGCCGCAGATGCGGTTCGACGCGAAGGACGGCTTTCAGCTCCGATGGGGCGCGACCGTTTTCCCCTCGTCGACGCCAGCGATGTAGGCGCTGCCGCAGCGGTCATTCTCGTCAATCCCACCGCACACGCTGCCAAAGAGTATAAGCTGACCGGGCCTGTCACGTACAACTACGAACAGGTCGCGTCTGCGTTAGCCGCGGTTGCCGGCCATGCGATCGCGTATGAGCCAGTCGCGCCTGAAGATTTCGAAGCCCGTTTGCTCGCGATGGGGATTCCAACCTGGCGCGCGTTTGATCTGGCCCACATTGCGTCTGCGTACAGCGCCGCCGAGAATGCCATCTCGCCCGATCTTCCGATGCTCCTCGGCCGAAAGCCCAGGTCGCTCTACGAATTTATCGCAGATAACCAAAACGCCTTTTCCTCCTGATCCGGCCCACTGCCCCAAGGATTAGCAATCCGGGGGTCAATTCCTGGCACCAAGGCGACATCCCAGCTATCAAATGCGATGCCCGGTTTTGAGGGGAAAGCTGCCGTGCAGCGGAAATGGTCATGAAGTCCGAGTCTGACCCCAAGCGGATATGCAGATTGGTTGAATGCTGCTTCCACCGTGATAATCTGGTAATACTCCTGAGTTCGGAGGATCATTGATTAGGGACGACTCGTTGGGGGCTAAATGATTGCTGATCAGTCAAGCCAGCTGCCATTGTTCCAGCCGTTCAGCAAGTCTGGCGCTGTGGTGCTTTTTCGCGATACGTGGCGTGCAGTCTTGCTCGGTTGGCGGGTTCTCGTGCCACTGTTGCTGATCCTAACGTTCATCCCGGTCATTCAATTTTCGATCGAGTTCGATCTTAGCCAAGGTTACGGCGAGATTGGGTCGTGGATCACAGTCTTCTTCGACTTCCTCCGCACATTCTGCAGTTGGCTCACTGCAGTCGCAGTAGTAGTTGCTACAGACGCTACGTCGGAGCGTCGCAGCGTGTCTCTATGGAAAGCCTATTCTACCGCCGCGCGTCGGTTCTGGCCCTACATTGTAACACTGGTCCTCGTAAACTTGATCGCGCTGGAAGGAAGCGTCTTGCTCGTAGTTCCCGGCTTACTCCTCGCCCTTGCACTTTATCCAGCAATCTATGCGACCATCATCGAGGGACTGAGGCCTCGCGAAGCGCTTGCCCGAAGTCATTTTCTGACGAACGGACAGAAAGGATCGATTCTAGGTAGTGTCGTTCTCTTCTGGATTTTCTGTTTGGCACTGCTCTGGATTCCATTGATCGTCGTCGTGGGGTATCCGGACTGGCGGTGGATTGAGTTGCCGCCCGTTAACGTCATTTGGGGACCAGGCAGCGACTCGCTTGATCCAGATTGGTTTCCCTATGTGATGGTTCCAGGGGAGGCGATTTGGACTCTACTTTTCAGCGTGTTCATGGTTCTAGTCTTCAAGAGCTTGCGGGCTGAGCGTGGCGAGGGTATCACGTCTATACCGCTCTGGCCCGCAGCTGTTTTCATTGCGATCGGCGTTGCGCTTTCATTTTTGTCGTTGCTACGTTTTGTCGAGACGAAAACATTCGTGGAACGGGCGGTTCCAGCCACGGGTACTCTGATAGCCCCGACGGCCACCAGTTATTGGGGTGGTGCCATAACTTTGCAAAGTGCGTTACGGCAGAGTTCAGCACACCCGACGGAATCAAGCACCAACTGCATACGATGTTCTCCCAGGAGGGCGTGACCGACAAGCCACTTGGTTCACCGATCCCGGTGCTGTTCAACCCCGCTGATCCCTCTGACGCTCGGATCGAGAGCTGGTTTTTTGTGTGGGGTGTTCTTGCAGTGAAATGCGTACTTGGCATCGGCCTATTTCTCGTTGGCATGGCACAGTGGATGTACTTACGCCGTACCGTCGCAACGACCCCGTCGGCGAGAGGCCTGCACGGGACCATGTCTCAATGATGCCGGCACGGCCAAGCAACCTCACTTCCAGTATTGACTCAAAAAGACGCACAACCGACGCAGATCACTCGCCAAGAGAGACAGGGGATAGAGCGGCCGCTCCTGGCCCTAAGGCGACATCCCAGCTACCAAATGCGATGCCCGGTTTTGGGGGGAAAGCTTCCCTGCAGCAAACATGGTCATGAAGTCCAAATCTGACCCATTCCAGAAGTCCAGGTTGATAGACTCTCCAGCAGCCTGGGCATAAAATCTCCCGCCAACGGCATGCTTGGAAAGAGCGCCAAATGGCCGAAGAACCCGCTCAACGCCGCCTTGCCGCTATTCTTGCGGCCGATGTGGCCGGCTATAGCCGCTTGATGGGTGCCAATGAGGACAGGACGCTGGCTGGGCTGAAGGCATACCGGCGCGACCTCATCGACCCGAAGATAAGCGAGCATCGGGGACGAATCGTGAAGACTACGGGCGACGGTCTGCTGGTAGAGTTCGCGAGCGTTATCGACGCACTCCGATGTGCGGTCGAGGTCCAGCGCAGCATGGCTCAGCGCAATGGTGACGTGCCGCCGGAACAGCGGATCGAGTTCCGCATCGGCCTCAATGTCGGCGACATCATCGCCGAGGCCGACGACATCTATGGCGACGGGGTCAATGTAGCGGCGCGGCTAGAGGGGCTTGCCGAGCCCGGTGGGATATGCGTATCTGGCCGTGTCCAGGAGGATGCGCGCGGCAAGGTTGATCTCGCCTTCGATGATATCGGCGAGCAGCGGCTCAAGAACATCGCCTGGCCCGTGCGGGTCTATCGTGTGCAACTCGGCGTGGAAGAAGCAGCGGTACGGCATACTCGATCGCTCTCCGACAAACCGTCAATCGCCGTGCTGCCGTTCACAAACATGAGCGGCGACGCTGAACAGGAGTTCTTCGCCGATGGCCTCACCGAGGACATCATCACGGCGCTATCGCGCATAAGCGGCCTGTGGGTGATCGCGCGCACCTCCACTTTCACCTACAAAGGTAAGCCTGTGGATGTGGAGCGGGTCGCGCGTGAACTCAGCGTGAGCTATGTGATGGAGGGCAGCGTGCGCCGGGCGGGCGGTCGCTTGCGGGTGACGGCGCAACTCGTCGATGCCACGAGCGGACGGCATGTCTGGGCCGAGCGCTACGATCGCGCGTTGGCAGATCTCTTCGACATCCAGGACGATATTACTCGTAGCATCGCCGCTTCGACCCAAACGCAGGTCACTTTGGCGGAGGGCGTGGCAGCCGGGTCGAGGGCCTCGACCAACCACAAGGCAATTGATCTTATAGCACGGGCCTGGGCTCGGTGTTACGGCCAGACTGCCGAAGCAGCCGCAGAAGCATCGAGCCTCGTCGAGGAGGCTATTGGCATCGATCCGTCGAATCCGGTAGCCCACCGAGTGCGAGCGGCAATATTCTTCGACCGCATATGGTCGGAAGATATTTCCCCCGACGCTACGAACATGGCTCGGGCTGCGGCGCTGGCGAGAACCGCCCTGCGCCTAGGCCCCGGTGACGAGTACGCCCATTTGGTTATGGCGTGGGCATGGGCCTATTGCGAGGGTCGCATGGAAGAGGCCATTGCAGAATGCGAGCGGGGGCTGGAGATCAATCCTAGCTGTTCCATTCTCTATGGAAATATAGGGGCCTACCTTGCAGCCCTGGGGCGCCCGCAAGAGGCCATCGAGGCGTGCCAGTTGTCTCTGAAGTTAAATCCCCGCGACCCATCGAATTTCTGGCGCCATTATGCCATCGCGACTGCGCATTTCGTGGCGGGGGACTATGAGGCGTCCCTAAAGGAGAGCAAGAGGATTGCTCGGTCGCGACTGCACTTGCCGAGCGCCATTATTTGGGCAGCATCGGCTGCGGCTTTGAGCGAAACCCAAGAAGTACAAACAGCCGTGGCTGACTGCCTTGCTCAACGACCCAACCTAAGGACCGACAGCGTAGTGCCGGGCATGTTGCGCTTCACACGCGAGGAGGACCACCAACGGCTGCTGGCGCTGCTTCGCAAGGCGGGGCTGCCAGAGTAAACTTCCACGAAGCTACGACGCTGCCACCGAGTCAGCTTATGGCCCTACGCGACCTCCCGGCTATCAGTTTCGGTGCCCGGTCTTGAGGGGAAAGTTGCCGTATGGCGGATATGGCCATAAGCCCGAATCTGACCCAAAGCGGTCGTCGGGCTGCTCGGGTCAATTGACCTCAACCTTACTGGTCAGCTCCGTTAATACCCATCTTGCCTTCTAGCGATATCGGACATCCTTGCAGTTGTTCGTAACCGCGAATGCGGCGGGCACTCGCTCCTGTTTCCAAATCGAACGTCCGGCGCGTCGAGGTGTAATGGCGAATGAACGGTTTCGGTCTTCCAGGTAGCGAGTGATCGCGGCCTGGGCGTCGCCCACAGTGGCATAGTCGCTATTGTGGATGACTGCTCGAGCCATTCCACTGAATACTGACTCAATCACGTTAAGAAATTGCGCCTGGGCCGGTAATGGCAATATCTCGATGAGGGGTGCCCCGTCATGCGCTGCCCAACCGTTTAGGAATTCGACGTGCTCCAGGAGGTGCTCAGACGAGTGCCAGGGCGCGGCATCCCACGAAAGGTAAATGCGACGATAGCCTTTGTACTGACGCCTCAACAGGTCAATCAGTTTGCACGTCTCCGTGCTGTTCTTTCGACCAGAATAGAAATGGATGACTTGATTATGCGACAGTTCTAGCGCAGCCGTCACAGTGATTGAGCCCTTTGACTTTTGCCATTGGGGTAGATGACGTACCTTGCCGCGCGGCTGAAGCGCTTTGCCACCGCGCATCTTTACGGCAAAAGGCCCGAATTCGTCGATCGAGAAGAACGCCTCGTCGTTCTTTAGTTCTGAAAGCACCTTCTTTATTGCGTCCACCTTCTCGCGATAGAGAGGATCAGAGCTGGTCAACGTGATGCGTGCCTTCTTCCACTGATATCCCGCCTTTTTAATCACCGCGCTGAGATTGTTCGACGTTGTTATCACTCCCTGCGCCTTCAGAGCAGAGTGGAGATCGGCTAGTCGCCAAGTCGTCCGGTTGAAGCCGCTATCACGAGGTGGCGTGTGCAGCAGCGCGAAAACAGCATCGTTCAGAGGCTTGCCGGGTTGCAAATTGCGGCGCGCGATCCGATGCGGCCGAGAACTTCGATCGTCAAGGCCACCTGGACCCTCGACACAAAACCGCGCGATCCACTTGAGGACAGTCTTGGTGCTAACTCGGAAATCCCGCGCCACCGATGTGGTCTTCTGACCATCCAAGACCCTGGAAACGATAAGACAGCGGCAGTGAGGGCAAGTTTGAGCATTGGCGTGCAGCTTCATGACACGATCCTTTCGGATGGAAGATGACCAATTTTATCCCTAGGGGAATACAGGTCCATGGACAGCCGCACTTCCGGAAGTGGTCCGTGGTGTCACTTTACTGTGCTGTAGAATTTAGTTGCTGTCAGGGCACAACTGACATGGGCCGAACTTGCCGCTGGCTTGACCCGGTAGCGAATGATCCCAAGGCGACGTCCCAGCCACCTAATGGAATAGCAGACCGGCCCGTCCATCACCATGATCAGCCGAATCTGACCCGACTCGGATATTGCCATCAATTACCGATCGACGACTTGCCTTGGAGTTGCCCTTGGTTCGGTCTGTTCTTTGGCGTAGCATTCAGCTGGGTCGGATCGGCCCGCCTGAGGGAGGCACGGACTTGGAACGTCGGTTAGCCGCCATCCTCGCCGCCGATGTTGTGGGCTACAGCCGGCTCATGGGCGAGGATGAGGCTGGGACGCTGGCCGCGGTCAAGGCGCTGCGGGCCGAGTTAGTCGGCCCCAAGATAGCCGAGCACCGCGGCCGCATCTTCAAGACCACCGGCGACGGCGTACTTGCTGAGTTTCCGAGCGTGGTGAATGCGGTAGCATGCGCGGTCGAAATCCAGCGGGGCGGCAAGACGCGCAATGCCGATGTGCCCGATGATCGTGCGATTCTGCTTCGTATCGGAATAAGCCTTGGTGACGTGGTAATCGAGGGTGATGATATATTTGGAGACGGGGTGAATGTCGCAGCGAGGCTAGAGGGCATTGCGTTGCCTGGTTGCGTAGCCGTATCCGGAGTTGTCCGTGAGCAGGTCGGCAACCGATTGGAGCTCCAGTTCGAAGATATAGGCGAAAAGGAACTCAAGAATATACAGCGTGCGATCCGGGTGTTCAGAATCCTGCCCGATACCCATCGAAGCGAGGCACCAAAGCTCGCACTTCCTAGCAAACCGTCGATCGCCGTTCTTCCCTTTATTAATATGAGCACCGACCCCGAGCATGAATCTTTCGTAGACGGGTTGACTGAGGACTTGATTACCGATCTTTCTCGGAATGATGACCTGTTCGTCATCGCTCGAAATTCGACCTTTGCCTACAAGGGTAGGTCGGTGGATGTGCGCCGGATCGCAAGCGAATTGGGCGTTCGCTATCTTCTGGAGGGTAGTGCGCGGCGATCAGCGGGACGAGTGCGCGTTAATGTTCAGCTTATCGATGCAACTGGCGGCGGGCATTTGTGGGCTGAGCGCTTTGATCGCAGTCTCGAGGATGTCTTTGCGGTTCAGGACGAGGTCACCTCTAAGATTATCCAAGCGCTGATCGGCCGGTTGAAGGAACAACCTGT
This sequence comes from Nordella sp. HKS 07, assembly GCF_011046735.1. Lineage (NCBI taxonomy): Bacteria > Pseudomonadati > Pseudomonadota > Alphaproteobacteria > Hyphomicrobiales > Nordella > Nordella sp. HKS 07. The sequence goes on along the minus strand of NZ_CP049258.1, from coordinate 2,792,103 downwards.
CCGCAACAGACCTGCAAATATGCAGGCTTATGATCTTTGCGTGCGCGCCCGCGGCTTGAGCATACAGACCGCGCTCGCATGCCGCGAAGCAACCTTTCTTATGCAACGCGCGATTGCGATCGATCCGGAGTATGCTGAGGCCCATCGTTGGTTGGCGCTTAATTTGTGGTTGAGCTGGGAGTTCTGGGACGAACCGATGGACCCCAATCGGGTAAAGGCCGTCGAGGAAGCACGGCGCGCGGTAGCGCTCGATCCTAACGACGCTGGGAACCGCTGGGTGCTAGCTGTCATTCTTGGGCATGATCTCCAGTGGGAAGAATCAGACGCTGAGTTTGACGCCGCCTTCGCCATAGATTCGAACAACGCTGATGCGTGGGCGATGCGCTCCGATCTGCTAACTGGGAGCGGTCGGCCGGCTGACGCGATTGAGCATGTTCAAAAGGGGCTCAGGCTCAACCCGCATCCCCCTGGTTGGTACTATTGGCTATTGGGGCAGGCCCAATATGCGCTTCGTGACTACGAAACCGCTGTTCAGACATTTCGCAGGCCCGAAACCTATCGAACGACTTCCCGCCGTATGCTCGCCGCTAGCCTAGCGCAACTTGGGCGCCTCGAAGAGGCGCACCAAGAGGCAGAACTGTTTATGATGAGCAATCCGCATTTCACGATTCGATACTGGGCTGAAACCCAGCCCTTCCGCGACGGTTCGACCCTCGAGCGGTTTGTCGAGGGCTATCGCAAAGCGGGGCTGCCCGAATGACCGCCAACGGCCTGGGAATCAGAATAACTTCTCTCAATCCCACTTCGGCGCCCAACCCAGGGGCGAGACCAGGCGGCGATTCTGTTGCGACGCCTGCGAGAGTCTCGCCATGTCGGCGGGCGACAGTTCGAAATCGAGAACCCGCATGTTGCTCCTGGCATTCTCGCGCCTGGTCGTCATCGGCACCGCCACCACGCCCTGCTGGATGATCCAGCGCAGGGCGATCTCCGAGGGCGGCCGCTTGAGGCGGGTCGCCACTTCGAGGACCACCGGATCCTTCAGCACCGCGCCCCGGCCCAAGGGACTATAGGCCGACAGCACCATGCCGAGCTTTTCCGCCTCGGCCTTCACCTGCGACTGGTCGAGCAAGGGATGGAATTCGACCTGGTTGTTGACGAGCTTATGCGAGGCGCGTTTCGCCGCCCGCTTCATGAGTGCTATGGTGAAGTTGCTGACGCCGATCTGACGCGCGAGCCCTGAGGCCTGGGCGGCGCAGAGCGCATCGATGGCCTGGTCGAAATCGGCTTCCGCCGGCGGCCAGTGGATGAGCAGGAGATCGACCTGCTCGACACCCAGCTTGTCAAGGCTCTCCTCGACCGAATGCGTGAAATGGCGGCGGTCCAGATTGTCGCGCGCGACTTTCGTCACCAGGAATATCTCGTCGCGTTTGAGGCCGGATCTGGCGACCGCCTGACCGACATCCTTCTCATTGTCATAGAGCTGGGCCGTGTCGATATGACGAATGCCGAGATCGAGCGCCATGGCGACGCCGTCGCGGCATTCCGCGCCGGTCAGCGGGTAAGTGCCATATCCCAGAAAAGGGATGCCATTGGCCGTGTTCATGGCCCGTCTCCCTGAAGCTACTTTTTCCTATCGGCACATTAATCGACCGATTTCCATTGAGCCAGACAATTTACGCCCGGCGCCAGATCCGAAGCCCCCAATACGACCGATGCGCCACCTTCGTTTGCGGCCATCTCGCGCTTCGCTTGCGCCCAAGCCGTCCAGCACCGGGTCCGATAGATATCGCCCGCGAATTCGAAAACTCGAAGCCTCGCTTGAGAAGATGGAGACGGAAATGCGTTTGATAGGACTGGTCGCCGCCATGAGCGCGACATGTCTCGCGCCACAGGTTGCGGAAGCGGCTTCGGTGTCGAAGAAGATCGAGATCACGGCCGCGCCCGCCAAGGTCTGGGCGGCGATCGGCGAATTCTGCGACATCGGGTCGTGGCTTCCGATCGTCGCGAAGTGTGAGATGACCGAAACGGACGGCAAGAAGTTCCGCACCCTGACCACGGGCGACGGTGGCGTGCTGGTCGAGTCGCTGGAGCGCTGGGACGATGCCGGAATGTCCTACACATACCGCATCCGCTCGAGCCCGCTGCCGATCGAGAACTACATCGCCACCATCAAGGTGTCGGGCGCGGGTGGAACCAGCACCGTCGAATGGTCGTCGAGCTTCGATCCCAAGGGCGCCCCGGAAGCCGACGTCGTGAAGACCATCACCGGCATCTATCAGGCCGGCTTCGCGGGATTGAAGAAGAAGCTTTAGCTCATCGCGCCCCGGCCGCCCGATGCCTCACGTCGGACGGCCTGGCGCCATAGGCACGGCGAAAACTGCGGACGAAATGAGACAGGTCTCCAAAGCCGGCATCGAATGCCGCCGCCGCGATGCCGCGGTGCGGGACATTGGGATTGGTCAGCAGGCGATGGGCGCGGGCAAGCCGCTCGCCGAGCACGAACCGGGTGAATGTCGTGCCCTCGCTCTCGAACAGCATCTGGATGTAGCGGGGCGTGACCCGCTGACGTGCCGCGAGCCTGCCAACCGATATGTCGCAGCCGCGATGAAGACTATCGGCAATGTCCGCCTTGATGGAACACAAACGCGCCGCGGCCAGGCCGCGCTGGCCGGCTTGATCGGCAATGTCGCGTTTCGCCCCGACCGCCAGAGCGATAAGATCATAGACATGAGCCACCACGGCGCGACCCAAAACGGGGTCGGCGAGAAGCTGATCGTTCTCCAGCACCGACAGATAGTCTTCGAGCAGCCGCAGAGCGTCGTTGCGCGGCACTGGATTTCGATGGGAAGCATCGATATCGCCCAGCAGCGGTTTCAGCGGGGCGCGCGGAAAATTAAGGGCCAGGACTCCCGCCCCCGACGAAAACAGGAATGTCCCGGCATCGGCACTCGACAGCAGGATGCTGTCGCCGGCGGCAACCGGGATCTCCCGATTGCGGCGCAACAGGACACCACCACCGGTTCGCACGAGCAGAACCAGATCGTCATGGCCATCGGCAATCGGTTCCCGCGACCTTCCCGCCTGGAAGGGCGAATGCGGCCCTGAGACGATGCCGAGGCCGGGCACTATCCGCAGTGTCAGATCGGCATGGAAAGGATGTCCCGGCACCGCCTCGACATCGAGCCGCATCACGTGCCCGAGCGCCTCACGCAAGACCCTGATGCGATCAGCCTCGGGCACGCCATTGGTCGAAAGCGAAAATGTGCCAAAACTAGTGCGGGCCATCCTTGGCATCGGGACAAATTCCCCGGCACTCAGCCCTTGGGCAAATAGGGTATCGTTCCGGCCACGTCGGTGTCGTCGATCAACTGGAAGCGGCTTTCGCTGCCTTTCTGGCGGGCGGCGAGGTGAGGGGCGTATTGCGGATCGGCGGCGAAGGCCTTGACTGCTTCCGGCGAGGGAAACGCGATGAGCGCGATGAGGCTGGTATCCAAAGGCCTGCCTTCCAGTGTCTTCACATTCCCGCTGCGGGCCAGATACCTGCCACCATGCTTGTGCACGAGATCATGCACCGACGCCGCATAGGCCGGCACCCAGCCCGCATCGGTCACCTTGATATCCGCTATCATATAAACCGTCATTGTCTTCATGCTCCTGCAATCGGTTGTCCGGGCACAGGATGCCCTGTGACCTGCCCCAAGCCTGGCAGAAGAGGGCCGGAACATTCCAGTCCAGGAAGCGTAACGGGCCGGTACAGTTTCCTTACTAGATGCGCGGCGGCCCAAGCGCCTATGGTTTTGCCACATCGCCCGGAAAGGCTGAAAACATGACCCATCCTGGATATAAGCAGTTCTGTCCCGTCGCCATGGCCGCCGAGCTCCTGTGCACGCGCTGGACCATGGTGCTGCTGCGCGAGCTGGTGGCCGGAACCACGCGCTTCAACGATCTCCGCCGCGGCGTGCCGAAGATGTCGCCGACGCTTTTATCGCAACGACTCAAGGAACTTGAGACCGCCGGCGTGATCGAGCGGAAGGCCCACCGGTCGGATCGGGGCGTGTTTGAATACCACATGACAGAGTCAGGCAAGGACCTCCGCTCGGTTGTCGAGGCGGTGGGATTCTGGGGACAGAAATGGGTCGAGGCGCGCCAGTCACTCAAGAATCTCGACCCGTCCTTGCTGATGTGGGACATGCGGCGCAATCTGAACCCCTCTCCGCTGCCCGACAGGCGGGCGGTGATACAATTTTTGTATGCGGAACTCCCGGCTTCGAAGCGGTTCTGGTGGCTGGTCGTCGAACCGGATGGCGAGGTGGATCTCTGCTGGTCCGACCCCGGATTCGATGTCGATCTGTATGTCGCAACGGACCTGCGCACGATGACGGCGATCTGGATGGGACATACGACGGTTGCGAGAGAGCGCGAGAAAGTCGTCCTGACCGGAGATCGCGATATCGCGAACAGCATGCAGACATGGCTCGGGCTCAGCCCGTTCGCGATCGAGCCTAAACGCGTTGCGGCGTAAGTCGTAATATCGAAGCATAATTCATCCCCCGATACGAATCGACAAATGAACTTGCCCCGGTTTATGTGTTGATTCGCAATCGCGCCGCTTGCATCCTGAGAGGCAGGCGGCCGCCGCGGTATGAGGGGATGATATGAAGCCGAATACAATTCTCTGTTGCGGCGAAGCGCTCACCGATTTCATCCCGCGTCTCACGCAGGAAGGCGCTCCCGCTTTCGAGCCCAAGGTCGGCGGCTCGGTCTTCAATACGGCGATCGCGCTCGGCCGGCTCGGCATCGCATCCGCTTTCCTCGGCGGCCTGTCCAGCGACTTCTTCGGCGATGAATTGCGCAAAGCGCTTTCAGCCAGCCATGTCGATATTTCACTCGCCCCCGTGTCCGAGCGCTACACGATCGCGGCCTTCGTCAAATTCGAGGACGGCCAGGCGCGTTATTCCTTCATCGATGAAGGCTCGGCCTGCCGGATGCTGGCGCCGGCAGATCTTCCGGTTCTTCCCGAGCCCGTCAGCGCGCTGCATCTCGGCTCCTTCCCCCTCGCCATCGAGCCCTGCGGCGAAGCCTTCGAGACGCTGTGCCGGCGCGAGCATCAAAGGCGCGTGATCCACTTCGATCCCAATATCCGCGCCAATCTCATCAAGGACCGTGCCAGCCACAGGGCCCGCGTCGAGGGCATCGTGGCGATGGCCGATATCATCAAGATGAGCGATGAAGATCTCGCCTGGATGGCTCCCGGAAGCAGTGCCGAAGCCTTCGCCAAAGATTGGCTGAAGCGCGGCGCCAAGCTGGTCGTCGTCACCCGCGGCAAGGACGGCGCGCTGGCGTTCACGTCAAGATTCGAATGCGGAATTCCCGGCGTCCAGGTGAAAGTGGCCGATACGATCGGGGCGGGTGACACGTTCACCGCCGGGCTTCTCGCCTGGCTCCACGGCGAAAACCTCCTGAACAAGCCTGCCATCGCGGCACTTGACCAGGAGCGCGTGGTCGCGGCATTGAAGTTCGCTGTAAAGGCGGCCGCGGTCACGGTGTCGCGGCCGGGCGCCGATCCGCCATGGGCTCACGAACTGGCCCACAAACTCGAAGGATAATGCATGACCGTTTCCAAACGCGCTCTCGATGCCCTGCTCCAGCATCGCGCGACCAAAGGCGTGCGCGACATGCGCCAGGCCTTCAACGACGATCCGCTGCGCTTCAAGCATTTCTCGCTTTCTCTCGGCGATCTCTTGCTCGACTGGTCGAAATGCGCGGTGACGGCCGAGACCATGAAGCTTCTGCACGCGCTCGCGGCGGCGAGCGACGTCGAAGCCAAGCGCGACCAGATGTTCGCGGGCGAGCCCATCAATACCAGCGAGCAACGTGCCGTGCTGCATGTGGCGCTGCGTAACCGCTCGAACCGTCCGATGCGCGTCGACGGCAAGGACGTCATGCCCGAGGTCAATCACGTCCTGACCCAGATGCGCGACTTCGCCACCGGCCTGCGCTCGGGCGCCATGGCCACCGCGAGCGGCAAACGCATCACCGATGTGGTCAATATCGGCATCGGCGGCTCCGATCTCGGCCCCGCGATGACGGTGCTGGCGCTCTCGCCCTATCATGACGGACCGCGCCTCCATTTCATCTCCAATGTCGACGGCGCGCATTTTGCCGATACGATCAAGAATCTCGATCCGGCGCGCACCTTGTTCCTCATCGCGTCGAAGACCTTCACCACCATCGAGACGATGACCAATGCGCATTCGGCGCGCGAATGGATCGTCAAGCATCTGGGCGAGATGGCGGTGCCCAAGCATTTCGCCGCGATCTCGACGGCGCTCGACCGGGTCAAGGGCTTCGGCATCGGCGAAGAACGCACTTTCGGATTCTGGGACTGGGTGGGCGGGCGTTATTCGGTATGGTCAGCCATCGGCCTGCCGCTGATGATCGCCATAGGGCCTGAGAATTTCGGCCATTTCCTTGCCGGCGCGCATGAGATGGACGAGCATTTCCGCTCGGCCCCGCTCGAGCAGAATCTGCCGATCACTCTCGGCCTCATCGGCGCCTGGCACCGCAATATCTGCGCCTATGCGACACGCGCCGTCATCCCTTATGACCAGCGTCTCGCCAGGCTTCCGGCCTATCTGCAGCAGCTCGACATGGAATCGAACGGCAAGGGCGTCGAACGCGACGGGACGCCCATCGAGACCGAGACCGGCCCGGTGGTGTGGGGCGAGCCCGGCACCAACGGCCAGCACGCCTTCTTCCAGCTCATCCACCAGGGCACCAGCGTGATCCCGGTCGAATTCCTGATCGGCGCGCAATCGCATGAGCCGGCCTTGGCCAACCATCACAATCTTTTGATGGCGAATTGCCTGGCGCAGTCGGAGGCGCTGATGCGCGGACGCACGCTCGCGGAAGCCACGGCGCAAGTGCTGGCGCAAGGCAAGAGCGAGGCGGAAGCGGCACGGCTGGCGCCGCACCGCGTCTTCACCGGCAACCGGCCCTCGCTCACCATCGCTTACAAGAAGCTCGACCCGCGGACGCTCGGCCGCCTCATCGCGCTTTATGAGCACCGTGTCTTCGTCGAGGCGGCGATCTGGAACATCAATGCCTTCGATCAGTGGGGTGTCGAGCTCGGCAAGGAGCTGGCGACCGGCCTCCTGCCGGTCGTCGAGGGCAAGGAGGACGCCCAGATGCGCGACGCCTCGACCCAGGGCCTCGTCGCCCATCTGCGGAATTTGCGCTAGGGTTAAGGCGTATTGACAGTCTCGGGCCCTTCGGCCTCACTCAGGGGACATGTCCTCCTTCTGGAAGAGATTCAGCAAAGACCGGGTCGCGCTCTTCGGCCTCGCGGTCATCGTCATCGTCGTGCTGGCGGCCCTCCTGGCGCCGGTCGTCGCCCCCTACGACCCCAGTGAGCAGTTCTTCGACGGCCTCACCCTCGAGGGCGCGCCCCTGCCGCCCAATGAGCGCTTCTTGTTCGGCACCGACACCAATGGCCGCGACCAGCTCTCGCGCCTTCTCTATGGCGCCCGCACGTCGCTCCTGATCGGCCTCGTCGCCAACGGCATCGCGGTTCTGATCGGCACGCTGCTCGGCGTCGTCGCCGGCTATACGCGGGGCTTCGTCGGCGCCGCCATCATGCGCTTCACCGACCTGATGATGGCCTTCCCGCCCCTGCTGCTGGCGATCGCGCTCACCGCAATATTGAAGCCTGGCCTGTCGATCGTCATCGTGGTCATCGCGCTCGTCAACTGGGTGCAGATCGCGCGCGTCATCTATACCGAGACGACCTCGCTCGCCGAGCGAGAATATATCGAGGCGGCCCGGGCGCTCGGAGCCTCGGGCCCGCGCATCCTGTTCCGCCACCTGATCCCGCATCTGGTACCCACCATCATCGTCTATGCGACGCTCGGCATCGCCACCACGGTGCTGCTCGAAGCCATGCTCTCCTTCCTCGGCCGCGGCGTGCAGCCGCCGACTCCCGCCTGGGGCATGATGATCTTCGAGAGCCAGTCCTATTTCCTCAACGCTCCCTGGCTTGTCTTTATACCTGGGGCGGCGATCCTGATCGTGGCGCTCGCCTTCAACCTGGCGGGCGACGGCTTGCGCGACGCGCTCGACCCGACGCAGAGAGGACGGCGCTGATGCTTCTCTATCTCGCCAGGCGCCTATCGGCATCGGCCCTCATCCTGGTGGGGGTGACGATCGTAACCTTCTGCCTCACCTTCCTCATCCCGGCGGATCCCGTGGCGATGATCGCCGGGCGCAATTCGACGCCCGAAATGCGCGAGCAGATCCGCATCCAGCTCGGCCTCGACCGGCCGCTGGTCGAGCAATATGTCCGCTATGCGCAGAAACTGGCGCGCGGCGATTTCGGCATCTCCTATGCGCGCAAGAGCGAAGTGGGCCCGCTCATCGCCTCCAGGCTTCCGGCTACGCTGCTGCTCATGCTGGGGGCGATCATCGCCGAGCTCCTGATCGGCATCCCGGCCGGGCTCTATGCCGCGGCGCGGCGCGGACGGAGCGGCGACAAGGTGGCGATGACGCTGTCCTTCCTCACCGTCTCGACGCCGCAATTCGTGCTGGGCCTGAGCCTCCTCTATTTCTTCTCCTATCTGCTCGGCTGGTTTCCCCTGAGCGGCTATGGCTCGCTCAGTCATCTCATCCTGCCGGCGGTCACGCTGGGGCTCGCCGGCGGCGGCTGGTATTCGCGCATGATGCGCTCCTCGATGATCGAGATCCTGCGCCAGGACTATATAAGGACGGCGCGCGCCAAGGGTATGAGCGAGAAACGGGTGATGCTCGTCCACGGCCTGCGCAACGCCATATTGCCGATCATCGCCATGATCGGGCTCGATGTGGGAATCTTCATGTCGGGCGTGGTGGTGGTGGAGAATGTCTTCGGCTGGCCGGGCATCGGCCAGTTGATGTGGCAGGCCATCCAGTCGCTCGACATTCCGATCATCATGGGGATAACGACGGTCGCCGCCTTGTTTATCGTGGCGGGAAACCTTCTGGCCGACCTCGTCGCCCCCCTGATTGACCCGCGCATCCGCTTGCGCTGATATGCGGTGCGATTTTAGTTCATATATAAAATAACAGGGAGATTTGACCATGCGAGCCTTTCTGATTTCGACCGCCGCCGCCTTGGCCCTCCTCGCCTCGGCCCCGTACGCCTTGGCGCAAAGCCCCAAGCAAGGGGGTGCGGCCGTCGTGACTTTCAACAACGACCTGACCACGCTCGACCCGCAAGTGGGCTATGACTGGCAGAATTGGTCGGTCATCAAGTCGATCTTCGACGGGCTCATGGATTACAAGCCCGGCACCACCGAGCTCGAGCCCGATCTCGCCGAAAGCTACACCATTTCCGATGACGGCCTGACCTACACCTTCAAGCTGCGCGACGGCGTCAAATTCCACAATGGCCGCGCGATGACGCCGGCCGATGTCAAATATTCCATCGAGCGCGCCGTCAATCCGGCCACGCAGAGCCCGGGGGGCGGCTATTTCAGCGCCATCGACGGCTATGACGCGATGGCGGGCGGCAAGGCCACCGAGCTTTCCGGCATCCGCATCGTCGACGACAAGACGGTCTCCATCACCCTCACCCGGCCCGACGCCACCTTCCTGCATCTGATGGCGATCAACTTCGCCTATATCGTGCCGAAGGAGGAAGTCGAGAAAGCGGGCGCCGACTGGGGCAAGAAGCCGGTCGGCACCGGCGCCTTCAAATTCACCGAATGGGTGCCGGGCCAGCGCATCGTGCTCGAGCGCAACAAGGACTATTACAAGCCGGGCGTGCCCTATCTCGACAAGCTCACCTTCGAATTCGGCCAGGATCCGACCGTCGCCATCCTCAGGCTCAAGAATGGCGAGGTCGACATCATGGGTGACGGGATTCCGCCCGCCCAGTTCACCGAGATCATGGCCGATCCCGCCAACAAGGATCTCGTCGCCATCGGCGATCAGCTGCAGACCGGCTATGTGACGATGAATGTCACCCAACCGCCCTTTGACAATCTGAAAGTCCGTCAGGCGGTCAATATGGCGATCAACAAGGACCGCATCGTCAGGCTCGTCAATAATCGCGCGGTTCCGGCAACCCAGGCGCTGCCGCCCGCCATGCCCGGCTACAACAAGGACAACAAGGGCTATCCGTATGATCCCGAGGGAGCCAAGAAGCTGCTCGCCGAGGCCGGACAGCCGGAAGGTTTCACCACCGAGCTCTATGCGATGAATGTCGATCCCAATCCGCGCATCGCCCAGGCGATCCAGCAGGATCTCGCCGCGGTCGGCATCAAGGCCGAGATCCGCTCTCTGGCGCAGGCCGAGGTCATCGCCGCCGGCGGCTCCGGCAAGGCGCCGATGATCTGGTCGGGCGGCATGGCGTGGATCGCCGACTTCCCGGATCCGGCCAATTTCTACTACGGCATCCTGGGCTGCGCCGGCGCCGTCGAAGGCGGCTGGAACTGGTCGAAATACTGCAACAAGGAGCTCGATGGACGCGCCGAGAACGCCGATACGATGGTGAAGGCCGACCAGGCCGCGACCCGCATCAACGAATGGAGGAGCGTGTTCGACGACGTGCTCAAGGACGCGCCGTGGGCGCCGATCTTCAACGAGAAGCGCTTCACCTTTCATTCGGCAAGGCTCGGTGGTGATCCGATCCTCTATACCGATCCGATCCATATTCCGATCCACTACGACTATATTTTCGCGAAAGACGCCCAATAGCGTGGCCATGACGCGATGACGGCTGAATCCCCTCTCCCCCCACGGGGGAGAGGGTTAGGGTGAGGGGGAACAGGCCGAGCGAACTGCGCGAGGCGCGAGAGAAGTTCACCGCCGGTTCCCCCTCACCGTCCCAATGCTTCGCATTGGGCCCCTCCCTCTCCCCCGTTGGGGGCGAGGGTAAAAAGGACAGGACTCATCAAGCATGAAACATAATCACACCATCCATCAGTGCCATTTCGGCTGGTCCAATGCGAACAAGCCGGTGGTGACGATCGCGCCCGGGGAATCGATCGAGTTCGACCCGCTCGATTCTTCCGGCGGCCAGATCACGCCGCAATCGACGACGGCGGAGCTCGGCCGGCTCGATTTCGGCAAGCTCAATCCGGTGGCGGGTCCCGTCTATATCGACGGGGCCGAACCCGGCGACGCGATCAAGGTCACGCTGCTCTCCTTCACGCCGTCCGGTTGGGGCTGGACGGCGAATATCCCAGGCTTCGGGCTGCTCGCCGACCAGTTCAAGGACCCGGCGCTGCATATATGGAAATATGACCCGGGCACGCTCGCACCGGCCATGTTCGGCCCGGGCGGGCGCGTGCCGCTCAAGCCCTTCTGCGGCACGATCGGCCTCGCCCCCGCCGAGCCCGGCACGCATTCGATCGTGCCGCCGCGCCGCATGGGCGGCAATATGGACATCCGCGATATCGCCCAAGGCGCCGAGCTCTATCTGCCGGTCGAGGTGAAAGGCGGATTGTTCAGCGTCGGCGACACGCATGCGACGCAAGGCGACGGCGAGGTCTGCGGCACGGCGATCGAAAGCCCGTGCAAGGTCGCGGCCAAGTTCGAGCTGATCAAGGGCGCCAATCTGGCCTTCCCGCGCTTCACGACACCCGGACCGGTCTCGCGCCATCTCGATGCCAAGGGCTATGAGGTGACGACCGGCATCGGCCCCGATCTCTTCGAAGGCGCGCGCCAGGCGGTGATGGGCATGATCGACCTCTTGACCAAGCGCCACAAGATGAGCGCCGTCGAGGCCTATATGCTGTGCTCGGTCTGCGCCGATCTGCGCATCAGCGAAATCGTCGACATGCCGAACTGGGTCGTTTCGCTGTATTTCCCGCGCGTCGTGTTTGAATGACCGACGCGTTGCCCGCGCTCCTCTCCGTCCAGGGCCTCTCGATCGGCTTCACGACGGAAGAGGGGCCGATCCGGGTCGTCGAGGATGTCTCCTTCACCGTCGCCGCCGGCGAGACCATGGGCCTCGTCGGCGAATCGGGCTGCGGCAAGAGCGTTACGGCGCAGACCATCATGCGGCTCCTGCCGTCGCCGCCGTCGCGCATCGAGGCGGGGCGCATCGCCTTCGACGGCAGCGATCTGGCGCAGGCGGACGAGATGACGATGCGCGCGATCAGGGGCGACAAGATCGCCATGATCTTCCAGGAGCCGATGACGAGCCTCAATCCGACCATGACGATCGGCGGGCAGATCGCCGAGGCCTTGCTCTTGCATCGCGGACTCAATGCACGCAACGCCAGGCCGCTGGTGCTCGATATGCTGACGCAAGTCGGCATCGGGCGGCCGGAGAAGCGCTATGCGCAATATCCGCATGAATTGTCGGGCGGCTTGCGCCAGCGGGTGATGATCGCCATGGCGCTCATCTGCGGGCCGAAGCTGCTGATCGCCGATGAGCCGACCACCGCGCTCGACGTCACCATCCAGGCGCAGATCCTCGAATTGATGAAGGCGCTGCAGCGCGAGCGCGCCATCGCCATCCTGCTCATCACCCATGATCTCGGTGTCGTGGAGGAGATGTGCGATCATGTCGTCGTCATGTATGCCGGCCGCATCGCCGAGACGGCGAAGGCGAGTGAGCTCTTTGCCAGGCCGCGCCATCCCTATACGGCGGGCCTTCTCGCCGCGGCGCCGCGCCATGCCCGGCGTGGCCAGACGCTCACGACCATTCCGGGCACGGTGCCGCCGCCCGGCGAGCGCGGTCGCGGCTGCAGCTTCGCCGAGCGCTGCGACCGGGCGCTGCCGCGCTGCCGGCACGATGTGCCGTCGCTCACCGGCGACGGCCATCGCGCCGCCTGCTGGAATCCGGTGCCATGACCAGCCGCCCCCTCCTCGTCGCCGAAAATCTCGTCAAGCACTACAAAGCGCGCGGCGGCGAAGGGGTTGCGCGCGCCGTCGACGGTGTCAGCCTGACGCTCAAGAAGGGCGAGACGCTGGGCATTGTCGGGGAATCGGGCTGCGGCAAGTCGACTTTGGCGCGGCTTGTGCTGCGCCTGATCGAGCCGACCTCGGGGCGCGTGCTGCTCGACGGCGAGGATATTCTGGCGCTCAAGCCGGGCAGCCTGCGCAGGAGGCGGCGCGACATGCAGATCGTCTTCCAGGATCCCTTCGCCTCGCTCGACCCACGCATGACGGTCGGCCAGATCATCGCCGAGCCGCTCGACATCCATGGCGTGGGCCAGCGCGGCGATCGCCGGCACAAGGTGGAGGATCTGCTCCTGATGGTGGGCCTCGACCGCTCGGCAACCGGACGCTACCCGCATGAATTTTCGGGCGGTCAGCGCCAGCGCATCGGCATTGCCAGGGCCATCGCGCTCGAGCCCAGGCTGCTCGTCCTCGACGAGCCGGTCTCGGCGCTCGACGTCTCTATCCAGTCGCAGATCCTCAATCTGCTGATCGATCTCAAATCGCGCCTCGATTTGTCCTATATCTTCATCTCGCATGATCTCTCGGTGGTCGAGCATGTGAGCGACCGTGTCCTGGTGATGTATCTCGGCCGCATCGTCGAGGAAGGAGCCGCATCACAGGTGCTGCGCCAGCCGAACCATCCCTATACCGAGGCACTGGTCTCGGCGGTGCCGGGGGCGAAGAAGGGCCGGCGCATCGTGCTCACGGGCGATCCGCCGTCTCCCGAAGCGGTGCCGGAAGGCTGCCGCTTCCATCCGCGCTGCCCGAAGGTCATGGAAATCTGCCGCCGGAGCGCGCCGCCCACCGTCACGGGCGCCGGCAGCGCCCGGGTCGAATGCCATCTCTACGGGCCGGCGGCGCCGGGGCCTTGAGTGGATTCGAGTGAGCGCGCGTCGCAGCGAAATGAAAATCCGGGTGCAAACGCTCGTCGCCAAAGTCTGCAATCTTGGCGGGTTTGCTCGCGCGCATCCCGGCGAAGTGGCTCACTTCGCCGAAAGGATTCGCGCCAATCAATATTCTGGAGCAAATCCTTATCGCCAAAGTCTTCAACTTTGGCGGGTTTGCTCCAGACGCAAAATGCTCTAGGAAGTGTCATGATCTCACGCCAAGCCAAATATGCGCTGCGCGCCCTCATCGCGCTGTCGCGCATCGCGCCAGGAAGTGCCGCGCAGACGTCCGACATCGCCGCGGCCGAGAAGATTCCGAAGAAGTTTCTGGAACAGATTTTGCTGCGCCTCAAAAACCAGGGCATGGTGCAGAGCCGGCGTGGCAATCGCGGCGGCTACGCGCTGCTGAAGCCCGCTTCCGAGATCACTTTCGCGCAGGTCCTGCGCACCATCGACGGGCCGATCGCGCCGCTGCCCTGTCTCAGCATCATCGCCTATGCGCGCTGCGAGGACTGCAAGGACGAGTACACCTGCGAGATACGCAAGGTCTTCGCCCGCGTCATCGAGCCGACCCGGCTAGTGCTGGAGCGCACCACCATCGCCGATGCCGCCGCCGGACGCGCCATCGACCTGGAATCCTTGCCGCAAATGGCGTGATATTCGGGTCATCCCCCCCAAAACATTGATATAACTCAGTAAAATTTGGTTAGCAGATTATTGCTTGACTAACCCTATAAAGCCAGTAGAGTTTCTCGTGTTCTAGCCGCTCAGGAGAAATCCGATGGCCTCACTTAAATCTTTCCTGCCGTTCTGGCGGAAGAAGATCTCGGGCAGCGAGGCCGGTATCCCCGCCGCCCCGCCGGACAATTTCGGCGCCGCCTCGAGCTTCGAGCTCCAATTCGACCGACTGATGGACGACCCTGCCGCCCCGCGTGACGCACTGTTTCCCGTCCGCAGCTGTAGAGGCTGATTTTCGACCGGGCGCCCAGTCGTCCCGGAACATTCAAATCTCCTGAACGTTGCCGCTCAAGGCGTGAAATCTCTACGCCGGGACCGGCGAAGCTTTGACTAACTCATTCACGGAGTAAGCTCATGTTTCGACGCAGTTTCCTCGCATTAGCCGCAGTCTCGGCGCTGTTCACCACAGCCGCCCGGGCCGACACCGAACTCCTCAATGTCTCCTATGACCCGACCCGCGAGCTCTATCAGGAGCTGAACGAGGCCTTCGCCAAGCAGTGGCAGGCCAAGACCGGCGAAACGATCACCATCCAGCAATCGCATGGCGGTTCCGGCAAACAGGCGCGCGCTGTCATCGACGGCCTCGAAGCCGATGTGGTGACGCTGGCGCTCGCCTATGACATCGACGCGATCGCCAAGAAGGGACTGATCGCGGCGGACTGGCAGAAGCGGCTCGCCAATAACAGCGCGCCTTACACCTCGACCATCGTCTTCCTGGTGCGCAAGGGCAATCCCAAGGGCATCAAGGACTGGTCCGATCTGACGAAGCAGGGCGTGCAGGTGATCACGCCCAATCCGAAGACGTCGGGTGGTGCGCGCTGGAACTACCTGGCCGCCTGGGGCTATGCGCTGCACAAGAACAACAAGGACGAGACCGCGGCGCGCAATTTCGTCGCCGACCTCTACCGTAATGTGCCGGTGCTCGACACGGGTGCGCGCGGCTCGACCGTGACCTTCGTCGAACGCGGCATCGGCGACGTTCTGCTCGCCTGGGAAAACGAAGCCTTCCTGGCGCTCAAGGAATTCGGCACCGACAAATTCGAGATCGTGGTGCCGAGCGAGAGCATCCTGGCCGAGCCGCCGGTGGCGGTCGTCGATGCGGTGGTCGACCAGAAGGGCACGCGCAAGCAGGCCGAAGCCTATCTGAACTTCCTCTATTCGCCTGAAGCCCAGGAGATCGTCGCGAAGAACTCCTACCGGCCGCGCGATGCGGCGGTCGAGGCGAAATACAAGGACGCCTTCCCGAAGATATCGCTCTTCACCATCGACGACGAGTTCGGCGGCTGGAAGGCGGCGCAGGAGAAGCACTTCGCCGATGGCGGCGTGTTCGACCAGATCTACAAGCCCAGCAATTGAGGCGTGGCATGACTGGCCCTGAGGATGCCGAGACACCCTCTCCCCCCGCGGGGGAGAGGACTGGGGTGAGAGGGAACAAATGGAACGGCTTCCGAGGGAAGCTCCGGAAGCTGACCGCCCTTCCCCCCTCACCCTCCCTCGCTCCCGAAGGGGGCGAGGGTAATTCTTCCCCTCCCGTCTTCTCTCTAGGTCTTATCCCACAGTGACCCCTCTCCCCAGACTGTGGCGAAAGCCGAGCGTGGTCCCAGGCTTCGGAATCACGCTCGGTCTTACTTTGATGTGGCTCAGCCTGATCGTGCTGATCCCGCTCTCAGGGCTCGTGCTGAAGGCGGCCACTCTCGGCTTCTCGGGCTTCTTCGACACGATCCTCACGGCGCGCGTGCTCGCCTCGCTCAAGCTCAGCTTCGGCCTGTCTCTCATCGCGGCGGCGATCAATGTGGTGATCGGGCTCCTCATCGCCTGGGTCCTGGTGCGTTACGACTTTCCGCTGCGCCGCATCCTCAGCGCCATGGTCGACATCCCCTTCGCCTTGCCGACCGCCGTCGCCGGCATCGCGCTCACCAACCTCTATGCGCCGAATGGCGCGTTGGGCTCGCTCTTCGGTCTCGCCGGCATCAAGATCGCCTTCACGCCGCTCGGCATTCTCGTCGCCCTCATCTTCATCGGCCTGCCTTTCGTGGTGCGCACCGTCGAGCCGGTGCTCGCCGACATCGACAAGGCGACGGAAGAGGCCGCCTCCTGCCTGGGTGCCACGCGCCTCGCCATTTTCCGGCGCGTCATCCTGCCCAGCATTCTGCCCGCCCTCCTCACCGGCTTCGCGCTCGCCTTCGCGCGCGCCGTCGGCGAATATGGTTCGGTGATCTTCATCGCCGGCAACCTGCCGATGGTGTCGGAGATCGCGCCGCTGCTCATCGTCATCAAGCTCGAGGAATTCGAGTATGAGCAGGCGACCGCCATCGCGGTGGCGATGCTCATCGCCTCCCTCGCTCTGCTCTTCCTCATCAATGTGCTGCAGGCCTGGGGCCGCAAACGTCAGGGAGCCGCCTGAGCCTCATGAACCGCGACCCGCTCTTCTTCCGCATCCTGCTGATCACGCTCGCCTTCCTGGTGATGGCGCTCCTGATCGGCCTGCCGCTCGTCACCGTTTTTGCGCAAGCCTTGTCGAAAGGCTGGGATGAATATGTCCTGGCGCTCATCGACAAGATGACGCTCTCGGCCATCCGCCTCACCTTGATCACCGCGCTCATCTCGGTCGCGGTCAATCTCGTCTTCGGCGTCATGGCCGCCTGGGCGATCGCCAAATACGAATTCAAGGGCAAGAGCTTCCTGCTCACGCTGATCGATCTGCCTTTCTCGGTCTCGCCGGTGATCGCGGGCCTCGTCTTCGTTCTCCTCTTCGGTCTGCAGGGGTGGCTTGGCCCGGCGCTCCAGGGCTCCGGCATCAAGATCATTTTCGCGCTGCCGGGCATCGTGCTCGCCACCATGTTCGTGACCTTTCCCTTCGTGGCGCGCGAGCTCATCCCCCTGATGCAGGAGCAAGGCACCGAGGACGAGGAAGCCGCCGTGTCGCTTGGCGCCTCAGGCCTGCAGACCTTCTTCCGGGTGACGCTGCCCAATATCAAATGGGGCCTCCTCTATGGCGTGCTTCTCTGCAATGCCCGCGCCATGGGCGAGTTCGGCGCCGTCTCGGTCGTTTCGGGGCATATCCGCGGCAGGACGAACACGATGCCGCTCCATGTCGAAATCCTCTATAATGAGTACAACTTCACGGCCGCCTTTGCCGTCGCCTCGCTGCTGGCGCTGCTCGCCTTCGTGACGCTGGCCGCGCAAAGCCTGCTCGAAAGGAAGAAGGGACACGCATGAGCATCGATGCCATCGACATCAGCAAGGGGTTCGACAGCTTCGTCGCCTTGAAGAGCGTCAGCCTGTCGGTCAATCGCGGCGAGCTCCTGGCGCTGCTCGGCCCCTCGGGTTCCGGCAAGACGACGCTCTTGCGCATCATCGCCGGGCTCGAATGGCCGGATGCCGGCGACGTAAGGATTGAAGGCAAGAGCGTGCTGCGCGTCGATGCGCGCGAGCGCGGCGTCGGCTTCGTGTTCCAGCATTATGCCCTGTTCCGCCATATGACCGTGTTCGACAATGTCGCCTTCGGGCTCACCGTCAGGGCGCGCAACGTGCGGCCGTCCACCGCCGAAATCGCCAAGCGCGTTCAGGAGCTGCTTGATCTCGTGCAGATCGGCAGGCTGATCAATCGCTATCCCTCCGAACTGTCGGGCGGCCAGCGCCAGCGTGTGGCGCTCGCCCGCGCCCTCGCCATCGAGCCGATCGTGCTCCTTCTCGACGAACCCTTCGGCGCGCTCGACGCCAAGGTGCGCAAGGAGCTCAGGCGCTGGCTGCGCCGCCTCAACGAAGAGACCGGTATGACCTCGATCTTCGTCACCCACGACCAGGAAGAAGCGATGGAGATCGCCGACCGGGTGGTGGTGATGAGCCAGGGCCGCATCGAGCAGATCGGCAAGCCGCGCGAGATCTACGAGAACCCGGCCAATCCCTTCGTGTGCGAATTCCTCGGCAGCGCCAACCGCATTCCCCTCACCTGGGCGGACGGCCGGATGACGCATCCGGCCATCGATCTCGACGCCATCACGGTGCGGCCTTCCTCCGTCGGCGCCGAGAACATCTATGTGCGTCCGCATGACATCGACATCGTCAAGGATGCGGCGGGCGTGGGCACGGTGCGCTTCCTGTCGGTGGTAGGGCCGATGGCCCGGGTCGATGTCGAGATCAACACGATCGACAAGCCGGTCGAGATCGAGATGCCGGCGCACCGGCTGACCCGCGCCGGGATAGAGATCGGCGCACCGGTGCGGCTGTCGGCGCTGAAGGGGCATATGTACTAGAGCATGCGTACTACCCTTACCCTGAGGTGGCCGCGAAGCGGCCCTCGAAGGGTCTCCTGCGGCATTCTCACTCTATCCTGGTGGAGGCTTCGCCTTCGGCGAAGCACCCAAGCATGAGGGTGTGAGTTAGAGCGCGCGGACCCCTTCTATGAGAGCGTCCGGCGAAAACGCTTCACAGATTGATCGGCAGCAGGTGATTGTCCCAGATCCATTTCTGCAGCCTGTCGGCGGCGATGCGCGTCAGCGTCTCGGCGCCTTCGACATAGGTGCGCACGCCATCATTGCCGGACGTAAGCAGGAACTGGCGATGATCGGGAAGAGCGGCGACGCCGCAGACATCGCTCATCCGCTCGCTCCCCAGGAACTCGCCGTTGCGCCGGTTCCATAGAGCGACGGCGCCGCCCTGCGGGCTCGTCGCGGCGATCATGTCCTCGCTCTTGTCGAGCGCGATGGAGCCGACATAGTTCGACATGCCCATGAGCTCGACTTCCGGCATTTCCAGAAGAGCGATCTTGCCGTCCGGGCTCACCGTGCCGACGAGCGGCGGCAGATCGTTGGGATTGCCCTGATACTGGCAGCCGAAGGCCACCGTGCGATCCTGCGCCACCGCCATGTGGCGGATGGACAAAGCGCGGTAAGGCTGGTCGAGCTGCAGCACCGCCAAAGTGCGGTCATGCGCCGCCTCGATGAGCGCGATATTGGGCTGGATGTCGCCGGGATTGAGCACCTCGCGGCCGGTTTCGGGCAAGGTGCGCAGGCCGCCATTGGCGACGACCAGCGTCGCGCCGTCCGGCAGGAAGGCCAGATCATGCGGACCGACGCCGCGCGAGGAAACCTCGCCGATGCGACGGAATGAGTCCGTCGCATCATAGATGCCGAGCACACCGTCGCCGGTGCGCGCATTGTTTTCCGTCGCATAGAGCAGGCGGCCGTCGGGCGTGAAGGCGCCATGGCCGTAGAAATGCCGGTCCGTGGCGGCGAGGACGGTTTGCGTCTCGCTCTTGCGGGTGGCATCGATGACGGCGAACCAGTTTCCGGGCCGTCGGGCGAAGACCACGATCTGCGATGTGGCGGGACGTGCGGTCGCGTCGTGGCCGCGCGACGGCAGCAGGGTCGAGAAGATCTCTTCGCCGTCGAGCGCGAACATCACCGCCGAAGCTTTGCCCTCCGCGTCCATGCGGCAGGACACGTAAAGCGGGACCCTGGCGCGCGCCGCCAGGCTTGCGCCGGGCATGACGCTCGCCGCGAGCGCCGCCGCCATCCCACGCAGAATGTCGCGTCGATCAATCACCATCGCGGCTGTTGAACCCCACGGTAACGCCGAGCAAGGCCGGAATCTCGTCATGCGCCTTGTCGCGCGCCGCGGCAATCGCATCGAGCACCAAGTAGAATTGCTGGCGCGCCTTGGCATCGACGACCGCCTTGCCGAAATCCTCGGGCAGGTTATCGGCAAAGCTCGCGGCCGTCGCTATGGTCGATATCGTGTCGCCTTCCTTCTCCGCCATGATGATCTTGCTCACATCGAGAAGCGCTTCGAGATTGAGCGTCAAGGCGCGCTTCGAGCGGGTGCTGCGCCAGCCCTCGGCCAATTGCGGGCGCGCCGAGCCGGCGTCCTTGCCGAGCACGGCGCGCAATTTCGCGTCCCTCATATAGCCGAAGGAAGCGAGGAAATCGGTGGCGATGCGCTGCGTCGCCTCCTTGGCCACGGCTTTCTCGGCGAGCTGGTCCTCCAGCTCATTGGTCCAGCCGAGGCGCACATCATGCGCGATCATCACGATGTTCCAGGCAATCGCCTGGCCGACCGCGCAGCGCCGGGCGCGGCGCTCACCGCTCAGCATTTCGGTTTCGGCATTGACGTCGAAGAGCAGACGTTCGAGGGCCGGCAGGCCTTGCGCCGCGACGCTGTTCTTGACGAAGAGCTCAGGTGTCAGATCGGCGACGCCGTCCTTTTCCAGGAGCAGCGCCAGGCCCTTGGCGGTGGCGTTCTTGCGCTCGGGCCAATAGGACAGGCGCTCGGCGCGGAACTCCTCGCTGACCGGTCCATAGCGCAGGAACTCGATCTGCGACCAGGAATCGGCGGTGGAGAGATAAGCGCGCTTCAAGAGCTTGAACCCTTCCGGATCGGGCTTGGCGCAGAAATCCGACCAGGCCTTCTCCTGCGCGTCGGCGGTCAAGGCGAGCGCTTGATAATGCGGAATGATGAAGCGCTCGACCAGCCGGCTCAGCACATCCTCGACAGCATGCGCCGGCGTCGCCGCTGCGATCAGCGCCAGACAGAGGAACAGCCGCCGGGAAAGCCGCATCACAGCGATCCCAGATAGTCGATCAGTTTGGCGCGGTCCGACGCGGACAGATTCATATAAAGGTCCTTCGCTTTCGCGGCCTCGCCACCATGCCAGCGTATGGCTTCATCGAGGGTGGCGGCACGCCCATCATGCAGATAGCGCCGCTTGCCGTTGCGCGACGCCAGATCGATCAAGGGAGCGGTGCGCCATTCATTCGCCGAGGCAAAGCCATCGGGGAAGCCGCCCGCCAGACCATCGCCCATATCATGCAAGAGGAGATCGGTGAAGACCGGCAAAGCGTCGCCGCTCTCCGATTTGAGGCTTTCGGTGTGGCAGGCCGCGCAGCCCGTTGCGGCAAGAAGACGCGCGCCTTCGGGATTGGCGGGAACCGGGCGCGGCGCGAGTGCTGCGACATAGGCCGCGACCATGTCGACCATTTGCTTCGAAATTTCCTCACCGTCAGTTTCCGGGCTGCGGCCATTGGCGTTGGCGAGGCATTTGATCTCGGCCTTGGTGCAGTCGCCATAAGGGAAAGGCTGGAATGGCGAAGACAGCCCCATATCGAGCATCATGGCGTCGGCGGTCTGGTCGGCGAGGCTCACCCCCGTCGCCTTGAGGCCGAAGCGGCCGATGCGCGAGCCTTCCGGTGTCGACACGATGCGGGCGCGGCCGGTGATACCGTCGCCATTGCGATCCTCGCTTTCGGCCTGCTTGAGGATCTCGGCCTCGGCCACGCGGGCGATGAGGCCGCGGCCGATGAGAGACGGCGCGACGCGGAACTCGGTGCGGGTCTCGGGCGCTGGCTTGGCGTCGTTAAAGGTGATCCTGGCGCGCATCAGCGGCAGGCCGTTCGGGCTTTGCTCGAGATAGGGGTCAATGCGCGCCTCAGGCGCCAGACCCGGTATGGCATGTTCCTGCAGCTGGCGGCCGAGAAACGGATCGGCATGGCCTTGCGCGTCGCCGAGCCGCACGACGAAGCCGGCCACACCGAGCACGCCATCGATCATCGAGAAGCGCGCGCCATTGCCGTTCTTGTGGCAGGAGGCGCAAGCGCCGGCATTGAAGAGCGGGCCCAGCCCGTCGGCGGTATTGGTGGAGGCCGGCGCCTGCACCCAGCGACGCTCGAACAAAGCCTTGCCTACCGCCGAATCGAGCTCCTCGGGCGCGGGATGCGAAAAAGTGGATACCGGTTTTTCGCCAGAATCCCGCGCTAAATTAATGGAATCGATCACGTTTGTGAGTTTGGATCGATTCGATCCAAACTCACCGTGATCTTGCGCGAGAGAGCTGGCGGTGAGACAGAGAAAGGTGGCGCAGGCCGTGCGGAACGCCGTCATGTGTTCGCGAAATAACCCATCATGCCGGTCTCCAGATGTTCCAATATGTGGCAGTGGAACATCCACCTACCGGGCGTTGCAACGAAGGCGATCTCGATGCGCTCCTTAGGGAGAACCAGAACTGTGTCGGCATAATGGACAGGCAGGTTGCGCCTGGAGGACGAGAGCACCTTGAATGTATGTCCATGCAGATGAATCGGATGCGGATGCGGCGTCGCGTTCTGCAGCATGAACCGGTAGCTCTTGCCCGCCTGAAGCCGTGCCAGCGGCGGCGGCAGCTTGCGATGTCCATCATTCGGCCAGGACCGTTTGTTGATCGCCCAGAAGGTACGCTCGGCGGTGCACAATTCATCCAATATGACCTTGGATAAAGGATCATTCGGGTCGAGCGTATCGACGAAGCTGGCGATCGAATCGGAGGCCGCGCCGAAGACATAGGCCTGCCGCTCTGCCGCCGAAAGATCGGCCTCGGGCAGGCGCGCGGCATAAAGCGGAGCCGGGTCGAAGCCGCCGGCCTGGCGGTCAGGTCCTTCCACCTCGAGCTCGGCCAGATCGAAGATCTCGGCCGGAAAATAGTCGCGGATGAGCACCTTGCCGCCGGCCTTGGGCGTGCGCAGCACCAGATCGACGCGCGAGGCGGCGCCGAGGCGCCAGCTGCAGAGCGGCAAAGCGGGGAGCGGATTGCCATCGATGGCGATGATGTGGGCTTCGGCCCCTTCCACGCCCACATCCATCATGCGGGTCGAATCGAGATTGAGAAGGCGCAGGCGGATGTCCGCGGAAGCTGGAACCTTGCGCGTGAGGCTGCGCTGGCCGTTGACGGTACGAACCGTGCCGAACGTGCCGGCGCGCGCCGCCCCGCTGTCGGTCGTGAAGGGTAGGAAGCTGCCATCGGCATCGAGGCGCCAGTCCTTGGCGATGAGAACCAGCTCGTCGTCGAAAGGCCGGCTTTCATCACCCTCGACGATGAGGACGCCAACCAGCCCATGGCCGACCTGTCCCGTTTCGTTGCAATGAGGATGAAAGAAGAAGGTCCCGGTATCGGGAAGCGGGAAATCATAGACGAAGCTGTTCCCCGGCTCCACCGGTTGCTGCGTCACATACTGGACGCCGTCCATCGCATTGGGCACGCGCACGCCATGCCAGTGAATGGAGGTGTGCTCGGCGAGGCTGTTTCTGAGCGTGGCGCGCAGACGATCGCCGCGCCGCGCGCGCAGTATGGGAAAGAGCTCATCGCCATAGGTCCATAGCGTGCTTTTGGGTCCGTCGGCGCCGAACAACTCGACGCTGCGTGCCTTGGCTTCGAGCGTCACCTCATGCGTGGCGGAGGCGCCGACGCGTGGGGGCGCTTCGGGCAGCGGCTTCGCCGTGTCGGCACGCGACAGCGACAGCAAAGCGGGGGCGGCAAGGCCCCCGGCAGCGGCGGTGAGAACGGCCCGGCGCGTCAGCATGGGAGATAACCTCCCTCCGCCGTGCGAAGCGCGGGGAGGGAGACGTGGTCCGTGGCTTTCGCGCTACTCTTTCTTGTCGCTCGAATCGGCCTGGAGCTGGCCGTAATTCTCGAGCCCGATCTTCTCGAGCAGGCTGAGCTCGCTTTCGATGAAATCGATATGGCCTTCCTCATCGGCGAGAAGCTCCTTGAAGAGCTCCATGGAAACGAAATCCCCGGCCTCGTGGCAGACCGTGTAGGCTTCGCGATAAAGATCACGCGCGCCGTATTCGGCCTTCAGATCGCATTCCAGGACTTCCTTAATATTCTGCCCGATCATCAAGGGATCGAGTGTCTGCAAATTCGGGTGTCCTTCGAGGAACACGATGCGGGCGATGAACTTGTCCGCATGATGCATCTCCTCGATCGATTCCTCGCGCTCCTTCTTGGCAAGCTTCGAGAAACCCCAGTCCTCCAGAAGCCGGAAATGAACCCAATACTGGCTCACCGCGGTCAGCTCGCTGCGCAGACCCCTGTTCAGATACTCGATGACCTTCTTGTGACCCTTCATCCGCCTTCTCCACATACTCAGCTTCTTCGGCGGAGAATGGTGCAGATTGGTCCATTTGGCAAGGCGGCGAACCGCGCACTTCGAGAACTGCCGCTTCCACATGCTGCACCAGATGCGGCATGCAGCCGCCGCATTGCGGCCGCTGGCCGCAGCAGCGAAAGACCGCGCCCGGAGTCACCACGCGGAACTCGTCAAACTCCATCAGGCGGTTGACGGCCTCCTTGATGTGGCGCGAGGTAATGACGTTGCACTGGCAGACGATCATGATGTTAGCTCTGTGCCGCTCCGGCGATACCGGCCAGCGATTTCACCGCCCGCTTCAGCTGCGCGTTCTCGCGGCGCAGGCGGCGCAATTCCGCATCGCCCGAGCGGGGCTTCTCGGCCCGCTTCAGCCAGTTGTAATAGGTCGTGTCGGTGACGCCGAGAACACGGGCGATTTCATAGACCCGCTTGCCTTCGCCGCGCAGTGTCTCGGCCACTTTGAGCTTCTCGGCGATCTCGGCTTGCGTGAAGGACTGGACATGTCGTCTATATCTGAGCATGAGCGCGTTCCTCACTGCACCGCGGAAGGATTGTCGAGACTGTCGGAGCCCTCGACCGTGATCTTGAGATTGAGGGCGGCGACCACCGCTTCGATGCCGCGCGTCTGCGCGACGAGCGCGTCGATCCCTGCCTGAATCAGCGCATTGCCTTCCGGATTGTCCTGGCCGATCATCTGATCGTAGGACTCCTTGCCGTTTTCCGCCCGGTCGCGGATCGCACCAAGTTTCTTCTCGGCATCGGCCATCAGCCCATCGAGCTTCTTGGCCTCGGCGGGCGCCTTGCCCGCGGCAAGTGCTGCAAGACCCGGACCTTCGAGGCTGGCGCCGTCGCGGCGCTTGAGCGTGCCGCCATAGATCGAGATCATGCCGGCCTGGTCGAAATAATGCGAATTGTGCGTGTTGTCGGAGAAACAGTCATGCTCCTCTTCCGGATCATGCAGGATGAGGCCGAGTTTCATGCGCTCGCCGGCGAGTTCGCCATAAGACAGACTGCCGAGACCGGTGAGGATGGTCGACAGACCGCCATCCGCGCCCTTGGCCGCAAGATCCTTGCGCGCGGCACCCTCGGCCTTCCAGCTCGCGGCCATTTCGGCGAGATCGGCGGCAAGCAGATCGCTCGCGGCCTTGAGATAGGCGGCGCGCCGGTCGCAATGGCCGTTGCTGCAGTTCCTGGTGTCGTAGTCGGTGGCGGGGCGGTTGCCGGCGCCGGCCTTGGTGCCGTTCAGATCCTGGCCCCAGAGCAGGAACTCGATGGCATGATAGCCGGTCGCCACATTGGCCTCGTTGTCGCCCGCCCCTTGCAGCTTCTGCAGGAGAGCGGCATCGATCTTCGTCGTGTCGACGGTGTCATTGCCGATGCGGATGGACGTGTTGGCGATGACATTGGCGGCATAGAGCGGGTTCTCGTCGGAGGTCTCGCCATAGGTCCCCTTGTCGGTATAGTCGATGAGGCCTTCGTCGAGCGGCCAGGAATTCACCTTGCCCTCCCAATCATCGACGATGCTGTTGCCGAAACGATAGCCTTCGGTCTGCTGATACCAGGGACGCGCTTCCTTCCAGGCGGCGCGCGCGGATTTCAGCGTCTCTTCCGACGGATTGGCGATCAGGGCGTCGATCGCCTTGCCCAGATCGACGGCAGCCGCATGGGCGTCGGTATACATGGCCTCGGCGACGTCGCCATAGTGCTTGAGAACGGCATCCGCCGTCACTTCCGCGCCGCGCGCGATCGAGATGACCGAGGCCAGCGTCAGGACCGTGCCGGCGGTGAACGCCAGGAGATGCCGTTTCATGATGGTAAGTCCCCTTCTGAGATCGCTCTGCATGGTTGGCTCAATGGAGTGTCCCCGCGGCCGCGCCGGTGGGAACGCTCAAGAGCTTCTGGCCGGCTTGAACCAGCGTATCGGCATAGGACCGTTTCGATCCAAACTCATCGTGATTGAGGAGCTGCAAAGGACAGCTCGCGGGACAGAATTGGGCGCTCATGGCGAGACCATTGGAAACCAAATAATCCGACTGATTTAGTCAGTTATTCGATGGAGGCCGCCTCTGTCAATCGCGATTCCAGGGGCGCGGCAAAAAATTCAGCATGTTCAATAGATTAGAAGTGTTCTAGATCGGCTACCGGTTGCCGTCGACGCAAAAACCTGTTCGAAATCTTGAGTTTAGCGCCCGCTCAATCGGAAAATCGGTATCCCCTTTTCGGGATCGCAGGATAAGAAGCCACCATGACAAAGCCCCTGACCCTCGCCGCCATCGGCGAACCGATGATCGAGCTGGCCCGATCCCTGAGCGGACCGCTCACCTATGACCGCCGCATCGGCGGGGACACGCTCAACACCTCCGTCTATCTGGCACGGCTGCTCAGACCTGAGACGGCGCGCGTGCAGTATGTGACCCGGCTCGGCGATGACCCGCTGAGCGATTGGATGATCGAGAGTTTCGCGAATGAAGGCATCGACTGCCGCCATATTGCGCGGGTGCCCGGCCGCCGGCCCGGCCTCTACATCATCGATACCGACGACAAGGGGGAGCGCTCCTTCAGCTACTGGCGCGGTGAGGCACCGGTCCGGCAATTGTTCGAGGAGCCTGAGCTCGCCGAAGGGCTCGCGGCAAGTGATGCGGTGTTCACCAGCGGCATCACGCTCGCCGTGCTGGGTGCCGCCGGCCGCCGGCGGCTGATCGAGTTGTTGCGCCGTGTCAGCTCGGCGGGACGTCCCGCCGTCTTCGACACGAATTACCGTCCGCTTCTGTGGACCGACCGAACCGAAGCCGCGACATGGATGCGGGAAGCGATCGCGGCGGCGAGCCATGTGCTTCCCTCATCCGACGATCTCGAGGCGATCTTCGCCAAGACGCAGAGCGCCGAAGACTGGGTTGGCGAGATTGCCGCGCTGGGTCCCCGCGAGGTCGTGGTCAAGACCGGCGGCGGGCCGGTTCACACGCAGCTGGGCAGCATCATGCTCGACAGGATCAGCCAGCCGCGCGACACGACCGGCGCCGGCGACAGCTTCAATGCCGGCTATCTGGCAGCGCGGCTGTCCGGCGCCTCGGTCCAGGACAGCGTGCGCAAGGCGCATCTTCTGGCGAGCCGCGTCATCCAGTATCCGGGCGCCGTCATCGCGCGCGAAGCGATGGTCGACCTCATGCCATAGCGCGGGATAGCCGCCGGTCTTCCGTCCGATCACGCGTTAAATTTAGAGTTTCTAAAGACCAGCATCGCGGGCGATCATGTGCAGCGCCGGCGGCAATAGCGCGCTGTTGTCATGTGCCTCGAAAGCGAGGCCGAATTCCCCGGCGGCGATCCGGTAGTTCTCGAGAAGCCTCGGCGAGCCGACGGCGATCACCGCCCTCGCCGTCGACCAGGCGAGTGCATCGCGCATTTCGGTACCGATGAGAAGACCCGAAAGATAGGAGCTGAGTCCGGCGCGCGGCAGGGCATTGAAGAGACCCAGCGTGCGCACGCCGAAGAGCAGATGCGGGAGGGCGCCCGAGCCCGGCTCGCGGGCCCGCGCCAGTCCCCGGCGGAACGCCTCGGGATCGGCCTCGCCTTTTTCCATGAGCTGCGCCAGCGTGCCGCCTGAGGTCAGCGCATTATAGAGCTCGCCCGTCATATAGGTTCGAAAGCTATCGAGCCTGCCGTCCTTCACCTGGACCCATTTGGAATGCGTGCCCGGGAGGAGAAGACAGGCGTCGCGCATCTGGCGCTGCGTCAGGACGGCGAGAACCTGGCACTCTTCGCCGCGCATCACATCCGGCACGCCGTCATGGATGCAGGAGACACCCGGCACGATGGCGATGCGCGCCGGACCGTCGAACGCGATCGCGTAAAGATTGCGCGAAAGGCTTGCGAGATCGGCGGGGGCGGCGATATAGGGCACCTCGGCCCAGCCCATCTTGCTGCCGACCATGCCGCACATCAGCACCGGCACGACGCGATCGTCCGTCAGCCAGGGGGCGGCAAAATCGGCGAAGGAGCGCGCGAAGCCGCCCGCATCCACCTTGAGCAGGCCTTCGCCGTCACCCATTTCGGCCAGCACGCGGCCGTCGCTGTCGAGCGCCCAGGCGCGCCGGTTGGATGTGCCCCAATCGACGGCGATCATCGCGATCCGGTCTGTCATCTCGATACCCTGGATATACAGAATAATCTCATTTGTCTGATGATTGAACTGCTCTATGCTGCGGACGAATTTCAGGTAAGTCGAGGACGGAAATAATGGCGGGGACGAAACGCAAGCAGCCGGATAAAGGAGCGCGACGCAAAAGTCTCTATAACAAAGTGGCGCATGATCTGGGCCAGCGGATCGTCAGGGGCGACTACAAGCCGGGCGCCCTTCTGCCCAATGAGGCCGAATGCGGCCAGATCTACAAAGTCAGCCGCACCGCGGTCAGGGAAGCGGTGAAGATGCTGTCGGCCAAGGGGCTGATCCAGTCGCGCCCCAAGATCGGCTCGCGCGTCGAGCCGCGCAGCGTCTGGAACCTGCTCGATCGCGACGTGCTGGGCTGGTATTGCACCACCGTTGATTTCCAGCGCTTCGCCACTGACGTGCAGCAGATCCGCATGATGATCGAGCCCGAGGCGGCCGCACTCGCGGCAACCCATCGCACGGCCGTGCAGATCGCCGAGATCGAGGCCGCCTACCAGGCGATGGCCGAGGCGGTCGGCGACGAAGCGGCGTGGAATGTGGCGGATGTGAAATTCCATCTCGCGGTGCTCAACGCGTCGGGCAATGAGTTCATCCCACCTTTCGGCCGCGTCATCGAATCGCTGCTCGCCAATCTCTTCTCGGTGACGGTGGCTCATTTGCGCAACCGCGTGAAAGTGCTGCCGATGCACGAGGCCATTCTCGAGGCGATCCGGGCCCGCAAGCCCGAGCGCGCCCGCGCCGCCGTGCGCCGGCTGCTGCAGAGCACCCAGAAGACTATCGATGAGGGCGGCAAACTCGGTCCCGGCGCCCGTGCGCGCAGCCGCAAAGGAGGCAGAAACGCCGCCGCCGCGTAAGGAAAGACCGTTGCGCCGCCGCGCGACTTTGCTAACATGTTAGCGGGGTATCCACCACAAGAACGCCGTGCATCCGACAAGCACCCTTTGGGAGGAGTCCATCATGAGAAAGACTTCGCTTATCCTTGCCGCCGCACTCGCCACCCTCGCTCTGGCCATGCCGGCAGCGGCCGACACCAAAGACAAGAAGATAGCGCTCTCCAACAATTATGCCGGCAATTCCTGGCGGCAATCGATGCTGAAGAGCTGGGACAAGGTGACGAAGCAGGCGGTGGCCGACGGCATCGTCGCGGCGGCCGATCCCTTCACTACCTCGGAAAACCAGGTGACCGAGCAGGCGGCGCAGATCCAGAATCTCATTCTGCAAGGCTATAACGCCATCGTCATCAACGCCGCCTCGCCCGACGCGCTCAATGGCGTCGTCAAGCAGGCCTGCGATGCCGGCATCACCGTCGTCTCCTTCGACGGCATCGTGACCGAACCCTGCGCTTGGCGCATCGCCGTCGACTTCAAGAAGATGGGCGCCGTCCAGCTCGACTATCTCGCCGAGAAGATGAAGGACGGCGGCAACCTGCTCGAGATCAGGGGCCTCGCCGGCGTGTTCGTCGACGACGAGATCCACAAGGGCATCGAGGAAGGTGTGGGCAAGCACAGCCAGTTCAAGGTCGTCGGCTCGGTGCATGGCGACTGGGCGCAGGAAGTGGCGCAGAAGGCGGTCGCCGGCATCCTGCCGTCGCTACCGGAAGTGAAGGCGGTGGTGACGCAAGGCGGCGACGGCTATGGCGCCGCACAGGCCTTCAAGGCGGCCGGCCGGCCGACCCCGCTCATCATCATGGGCAACCGGCAGGATGAGCTCGCCTGGTGGAAGGAGCAGAAGGACGCCAATGGCTATGAGACCATGTCGGTCTCGATCGCGCCCGGCGTATCGACGCTCGCCTTCTGGGTGGCGCAGATGATCCTCGACGGCAAGGAAGTGCCGAAGGACCTGGTGGTGCCCTTCCTGCAGATCAACCAGGCCGATCTCGAAAAGAGCCTCGAGACGACGGAAAAAGGCGGCGTCGCCAATGTCGAATATTCGAAGGCGGACGCCGAGAAGGTCGTCACCGGGAAGTAGATCGCTCAGCGTGAATGGCTCAGACCTCACCTCATTTCCCCTTCTCCCGCGCGTAGCGTGGGAGAAGGTGCCCGACAGGGCGGATGAGGGCTCTATGGTCAGAGCAAAAATGCTGCATGTTCACGATGTCTGAGCCTGCCGTAGCCCTCACCGCCATCGACAAGAGCTTCGGCGCCGTCCGGGCCTTGGCCGGCGTCGATCTCGTGCTGGCGCCCGGCGAATGCCTCGGTCTCGTGGGCCACAATGGCGCCGGCAAGAGCACGCTCATGCATGTGCTGGCCGGCACGCTCAAAGCCGATCGCGGACGCCTCCTCATCGCGGGCGAGGATGTGAGCGGGCATTACAGCGCCGCCAATGCCTCCGCGCATGGCATACGCTGCGTGTTCCAGGAGCTGTCGCTCTGCCCCAATCTCACCTTGGCCGAGAATGTCCGCATTGTGCATCGCGCGCTGAAGGGTTTCGGCTGGAAGACGAAAGCGCGCCGCCTGATCCACGCCAAGCTCGACGAGATCTTCCCCGGCCACGACATCGATGTCGATGCGGAAGCAGGCGATCTCGCTATTGGCCAGCGCCAGATGGCCGAGATCGCGCGTGCCTTCACCGTCACCGACGAGCCCTTGCGCGTCGTCATACTGGACGAGCCCACCTCCTCGCTCGACGCGGTGACGGCGAAGCAGCTTCTGACCTTCATGCGCCAGGAAGTCGCGCGCGGCGTCAGCACCATTCTCATCTCGCATCTGCTCGGCGACGTGCTCGACCATTGCGACCGTATCGCGGTGATGAAGGACGGCAGGGTGGTTGCCGAAAAGCCGGCCAGGGATTTCACCCGCCAGTCGCTGGTGGCGGCGATGGGCGCCACCGCCGAGAAACCCGGCGCCCATGCCACGGCGCGCCGGCATGTCGAAAGTGCGTTCGCCGTCGAGGCGATGCCGCTGACCGCCGCCCGCACCGACAGGCTCGCGGTGCGCAAAGGCGAGATCGTCGGGCTTGCCGGTCTCGCCGGGCATGGCCAGACGCGCATGCTGATCCAGATCTTCGAAGGCGCCCGCAAGGCCAAAGCGGCGACCAGGGTCGACGGCCGCGCCGCCTTCATCGCCGGCGACCGGCAGTCGGACGGCGTCTTCAATCTCTGGTCGATCGGCGAGAATGTCACGGTGAGCGCGCTCAGGCAGCTCAAGCACGGGCCGCTCATCACGCCGGAGCGCGAGCAGGGCATGGCGCGTGACTGGAAGGACCGCATCGGCATTCGCACGCCCGACATGAACAACAACATCCTGACGTTGTCGGGCGGCAACCAGCAGAAGACGCTATTTGCCCGGGCGCTCGGCTCCAATGCCGAT
This sequence comes from Nordella sp. HKS 07, assembly GCF_011046735.1. Lineage (NCBI taxonomy): Bacteria > Pseudomonadati > Pseudomonadota > Alphaproteobacteria > Hyphomicrobiales > Nordella > Nordella sp. HKS 07. Next base: position 2,760,179 of record NZ_CP049258.1, on the reverse strand, counting down.
ATCGTGCTGATGGACGATCCGATGCGCGGCGTCGATATCGGCACCAAGCTCGAAGTCTATGAGATGATCCGCGCGGAGGCGGCAGCGGGGCGCAGCTTCATCTGGTATACGACCGAGATCGACGAGCTCAAGCATTGCGACCGCGCCTATATCTTCCGCAACGGCGCCATCGTCGCCGAATTGCAAGGCCATGAGCTCAGCGAAGACAAGGTGCTCAACGCGTCCTTCGCGGAGAGCGCCTGATGCAATCACTTTCAATGCCCCGTGTTCGCGCGAGCTCTATCCAGCTTTCCCCCTCTCCCGCTTGCGGGAGAGGGGGCCCGACAGGGCGGGTGAGGGTGTTCGCGCCGATCACACATCCTCTGACACCATACGAAGGACACCCTCATCCGGCGCTTCGCGCCACCTTCTCCCGCAGGCGGGAGAAGGGGAAATGACCACGCTCGCGCTCAACCGCCAGACGCTGCGGGCGCTTCTGCCTCTGGCCTCGCTCGCCCTCGTGCTCGCCGCCACCTTCTATGCGCAGCCGCGCACCATGAGCTATTTCGGCCTCAACCTCATGCTGCAATATGCTGTGCCGATCGCGCTCGCCACCATCGCCCAGATGTTCGTCATCACGGTGAACGATCTCGATCTCTCGATCGGCCCCTTTGTCGGCCTCGTCGGCTGCATCGGCGCGACACTTCTCCATGACAGCCCGGTCCTCGGTCTCCTGGCGCTTTTGCTCTGCATCGCCGCCTATGCCGCCATGGCCGCCCTCATCTATCTGCGCAACCTGCCCTCGATCGTGGTGACACTCGGCGCCTCCTTCATCTGGCTCGGCATCGCCGTGTTGATCCTGCCCTCGCCCGGCGGCAAGGCGCCCGACTGGCTGAAGGCGATCATGTCGCTGCAGATCCCCCTCGTGCCGTTCCCGATCGTCGCCGCGCTGCTCATCGCCGCCCTCGTCCATATCGGGCTCATGACTTCCTCCTATGGCGTCATCATGCGCGGCACCGGCGGCAATCCGCGCGCCATGGCGCGCGCCGGCTGGTCGGAGCTCAGGACCAAGATGGCGATGTATGCGCTGGCGGGCTTCTTCGGCGTTTTGTCCGGCCTCTCCCTCATCGGCCTCACCACCTCGGCCGACGCGCATATCGCCGACCGTTATACGCTCTATGCCATTGCCGGAGTCATACTGGGCGGCGGCGAATTCGTCGGTGGCCGCGTATCGCCTTTCGGCGCGGTGATCGGGGCCCTGACGCTGGCGCTCGCCGGCTCGTTCCTCATCTTCATGCGTATCTCGCCCGACTGGCAGATCGGCGCGCAAGGTGCCATCCTGATCATCGTGCTGGCGCTGCGCGCCCTCATCGCGACCGGGGAGGCGCGGCGATGACCGATATCTGGACGAAGCTGCGCGGCCAGCCCTGGATCTGGTCCTTTATCGCGATGCTCTCGGTGTGGCTCGCCACCATCGCCTTCACCCGCGGCCAGGGCGCGGGCGAGATCCTCACCGCCGCCCTGTCCTTCGCCACCTTCACCATCATCATCGGATTGGGCCAGATGATGGTCATCACCACCGGCCCCGGCAATGTCGATCTCTCCATCCCGGCGACGATCACGCTTTCCGGCGTCGTGGCGATGAAGATCATGGATACCGACAATGCCAGGCTGCTGATCGGCATCTTCGCCGCCCTGGGCGCGAGCTTCCTGGTCGGCCTGTTCAACTACGGGCTGATCCGGCTGCTGCGCATCCCGCCAATTATCGCCACACTCTCCTCGAGCTTCCTCATCCTGTCGACGGCGATCTCCTATGGCCGCGGCATCCGCATCAAGCCGCCGCCGATGCTGGCGGATTTCGCCACCGCGCGTGTCATGGGCGTGCCGCTTCTGGCGGTCTTCGTTCTTATCCTGTCGATCGGCATCGCCATCGTGCTGAGGCGCACGCTTTACGGGCGCACTGTGCTCGCCATCGGCCAGAATCCGCGCGCCGCGCGGCTCGCCGGGCTCAATGTCGACCTGACCCGCTTCGCCACCTATATGCTGAGCGCGCTGCTCGCCGGCGTCACCGGCATCGTGCTGTCCGGTTTCTCCGGAGGTGCCGCCCTCAATATGGGCGAAGGCTTCCTGCTCGCCTCGATCGCCGTCGTCGTCATCGGCGGCACGTCGGTAGCGGGCGGGCGCGCCAATGTGCCGGGCGTGTGGGGGGCCGCACTTTTCATCTATCTTCTCGACACGATGCTCAATACATTCGGCGCCAGCGCCGGCATCCGCCTGATCATGACGGGTATCATCATCATCGCGGTCATCACCATTGCCGGCGGCGACCGGCAGCAACGCTAACTCATCTCGATACGACAGGAGCACAGCGGCCATGACGAAGCAGAAAGTCGGATTGATCGGCGCCGGCCTCATGGGTCACGGCATCGGCAAGAATATCGTCACCAAGGGCTACGAGCTCACCGTTCTCGCCCATCGCAACCGGGCGCCGATCGACGATCTCGTCGCCAAGGGGGCGAAGGAGGCCAGGAGTCCGCGCGAGATCGCCGAAAAAAGCGACGTCGTGATCCTGTGCGTCACCGGCTCGCCGCAGGTGGAAGAGACGCTGTTCAGCAAGGATGGCCTCCTCGAAGGGCTTCGCTCCGGCATGATCGTCGCCGACTGCTCGACGGCGGAGCCCGAATCAACGCTAAAAGTGGCCGCCGCCATCGAGGCGAAGGGTGCCCGTTTCGTCGATACGCCGCTGGTGCGCACGCCCAAGGAGGCGGAGGAAGGCAAGCTCGGTGTGATGACCGGCGGCGACGAGAAGGTGCTGGCCGAGATCCGGCCCATCATCGAATGCTTCGCCGACACGATCATCCATGCGGGCGGCGTCGGCGCCGGCCACACGCTGAAGCTCATCAACAACTACATCGCCATCGGCACCGCGGCGGTGGTGGCGGAAGGAATCGTCGCCGGCCTCAAGGCCAAGGTCGACATGAAGGCGCTCAACGACATCGCGATGGCGGGCGGCGCCCGCTCGGTGATGTTCGAGCGCATCATCAAGGTGCCGCTCAGCGACGACGACACCGCCGCCAAATTCGCCATCGACAATGCGCGCAAGGACATGCGCTATTACACCACCATGACGCAGTCGTTGCCGCTCTCTTCCTTCGTGGCGGAAGCGGTGCATCAGACACTGGTGCTGGGCGCGACGCACGGCTATGGCGACAGATATGTCCCGCGCCTGGTCAATCTCCTGTGCCAGCTGAATGGGGTGAAACTGTAGAAGGTGTAGCGGTTTTCCCCACCCGGCTCGCTACGCTCGCCACCCTCCCCGTTCCGAGGAGGGAGATTCTTCGCTGATTTCTCCCTCCTCACGCGTAGCGTGGGGAGGGTGGCGCGAAGCGCCGGGTGGGGCATTCCTCACCCCTTGGCGATCTGTTCGGCCTTCTTGACCAGCACCTCGGCCTGGCGGATCGAGGCATAGTCGATGAGGCGGCCGTCGAGCGAGACCGCACCCTTGCCGGCTTTCGCCGCTTCATCCATGGCCACGAGAATCCGCTTCGCACGCGCGACGTCCTTCTCGCTCGGGCCCATCCCCTCATTGGCGAGCGTCACCTGCGAGGGGTGGATGGCCCATTTGCCTTCGCAGCCCAGGACCGCGGCGCGGTGGGCGGCGGCCTTGTAGCCCTCGCCATCCGAGAAATCGCCGAAGGGTCCGTCGACCGGGCGCAGGCCGTTGGCGCGCGCCGCCACGACCATGCGGGCCAGCGCATAATGCCACATATCGCCCCAATGGGTAGCGCGCGAACCGTCTTCGAGCTTGTCCGTCAGGATCGAATAGTCCGGATTGGCGCCGCCGATATTGGTGGTGCGGGCGCGCGTCGAGGCGGCATAGTCGGCGACGCCGAAATGCAGCGATTCGTTGCGGCGGCTCGCGCGAGCAATCTTCTCGATATTCTGCATGCCGAGCGCCGTTTCGATGATGAGCTCGAAACCGATCTTCTTCTTGCGTCCCTTGGCCGTCTCGATCTGCGTCACCATCATGTCCAGCGCATAGACGTCGGAGGCGGTGCCGACCTTGGGGATCATGATGAGATCGAGGCGGTCGCCCGCCTGCTCGAGAACGTCGACGACATCACGATACATGTATTGGGTGTCGAGACCGTTGATTCGGACCGAGAGCGCCTTCGTGCCCCAGTCCACTTCATTTATCGCCTTGATGACGTTCTTGCGCGCCTCGACCTTGTCGTCCGGGGCGACGGCGTCCTCGAGATCGAGGAAGATCACGTCGGCGGCCGATTTAGCCGCCTTTTCAAAAAGCTGCGGCTGGCTGCCGGGGACGGCGAGCTCGCTGCGGTTAAGCCTTGCGGGCGCCTGTTCGACGGTATGGAAGCTCATGGAAGACCTCTCGGGTGACGTGACAGGGGAGTGAGACAACAGGAGAAGCGGGCGCCGCGTCAAGCGGCAATTCGGTCGCAGCGGTGAAATGATCCGTTGGCGGATGAATATCTTACCCTCGCCCCTCGCAGAGGGGAGAGGGAGGGACCCATTGCGCAGCAATGGGAGGGTGAGGGGCCAATGTGACGCGATCTCGCAGTTCTCAACACCTCCGTCCGAGGCAAAGCCGGCAACAATTTACCTTTGCTGATACAGATGCCCCTCACCCTTCCCGCCGCTGCGCGGCAGGCCCCTCCCCTCTCCCCGCTGCGCTTCGCTTGCAGGGCGAGGGTAACATCAGCGACCGTTTTCATCGCGATGCGCGCCGGAGGAATAATAAAACGCGATGGCCTGGGCGCGGCTCGACAGATTGAGCTTCTCATAGAGATTGCGCAGATGGAATTTCACCGTGTTCACCGAAATATCGAGTTCGCGCGCCAGTGACTTGTTGTCGAGACCGCGCGCCAGAGCGGCGAGCAAGATGCGCTCGCGCGCGGTCAGGGCGCCGGCGGGATCGCGGGTGAGTTCGCGCACATCGAGGAACGGGAACATCATCTGGCCTTTCGCCACCGCGCGCGCCATCACGAGAAGCTGCTCCGGCGACTGATGGCGTGGCGAGAAGCCGGCCGCGCCCGCCGCCATGGCGCGGCGCAGGATCTCGGGCTCCTCGGGCGCGCCATAGACGATCATGCGCGGCGGTGACGGCCTGAGCCGCAGCGTATCGAGCAAACGTTCGCCGCCCATCGCCGGCAGAGTCCACTCGATCAGGCCGACCTGGACCGGCACGCGGGTGACCGCGGCGAGGAAACCCTCGGCAGTGGCGGCGGTCGCCACCAGGCTGAAGTCCTTGTCGCGGTCGATGAAGTCGGAAAGGGCGGCCAGCATCAGGGGATTGCCGTCCCCCAGAGCGATGTCGATCGGTGCCTGATCTGTCATATCACCCTCAAACCCATACGAATGGGTAGGATCCTGAAAAGACCGATACCATAAAACCATCTTAAAGGATAGGAACTTTCCTACCCATATGGATATTCAAAGGCAGGTGATTGGGACGTTGCGGTCCCGACCCTACCCGGTGAGATAATGCCCACCAGCAAATCACCAGCGAGGGAGGAAACCATGCCAGGTGTCCGCGGCCTGTTCATACCAGGGCCCACCAATATTCCGGACGCCGTGCGCCGCGCCCTGGATATCCCTATGGAGGACCAGAGGGCGCCCGACCTGCCGGACTTCACGCTGCCGCTCTTCGAGGATGTGAAGAAGGTTTTCAAATCCAGGACCGGGCAGGCCTTCCTCTTCCCCTCTTCCGGCACTGGCGGCTGGGAAGCGGCGCTGACCAACACGCTGTCGCCCGGCGACAAGATCCTTGCCGCCCGCTTCGGGCAGTTCTCGCATCTGTGGATCGACATGTGCATCCGTCTCGGCTTCGAGGTCGATGTGGTCGATGCGCCCTGGGGCGAAGGCGTGCCGGTCGACATCTTCGCCCAACGCCTCAAGGCCGACCGCGGCCACAAGATCAAGGCGGTGCTCGTCACCCACAACGAGACCGCGACCGGCGTCACCAGCGATGTGGCCGGTGTGCGCAAGGCGCTCGATGAGGCCGAACATCCGGCCCTTCTCTTCGTCGACGGCGTGAGCTCGATCGCCAGCATCGATTTCCGCATGGAGGAGTGGCGCGTCGATGTCGCGGTATCAGGATCCCAGAAAGGATTCATGCTGCCGGCCGGGCTCGCCATTCTCTGCGTCAGCCAGAAGGCGCTGGCGCAAGCCCGGAACGCGCAATCGCGGCGTTTTTATTTCGACTTCGCCGACATGGGGCGCGCCAACAAGGACGGCTATTTCCCCTATACGCCGCCGACGCATATGCTGCGTGGCTTGCGGGCCTCGCTCGATCTTCTCTTCGCTGAAGGCCTCGAACATGTCTTCGCGCGTCATCACCGCCTCGCCGAAGGCGTGCGCAAGGCGGTAGCGGCCTGGGGCCTCAAGCTTTGCGCCGCCGAGCCGCGCTGGCAGTCCGACACGGTGAGCGCGATCCATCTGCCGGACGGGTTTGATTCCAACGTCTTCGTGCGTCATGCCTATCAGGCCTATGGCCTGTCGCTCGGCGTCGGCCTGTCGAAGGTTGCCGGCCGCGTCTTCCGCATCGGGCATCTGGGCGATCTCAACGAGCTCATGGTGTTGACCGCGCTGTCGGGCGTCGAGCTCACTCTGCGCGATCAAGGTGTGCCTTTCACCGTCGGCAGCGGCGTCGCCGCGGCGATCGAGCATTTCCACCACACGCAACCGGCGCAACTCGCCAAGGCAGCTTGAAGATGGATATCCACGAATATCAGGCCAAGGAAATCCTCAGCCGTTTTGGCGTGGCGGTGCCGCAGGGCGGCCTCGCTTACAGCCCCGAACAGGCCGCCTATCGAGCCCGCGACATCGGCGGCAGCAAATGGATCGTCAAGGCGCAGATCCATTCGGGCGGCCGCGGCAAGGCCGGCGGCGTCAAGCTCTGCCAATCCGAGCATCAGGTCGAGGAAGCCGCCGACGACTTGTTCGGCAAGCGCCTCGTCACCCATCAGACGGGCCCCCAGGGCAAGACCGTCTATCGCGTCTATGTCGAAGGCACCGTCGCCATCAAGCGCGAGATCTATCTGGGCCTGGTGCTCGACCGCAAGTCGGAGCGCGTGATGGTGGTGGCCTCGAGCGCCGGCGGCATGGAGATCGAGGAGATCGCCCAGCGCGAACCCCATTCGATCATCCGCAGTGTGGTCGAGCCGGCGGTCGGCATGCCGGCCTTCCAGGCGCGCGAGATCGCCTTCGGCCTCGGCCTCGAGCCGGCTCTGACGCAGCAGGCGGTCAACACCATTCTCGGCTGTTACAAGGCCTTCGAGGAGCTCGACGCGACAATGGTGGAGATCAATCCGCTGGTCGTCACCGAGGACAACCGGCTCATCGCCCTCGACGCCAAGATGACCTTCGACGACAATGCGCTGTTCCGCCTGCCGCATATCGCCGAATTGCGCGACAAGTCGCAGGAGGATCCGCGCGAGACGCGCGCCGCCGATCGCGGGCTGTCCTATGTCGGGCTCGATGGCTCGATCGGCTGCATCGTGAATGGCGCCGGCCTTGCGATGGCGACCATGGACATGATCAAGGCGGCTGGTGGCGAGCCCGCCAACTTCCTCGATATCGGCGGCGGCGCCACGCCCGAACGCGTCGCCAAGGCGTTCCGGCTCGTCACCTCGGACCAGAATGTGCGCGCGATTCTCGTGAACATCTTCGCCGGCATCAACCGCTGCGACTGGGTGGCGGAAGGCATCGTGATGGCGCTGCAGAAGACCCCGATCAACCTGCCGGTCGTGGTCCGCCTCGCCGGCACGCATGTCGAGGAAGGCCGCAAGATCCTGGCGCGCTCCGGCCTGCCCATCATCCGCGCCGCGACGCTTGCCGAAGCGGCGAACCGAGCGGTTGCCGCATGGCGCAATGACAGTCTGATAAAGGTGGCCTCATGACGATCCTTCTCGAGCGCGCGACACCGGTTCTGGTCCTCGGCATCACCGGCAAGATCGGCAGCTTCCACACCGAGGAGATGATGGCCTATGGCACGAATATCGTGGGCGGCGTGACGCCCGGCAAAGGCGGAGCCAAGGTTCACAATGTGCCGGTCTTCGACACGATCAAGGAAGCGGTCGCCAGCGCCGGTGCGGAAGCGGCGATCGTCTTCGTGCCGCCGCCTTTCGCCGCCGATTCGATCATGGAGGCGGCCGATGCGGGGCTGAAGCTCTGCGTCGCCATCACCGACGGCATTCCCGCCAAGGACATGATCCGGGTGAAGCGTTATATGCGCCGCTACGCGCGTGAGAACCGCATGCGGCTCATCGGGCCCAATTGCGCCGGCATCATTTCACCCGGCAAGTCGCTGCTCGGCATCATGCCGGGCCATATCTATCTCCCCGGCCATATCGGCGTGGTCGGGCGCTCCGGCACGCTCGGCTATGAGGCGGCGGCGCAGATGAAGGAACTCGGCATCGGCATCTCGACCAGCGTCGGCATCGGCGGCGATCCGATCAACGGCTCGTCCTTCCGCGACATTCTCGAGCTGTTCGAGCAGGATCCGGACACCCATGCGGTGATGATGATCGGCGAGATCGGCGGGCCGCAGGAAGCCGAAGCCGCTTCCTATATAAGAGAGCACATGACGAAGCCGGTCGCCGCCTATGTGGCGGGGCTCTCGGCGCCCAAGGGACGGCGCATGGGCCATGCCGGCGCCATCATCCAGGCCTTCGGCGAAAGTGCGAGCGAGAAAGTGGAATTGCTGCGCGATGCAGGCGTCGCGATCTCGCCGTCACCCTCGGAGATCGGCCGCACCATGGAGACATTGTTGAAGAAGGCGGCGTAGCAGCAGGCACACTGCACTACCACTTCGTCATGGCCGGGCTTGACCCGGCCATCCAGTCTCGCCGTCAATGATCGCTCAGCGGAAATATTGGATGGCCGCCTCCATGGCCGGGTTAAACCCGGCCATCCGGGCGGCCATGACGATGTAAGATAACGCAGCTTCCGCGCGATGGTCGGGACTGTGGCTACTCTTCCTAGCGACCTTCTTGTTGTTTGGCGCTTTCCAGAAACGCCTCCAGCAACGCATGATGCGATGACGCGAATGGGTTGACGACCGTCACCCCAGCCCAAGTAAAGCCATCCTGCAGGTCTTCGGAGAGAAGTAGCCGGCAGCCCGCTTGAGAGGCTGCGGATAGGATGACCGCATCCCAGATTCCGAAATGATGATCCGTCGCAAGATCGGCGGCGGCCAGCATGATCTCCGGCGAGGTTTCGACAAGCGCGAATGTATCGCGCCAGCCCAGAATGGCCCCGCGAGCATCTTTCCGCGACTTGCCTCCCTTGCGGACCAGGACACTGAACAATTCTCCGAGAACCTGAACGGGGATGACGACTGCTTCCTGTGGAAGCCGGCGCACCAGATCAAGAGCTATGTCGCGCTTGCCCGCTCCGTTGACGTTCTCCGCATAGACAAGAATGTTGGTGTCGAGCGCAACCTTCACCGCTCATCCTCATAAAGCTCATCGCGCGTCCAGCGCCCGGCACTGATGGGGGGCTGAGCTTCGAGGCGGGACAACAAGGCTGATCGCGCGCCCGACAACGTTATCTCATGCTCATTGGCGGGGACGATACGCGCTACCGGGCGACCATGACTGGTCACAACATAGCTGTGGCCTTCGCGCACGCGACGCAGAAGCAGGGAAAATTTGCGGTTGGCATCTGCTGCCGAAACGGCCTCATCCATGGCAAGAATTCCATAGTAGTTATTTTCACTACTATAGTGATTGTAGGCGCATTTTGCAAGTGGTGGCGTTGATTACAGAGGTTAAGCCGCCCTGGGCGGCCCCAGCACGCCGCGACGCACCTGGTCTGCCTCGATGCTTTCGAACAGAGCGCGGAAATTGCCTTCGCCGAAGCCGTCGTCGCCCTTCCTCTGGATGAACTCGAAGAAGATCGGGCCGATCACCGTCTTCGAGAAGATCTGCAGAAGCACCTTGGTCTCACCGCCATCGACGACGCCTTCGCCGTCGATGAGGATGCCGTGTTTCTTTAGCCTGTCGACGGGCTCCTGATGGCCCTTCACGCGCGCCGCGCATTTCTCATAATAAGTCTCGGGCGGCGGCGGCATGAATTTCACGCCGTTCTCAGCCAGCGCGTCGGTCGCGGCATAGATGTCCTCGGCGGCGATGGCGATATGCTGGATGCCCTCGCCCTTGTATTTGCGCAAGTATTCCTCGATCTGGCTCTTGTCGTCGGCGCTCTCGTTGATCGGGATGCGGATCTTGCCGCAGGGCGAATTGAGGGCGCGCGAGAACAGCCCGGTATATTTGCCCTCGATATCGAAGAAGCGGATCTGGCGGAAGTTGAAGAGCTTGGCATAGAAGCCGAACCACTTGTCCATGTTGCCGCGAAAGACATTGTGGGTCAGGTGGTCGAGATAATAAAAACCGATGCCCTTGGGCTTTGGATCCGCCTCGCCGAGCCAGTCGAACTCTTTGCTGTAGGGCGAGCCTTTGGCGCCATAGCGGTCGACGAAATAAAGAAGGCTGCCGCCAATGCCCTTGATCGCCGGCACGTGGAGCGTCTTGTCCTCGCCCTCATAGGGCTCGGCGCCGAGAGCCACGGCATGACGGTAAGCATGATCGGCATCGACGACGCGCCAGGCCATGGCGGGCGCGCAGGGGCCATGTTGCTTGACGAACTTCATGCCGAAAGATTGGGGCTCGGCATTGAGGATGTAGTTGATGTCGCCCTGGCGCCAGACGGTGATGTTCTCCGTCCTGTGGCGGGCAACCGGGGTAAAGCCGAATTTGCGGAAGAGCTCCGAGAGCCTCGCGGGCTCGGGATGGGCGAATTCGACGAATTCGAAACCATCGGTGCCGGCCGGATTGTCGGCGCTGATCTCGGGCGGCGGGGCGTCATGCGGATAGGGGCCCATGGGTGAGTCTCCGGTGAAGCGATTGCCACCATAATAGGTCGCCAAAGGCACCGTTTCCGGGCATAATGGGGCGATATCCACCCTCTCTTTGCACGGAAACGGGCATAAAATGGATGAATTCGACCGGAAGATCCTGGATTCGCTCCAGCGCGACAGCGCCCTCGCCCGCGCCGATCTCGCCACCGCGGCCGGGCTTTCGGAGTCACAAGCGGCCCGGCGGCGCCAGGCGCTTGAGCAGTCGGGCGTCATCCGCCGCTACCGCGCCGATCTAGACGCGCGGGCCTTGGGCTTCGCCGTCACCGCTTTCGTGCATGTGAAGCTGAAAGGCCATTCCGACGGCAATGCGAGGCGCTTCCGCGACCTGGTGCGCCTCACGCCCGGCATTCTCGAAGCCCATGCGGTGACGGGAGACTTCGACTATCTGCTGAAGGTCTGCGTCGCCGATCTCGACGGCCTGCGCGATCTCGTCAATGGCGTGCTGCTGATGCACCAGACCGTCGACCGCGTGCGCTCGGAGATCGTGCTGGAGATCCTGCGCGACGATCAGCTGCTGGCGCTGTAGCGCACATCCCGCCGCCGGAACAACTTTCACTATTGAATTAAGAGATTTCTAAGTCCCGCATGCCACCGTCCCGGCGTCATGCGGAACATCCGGTCCATCCTTGTCTTTCATCCAGCACTGTGGGCCCTGATCGCCCTGCAGGGCGCCATCATCGCGATCTGGATCGGGATAGACCCGCGCATATCCTTTAACCTGACCAATGCCGGCCAAACGTCTCTTGCCGTCAGCATATGCCTGCTGATCGCCGCCGCCATCACCCATTTCCTGCCTGTCTCGCGCCGCTCGGCATTTGCCGAACGGGCCCGCATCATGGCCGTCGGGCTTGCCTTCCTGCTCGTCGCCTTTGTCGGCATCCGTCTCCTCAACTACCTGACGATGTCACTGGCCTTTCCATTGGCCGACGAGTGGCTTGATTCCTGGGACAAGCTTCTCGGCATCGATTGGTACGCCTATGCCTTGTGGATGGGCGAGTATCCTGACCTCCTGTCCTTCAGTGAGCTGCCCTATGGCATGACCATTCAAACGGTGGGCGTCATCTTCGTTGCGCTGGTGCTGTTCGGCCGGATCGAGCGCGCCAAGGAACTCGTCACGCTGCTCTTCCTCGGCGCTCTTATCACCGTCAGCATCAGCGGCTTCTTTCCGGCGACGGCGGCGATGGTTCACTATATGGACGACAACCTGCGCGCCCTGTACGGCGCCAATGTCGGCGTCTATCACATGGCCGCCTTCACGGATGTGCGCGAGGCGCAGACCATCGTGCTGAACCTCGTCGAACGTCCCGGCCTCGCGACATTCCCGTCCTATCATACGATTGCCGGCCTGCTCATCGTATACGCCTTGCGTGACAATCTCATCATGCTGCTGGCGGGCAGCGTCTGGAGCGGCGCCATGCTGCTGGCGACCCCGATCTTAGGCGGTCATTACTTCATCGACATCATTGCCGGTACGCTCGTCACAGTTGCTCTCGCCGCCGCCTATGCGACGGTCGGCACCCTCAACTTTTTTCCATATCAGGTTGCGGCGCCGGAGCCGGTGCCCTGAAGAGGAAAGTCCTCGGGCGCGCTCATCGCGATGCTCTGAATCGAACAAAAAAGTGGCAGAAGCTGCTTACTCCATCTGCCCATCATCTGTTCATAAATCACAGCATTGTCTGCTTTGTACATTGTCATTCCTCATGTCCGGATTGCTTTAATACCGGATGCGGGGTGCCGGGGGAGCTTCGTCCAGGCGCTGACCCAACGCGGTGAAAATACGGTTAGGCGCCTGACGACCGCCTCTTCTCGCAATCGTGCTTCGAGGGTATCGATGTCAACCTCATCCGAAGCAGCAAGGCCAAGCCGCACGATATGTGGTAATACCGCCCTGGTTGTCTCGGCAAGCAACCAGTAGAATCCATCCGGCCCACAACAAACCTTCTGAAACGACATCATCTGAGGCCATGGTAAACCAGCATCGTGAAATACCGACCCAAGCGCAGAGCCCAATGAGGGATTGATCTTGTCGCTGAATGCCTTTGTCATCCAGTCGGAGACCTTTCGGAATAGCGGCCCCTCTGGCACACTACATATTTTGGTCACATCGAATTCTAGGAATGCGACCACGCCTCCCGGGTTCAGATAGGACGCCAGGTGCCGCAATGTGGCCGACGGATCGGCCAAATATGGCAGGACGAAACGCCCAACCAACGCATCGTAGCGGCCTCTTGGAGTGTAACTGTCGAGGTCAGCTACTTCGAATCGAACCGGCAAATTGCCAGCGGCAGCAACTCGCTCCGTGGCGAGAGTCGCGGAATCTGCGGATCGTTCAATTCCAAGAACACTTCCTATGGGTCCAACGATTCGGCCGACAAGCATTGCAACATCTCCGGCTCCACTGCCGATCTCCAGCACGTTCATCCCGGCCGAGATGCCACTCCTTCGGAATAGGTCCTCCGTCTCTGGTTCGATCAGCGCCGCTTGCCGAGCGAGACGGTGCAACTCTTCTGCTGTCCGACCAAGGAGATAATTGTCATTGGAAGACATTGTACTGCTCACTAGTGGACTTGGACCCATAGTATGGGGCAAGGGCTTGACCCAACCAACGCCAGCCGGCAGTAACCAACCACATCCGCTTGCATGAGTGCCGTAAGCCGCCGCTCAACTTGCATTCCGCCCTTCGCCGGCCCCCACACTTGATCCAGGTTAATCAGTTAATGGGGAGTCGGACAATAGCCGTTCGAAAATCGAGCGGAGTCCACTTTGGGTCATTCGCATCGACCTCGCCATGTATTCGCTATTTCCGGTTGGGCGTTACCGTCGGAAGTGCTGAGGACGCCGGGGCCTCAGCAAAGCGCCGAAGAATTTGCCCGGCGTAGCGAAATGACACGATGGGCCATGTGTGGACGGCTCCGGGCTGTCAAGGTTCTTTTGCATGTCGCAGCGCTGGTCGTAGCAGCCATGTGTTCGGCCTTTGAGCGCGGCTCATAGGGCCGCTGGCCATAATGCCTTCCGCGGATCAGGTCCCGGTCAAAAGCTCGCATTCGACAATGCTGTGGCCCATGTGGGTTGTCCTGATCGCCGGATCGACCGGTTCTGCGTTACCTGCTGTCAGTCCTTTCCAGCCTTCACATCACGCCGTTGCCGGCGCGATCTCGTCCAAAGTCGCCGTGCCCTAGCGAGCCAGCGCGACGGGTTCCCTGTAACGCTCGCCCTTGGCCATCATCGCCCAGGCCATGCGGGCAATCTTGTTGGCGAACGCGATCGCGGCCACCTTTGTCGGCCGCCGCTCCAGCAGCTTGGCAAGCCATGGCCGATGCTTGGTGCCGTGGATTTTCGCGTATCGGATCACCGCCAACGCGCCAGCACAGAACAGCGAGCGCAGGTATCGATCGCCCTGTTTGGTGATATTGCCAAGCCTCTCCCTGCCTCCACTGGAGTTCTGCTTCGGCACCAGCCCAATCCAGGCTGAGAAGTCGCGTCCCGAGCGAAACGCCCTCGGATCGGGAATACTGGCGACCAGCGCGGTTGCCAGCGCCGGACCGACCCCGGGGAGTTCGTCGAGCCGACGGCTGGTCTCGTTTGAGCGATGCCAGGCGTTGATATGCTGGTCGAACGTCAGGATCTGCCGCTTCAGCTGCCATAGTTGACGGCCCAGTGCCTCCAGGCACTCGCGCGCAATCTCGGGCACGCGTCCATCGTCGGGATCGGCAACCACATCGAGCAGCTTCTCGACGCCATTGCGGCCGACTGGTGCGACAATGCCAAACTCGGCAAGGTGGGCGCGGATCGCATTGATCAGCGCAGTCTGCTGGCGAATGAACAGATGCCGCGTACGGTGGAGCATCAGACAGGCTTGCTGGTCGGGTGTCTTGGTCGGCACGAACCGCATGCTTGGCCGCTGCACCGCCTCGCAAATGGCCTCGGCATCGGCCGCATCGTTCTTCTGGCGTTTCACATACGGCTTCACATAGGCCGGCGGCATCAATCGAACCGTGTGCCCGAGTGCCTGCAACTCGCGCGACCAGTGGTGCGAGGACGCGCATGCCTCGATACCAACCACACAAGGCGAAAGCTTCCTGAAGAAACCGAGAACCCGTGACCGCTTGAGACGCTGGCGAATAACCCCCTGGCCGTCTGCGTCAATGCCGTGAACCTGGAAAACAGACTTCGCAATGTCGAAACCGATTGTCGTCACCGCTTGCATATCGAGCTCCTCCGAATCGTGGTCACCTTTTGGCCACCAATCCTATGGCACTTGCGCACCAGGTGGAGGAGCCGTCCACAGCATCAAAAGCCAACATTCATGCAGCTAAAGAAATCGTAATGAATCGCGGTTTGGTTTCACGTTAATCTGCTCGGCTGCGGGGACCTCGGGCCGCTAACGCGGCCAGTCTCGACCCGACGGTGTAAACACCTCAAAGGGAAAACGCCATGACCACGAGCGCACACCGCAGCACGCAACCCGCCGAGGCAGCCGCCATCCGTGAATATCGAATAAATTTTCCCGACTCGGACCTCGTCGATCTGCGGCGGCGCATCAACTCAATGAGATGGCCTGACCGAGAGCCGGTCACGGACGCATCACAAGGTGTCCAATTGGCAACAATTCAGGCGCTCGCACGCTATTGGGGCGGCGACTACGATTGGCGGCGCTGCGAAGCGAAGCTTAATGCACTTCCGAATTTCGTCACCGAGATCGATGGACTCGATATTCACTTTATCCACGTTCGATCAAGTCATGAAAACGCGTTGCCGCTCATCGTCACCCACGGGTGGCCCGGCTCGGTGATCGAGCAGCTGAAGATTATCGAACCGCTGACCAATCCCATGGCACATGGCGGAAGCGCTTCCGACGCCTTCCATGTGGTGATCCCGTCGCTCCCCGGCTACGGCTTTTCCGGAAAACCGACCGCGACCGGCTGGGATCCTCCACGCATCGCACGCGCCTGGGTCGAGCTGATGAAGCGTCTCGGCTACGCGCGATTTGTGGCGCAAGGTGGCGACTGGGGTGCGATGGTCACCGATGTGATGGCGACACAGGCGCCGCCGGAATTGCTGGCCATTCACGTCAACTGGCCCTTCACCATTCCACCGGACATCGATATGGCGGTCCAGACCGGCAAGCCGCTGCCCTCCGATCTCTCTCCCGACGAACGGCGCGCCTGCGATCAGCTGAGTTTCTTCTACAAGCATGAAACGGCCTACGCCCAGGAGATGGCGAACCGGCCGCAGACGCTTTACAGTATCGCGGATTCGCCGGTGGGACTTGCCGCCTGGCTCATCGACCACGACGCCGCGAGCTACACACTCATCGCACGTGTCTTTGACGGTCAAGATGAGGGGCTGACGCGAGACGACATCCTCGACAATGTCACGCTCTATTGGTTGACGAACACGGCGGTCTCTTCAGCGCGTATTTATTGGGAAAACAAGTTCGCCTTCTTTGCACCGAAACACGTCGCCATCCCGGTCGCCGTGAGCGCCTTTCCGGACGAGGTCGTTCAAACCCCGCAGAGTTGGGCAGAAAAAGCGTATCCCAACCTCATCCACTACAGTCGCCCTGACCGCGGCGGCCACTTTGCGGCCTGGGAGCAGCCGCAACTCTTCACACAAGAGATTCGCGCGGCTTTCAGGTCACTCCGAAAGTAGCATTGTACCGATATACGGTAAGAGTGGAGGTGTTATCCTTCAGCGCGCATGCTTGAACGCAGAACAATGTCGCACGGATCGTTCACACGGCCAGTCTCAAAAGTGGAGCCGTCACGTTGCCACCGCCCACGCTCCAGGCAACACCCGCCGGCGAAGAAATGAACGCCGCCGATCGTACAAATCCTTGGGTTATGTTCGATAACCACATCGACCGGGTCGTGGTGAGTTGCGTGACTGCTGTCACACCGTAATCGAGGGGAGGCGTACACTGGCGCGAAGTGCCTGAATGATTTACTCTAGATTAAATCGGCTCAGTATTGAGTTGCAGGAGCCTTCATATGCGAAAGCTGCAAAGTCAGGGTATTCACCACATCACGCTGGTGGGCTCCAACCGCCAAACTTCGATCGATTTTTGGGAGGGCCTGCTTGGCATGCCTTTGGTCTTCGAACAACCCAACCTCGATGTTGCCGAAGAGAATCATCTCTATTTCGATCCTGGTGACGGGCGATTGATAACGGTCTTCACCAATGAGACTCGTAAGCCCGTGGCACGAAGGACACCGACGGATCCGGGTTGTGTGCACCATGTCGCCGTTTCGGTATCGCGAGTCACATTTCTCCAGGCGATCACCCGCCTCGATGAGCGCAAGATCAAGCACAGTGGCGTCAAAGATCGCGGTTTCATGGATTCGATCTATTTCGAGGATCCGATGGGCCTGCTGATCGAGTTGGCTTCTTACCGGTTTAACCCTCCCGCTGGATATACGCATACGGATGTGCTCGTCGAAGCGCACAAAATCCGGCTCGCAAGAGGCGACTACAACATTGCCGAAGCCCATTTAGCCGATGCCATTGAGGCCCTGGCCGCGTGGAGAAACCCGGTATTCTCCGAGGGCCGGAGACCAAAGAACCCGTGACAAAGACGTCAACCGTCAACCCAAGAGGAGGAATCAATGGCCGAGGTCAAGTTGCATGTGCTGAAACCCAGTGTGAACAATCTGGCGGCGCGGGTGTTTGTCCGTGCCGCTAAACTCGATTTTAGCGAGGACGATGCTTGGGGCAAGACCCGCTCGCCGGAATTTCTTGCAAAGAACCCCGCTCATATGACGCCCATGATTGAAGCCGATGGTCTGCCCAAGGGGGGTTGTGGGAAAGCTGCGCCATTATGCAATTTCTTTGCAACAAGCATGATCTCTCGCAATTCTACCCAAAATCCCCTGGACAGCGGGCGATGGTCGACAGTGCGATGTTCTACTTGATCGGTACGCTCTATCCGCTGGTCGCGCGTGCCACTTATCCCGCCCTGAGCTTTCCGCAGTATGCGGGCGAGGTAGGATCAAGCGCCGCGAGCCCAGACATGAAAGCTGAGGCGCAAAGGGCCGCGGCGGAGGCGATCGCCGAACCGCTGGAAGTCTTCCGAAGCTTCTACATGGACGGCAAGCCGTTTATCGGCGGGGCAAGTCCATCGATTGCCGATATTCGGCTAGCAGCCTCACTCGAATTTCTCTCTGTTATTGACTACAAGCTTCCGAGTTGGGCGAAGGAATACATGACCGCCATCGAAAGGTCGCTCGGCGCGGCCTACTCAGATCCAGCCGCCGATGTGCGCGGCTACATTGAGCACGTAAGATCGCAGAAGTAACCATCAGCACCGCACCTTCATAAGCAACATTGGCTTGATTTACGGACTGCCTTCAACTCGATCGGGCGAGGATTCCGGTAGAGATTCGTACGGGCTGCTTCGGCGGTGCTATCAATGCTGCTCTTACGCATTCCAATATCGCGGAGTGTGAGATTTCCTATGAGCCTCCGTTTGAAGGCCAAGGTCGTCAACCGGGACTGAAACTGTGCTCCGCAGATAGCCGAGTGCCGCGCCGGTAAGAATGGCATGCGTGCATTAAACAGCGTCAGCTGAACTTGGAAACTCTGCGACGACACCGTCTCCTGCGGTGTTGGCAATGCGTCCGGAATATTCGCAAATGGTACTGACTAAGCCAGCTGAGTTAACACAGCAGCGCCCGACATGTCAGATGTTGCGTCGCACCTGTGATGTCCGAGTCGGGTCATCCGCTACCGGGTTCGAGCCAGCCGCAAGTCCGACCATGTCAGCGTTGCCCCCGAAAGCGGCTGAATTCTGCAGGGCAGCATAACGACGCGATGGGCGAAGAGGAGATATCACCCCGGCGCCGCGCACTAGCTCAGTGTCTGGCGGCCTGGAGCGCGCTTGTGGCGGCGCCCATCCCAGCGACCTCGATCGGCCGCCCCGCCTGGCCCCAGGCCTCTATGCCGCCCAGGAGCGGGCGGATCTTCTTGAAGCCGGCGCGTTTGAGATGCAGCGCGGCCATGGCGGCGGATGCCTCGTTGGGGCAGGAACAGTAGACGATGATCTCGGCGTCGCGCGCAAAACGCCCCGCCACCAGCGCGATCTCGTCGGGATGGGCGTTGATGGAGCCCGGTATGACGCCCTCATTCCGGCGCGCCTCGGCGGTGCGCACATCGAAGATGATCGGATTCCGGCCGGCGTCAATGAGGCCGGCAAGCTCCTGGGCGGAAATGCGCGCCATTCTGAGCCGCCGGATGAAGAGCTGACGGTCGAGCAGACGCAGGATCACATAGAGAGCGAGAGCGCCGATGACCACGGCGGTGCCAAGTTCTCCCCACTGCGTGACCGTCGCGAGAGCGGAATCGACGGCATCACGGAAAATATTACCCAGGATGACGGGCAGCGCCACATAGGCGGCGGCGCCGATCCCGTCGAGAAGGACGAACAGCGGAATGGCGAGCCTTGTTACACCGCTCAGAAGGATCAGCACCAGCGCAAATCCGGGCAGGAATTTCACGAACAGGAGCGCCCACGGGCCGAAGCGGGCGAACTTGTCCTCCGTCCGGCGCACGCAATTGTCCCGGGCCATGCTCAGCCTGCAGACGACCGACAAGGCGCGACGCCCAAAACGCACACCGGCGGCATAGACGACGAGATCGCCCAGCACCACGCCCACAGCCCCAACCGCTATTATGAGCGGGAGGGGATCACCACCGGCATGACTCAAGGCGCCCGCCAGCACCAGCACCGGATAGGACGGAATGGGCAGACCGAGCTGCTCGATGAAAGCGCTCGCGAAAACGAGAATGAGCCCGTATTGCAGGAGTAGACTCGTCAGGTCCATCTTGGCTCCTCTGGCGGAATTTGAGCATCGGACCGAAAAGTGCGACGCGGTTTTCGGATAATCCGATGCGCAATCATAAATGCTCCACCAAACTAACCACCTGCGAGCACCGGCGACAGAAGAATTTTCTCCGTCATTCCGCGTCGGGCTGGCGGGCCGGATGCGCCGCGGCAAAGGCCGCCAGCGCGGTGCAGTGGCTCTCGACCGCGGCGATCTTGCTCAGATGCGTAATATCGATCTTATAACGACGGGCATTGAAGACCTGAGGGATGAGGCAGATATCCGCTAGCGACGGGCGGTCGCCGAAGCAGAAGCGCTCGCCATCGATCATCCGCTCGACCGCATCGAGCCCGCCGTCGCGGATCCAGTGGCGGTACCACTCATCCACCTCCTGCTGCGTGTGCTTGAGCGGTCCTTTGAGATAATTCAGCACGCGCAGATTGTTCAGCGGATGGATGTCGCAGGCGATGGCGAGCGCCACGGCGCGGGACTTCGCCGCCAGGACCGGATCGGCGGGGATCAGGCGCGGCTCGGGCGCGATCGTCTCCAGATAGTCGATGATGGCGAGCGACTGGATGAGGACGGTGCCGTCATCGAGCTCGAGTGCCGGAACAAGTCCTTGCGGATTCTTCGCCTTATATTCCGGGCTGTGCTGCCTGCCGCCATCCTTCACGAGATGGACGGCAATCTGCTCGACCTTCACACCTTTGAGATTGAGGGCGATGCGGACGCGATAGGCGGCGGAAGACCGGAAGTAGTCATGGAGCTTCATCGCAGCCCCTCCTCGAGCTTGAGCGCCCGCTCGAGCGCCGTGATGCCTTTTTCGAGCGCGTGGCCTTCGCTGTCGGCGAGGCGCGCCAGGAGCTTGCGCTCATAATCGAGCACCAGCGGCTCGAGCTGGCGGAACAGGCGGCGACCTGACGCCGTCAGACGCAGGCGGAATTCCCGCTTGTCGTCGGGCGACCGGATGGCCTCGATCAAGCCGCGTCGGCTCAGCGCCTCGACGGCGCGGCTGATGGTCGATTTATGGGTGCGGGTCGAGGCGACGATAGCCTTGGCGGTCCAGCCGTCGCCTGCGGACAGGGTGGCGAGCACGCGCCATTGCGGGATGTCGATGCCGAAACGCTCGGCATAAAGGCCCGCCAGCTCCTCCGAGATCTCCGCCGCCAGGCGGTTCAGCCGAAAGGGGAGGAAACGGGTGAGGTGAAAATCCGCCATGCCGGCATCTTGACAAGATATAGTTTCAAGCGCAACCATCATATGGTTGCAGGTGAAACTATAGAGACAAGAAGACGCTCAAGAAACGGAGGCGGCGATGAAAAGCGCGATCCTTCACGGCTATATGCCGGGCTTCGGCAACGACTTCGAGACGGAGGCGCTGCCGGGCGCCCTTCCCCACGGCCAGAATTCGCCGCAGCGCTGCGCCTATGGGCTTTATGCCGAGCAGTTGTCGGGCTCGCCCTTCACGGCCCCGCGCGGCATCAATGAGCGTTCCTGGCTCTACCGCATCAGGCCCTCGGTCAGGCATACGGGCCGCTTCACCCCGACGAGCCTCCCTTTCTGGAAGACGGCGCCCTGTCTCGATGATCACGATCTTTCTCTCGGCCAGCTGCGCTGGGGCCCGCCGCCCATACCCAACGAGGCGACGAGCTTCGTCTCCGGCATCCGTACTATGACGACGGCGGGCGACGTCAATACCCAGACCGGCATGGCGGCCTCGGTCTTCCTCGTGAACCGCTCGATGGAAAACGAATATTTCTTCAATGCCGATGGCGAGATGCTTGTAGTGCCGCAATCGGGCGGACTGCGATTCTTCACCGAGCTCGGCAAGATCGACGTCACGCCCGGCGAGATCTGCGTGATCCCGCGCGGCATGAAGTTCCGCGCCGAATTGCTCGACGGGCCGGCGCGCGGCTATCTGTGCGAGAATTACGGCGCCAAGTTCACGCTGCCCGACCGCGGGCCGATCGGCGCCAACTGCCTCGCCAATCCGCGCGACTTCAAGACGCCCAACGCCGCCTATGAGGACAAGGAGACGCCCTCCGAGCTCACCGTCAAATGGTGCGGCAAGTTCTACATCACGAAGATTGGCCATTCACCGCTCGATGTGGTGGCCTGGCACGGCAATTACGCGCCCTATAAATATGACCTGCGCACCTTCTCACCCGTCGGCGCCATCCTGTTCGACCATCCCGATCCGTCGATCTTCACGGTGATGACCGCACCCTCCGGCGAGGAAGGCACCGCCAATGTCGATTTCGTCATCTTCCCCGAGCGCTGGTCGGTCGCCGAGCATTCCTTCCGCCCGCCCTGGTTCCATATGAACATCATGTCGGAATTCATGGGGCTGATTTACGGGCAATATGACGCCAAGCCCGACGGTTTCGTGCCGGGCGGCATCAGCCTGCATAATTGCATGCTGCCGCACGGTCCCGATGCGACGGCCTTCGAGAAAGCGAGCACCATCGAGCTGAAACCCCACAAGCTCACCGACACGCTCGCCTTCATGTTCGAGACGCGTTATCCGCAGCATCTCACCTCCTACGCCGCGAGCGTCGAGACCCTGCAGACCGACTATATCGACTGCTGGGCCGGGCTCGACAAACGGTTCAATGGAAAGCCATGAAGCTCGCGACACTCAAAGACGGCACGCGCGACGGCAAGCTCGTTGTCGTCTCGCGCGATCTGACGCGCGCCACCGAGGCCTTCAATATCGCGGCCACATTGCAGGGGGCGCTGGACGACTGGGAGCGGCTGGCGCCCAGGCTCGCCGATCTCACAGAGCAGCTCGAACATGGATCGGTGCCGTCCTTCCGCTTCCATGAGCATGAATGCGCCTCGCCGCTTCCCCGCGCCTATCAATGGGCGGACGGCTCGGCCTATGTGAATCACGTCGAGCTGGTGCGCAAGGCGCGTGGCGCCGAGATGCCGGCGACCTTCTGGACCGATCCCCTGATGTATCAGGGCGGATCGGACAGCTTTCTCGGCCCCCGCGAACCAATCGGCATGTCGGACGAAGCCTGGGGCATCGACATGGAGGGCGAGGTCGCGGTGGTGACGGGCGATGTGCCGGCGGGCGTCTCGGCGGACGAGGCGCGCAAGCTCATCCGCCTGGTGATGCTGGTGAACGATGTTTCGCTGCGCGGGCTCATCGCAGGCGAGCTCGCCAAGGGCTTCGGCTTCTTCCAGTCGAAACCGTCCTCCGCCTTCTCGCCGGTGGCGGTGACGCCGGATGAGCTGGGTGACGCCTGGGACGGCGCTAAGCTTCATCTGCCGCTGCATATCGATCTCAATGGCAGACCTTTCGGGCGCGCCGAGGCCGGAGAGGACATGACCTTCGATTTCGGCCGGCTCATTGCGCATGCCGCGAAGACGCGGCCGCTCTGCGCCGGCTCGATCATTGGCTCGGGCACCGTGTCGAACAAGGACGCCGATGGCGGGCCCGGCCGGCCGGTCGGTGAAGGCGGGCGCGGCTATTCCTGCATCGCCGAATTACGCATGATCGAGACGATCCGGAACGGCAGCGCCCGCACGCCCTTCCTGCGCATCGGCGATACTGTCCGGATCGAAATGATGGACGGAAACGGCCGCTCGATCTTCGGCGCCATCGAGCAGAAGGTGGAGAAACTCACCCTCGCCCCTCGAAGAGGGGAGAGGGAGGGACCCATTGCGTAGCAATGGGAGGTGAGGGGCTTGTTTAAAGGCTACGCACAGGCCCCTCACCCTTCCCGCCGCTTCGCGTCGGGCCCCTACCCTCTCCCCGCGCTTGCGGGGCGAGGGTGATACTACAGCAGCCCGTTCTCCTTCATGATCTGATCGGCGTTTTCCTTGGTCACCGTCATGGTGGGCAGCACGATCTTCTTCTCGATCTTCTCGCCATTGAGGAGCTTGATCGCCTGGCGCAGGCCCTCGGCGCCCGGTGTCGGATAGAGGAAGGTGGCGGTGAGCTCGCCATTATGGACCCAGGTCACGCCCTCGTTCGGCAGAGCGTCGACGCCCAAGAACATCATCTCCTTCTCGCGCCCGACATCCTTGGCGGCGAGATAGGCGCCATAGGCCATGGGGTCGTTGTGGCCATAGACGAGATCGATCTTCTCGTGGTTGCGCAAGGCCGTCGCCATGATGTCGTAGGCCGCCGCCTGCTTCCAATCGGCCGACTGCTGGTCGAGCAGGTTCTCGATGCCCGCCTCCTTGTCGGTGAATTCGTGGAAGCCGTCATGGCGGTCATGCGAGGCCTGGGTGCCGAGACCACCCCAGATCTCGACCAGCTTGCCCTTGGCAGCACCAGGGCCGCCCAGGAGCTTCACCGCATGCTCTCCGGCGGCGCGCCCGATCACCACATTGTCGCCGCCGATGAACTGCGCGTAGCGGTCGGTCTCGACATTGCGGTCGAGCACGATGACCGGGATCTTGGCGTCGATCGCCTGCTCGACGACGCCGGTGAGGCCCGCCGATTCCTTGGGCGAGATGAGCAGCGCGTTGATCTCCTGGCGGATCAGGTTCTCGACATCGGCGACCTGCTTCTCCGTCTTGTCTTCGCCATCGGTGATGATGAGCTCGACCTCCGGATGTTTCTTCGCTTCCGCCTCGATGTCCTTGTTGAACTGGACGCGCCACGGCTCGATGGTGGTGACCTGCGAGAAGCCGATCTTCCATTTCGCCTCGGCACGGGCGGGGCTGACGCCCAGCGGCAGGTAGATGGTCAAGGGCGCACCGGCGGCAAGCACGGACAGTCTGACGAAATCACGACGTTTCATGTGTCTTCCTCCTGTCATGAAGATTCCTTGCTTTTACCCGGCTGAATGGCAGCCGACCCCGCTTGCGCCTTCCGGTCCTGGCCCTTGAATGACCAGCTGCCGAACAGCCCGTCGAGATTGCGTTCCTGCACCAGCACAGTGACCACGATGATCAAACCCTTGAGCACCAGCTGGAGATTGGAATTGATATTGTGGAGCTGCAGAATATTGGAGAGCAGCCCGAAAATGAGAACGCCGACGATGGTGCCGGCGATGCTGCCGCGCCCGCCCATCAGGCTGGTGCCGCCGATCACCACCGCGGCAATGGCGTCGAGCTCGAGCCCCGCCCCGGCATCGGGCTTGCCCTGGCGATATTGCGCCACATAGAGGACGCCCGCGATCGACGCCAGCATGCCGGAAAAGGCATAGACGGTGATCTTCACCCGGTCAACCTTGACGCCCGACAGCCTTGTCGCCTCCTCATTGCCGCCGATGGCATAGACATAGCGGCCGAAAGCAGTGAACCGCAGCAGGGCGCCATAAATGATCGCCGCGGCGATGAAGAAGAGGCCCGGCACCGGCGCCACGCCCCACAGCATGGAGCGCAGATTGTTGAAGTCGGCGGTGGCGTTGGAGCCCGGATAGACCGGCAGCACCGCGCTGTTCTGTCCGGCGGTGAGCCGCGCAATGCCGAGCGCCGCCACCATCATCGCGAGCGTCACGATGAAGGGCTGCAGCCTGCCGCGCACGATGATGATGCCGTTCAGGGCGCCCAGCAGAAGTCCGAGCGCGGGCACGACGAGCAGCACGGCGACGACGCCGAACTTGGTCGGGACATGGCTTGCGGCATAAAGGGCGGCGAGAATGGCCGCGACAGTGCCGGCGGCGAGCGGAATCCAGACGCGGCGCAGGGGATCGAGGATCACCGTCTCATGATGCCCTACCGCCTCGTCGCCGCGCGCCAGATTGGTGAAGATGAACCGCGCGAGGCCGGCGAAGATCAGGAAGGCGACGATCGCCAGCGCCGGCACCGCCATAGTGGCTGCCGGCGTCCAGCCTTCCTGGGTGAGCAGCATGCCGGTGACGACGGAGGCGAAGGCCATCAGCGAGCCGACCGAGAGATCGATGCCGGCGATGAGGATGACCGTGGTCATGCCGACGGCGGCGAGACCGATGATCGACACCTGGCGCAGGACGTCGGTGAGATTGCCATAGGAGAGAAAAATGTTCTTGCCGCTCGAGGTCTCGGGCGAAAATACGACGCCGATGGCGAAGAGCAGTAAGAGGCCCCAATAGAGCTTGGTCGCCGACAGAGTGCGCCACAGCTTCATGACGGCAGTTCCTCCACGGCTATCGTCGCATCGCGATGACCTCTCGCGGCGAGGCGCATGACCGCCTCCTCGCTCGCCTGTGCCCGGCTCAGTAGACCTTGCGGCCGGCCCTCGCTCATCACCAGGATGCGGTCGGACAGATGGAGCAGCTCCGGCAATTCCGAGCTCACCACCACGACCGCGAGACCGTCGCGCGCCAGCGCCAGAATAAGATCGTGGATTTCCTGCTTGGCGCCGACATCGATGCCGCGTGTCGGTTCATCGAGCAGGAGGACCCGCGGCCGGGTCTCGAGCCATTTGCCGAGCACGACCTTCTGCTGGTTGCCGCCGGACAAGGTGGCGCTGTTCTGCCTTGGATTGCGGCAGACGATGGCAAGGTTGCGGATCTGCCGCGCCGCGGCACTCTCCTCGCGCGCGATGCGCCGCATCCCGAAGCGCGACAGCTCGGCGAAGGACGGCAAGGCGACATTGTCGGATATCGTGTCGGACAGCACGAGACCTTTCAGCTTGCGGTCTTCCGGCACGAAAGCGAGCCCCAGAGCGCGCGCCCGCTGCGGCGAGGATATGGCGACGGGTTTTCCGCCGATGGTGATCTCGCCACCACCGCGGCCCACGCTGGCGCCGAAGATCGTCTCGAGAATCTCGGTGCGGCCGGAGCCCAGTAGTCCGCCAATGCCCAGAATCTCGCCGGGCCGCACGGCGAAGGAAACGCCGTCGATGACGCGCCGCGCGCCACGCCGCGTCATGATGTCGAGCGACAGATCCTTCACGGCGAGGACGGGGGCCTCCAACTCGGAGCGGTGAAGCTGGCGCGCCGAAATCACTTCGCGGCCGACCATGGCGGTGATGATGCGGTCACGCGTCAGGTCGCCGATGGGTGCTGTCAGCACATGACGGCCGTCGCGCAGGATCATGACCTGATCGGCCAGCGCCATGATCTCGTCCATGCGATGCGAAATATAGATGACCGCCACCCCTTCCGCGGCGAGGCGGCGGACGATCGCGAACAGCGTCTCGGTCTCGGCCGGCGACAGCGCCGAGGTCGGCTCGTCCATGATCAGGATGCGGGCGCCGATCGAGATGGCCTTGGCGATCTCGACGAGCTGCTGCTCGCCGATGCGCAGGCGCCCGAGCTGCGCGGACGGATCGATGCGGATGCCGAGCTCGGCCAACAGCCTGCTGGCGGCGGCGCTCAGCCTCTTGCGGTCGACCAGGACGCCGAAACGCATCGGCTCGCGGCCGAGATAGATATTCTCGGCGACGGAGAGGCCCGGAACGAGATTGAGCTCCTGGTGGATGATGGCGACGCCACGGCGCTCGGCATCGCGCACGCCGGTAAAGCGCACGGCCCTGTCGAACAGCTCGATCTCGCCGTCATACTCGTCATGGATGCCGGCCAGGATCTTCATCAATGTGGATTTGCCGGCGCCGTTCTCACCCACCACGGCAAGGATCTCGCCAGCTTTCAGATCGAGCGACACATCCTGGAGAACGCGGGCAGCGCCGAAACTCTTGCCGATGCGCCGGGCGCGCAGGGCGGCATCGGATGATTCCGAGGGGGTCTCCGGTGCGCGATCAGCAAGAGCGGGCATCGGCGTGTGACCCGGTCACGCGCGCAATGGCAGAAAGGCGAGGAGACGCCTCACTTGAGAACTGGCCGGGCTGAAAAAATCGTGATCGAGGCGCCAGAGCGGTGCCGCCACTTGATCCTCCCACCTTATCCGTTCGGCGCGATCCTACCCCAACCGCCATCCCGGCGAAAGCCGCTATCGGATTCACACATCTCGTGAGGGATGCGCCCTTACCCTCGCCCCGCTTTAGCGGGGAGAGGGAGGGGCCCATTGCGTAGCAATGGGAGGGTGAGGGGCTTTTGCGAGATTGAGTTCGACCTCAGACAACTGAACGCTCTCGCAACAAGTATGCCCTCACTGCGTCGGTGGCGGTGGCCGTGCCCCTCACCCTTCCCGCCGCTGCGCGTCGGGCCCCTTCCCTCTCCCCGCTGCGCTTCGCTTGCAGGGCGAGGGTAAAGCGGCAGGCCGGTCATTAGATGTGTGAATCCGATAGTGGCGAAGCCCCGGGTGACGAAATGAAATGATGAGGCGCTTGCCTACATCCCCCATCTCAACCCCGGCGTATGCACCGGCGCATCCCAGAATTTCAGCATTTCCGCATCGAGCGCCGTCACGGTGATCGAGCAGCCGGCCATGTCGAGCGACGTCACATAGGAGCCGACCAGCGAACGCGCGATCGTCACGCCGCGCCGGGCAAGCGCCTCGACCGCGGCGTGATACATGAGATAGAGCTCCATCGCCGGCGTGCCGCCGAAGCCATTGACGAAGAGCAGCACATCGCCGGACTTCGCCGCCTCGAGATCAGCCAGGATGGCGATAATCATCTCTTCGGCGATGGCATCGGCGGGCATCAGCTTCACGCGCCGGCGTCCCGGCTCGCCATGGATGCCGACGCCCATTTCCATCTCGTCCTCGCCCAGGACAAAGGTCGGCTTGCCGGCGGCGGGCACGGTGCAGCTCGTCAGCGCCACACCCATCGAGCGCGAGCGCTTGTTGACCTTCTCGCCCAGGCTTTTCAGCGTCTGCAGATTCTGTCCGGCCTCGGCGGCGGCGCCGACGATCTTCTCGACCACCAGCGTGCCGGCGACACCGCGCCGTCCCGTCGTATAAAGCGAATTCTCGACCGCCACATCGTCATCGGTGATGACCGTCTCGATCGTGCGGCCCGCCATCTCTTTCGCCATCTCGAAATTCATGAGGTCGCCCTCATAGTTCTTGACGATGAAGAGGATGCCCGCCCCCTGGTCGACCGCTTCCGACGCGGCGATCATCTGGTCGGGTGTCGGCGAGGTGAAGACCTGGCCCGGGCAGGCGGCATCGAGCATGCCATGGCCGACGAAGCCGCCATGCAGCGGCTCATGGCCGGAGCCGCCGCCCGAGATCAGCGCCACCTTGCCGGGCTTCAGGCTCTTGCGGCGGATGAACTTGCGATCCTCGCCGAGCGACACCAGATCGGCATGGGCGGCGGCGAAACCGTCGAGGCTTTCGGTCAGGACATCATCGACGGCGTTGATCAGCTTCTTCATCGGCGTTTCCCTTTTGGCGGTTCATCCTCGATCAGCTTCGCCACCTGGCGGACGAAGTCGCTGATCAGCGTATGGAGCCTGGCATTCCTGTCGTCATCGCCGAGATCGGGCAGATAGACGGTATGCGCCTTCACCTTGTGGGCGGCATGGATTGGGGTGGGGCGGTTGGGATGGGCGGCGAGATAGAGGCCCAGGAAGTTCCGGCGCTCCTCGAGCGAGAAATGACAGACCTCGAAGATGAGATCGAGATGGACGACCGGAATGGGCACCGCATAGACGGGATTGGTGATCTGCGAGACGAAGCTGCGGTTCTTGCCGAGGGCGGCCGCCAGACGCTGGCGCGTGCCGGAGGGCCTCCTGTCGATGACGTCGCTCAGAAGCTTCTTATAGGCGGCGACGGCGGCCGGCGTCTGGGGCTGGGCTTCGGCCATCAGCCGATATCCGCCAGAGCGGCCTTGACGCGCGCGATGGATGCGGGCGAGACCGACAGCGTTCTGAGTCCTGCCGCGATCAGCGCCTTGAGATGCCGGGGCTCGCTCGCCATGTCGCCGCAGAGACTCACCGGAATGCCCTGCTCGCGGCCAAAGCGCGTCACATTGGCGATGAGGCTGAGCACCGCCGGATGCGCCGGATCGCTTAAGTTCGCGACCGCCGCCTCATCGCGCGCCGCCGCCATGACATATTGGGTCAGGTCGTTGGAGCCGATCGAGAAGAACGCGGCTTTCGCCAGGAGCTCCGGCGCCACTGCGACGGCCGGCACCTCCACCATGATGCCGAGCGGCGGGCGTTTCGCCGCGATGCCTTCCCGCGTTAGCTCGGTCATCACCTCGTCGAGCAGCGCCGCCGAGCGGTCGAGCTCGTCCGCGATGGTGACCATCGGCAGCATGATCTTGAGATTGCCGTGGACGGCGGCGCGCACCAGAGCGCGCAGCTGCGCCTTGAATACCGCGACATGCTCGAGTGTCAGGCGCACGCCGCGTTGACCCAGAAACGGATTGCGCTCGCCTTCCGGCGTAAATCCCTTGATCGGCTTGTCGCCGCCGATATCGAGGGTGCGGATGGTGACGGGCCGGCCCTCGGCCCAGTCAAGGAAGCTGCGATAGGCGCTGTACTGCATCTCCTCGTCGGGCAGCTTCTGGCCGTCGCGAAACAGGAACTCCGAGCGCATGAGACCGATGCCGTCGCAGAAACGGGGATCGAGGCTTTCGAGCTCCTCAGGCCCCGCGACATTGATCAGAAGCTCGATCCGGCTGCCATCCTTGAGGCGCGCCGGCTCGGCGAGGAAGCGGGCCTCGCGGGCGCGCTTTGCCGCCAGCGCCTCGGCCTTCTTCGACCACAGCTTCTTCTGCGCCATGTCGGGGCTCAGCACCAGGAGGCCAAGTGCCCCGTCGATCACCGCTTCGGCATGGCCGGCACTTACGATGTCGCCGAGCCCCACGACCATCGGCACGCCGCGCCCGCGCGCCAGGATGGCGACATGGCTCGAAGGACTCCCGTGGCTTAGCGCGATGGCGCCGCCCTTGGACCAGTCGGCTTCCAGGAACAGCGAGGGCGGAACGTCATCGCCGATCAGGATCGCGCCGGCCTGCGCCAGGCTCGCACTCTCGCCGCTCAAGGCGCGCAGCACGCGGTCGCGCATGTCTTTCAGATCGGCGGCACGGGCGCGGAAATAATCATCGTCCGACAGTTCATAGCCGACGATCTCGGCTTCGACGGTCTTGCGCCAGGCCGCGTCGGCCTCGATGCCCTGGGCGATCAAGGCGTGCGCCGGCTCGAGCAGCGCCTCGTCCTCGAGGAGTGCGATCTGGAAGCCCAGCATCTCGGCGCCCTCGGCCGGCGCGGTCTCGACCAGCGTCGTCAGGCCGGCAATGGCCGCCGCGACCGCCGCGTCAAGGGCGCGCCGCTCGGCCTCAGCGTCGCCGGCAACCCGGCGCCCGCTCCGGGTCGCGCCCAGAAAGAAGATCGGCCCGGCGAATATGCCGTCCGAAGCGGGCTTGCCTTTCAGCTCAACCGCTTGCCGCATGCGCCGCATCCTCGTCGAAATCACGCTCGACAAGTTCCTTCAGCGCCGCGACCGCGGCGGCCGCATCGGCGCCCTCGGCGCGCACATACAAGATCGAGTCCTGCTTCGCCTTCATCGCCATCACCTTGACGATGCTCTTGGCATTGATCCACGGGCCGTCGGGCTCACCCGCGATCTCGATCACCGCGGCAAAGGTCTTCGCAAGCTTGGTGAGCTTGACCGAGGGCCGCGCATGCAGCCCGACATCATGCCGGATCGGCACCGAGTTGGAGATCCATGCGGTCATTGCGGCGACAGCTCCTCGGCGGTGCGCCGGACATCCTCGAGCGACGCGCCGCCCCAGGCCTCGGTCGCCGCCATCACCGCACCCTCGACGATCGGCGCATTGCAGATCACGACCTTGCCCTGCCGATCGGCGTCCAGCATCTCGACCGCCATCTCGCTGTTGGTCTCCGCACCGCCGAGATCGACAAGGATGGCGACGCCCTTATCCGACCAGGCTTCCTCGATGGCTTTTACGATCTTGGCGACATCGGTGCCGAGCCCGCCCTCGGGATTGCCGCCGCAGAAGCCCAGCGGCACGTCCTCGCCCACCATCTGGCGGACCATGTCAGCAGTGCCGCGCGCCACATCGGGCGAGTGCGAGACGATGACGATGCCGACCTTGTCCTTCATTCTCTTCCCTCCAATACGTCGCATATCGCGGCGATCAGCACTTCGCTCGAGCGCGCACCCGGGTCCATATGGCCGATCGAGCGCTCGCCCAGGAAGGACGCCCGCCCCTTGAGCGCCTTCATCGGCACGGTCGCCTCGGCCCGGCTGCGGGCAAGCTCCCGCACGCTGTCGAAGCTCGCCGTGCCATTGCCGATATGTTGGGCGACCGGGCCCCAGACATCAAGCATGGTCTTGTTGTCGAAATCGGCCTTGCCGCGGGCCTTGACCGCCGCGACCGCAGCGTCGAGTGCCCGCGCCAGATCGGCGAGGCCGGGCTCGGCCGGCAGCTCCTTGCCGAGCGTCAAAAGCAGGGTTCCATAAAGCGGCCCCGAGGCGCCGCCCACCTTCATCACCAGCGTCATGCCCATGGCTTTCAGCGCCTCGGGCAAGGGTTTCGCCAGAATATTCGCCCGGTCGGCGAGAATGGCCTCGAAGCCGCGCTTCATATTGAGACCGTGATCGGCATCGCCAATGGCCGAATCGAGCGTGGTCAGCTCCTCCGCATGGGCGATGATGCGGCCCGCCGCGACATCGAGCAGTTGGCCCAGATCCGGCGTCATGGCGCACCTCTCAGTCTTTGGCCCTGGGCGTCGAAATAAAGCGGTTTCATCAGTTCCACCGCCACCAGGTCACCGGATTTGAACATCGTATCGGGCGGCGTCAAGGTGGTGATCCGATGCTCGCCGAGGCGCAGATGCAGATGGTTCTGATCGCCCAGATGCTCGACCCATTCCACCTGGGCTTGCCCGGCTCCATCCTTGCGCAACCCCAGATGCTCGGTGCGCGCGCCGACCGTGGCGGCGCCCCTCGGCAGGGCGCCATTGGGCAGGAGCCCGGCAGGGAGGAGATTGATCTGCGGCTGGCCGAAGCGCTGGGCGACATAGACGGAATCCGGGTCCTCATAGATCTGGCGCGGCGAGCCTAGCTGGATGAGGCGGCCCTTGTCGATCACGCCGATGCGGTTGGCCATGGTCATGGCCTCGATCTGGTCATGCGTCACATAAAGTATGGTGGCGCCCAGCTCCTGCTGGATGCGCTTGAGCTCCAACCTCAGATCGGCGCGCAATTTGGCGTCGAGCGAGGACAGCGGCTCGTCCATCAGATAAACCGACGGGCGCCGCACGAGAGCCCGGCCGATGGCGACGCGCTGCATCTCGCCGCCCGAGAGCTGGGTCGATTTGCTGGCGAGCTTATGGCCGATGCGCAGCAGTCCCGCCACCTCCTCGACGCGCCGTCTGATCTCGGGCTCCGGGATACCCCGCGCCGGGCTGCGCAAGGGGAAGGCCAGATTGTCGAAGACGCTCAAATGCGGATAGAGCGAATATTGCTGGAACACGAAGGTCACATCGCGCGCCGCGGGCGCGAGGCCTCGCGCATTGCGGCCATCGATCCACACCTCGCCCTGATCGGGCGTCTCGAGACCGGCGACGATACGCAAGGTCGTCGTCTTGCCGGCCCCCGTCGGACCTAAGAGCACGGTGAACTCGCCGTCGGCGATATCGAGGGTAAGGCCGTCGACGGCGGTGACCGATTTGAACCGCTTGGTTACGTTGCGGAGCGCGATGTCAGCCATGGGCGCCGCCCACATTTCCCCTTCTCCCGCTTGCGGGAGAAGGTGGCCGAAGGCCGGATGAGGGTGTCTGTTTGAAGCGATGATTGCGCGTAGGCGACGGGAGCGTTCGATTGCGGTCCTTCACTCTCCGCAAAGCTGAACCAACACCCTCACCCACCCTTCGGGCACCCTCTCCCGCAGGCGGGAGAGGGGGAAAACCTCGAAACTCAGCGAGCGTCATTTCAGTTTCCCCCGCATCATCGCACATCATGCAAAGCAGATCTGAGCGCGCGGCCGGAATCTTTGTCGAACAACGACAGGCGGTCGGCAAGGAAGTTCAAGCCCACCTGCTCGCCGCTGCGCACCACCTGGCTCGCCGGCAGCTTCACCTTGAGCCGGCCCTGCGGCACCTTCACCGTCACGATCTGCAAGGTGCCGAGATATTCGCTGCCGAACACTTCGCCGCGATAGCTGGACGCGTCGTCGAAGCGGATATGCTCGGGCCTCGCGCCCAGAACCAGATCCTCGGCCGGCGCATCCTCGCGCAATTCCGGGATGGCGATGATAGCATCGGCCAGCGCGAGTATCCTGGCGCCTTTGGCCAGCCCGCCCCCGACCTCGATCAGATTCATCGCCGGCGAACCCACGAAATCGGCGACGAAGATCGTGGCCGGGCGGTCATAGATTTCCTGCGGCGAGCCCAGCTGCTCGATCCGGCCTTTGTTCATGATGGCGATGCGGTCGGCCATCGACATCGCCTCGAGCTGGTCATGCGTCACATAGACGGTGGTCGCCTTGATGCGCTCATGCAGCCCCCGCAGCTCCGCGCACATGAGGTCGCGGAATTCGGTGTCGAGCGTGCCGAGCGGCTCGTCCATCAGGAAGGCGAGCGGGCGGCGCACGATGGCGCGCCCGAGCGCCACGCGCTGGCGGTCGCCACCGGCGAGGCCCGATACCGGCTTGTCGAGAAGCTGATCGATGCGCAGCAGTTTCGCCGTCTCCTCGACGCGCGCTTTGATCTCAGCTGCGGCAACGC
This sequence comes from Nordella sp. HKS 07, assembly GCF_011046735.1. Taxonomy (NCBI): domain Bacteria; kingdom Pseudomonadati; phylum Pseudomonadota; class Alphaproteobacteria; order Hyphomicrobiales; genus Nordella; species Nordella sp. HKS 07. The sequence continues at coordinate 2,725,950 of NZ_CP049258.1, read as the reverse complement.
CCTGGCACAGAAGCGGGAAGCCGATATTACGGCGCACATTCATATGCGGGTAGAGCGCGAAGAGCTGGAACACGAAGGCGATGTCGCGTGCTGAGGCGCGCTTGAAGGCGACATCCTCGCCGCCGAGCAGGATGCGCCCCGCTGTCGGCAGCTCGAGGCCGGCGATCATGCGGAGCGTCGTCGTCTTGCCGCAGCCCGAAGGCCCCAGCAGGCAGAAGAAGGAGGCGTCGGGGACGGTGAAGCTCTCATCCCTGACGGCGGTGAATTCGCCGAAGGACTTGTTCAGATTCTCGACGCGGATCTCGGCCATCAGTTCACTCCATGCTCCCGTTCGTCATGGCTGCCGCATGCCTCCAGTATTCCCCCTCTCCCGCCTGCGGGAGAGGGTGCCCGACAGGGCCGGTGAGGGTGTTGGTTCGGCTGACGCTTTCTTTGCCAGGTTCTCCGATCATGTCACAAAGGACACCCTCATCCGGCGCTTCGCGCCACCTTCTCCCGCATGCGGGAGAAGGGGAAATAATGGTTCCTTCCTTGATCATGTCTGTCACCTCATTCCGGAAACTTCGACACGATGACGAACATCACCGTCCCTGCCAGCATGGTGGCGAAGGACCAGGTGTAGAGGATAAGCGACAAGGGCTGCAGCAGCATGAGCACGCCCGCGGCGATGACAATGGTCGCCAGATTTTCCCAAGGGCCGCGGCGAAGGCGCAGGAAACGGGTGAGGAGATCGCTCATTTTCGCACCGCGCCGAAGGTGATGCCGCGCAGGAGATGCTTGCGCAGAAGCACGGTGAAGACGAGCAGCGGCACCAGGAAGAGCGTGGTGCCGGCGCCGACCGCCGGCCAGTCCATGCCGCCCTCGCCGATGATGGTCGGGATGAAGGGCGGCGCCGTCTGCGCCTCGCCCGAAGTGAGGAGCACGGCGAAGGCATATTCGTTCCAGGCGAAGATCAGGCAGAAGATCGCGGTGGCGGCGATGCCGGTCGCCGCCTGCGGCAGCACCACCTTGAAGAAGGCGTGCAGCCGCGTATAGCCGTCGATCATCGCCGCCTCCTCATATTCCCTGGGGATCTCGTCGATGAAACCTTTGAGCAGCCAGACGGCGAGCGACACATTGACGGCGGTATAAAGCAGGATCATGCCGAGCGCCGTGTCGGAAAGGCCGAGCTTGCGGTACATGAGATAGATCGGGATGGCCACCGCGATGGGCGGCATCATGCGCGTCGACAGGATGAAGAAGAGCAGATCGTCGGCGAGCGGGATACGGAAGCGCGAGAAGGCATAGGCCGCGAGCACGCCGAGCGACACCGCGAAAAAGTCGAGCCGAAGGCGATGATGAGCGAGTTCCAGAAGCGCGGCACATAATTGGAGGGGCCGGCGATGACCATGTCGCGCTTGCGGGTGATCTCGTCGCAGATGCCGGAAGGCGGCCCCAGCGACTGGATGTAGTCGGCCGTCTGGCGCGTGCGGGTGGTGAAGAGATTGCAGTAGCCTTCGAGCGAAGGCTGGAAGACGAACTTGGGCGGATAGGCGATCGAATCGGGTGGCGTCTTGAAGCCGGTCATCAGGATCCAGGCGAGCGGGATCATCGAGACGACGGCATAGAGGATGACGATCGTCCCGGCGACCTTCTTCGACAGCGCCGAAGGGGCGACGACGGAATGGGCGGTGGTCAGGGCCTGGCTCATCTCTGCTTCACCCGGTTGAGCGCCTTCACATAGATATTGGCGAGGCCGAAGACGGCGACGAAAAGGATGATGGCGAAGGCCGAGGAATAGCCGGTGCGCCACTTCTCGAAAGCCTCGCGCTTGAGCGTGATCGAGGCGACTTCGGTGGTCGATCCGGGTCCGCCGCCGGTCAGGAGATTGACCATGTCGAACATCTTGAAATTCTCGATGCCGCGGAACAGCACGGCGAGCATGATGAAGGGCAGCGCCATGGGCAGCGTGATCGACCAGAATTGCCGCCACGGCGAGGCGCGGTCGACCTCGGCCGCCTCATAGATGTAGTCGGGGATGGATCTTAAGCCCGCGAGGCAGATCAGCATCACATAGGGCGTCCACATCCAGGTATCGACGATGATGATCGACCAGGGCGACAGATGAACCGAGCCCAGCATCTCGAAGGACGACGGCTCGATGCCGGTGAAGAACGAGACGACGGTGTTGAAGAGCCCGATCTGCGGCTGATAGAGGAACTTCCAGAAATTGCCGACCACCGCCGGCGACAGCATCATCGGGATGAGGATGATGGTCGTCCAGAAGGCGTGGCCGCGGAACTTACGGTCGATGAGATAGGCGAGGCCGAAGCCGATAAGCGTCTGCAGCAGGATGGTCCAGAAGACGAAATGCGCGGTCGCCTGCATCGCCGCCCACACATCGGGCGAGCTCAATATGTCCTGATACCATCTGGTGCCGACATAAGTGATCGGCCGGTTGGGACGGTTCGCCTGGTAGTTGGTGAAGGAGAGATAGATCGTCCAGATCAGCGGAAAGATGTTGATCACCAGGAGGAGGACGATGGTCGGCGCAATGAAGACCCAGGCGATCGCCTTGTCGGAGAGGCCGCGCATGCGCCGGGCCATGACGGGTGCTGTGGTGCCCGCCGCCTGATCGGCGATCCCGCTCTGTGCTCGATCCTCTGTCGTCGCCATGCTCATATCCAGGGTGCCTCTGGGCGTGCTCTGCCAGGTTTCCCCTTCTCCCGCTTGCGGGAGAAGGGTGTATCGCGCCGCGTGGTGGCTCTCGGCAGTGTTCGGATCGACTGCCTGACACCCTCACCCGGCCTTCGGCCACCCTCTCCCGCAAGCGGGAGAGGGGGAATGACGGGGGAGCGCGAGAGCCGACCTAGTTGCTGATCTTGCCTTCTTCCTTGAAGACCTCGGTCCAGTCGGCGATCAGCTTGTCGAGCGCCTCCTTGGCCGTGCCCTGATCGGCGACGACATAGTCATGCAGGCGCTTCTGCATGGCCTGGAGGAGCGAGGCATAGGCCGGCTCCTGCCAGAAGTCCTGGACGCCGCCCATCGCCTCGAGGAACTGGCCGGCGAAAGGCTGCGAGTCCTTGAAGGAAGGATCGTTCAGCACCGCATTGAGGCAGGAATAGCCGCCCAGCGACCACCATTTCTTCTGCACCTCGGGCTGCGCGAACCATTTGATGTAAGCAAGCGCGCCATCCATGTTGTCGGTGTTGGAGACGACCGAGATGCCCTGCCCGCCCAGCGTCGAGGCGGCGACCTTCTGCGCCGGGTTAACGAAGAAGCCGACATGTTCACCGCCGACCTTCTCGTCCTTGTACATGCCGGGCATGAAGGCGAACCAGTTCATCATCATGGCGACCTGGCCCGATTTGAAGGCATCGAGCCCCTCGCCCATATAGCTGTCGGTGTAGCCCGGCGGCGTGCAGCATTTGTAGAGGGACTTGTAGAATTCGAGGCCCTTGACGGCGTCCTCGGAATTGACCGCCCCTTCCATCCGGTAGGAGCCGGGCTCTGTCTCATATTTGAAACCGAAGGAATAAAGCGCCGAGGTGGCGCCCATGGTGATGCCTTCCGACGCCCGCTCGGTGAAGATCGCCGCGCCATAGACCTTCTTGCCGTCGATCTCGCGGCCCTGGAAGAACTCCGCCACCTGCTTGAGTTCGTCCCAGGTTTTGGGGACGCTGAGATCGCGGTTGTATTTGCTCTTGAACTCGGCCTGGAGCTCCGGCTTGGCGAACCAGTCCTTGCGGTAGAACCAGCCATTGGCGTCGCCCATCGCCGGCAGCGCCCAGTAATTGGGCGTGCCCTTGGGCCAGGTCGAATAGGCATAGACGGTGGCGGGCGCGAAGTCCGCCATCTTGATCCCTTCCTTGTCGAAGAAATCATTGAGCTTCACGTAATTGCCGTTCTCGGCGGCGCCGCCGATCCATTGCGAATCGCCGATCAGCAGATCGCAGAGCTTGCCGCCCGAATTGAGCTCGTTGAGCATGCGGTCGGCGAAATTGGGCCAGGGCACGAATTCGAACTTCATCGTGATGCCCGACTGTTTCTCGAAATCCTTGGACAGCTCGACCAGCGCATTGGCCGGATCCCAGGCCGCCCAGCACAAAGTCAGCTCAGCCGCTTCGGCCCTCGACTGGCCGGCGGCGGCGGCGAAAGCGGCAAGACCGAACGCCGCTGCAGTCTTCAGCATAGTCTTCATGAGGTCTTCTCCCGTTGCCATCCGCATCCGGCCGCCGGAACGGCTTCCGCGATGCGCTTCGGCTCAGGCGCCTCAGGGCGCGCGGCCGAATTTCGTTGTTAAGTAATTTTGTTTATTAAGACACCAATTACTAAACAACACAAGCGCGTAGACGTGCAACTGCGAAGGGATTTTCGCTGCATAACGGTAAGATATTGAATTGAGAAGTTTAGTTGAATGTTTAGCACGTGGCCGCCCTCAAGGCGGCCACCCAGCCTATCCATGCAGCAGGTGCAAGGTGCCGAGACTGGATGGCCGGGTCGACGCCCGGCCATGACGGGCCGGGGCATCGCGCGAAGCACTCTCCATCTCGTCATGGCCGCCCTCGAGGCGGCCATCCAGCCTATCCGCGCAGCAGCTGTATGGCGTCCCAACTGGATGGCCGGGTCGGGGCCCGGCCATGACGAGCGGGGGGCGCGGCCGTTTGCTTAACTCGTCATGGCCGCCCTTGAGGCGGCCATCCAGCCTATCCATGCAACAGCTGCGAGATGTCGAGACTGGATGACCGGGCCATGACGGGCTCGGGCAGCGAGTGGAGCGCTCTCCATCTCGTCATGGCCGCCCTCGAGGCGGCCATCCAGCCTATCCATGCAGCGGCCGCGAGACGTCGAGACTGGATGGCCGGGTCGAAGCCCGGCCATGACGGGCTGGGGCAGCGAGTGGAGCACTCTCCATCTCGTCACCGCCGCCCTCGAGGCGGCCATCCAGCCTATCCATGCACCGGCTGCGAGACGTCGAGTCTGGATGGCCGGGTCAAGCCCGGCCATGACGGGCTGGGAAAGCGTGGAGAAGTCATCACCTTCTGAGACGACGCACGTCGACGACGCGGCCATTATGCCGGTTCACCGCGATCTCATATCGTCTCCCGCCGCGCCAGGCCCGATAGACGAAGAATCGCCCGCTGCAATTGACGCGCCGGACATCGCGAAAACCGCGATTGCGCAGGATCCGCTCGCCGTCCCGGCAGGAGATGGCGCGGCCCTGATTGAGGTTCGAGCCGATATGTATGTTGATCGTGACGGCTTGCGCGGGGGGCGGCAAGGCGACCGGCTCCGCCAGGCTCAAAGCCAGGCCGAAGCAGAGCAACAGATGTGGACGCATGGACATTCTCCATTTTTATTTGGATAAGCCGTCCTTGAATATTCTTCCATCCTTCATGATCACGACGAAGTTCTTTTGCGGATCGGACACCAGATTGAGATCCGCCAGCGGATTGCCGTCGACGAGAAGCAGATCGGCCAGCGCACCCTCCTGCACGACGCCGAGCTTTCCCGGATAGGGATTGATGAAGCCTGAGAGCGCCAGCAGTTCGCCGGCATTCGCTGTCGCGGATTTGAGCGCCTGGGCGGGCGTCATCCACCTGGACAGCATGGCGAGATAGCTGCCCTGGCGGCTGGCGGCGACCGGATCAAAAAGGATGTCGGCGCCAAAGACCGTCTTGATGTCATATTTCACCGCCATCTTGTAGGCGTTTTCCGTTCCGGCGAAGACCTCAAGAGCCTTCTTCTGCGACACCGGGCTCATGCGCGCGAACACCTCCGCGTCATAGCTCAGGGGCTGGAGGCTCCACCAGACGTCCTTCTCCTTGATCAGTTTCGCGGTCGCATCGTCGATCAGCTGGCCATGATCGATGCATTTGACGCCGGCATCGAGGGCGCGGCGGACGGCGGCCGATGTATAGGCATGGACCGTGACATAGGTCCCCCAGTCGGACGCCGCTTCGACGGCGGCCCGCATTTCGGCCGGGGTGAACTGCAGGGACTCGATCGGGTTATGCGGCGAGCTGACGCCGCCGCCCGCCATCAGCTTGATCTGGCTTGCGCCATTGCGGAGCTGCTCGCGCACGCGCAGGCGCACCTCGTCGGGACTGTCGGCGATGGCGGCAATGCCCACCCGCTCGGTGTAGCTCAAGGGGCCGCCCGGCTGGCGCGGCAGCTCGAACAGGAAGCGGAAATCGCCATGCCCTGAGGTTTGCGAGATGAAGGCGCCGGAGGGATAGATGCGCGGCCCCGGAATGATGCCTTCATCGATCGCCCGCTTGAGGCCGAAAGTCGGACCGCCGAGGTCGCGGATAGTCGTGAAGCCGCGCATCAAAGTCGCTTCGGCCTCGCGCGCGGCGCGATAATGCACATAGGACGGATCGGCACTCATCATGACCGGCTGCGGCGTCGCCGCCATGATGGCATGCCAATGCGAGTCGATGAGACCCGGCATCAGGACGCGGCCGTCGCCGGCGATGATCCGCGCCCCAGCGCCGGCGTCGATCTTGGCCGCGGAGATGCGCTCGATGATATTGCCTCGCACCAGCACGTTCGAAGGCGGCGAAAGATCGGGAGAGCTCCCGTCGAAGACCCGTACATTCTCGAAGAGCGTAACACCCTCGGCAACGGGTGCGACCGTCGGTTCGAGTCCCGGAACGTCGATGTCGAAGTCTTCCGCGAGAGCGGGCCCGGCAAAACCGATGCACAGAAGAAGGCCGATGGCGGCGGCGCATCCGGCGGCTGAGACAAGTCGAAGAACGGCCATTCACGGTTCTCCTCTCGGACTTTTGATTATGTCGCGGCGCTGATGAAGCACCACGCCGCATGGGGCTCAGGTCATCACGTCGAGACTTCGCCGAAGAACGCGACCTGCCGGTCATCGCCTTTGGCGCTGTCGCAGCCTGCTCCTCGGATCGCCAGCACCTGTCTCGTCCTAGCGCGGGATGCGAAAAAGTGGGCACCGGTTTTTCGCAAGAATCCCGCGGTAACATATAAGAATCGATCACGTTTATGAGTTTGGATTGATTCAATCCAAACTCATCGTGATCTAATACGATACCGCCTTGAAAGGTTCCTGCCAATGGTTAGGAGGTCCGGAATTGCGCCTTCCGTCCCATATTGGGATATTTCTCCGTGTCGTCCGAAAGCCCCGCGTCTGGACAAAGGGTGGAAACCTAAAGCGACCTCGAGCGTAATAGTCAGGGCATCCGGCGTGGTATTTCCACATCGCCGGGATGTACGCTAAACTTAGGCTTTGGAGTTGACGACCATGAAGACGCTCGCCGCCCTCGCCGTTACGGCCTCGCTCTTTGCCCTTGCGGTACCCGACACGGGCGCCGAGGCGAATACGACCAAGCTGCGCGTCAAGAACCATGACAACTATAAGATATCCTGCAACACGGCGCGCCATATGGTGCGCGAGCAGGGCTACAACCCGGTCAGGGTCAAGAGCTGCACGTCCACCGTCTTCTCGTTCTATGCGCAGAGGAACGGCCGCACCTACGTCTTCTATGTGCATTCGCGCACCGGCTTTGTATGGCGCGCGTGACGAAGGCGCCGAAACGGCGCGTCATGACGCTCACCTCAGATCTGGTCGCGCTCTGCGCCAGGCCCGCCGTGGATCTGGGCCCCGACCTCAAATATGAATATTTCGACGATGACGACTACCGTGCCGCGGCGGCGTCCCTGCTTGGACGTCGGCCCGACAGCGAAGGCGAAGGCGCCGTATGGCTCTTCGCCTACGGATCGCTGATCTGGAAGCCGGAAGCGCAATATGCCGAGCAGCGGCGCGCCGTCATCCATGGCTGGCACCGGTCTTTCTGCATGTCGCTGACACGCTGGCGCGGCACGCCCGAGCAGCCCGGCCTCATGATGTGCCTCGAGCGCGGCGGCAGTTGCGAAGGCGTCGTCTATCGCCTCGCCCCCAGCAACGAGGTACATGACCTCGATCTCCTGTTGCAGCGCGAGCTCGGCAGCCATGAGGCGCTCGACAGCGTGCGCTGGGTATCGGCGCGCACCGCGCAAGGCCCTGTCCCGGCGCTTGCCTTCTACGCCCATCCCTCGCGCCTAGACACCTATGTCGGCAAATGGCCCTTGAGCAAAGTGGCGCACAATCTCGCCCGCGCCTGCGGACATCTGGGCTCGGCGGCTGAATATCTTCAGCAGACGGTCGCGAAGCTGGAAGAGCTCGGCATCCGCGACCGCAATCTCTGGGCGCTCCAACATCTGGTGGCGGAGGAGATTGTGCGGATGAGGGAGGGCGGGATGATGCAGGAATCATGCGCCGTCGGTGGAGGTTGAGAGCGGGGCGGTATTGCCGAATGAGGTCCTCTTTGAGCGCTTCGAGCATTTTGTCCGACATCTCGTCCCGCACAACCGCCTCGGCTTCGCTGGCGCAGAACGCTTTGAAGAAAGTGGCCTGCCCCCGCGCCCGATCTCGTGTCGCGATTCAGGGGCATCGGACATAAGCGGATATGAAGCGACCTTCGGATATTGGGATATCCGCCTCGACATGACTTTCATTGCATTTTCCCAACAACTCACCAATAGGCTTTGCCAGCTGGCCTATTCTGTGACGACGGCGACGAGGGTGACATTTTCGATCGCCTGAGAGACTTTTGATGCTGGTTCGCGGCGTTGAGCAATAGGGCGTGACCGCCTTCGCCTCAACCATCGGCATAGGCTAGTCGGGTGACCAAATGCCGACCGCAAGCCTCAATGACATCAGCTCCCGAAACTTCACCCGCCAGTTCGCGTCCCCTCACCATTCTCCTCCAGCTCGTCCGGATAAATCACCTCCGCCGGCACAGGACGGCCGTCGACGACATCGACAATTTGTATCTCGAACTCCGGCACTTCCGGCTCGGGCATTTCATCGGGCGTCTCTTCCTTCGCCGCTGCCGCGGCCTCGGCCTCGCTGGCGCTCAGCATCTTGAAGAAAGTGGTCTGCGCCCGCGCCTCGCCTTTGGTGGCGGCGTCGGTGAGTGATCTGATCACCGCCTGGGCCAGCGGCATGGTGACCTCCTTCCGTCCGACCTTCACCTTGACCGGCCGATAGGCCTCCTTGAGCAACAGCGCACGCAGCTGCTCGCCAGGAAAGTCACGCCGGTTCCGGGTCCCCTTGAGCTTTCCCGCCGGATTGCCCGACTGGCCCTTGCGGAAACGTGTCGATTTGGGCGGGCGGCCATAACCGACGTGAGTTTCGTCGCCTTCGGTGTTCGTTGCGTCGCCGGCCATGGCCACCTCCCTTTTCCACTTTCATCCGTGGTTTTTTCTGTTCTAGTTATGTCCAACAAGTCAAGGGATGAGGAGTTCCGCGCATGATCGATGGGATGGTTGGACGACCGCCGAAGACTGAAGGCACACAGACGCAATTCCCTGCTCCGGACGGCTCGATTCCGATCAAGTCCTTGATATTGTTATGTACCCATCGCAAAAACGCGAAAATACCCTGCAAATCCCTGCAATTCCCTGCATCCGGGTTTTTTTGAAATCCATTTGACTTAATCTTTTTTCCAATGATAGCCTTACGCCAGGGAGACGCCAGGAACATGGTGCTCAGAGGAACCAACCAGGAAACGGGAAGGCCGTACAACCGCAGGATCGTGCTGGAAGCGATCCGGCTGCACGGCCCGATCGCGCGGGCAGAGATCGCGCGGCGCGTCGGCCTCACCGTCCAGACCGTCTCGACCATCATCCGCGAGCTCGAGGAGCAGGATTTCATCATCGGCGCCCGCGAAGAGCCGAAGGGCCGCGGATATCCGGCGACCGCGCTCACCCTCAATCCCGACGGCGGCTTCGCCATCGGCGCCAATGTGTCGCCCCTCGGTGTCGACGTTGCACTGGTCAATCTCGCCGGCGACATCATCGGCGCCCAAGGCCGCGAGATGGCCAATCCCGATCCCGCTGCCACCTTCGCCGAGATCGCGCGCATCAGCGCCGAACTGCGCGCCCTTCGTCCCAAGGGCCGCATGCTGGGCCTCGGCATGGCGATGCCCGGTCCCTTCGATGTCGAAGCCATGAGCTTCGTCGGGCCGACGACGCTCGAAGGCTGGACAGGCGTGCCGATCGCCGAACGGCTCCATGCCGCGACCGGGCTTCCGGCCTTTGTCGGCGGCGACGTCGCCTCGGCGGCGCTGAGCGAGCGCCTCTATGGCGCCGGGCGGGCCTTGCACGAATTCTATTATCTCTATCTCGGCTTCGGCACCGGCGGCCGCCTCGTCCATGAAGGCCACGTCCTGCGCGGCTCGCGCGGCAATGCCGGCGAGATCGGCCATGTGCCCTTCATCCCCGATGGCGAATTCTGCCCGTCCTGCGGCAATCGCGGCTGCCTCGAGCGTTATCTTTCCGTCGAGGCGCTGGAGCGGCGCTCGAAGATCGTCGGCGAAGAGGGGTGGATCGCGGAAGCGGCACCGCTTCTGCGCACGGCGATCCTGGCGATCGAGAATCTCTTCGATCCGGAGACGATCATTTTCGGCGGCCTCGCCCCCGAAGGCATCATGAAAAAGCTCGTGCGCGCCGCCGAACCGTTGCTGCCGTCGGTCTCCGCCAGGCGCGACCGCCAGGTGCCGCGCCTCATTCTGTCGATGACCGGCAAGGCGGCGCTTTTACGCGGCGCCGCGGCGCTTGCCTTCTCCAGCGTCATGGCGCCGCGCATCGGCTCGGCCGGCGACGACGACCCCGATCCTCTGATGCAGAAACCCAAAGCGGAGCAAGCGGCGTGAGCGACCAGGTCCCCCTCCTCAGGCTCGAAAACATCACCCGCAATTTCGGCGCCATCGAGGCGCTGCGCGGCGTCAGCTTCGACATCTCGCGCGGCGAGGTGGTGGCGCTTCTGGGCGACAACGGCGCCGGCAAGTCGACCCTGGTCAAGATCATAGCGGGTGGCCTACAGGCTACGTCAGGGCGCATGCTCTTCGACGGTGAGGAACGCAAGTTCTATTCGCCCGCCGAAGCCAAGGCGGCCGGCATCGAAACCGTCTATCAGGACCTGTCGCTGTGCACGAATGTCGACGTCGTCGCCAATTTCTTCATGGGCCGCGAGATCGTGAAGCACTATTTCGGCATTCCCGTCCTGCAGGAAAAAGAGATGTATGACGCGGTCGACAAGGCGCTCGCCAGCGCCGGCACGCGCATCCCGTCGCTCCGGACCAATGTCGAGCATCTCTCGGGCGGCCAGCGCCAGGCGATCGAGCTCAACCGCTTCGTCCATTGGGGCGGCAAGCTGGTGCTGCTCGACGAGCCCTTCGCCGCTTTGGGCGTCGAGCAGACGCGGCGCGGCCTCGACATGATCAAGCGCGTCGCGGCGCAAGGCATCGGCGTCGTCATCATCACCCATATCATGGCGCAAGCCTTCCAGGTGGCCGACCGCATCGTGGTCATCCGCCAGGGCAAGGTGGCGGGTGATGTCAGGCACGACGCGACGACCCCCGAGGAAGTCATCCGCATGATCACCGGCGAGGCCACGATCGGCCGCGCCCAAGAAAAGAAGCCACAACTGCATGCCTGATTCAAAACCAAGGAGGAAACCCATGAGACGCCTGCTGAGTACCCTGCTGGGCGCGCTGGCCATCGCGGCAATCGCGCTCACGACGCCGGCCTTCGCGCAGTCGAAGGGCAAGATCTATTACATGGTGCCGACGCTGCTCGACGAGTTCCAGACGGAGTCGGTCAAGGCCCTCGAGAAATTCCTGAAGGATGTCGGCTATGAGACGGTGACGCTCAATGCCGACAACAAGACCGACATCCAGCAGAGCCAGATGAACGACGTCATCAATCTGAAGCCCAAGGCGATCATTCTCGCCGCCGTCGACTTCAACGCATTGGTGCCGTCGATGGAGAAAGCCCGCGCCGCCGGCATCCCGGTCATGATCTTCGACCGCCAGATCACCTCGTCGCCGTCGGACTTCACGTCCGTCGCCGGCACGGTCGAGATCGGCCATGTCGCGGCGGGCGAGATCCAGCGCCTGCTGAAGGAGAAGAAGGGCGATGTGAAGGGCAAGGTCCTCCAGGTGCTGGGCGATCCGGCCGATCCCTATACGCTCGACATCCAGAAGGGCTTCGAGGAGAAGATGAAGGACTTCCCGGGCGTGCAGATCATCTCGCTGCCCGCCATGCAGTGGGAAGCCTCCAATGCCGGCACGATCGTCGCCGACCAGCTCGTCGCCAATCCCGACATCGACCTGATCTTCGTGCATGCGGCGCATCTCGCCGTCGCCGCCGTCGCCTCGCTCGAGGCCAAAGGCAAGAAGCCGGGCGACGTCATGCTCGTCTCGTCGAACGGCGCGCCCGTCGGCCTCGATCTCATCCGCAAGGGCTGGGAGAATGTCGAGGTGGAGCAGCCGCTTTATGCCCAGGCCGCGGCGATCGCCATGTTCGCCGACAAGGTGGTGAACAAGCAGGAGATCAAGCCCGGCAGCTACAAGGTGCTCGGCCTCGATTCGACGCTGACCATGGAAAGCTGGGGCCCCAATATCAAGATCCCGGGTGCGGCGATCACCAAGGACAATATCGACGAGCCGCGCTTCTGGGGCAACATGAAGGCCCCAACCGAGCCGGTGAAGCCTGTCGAATAAGCCTAAGCGAAGAACCAAAGCGTGATCAGATTGGTTCCGCCCACACCCCTCACCCTGAGGTGGCCGCGCAGCGGCCCTCGAAGGGTGGCCAGCGGCAAGACCTGTGAAGCTGGATCATGCTTCGAGGCTCCCCCGGCTCAAGGCCGGGGTCGCACCTCAGCATGAGGGTATGGGATCGCCTGATCTTATCATGCGCCGGCAACTGCTCCCCCTCTCCCGTCCGAAGGATGTGAGAGGGGGAAACACCCCTACGGAGTCAAATGATGATCAGTTCCCGGCAGCGGGCGCTTGTCGAATTCGTCCTCGACAATCTCGTCTGGTTCATTCTCGCGATCGTGCTCGCCGTGTTTTCGCTGACGATCCCCAATTTCTTCCAGACCGGGATCTTCGTGAACATCATCGAGCAGTCGACCTTTGTCGGCGTCATGGCCATCGGCCTCGCCATCGTCGTCATCGCCGGCCATATGGATCTCTCGGTCGAGATCGGTCGCCGGCCTCACCGCGATGATCACCGGCATATTGTTCTGCTCCCGCGGCATCGGTTTGGGAATAGAGCTGACGCCCGAATGGCTGGTCATTCCCGTGTCGCTCACCGTCGCCATACTGGTCGGCTCCATCATCGGGGGTGTCAATGGCTGGCTGGTGGTCAAGCTCCGCATGAACGCCTTCATCGTGACCCTCGCCTCCTATATCTATGTGCGCGGCATGGTCGATGCCATTTCAGGCGGCCGTTCCGCTCAGGACCTGGCGCCGGCTCTGCGCGTCATCGGCATCGAGACCGTTCTCGGCATTCCGCTCATCGCCTGGATCGCCATTGCCTGCTTCGTCGTCTTCACCTTCATCATGGCGAAGACGCCGTTCGGCCGCCATGTGATCATGATCGGCGGCAACTCCACCGCCGCCTTCCGCGCCGGAATCAAGGTCGACAAGCTCGTCCTCATCGCCTTCGTCCTCGCCGGCGCCATCGCCGGGATCGCCGGCTGGCTGCTCGCCATCCGCACCTCGGGCGCCACCGCCAATCTCGGCATCGGCATGCTGTTCCGCGCTTTCGCCGCGGTGGTCATCGGCGGCGTCAGCCTCAAGGGCGGCATCGGGCAATTGCCCGGCGTCTATGCCGGCGTGCTCCTGCTCTCGTCCATCCAGACGGCCATGAATGTCATGGCGCTGCCTGTCCATTACACCCAGATGATCCTGGGCGGCATGGTGCTCGCCGCCGTCCTGCTCGACACCGTCAAGCTTCAGATCCGGCAGAGACTCGCATGACCGAAAGACTGAAGAACCGCACCGCGCTGGTCATCGGCGCGGCGCGCGGCATTGGTGCTGCCATCGTCGAGCGCTTCATCGAGGAAGGCGCGCAGGTGGTGCTCGCCGACAATGACGCGGAAGCCGGCAAGGTCACGGCGAAACGCCTCGGCGCCCGCTTCATCGCCGTCAATATCGCGCGTGAGGAAGATGTCGAGCGCGCTGTCGCCGATACGGTCGGTTTTTTCGGCGGCCTCGACATATTGGTGCAGAATGCCGGCATCTATCCCTGGACGCTGATCGAGAACATCACCCCGCAAGAATGGGACAGCGTGCTGGCGGTCAATCTCAAAGGCACGTTCCTCGCGGCACGCGCCGCGCTTGCCGTCATGAAGCCCAAAGGCTACGGGCGGATGGTGTTCACCTCCTCGATCACCGGTCCCCGCGTGACGAGCCCCGGCCATGGCCATTATTCGGCGAGCAAGGCCGGCATCAACGGCTTCATCAAGGCGGCGGCGCTCGAATTCGCCGGTTACGGTATCACCGTCAACGGCATCGAGCCCGGCAATATCCTGACCGAGGCGATCGTCGAGCACCGCTCTGAGGCCTTCATCAGGAACATGGAAGACGCGATCCCGCTCGGCCGGCTCGGAGCCCCACGCGACATCGCCAATGCGACCTTGTTTCTCGCCTCCGACGAGGCGTCCTATATCACCGGCACGACCATCATCGTCGACGGCGGCCAGACCTTGCCGGAAGGCAAGGATTTTCGCATCCATCCGGAGTGAGATTGCCCTCGCCCCACCCGGCTCGCTTCGCTCGCCACCCTCCCCGCGCATTCGCGCGAGGAGGGAGAAGTGAACCATATCTCCCTCCCCGCCTCTTGCGGGGAGGGTGGCGCGAAGCGCCGGGTGGGGTCCGGAAGATCAGGAGAAGGTAGATGTCAAAACGCCTATCCGGACGCGTCGCATTGGTGACCGGTGCCGCGCGCGGCATCGGCCTCGCGGCGGCGAAGCGGCTCGCCGAGGAAGAGGCGCGCGTGCTCCTCTCCGACATCGACGCGGAAACGCTGGCGGAAGCCGCAGCGGATCTCACGCGGCAAGGTCTCGCGGTCGACGCCATTGCCTGCGACGTCGCCGATGCCGCGAGCGTTGAACGCATGGTGGCCAAGGCGGCGAACAACTGGGGCCGCATCGACATCGTGGTCAACAATGCCGCCATTTCCGACGACACCCCGATCGAGGAGCTCGACGAAACGCGCTGGCGGCACGTGCTCGCCATCAATCTCGACTCGGCACTTCTTGTGGCGCGCGCCGCTTTGCCGCTTCTCAAGCAGAGCCCGTCGGGCAGCATCGTCAATATCGCCTCGGTGCAGGGCATACGCGGCCAGCCGCATGCCATGGCCTATGCGACAGCGAAAGGCGGCCTCGTCAATCTCACCCGTTGCATGGCGGTGGATTTCGGCCCATTCGGCATAAGGGCCAATGCGGTGGCGCCCGGCTATATCGACACGCGCATGGCCGAGCAGAAGCACGACACGCCGCATGAGCACAAGACGGACTGGTTCCAGGACATCTATTTCAAATATGGCCGCATGCCGCTCCGGCGCGCCGGCAAGGCGGACGATGTCGCCGGCCCCATCCTCTTCCTCGCCAGCGACGACAGCCTCTATGTCACCGGCACGGTGCTGGTCGTCGATGGCGGCTTCACCGCCACTTATTGACTTGAGCCGAAAGACGGACTGTGGCCCTATAGCATCATGCATATTCTCATCATCGGAGCCGCCGGCATGGTCGGCCGCAAGCTCACGAACAGACTGGTGGCGGACGGCAGCGCCGATCAGTTCACCCTCGTCGATGTCATCGCTCCCGAGACGCCGGCGGGCTTCAAGGGCAAGGTTGTCACGCGCGCCTGTGATCTGGCGGAGGACGGCGTCGCGGAGAGCCTCATTGCGGAGCGGCCCGATTTCATCGTGCATCTGGCGGCCATCGTATCAGGTGAGGCCGAAGCCGATTTCGACCGTGGCTATCGCATCAATCTCGACGCGACGCGGGCGCTGTTCGAGGCGATCCGCCGGGAAGGCATGAAGTCGCCCTACAGACCCCGCGTCGTCTTCACCTCTTCGATCGCCGTCTTCGGGGCACCCTTTCCGGAGAAGATCGGGGACGAGTATTTCACGACACCGCTCACTTCCTACGGCACGCAGAAGGCGATCGGCGAATTGCTGCTCGCCGACTATACGCGGCGCGGCTTCTTCGACGGCATCGGCATCCGCCTGCCGACCATCTGCGTCAGGCCCGGCAAGCCGAACAAGGCGGCGTCGGGCTTCTTCTCCAACATCCTGCGCGAGCCTCTGGCGGGCCAGGAAGCGATCCTCCCTGTTGGCGAGGATGTGCGCCACTGGCATGCGAGTCCGCGCTCAGCGGTAGGATTTCTCACTCGTGCGATGTCGATGGACCTGGCGCCTCTGGGGGCGCGGCGCAATCTCAGCATGCCGGGACTGTCGGCGACGGTGGGCGAGCAGATCGAGGCTTTGCGCCGCGTCGCCGGCGAGAAGGCGGTCCGCCTCATAAGACGCGAGCCCGATCCGGTGATCATGAAAATCGTCTCCGGCTGGCCGCGCGATTTCGAGACAAAGCGCGCTGCTGCTCTGGGCTTCAAGGCGGAAACGACCTTCGACGAGATCATCCGCATCCATATCGAGGACGAGCTCGGCGGCAAGATCGGATAAAAATCTTCGCTTGCAATCATGGGCCAAAATTTGGGAAATTGCAGCATGGGACCTGGTGAGCACGAGGACAAGATCGGGCAGTCCGACATTCCGTCATCCCAGCGAAAGCCGCTATCGGATTCACACATCTGATGACCGTCTTGCCGCTTTACCCTCGCCCTGCAAGCGAAGCGCAGCGGGGAGAGGGAAGGGGCCCGACGCGCAGCGGCGGGAAGGGTGAGGGGCACGGCCACCGACGCAGTGAGGGCATGCTTGTCGTGCGAGCGTTCAGTTGTCTGAGGTCGAACTCGATCTCGTAAAGGCCCCTCACCCTCCCATTGCTACGCAATGGGCCCCTCCCTCTCCCCGCTAAAGCGGGGCGAGGGTAAGGGCGCATCCCTCACGAGATGTGTACATACGATAGCGGCGAAAGCCGGGATCCATTCGGCACGAATTTAATGAGCCCCGGCTTTCGCCGGGGTGACGTCATTGTGTTGCTTTCGCACGCAGCGCCTCGAACAGCGCCAGCTGATCGGCGATGAGCTCGCGCTTCTCGTCGCGGCGGACGAAGACCTTGAACATCGCCTCGCCCTCGCCGTTGATGAACTGCACCGAGCAGGAGCGCCGGCCATGGAACAGCCGGTCGATGAAATAGATCGCGGCGCAGCGGTCGGCCTTGATATGGCCGCCGATCGGGCTGTCGCCATGGATGTTGAAATAGCCTTGCGCAGCTGTGCCACCGGGCAGCGGCCCCTTGCATTCGAGCACGATGTCGGTGGTGTGGACGATGAACAGCACGTCACCCCATTGCGTAAGCGCCTGCCAGATCTCCTCGAAGCGGCTGCCCGCCACGTGGCGCGCGGCCCCTTGCGGCAGCTCGTCGAAGACGCGGCGCAGCGGCACGCCGCATTGCGCCGCGATGACCTCGAGCACGCCGTCGGGCTTCGCCTTCAGGGCATCCGCGACCGAGGCCGGCTTCTCTTTGAGCGCAACGGTCATGCCGCCGCTCCGGCGGACGCCGCGGTGAGCGTCTGGATCGCCTCGAAGCCCTCGAATTGCGGATGGCCGAGGAACAACTTCTTGTTGGAGTTGTCACCGGCACGGGCATGCGCCTTGCGGAAGCCTTCCGAATTGGTCCAGGCCTCGAAATCGGCTTTAGTACGCCACACGGTGTGCGAGGAGTAGAGAATGTGATCCTCAAGTTCCGGCCCGCGCAGCAGGTGGAATTCGACGAAGCCCTGCATCTCGTTCAGATAGCTGTCGCGCTTGAGCCAGACTTGCTCGAATTCGGCACCCGAATCCTTCGGCACCTTGAAACGGTTCATGGCAATGAATGTCATAGGCATCTTCCCTCAGATCTGCGGCCGCGCATCGGCGCCGGCCCTCGAAAGCACAGGGGAACGCGCGGATCTTGACCATCCGTTCGTTCCGTTTCTCATCTGCTCTGGCTGGCTGGCTTGCCGGAATATCTGAGGCTTGCTCGCGGGCTGGCGCATCGGGGGCCGCCGAATTTGCCGGCTAACCCCAGATGATGCTTGACGATTAGCAATAGCCGACCTAATTAGTCAACTATTCTTCCTGACGACTTTCTCGGAACTAGCTGATCGCCACGTTCCGCAAAACCTGCGGAGTGGTGCACCTCATGATCAACCCGACCCCCATTAACGAACCGGCCCCCCAGAAGACCCCGGCCGCCTATGAGAGCGAGGCGGCGAAGGGCGAGACCACTTATTCCTCACGCGATCTGTTCCGCGACAAGACCGAGATCCGCATCGAGCATCAGGGCGAGATGTATCGCCTGAGAATCACCCGCTCCGGCGGCCTGCTCCTGAACAAGTAGGATCACCCCCCATGCGAAGCGTCTCCCGCCGCCGGCTGCTCAGCGCCGGCGCCGCTGCGGTTTTCACGCTGTCGGCTTCCGCTCCGCTTATCGCCCGCAACGTCAAGGATGCGGCCGGCGACGACGTCACGCTCGGCAAGCTCGACCGCATCCTCTCGATCGGCGGCGATGTCACCGAGATCATCCATGAGCTGGGTGAAGGCCGTCGCGTGATCGCCACCGACACCACCAGCACCTTCCCGCCGGCAGTGCTGGCCCTCCCCAAGGTCGGCTATATGCGGGCGCTGTCGACGGAAGGCGTGCTCGCGCAATCGCCGGATCTGATCCTGGCGAGCGCCGGCTCAGGCCCGCCGGAAGTGGTCGCGGCCCTGAAACAGAGCGGCGTCCCGATCGCACTCGTCGACTATAACCCGACCGCTGAGGCGATCGGCCGCAAGATCGCGCTCATCGCCGAGATTCTCGACGTGAAGGAGAAGGGGACGTCACTCACCAGATCGATCGAAGCCGAACTGGCCGCCCTCAAGGCCGCCCTGGGCCACGCGCCGCGCCCGCGCACTCTGTTCGTGCTCAGCCTCATCGGCGGCCGCATCATGGCGGCAGGGGCCAAGTCCTCGGCGAATGAAATCATCACGCTCGCCGGCGGCACAAACGCGGTCGCCGACTTCAACGGCTTCAAGCCGGCGAGCGCCGAAGCGATCATCGCCGCGCAGCCGGAAGCGGTGGTGATGATGGAGCGCGAGGGTGATATCGGCGCCGACGAGCTTTTCGCGCAGGAGCCTTTCTCGAAGATACCGGCGGCCAGGACCCGCAAGCTCATCCGCATGGACGGCTCCTATCTCCTAGGCTTCGGACCGCGCACGCCTTCCGCCGCGCGCGAGCTCGCCAAGGCGCTGCATCCTGGTCTCGCTCTGTGACGGTGATCGACACCTCTCCCGATACGACGATCGGCATGGAAGGCGACCGCAGCGGCCGGGCGAAGCTAGCGATGGTGGGCCTGGGGCTGCTGCTCGCCGCAGCCTGCGTGATCTCGATCATGACCGGCCCGGTGCCGCTTTCGGCCACGACCGTGCTGCAGGTGATCTTCACGCCCGACGCCGTAAGTTTGCGCGACCAGGCCATCGTCTGGAGCGTGCGACTGCCAACGCACCCTGCTCGCCATCCTGGTCGGCGGCGCGCTCGCTTTTTCGGGCGCCCTGCTGCAAGGCCTGTTCCGCAATCCGCTCGCCGATCCGGGCATCATCGGCGTCTCGGCGGGTGCGAGCTTCGCCGCCATTACCGCTATCGTTCTAGGTGAGGCGCTTCTCGGCGCGGCGGCGATGATCTATCTGCTGCCGGTCGGCGCCTTTTTCGGCGGCCTCGTCGCCACGACCTGCCTCTATCTCATCGCCACCCGGCGCGGGCGCACCTCGATCGCCACGATGCTTCTCGGCGGCATCGCCATCGCCGCCTTGATGATGGCGGCGACCGGCGTGCTCATCTTCATGAGCAACGACCAGCAATTACGCGAGCTCACCTTCTGGAGCCTCGGCAGCTTAGGGGGAGCCAGCTGGCCCAAGATTTTCGCCACGACGCCCTTCATCGCCATCGGCCTGCTGCTCGGCCTCGCTTTCGCCGGCGGCTTCAACGCGCTGGCGCTAGGTGAATCGGAAGCCCGTCATCTCGGCATTCCGGTGCAGATCCTCAAGCGCACGGCCATCGTCGCGGTGGCGCTCCTGACCGGCACCGCCGTGGCGGTGAGCGGCACGATCGGCTTCCTCGGCATCGTCGTGCCGCATCTCCTGCGTCTCTTCATCGGGCCGGATCACCGCTTCCTCCTGCTGGCCTCGCTGCTTCTGGGGGCCGTACTGCTGGTCGGCGCCGACATGATCAGCCGCACCATCGTCTCGCCGGCGGAACTGCCGATCGGCATCGTCACCGCCATCCTGGGAGCCGCGTTCTTCCTGTGGATTCTGCTGCGCAACCGCAATCTCGTCGACCTCTGATGTTCTCCGCCGACCATATCTCGCTCAGCTATGGCGCGCGCCCGGTGCTCAGCGACGTGTCGCTCACTCTGGCGCGCGGCGAGCTCGTCATCATCCTGGGGCCCAACGGCGCCGGCAAGTCCACGCTGCTCAGGGTGCTGACCGGCGATCTCGATCCCGATGAAGGCTCAGTCAGTTTCGACGGCAGACCGCTCGCCCGCATTGCGCTCGACGAGCTGGCGCGCGAGCGCGCCGTCCTGTCGCAATCGACGGGGCTCAACTTCCCGTTCACCGTCTTCGAAGTGGT
Source organism: Nordella sp. HKS 07 (assembly GCF_011046735.1). Taxonomy (NCBI): domain Bacteria; kingdom Pseudomonadati; phylum Pseudomonadota; class Alphaproteobacteria; order Hyphomicrobiales; genus Nordella; species Nordella sp. HKS 07. The sequence goes on along the minus strand of NZ_CP049258.1, from coordinate 2,705,336 downwards.
CCGCCTCGGCCTCGAAGCCGGCCGCGCCGGCCTGAGCCGGACCGAAGCGCAGCGGCTTCTGCCGCGCGCGCTCAAGGCCGTCGGCCTCGAAGGCTTCGAAGGAAGGTTGCATCAGCAGCTGTCCGGCGGCGAGCAGCAGCGCGTGCATCTGGCACGCGTCCTCTGCCAGGCCTGGGCCGGAAGACCGGATGGTTCGGGCTTCCTGTTGCTCGACGAGCCGGTATCCAATCTCGACATCCGTCATCAGTTGCAGACGCTGGAAGCGGTGCGCCGCCATGTGACCGGAGGCGGCGGCGCGCTGATGATCCTGCATGACATCAACCTGGCGGCACTCTATGCCGACCGGCTGGTGATGATGGCCGATGGGCGCATTCGCCGCCAAGGCGCGCCGCGGGATGTGCTCGACCGCTCGGCGATCCTCGATGTCTATGGCGTCGACATGCCGGTCGAGATCGCGAAAGCGTCAGGCCGTCCCTTCGCGCTGCTCAGCCGGCCGGCATGAGATTTCCCCCCTTGTCACTTCCCCTTCTCCCGCTTGCGGGAGAAGGTGGCGCGAAGCGCCGGATGAGGGTGTCCTTCGTGAAACCGGAAAAAACTTCGAAGGGTGCGTGACATTCGAACCAACACCCTCACCCGCCCTATCGGGCACCCTCTTCCGCAGGCGGGAGAGGGGGAATGAGTCCGGGGAGGGAAATAAATGCGCGTGTCAGAACGCCGATGGAAATGGTTCCGGATTGGCGAAGCGTCTGAGGACGTTCCAGGTGATCTTCGAGACGTTGTTGTCATAGTTGTTATGCGAGAGCGACCCACACCAGGCGATCGACGACGTCGCGAACAGGGCGCCGCCCGACGGTGTCTCGCCGAAGCTGAGATCGGCGCGCACGCGCTCATTCTGGTCGCCGCCGAGATTGGGCGGCACGATGGTGAATTCTTCATTCACGAGCATCATCATCGAATTGTGGTTCTCCGATGACGCGAGACGCAGCATGTTGGGTGGCGAGCCGAGATTGGTGGTGATGCAGTCGAGCTCGATGCCGGAGGCCGCACCGCCGATCAGGCCGAAATTGCCGATGATGTCGTCCGGGACGCCCTCGAAGATGAAGGCGGCGCGCGGATTGTCGGCATCGGGGGCGCGGCGATAATAGGACGACACGTCGAAGCCCTGGGCGATAAAGCCGACGCCGCAGATCACATTGGGGGCGCGGCCGATGCGCCGCCACAGACCGCCATACTCGCCGGTGAAGGAATGATAATATTCGCCGGGTTCGGCCACCCAGGTGCGGATGCCGTCCTCGGCGCGGCGCACCTCGATGACCCCTGGCAACTCGTCGTGGAAGGCGATGCGCCAGTACCAGCCATTGCCCCCCATATACATGAGCCGGCCGCCGCGATCGATCCACGCCTTCATGGCGTCCCACATCGGCGTCGAATGATATTCGGGATGAGTGCCGGTCACGACGACGCGATAGTCGCGCAGAAGCTCATAGCCGTCCTCATGCAGGTCCTCGTCGGTGATGACGTCGTAGTCGACGCCATGATGGTCGAGCCAGTCATAGAGGTGTGTGTCGGCATTATACTGATAGAGGCCGGAGCCATGGCCGCCGAGCCAGGAATGATATTGCGGCGCATAGTTGAGATTGGGCCTGAGCCGCGACGAATAGCAAACGCCCGATCCGTCGGCATGACAATCGTAGAGCGAGCCGCCGAGCTCGGGATGGTCATACATGTAAAGATCGGTATGGCCGAAGGTCAGAAGCCGCGCCATTTGCCGCTCGGCGCCGCGCGCGGTAATGTGCTCGCCGTGATTGGCGTAAGCGAGATAGGAAGCGGTGGACGCCAGCACAAGGATTTTCGGCCGGTTGGCGCGCGCTTGGCGCGAACGCGGCGGGCGCACGAAGAAAGCGAGATACTGCTCGCGCGTCGCCTCGCGGTCGGTCTCGCCCGAGCGCACATGCAGCGCGTAAGGCCCGCTCTTGATGTCTTCCGGCACGGTGAACTCGACCGAGGTCTCCCAGCCGGCGTCATAGATATCGTCGCTGTGGAAGTGGATGGCGCCGTAATGCTCAGGCTTGCGCAGCCAGCTATGCTCCTCGCCGGTCCAGTTCCAGCCCTTCATGCCGCGCGCCGGCAGATGCACGAGGCGGCCGTGATGGCCAGAAGGGCCGATATCCACGGTCCGCGTGCCGCGGATGTCCCTGGCGAAATCCCAGCGCGCGATGATGGCGCCGAGCAGGGACGGATCGATGACCGGCCGCAGATAGGCGTCCTGGCGGCCGGCCTCATGGAGGCCCGCCAGGATGAGCGGGCTGTCGATCTTGCCGTCGAAATGTCGACCAATCGTCCCGTCGGGTTCGGGACAGCCGGCCATCATCAGGGGCGCGTCGAGCGCCTTGGGCAACACCGCGAGCTTGCCGCTCCTATGTGCACGGTCGGCAATCTGCGCATAAGGTTGGATGGGCCGCTGATCGAGCGCCACTTCGCCGGATTTTGGTTCGATCGATACCGCCACCGCATACCATTGCCGCTCCAGCATGGCCTTGCCGCTCTTGAGGCTCGCGATCTTGCCGGATCCATCTCCGAGAAGGACGGCAAGCTGGCCGCCGTCAGTCACCTCGATACGGAAACCGCTAGAGCGCCTGGCGTCCCATTGCGCCACCAATGTCTGGTCCTGCCGCTTCAGCAAGGTCGGCCAGATCATCGCGAAGAAGGTGAAGGAGTCCGAAGCCAAAGCCGGGAAGTTCTCGACCACCATATGGGAGCCGGCATCGATGCGCTGCGGCTTGCCGGGATAGCGGCCGTCGGCAGCCGATGGGATATGCCGGAATTTGAGCCCTGGGCCTTCGGGGTTGCAGTCGCCATGGATGACACGAACCAGACGGGCGTCGAAATGCGTGCCTTCCTCGAGTGACACATTAAAGGCGATATTCTCGCCAGGCGCCACACTATAGCGATCCGGATAGCCGACGATCTTGAGCATGGTGTTCCCGCTTTCCCGTCAATCGCGATAGGGCGTGTTGATGTCCTCGCCCGTATGCTGGCGCCAGCGCCGGCGGAAGACTTCCCACTCCGCCTCTTCCCGGCTGGTGAAGATCCGATCGTCCTCGACGGCGATCGGACCGTCGAGACGATTGGGCGGCATTGTGCCCAGCACCCATTCGGCAAAGGGCTTCCTGCAGATCAGAATGACCTGATAGCCGGTCGGGTCGTGACGGAGGATATTGAGGACACGCTGGAGGCCGGGACTATGGGCGCCGATCGGCGTGGAACGAAACTCTGCTATATATTGCCGGTCCCGTTCCGCGTCGATCTTGTACACCATTGTCAGGCTCCGCCCGCTCCGCGCTTCTTCTCCGGCCGATGGGCCGCTAGCAGGGATAATATCCGGGACAGATCGTTTGTCACGTAGTCCGCATCGGCAAGCCTGCCACAGCCCAGATCATAGGCGATCACCACGAGGCCGGCGGCGCGCGCGGCGCGGCGGCCGGTGGCACTGTCCTCGACGGCCGCTGTCTGGTCGGGCCTGAGCTTGAGCCTTGCTACGCCGGTGGCATAGGATTCAGGATCGGGCTTGCCCTTCGCCACATCGTCGAGGCTGAGGGTAAACTGCATCACATCGGCGAGGCCGAGAGCGTCGATATTGGCATCGAGAATAACCCGGCCGGCATTCGAGACGCAGATCTGCGTGATGCCCGCTTCGTCGAGCGCCTTGACAGTGTCGATCGCCAGCGGCATGGGCTTCAGGACATGGCGATGACGCACATAATAATCGTCATTGGCGCGGTCCCACTCGTTCCAGGTGGCCGAAGCGGGCATGCGCGGCTGAAGTGCCTTCCACACATCCTTCATATGAACGCCGCGGAAGCTGTCCTCCGGTATGTCGGAAATATCGACATTCCAGTTACCGCAAGCGGCGATCAAAGCATGGTGATGCAGCGGCTCGCTGTCCACCAGCGTACCATCGACATCCCAGGCTACGGCGCGAATGGTCATCATGTCTCCTTGATTTCGAGTGCCGCGATCGGCGGGTAGAGTTCGCGGAAGAGCGCATAGCCCTGAGCATAGGTTTCGGCCTTGGCCGGGTCGGGCTCGAGCCGGTCGGCCAGGCTCACGAAGCGTGATATCGCAGACCAGTCCGTGGCGAGCCCCATGCCCATCGCCGCCGTATAGGCAGCACCGAGACAGGAGCCCGGATGTCCGGCCAGCCGCTGCACCGGCTTCTGCAGCACGTCGGAGACGATCTGCATCCATACCGTGCTCTTCGAGCCGCCGTCGGAGGCGAGATAGGTCTCGGTGGCGTGGCCCATGTCGTTGAGCACTTCGATATGATGGGCGATGCCATAGGCATAGGCCTCGAGCAAAGCGCGCCAGAGATGCTTGGGCTGATGCGCGAGGCTCAGGCCCAGTATCGCGCCCCTGACGTCGGCGTCGTGGACCGGCGTTTTCTCGCCGAGGAAATAGGGCAGGATCCGTACCCCTTGTGCGCCCGGCGGCACGTCCTCGGCCTGGCGGTCGAGCCACTGATGCAAGTTGAGGCCGGCCTCATCCGCCTTCTGGCGCTCGCCGCCGGCGAAATTGGCGACGAACCAGTTGAGGCCGGAACCGCCGGTCGCCATGCAGCCATTGGGCATATAGAGGCCGGGCACCAGGTGATAGTCGAGATACATGCGCGGATCCGGCGCCACGCGGTCGGTGGCGATCAGCACGTCGACGGAGCCGCCGAATTTGAGCAGAACATCGCCGGGCCGGGCTATGCCGGCCGCGAGTGCCGAAGCGATATGATCGGCGGCGCCGCCGACGACCGGCGTTCCCTCGGCGAGGCCGGTTTCCCGCGCCGCCTGGGCGGTAAGGCCGCCCAGCTTATCATGCGACAGGGTCTTGCGCGGCAGCACCTGACGCTGAATGCCGGCGAGCTTTACCAGGTCGTCGTCGATCTCATGCGTGGCGAGATTGATGAAGCCGCCTTCCAGCGCCCAGTTGTGCTCTACGGCGCGCTCACCGGTCAGCCGCCAGTTGATGTAGTCATAGGAGCCAAAGACCGTCGCGATCCTGGCGAAGATCTCCGGCTCGTGTTTCTTGATCCACAGGAGCTTGGCGATGACGAGCTGCTGGTTGACGCCATTGCCGGTTTTCTGCGTGAAGGCCTCTTCATCCACAAGCTTGCGCAGTTCGACCACTTCGGCGGCGCAGCGCGCATCGCTCTGCTGGATGCTGGGCCGGAGCAGCTTTCCATCTTCATCGAGCAATACCACCGCCGGCAGCATGCCGGCGGTGCCGATGGCCTTGATGTCTTGCGGCTTGAGACCGCCCACATCCAGCAACTCGCGGGTGATCTCGCAGACATTCCCCCACCACTGCTCGGGATTTTCTTCGGCCCAAGCAGGATGGGGCGCGGTCAAAGTCACCGGCCGCGAGGCGATATGAACGATGCGGTCGGGCAGGCCGATCAGGATGCCGATCGTCGATGTCGTGCCGATATCGAGGCCGATGACATAGGTCATGGGGTGTGTTCCGTCAGCGGAGCCCTGAGACCTTGTCCATGAAGCGCTTGACGCGAGCGCCATCGACCGGGTTCCACGTATTGCCGTCGACCTTGAAGTGGGTGCCGATGACGACGCCGTCGGCGACCGAGAGCACGTCGGTGACATTGTCGATATTGACGCCGGTATTGGCGAAGACCGGCACGTTCTTCAGCGTATCCTTCACCTTGCGCAGATCGGACTGTACCGCGGGCTCGCCGGTGAGCGGGCCGGACACCAGGATCGCATCGGCGAGAGAGGAGAAGACGGCGCTCTTGGCGCGCAGTTCGATCGGACGCTGATCAAGCGAATGGGCGAATTCGGCATTGATGTTGAAGAGGAGCTTCATGTCGCCGCGGCCGAGATTGCGGCGCATGCGCGATGCGTTGGCGCAGTCGGGCTCCCAGATGCCCATGTCGGACGCGAAGACGCCGGTGAAGATCTCGCGCACGAATTTCGCGCCGGTCACGGCGCCGATCGCCACGCTGGCCTTGGGATCCCAGAGATAGTTGACGCCGAAGGGAACCTTGAGCGCCGGCTTCACCGCCTGGACGACCGCCGACATCGCGGCAATGCCTTCATGGGGAGCCGCGAACACATAGGGGCGGTCATTCTCGTTGCCGAACATGATGGCATCGACGCCGCCGTCCTGCAGTTTTTCGACGTCCTTCAAAACGTCGGCAATGAGCTTCTCGACGCCGCCCGCCGCATCATAGAGCGGGCTGCCCGGCAAGGCCCCGATATGGGCCATGGCGATGACGGGCTTCTTCTTGGCGCCAAAGAAATCGAACGGCATGATAGTCAGTCTCCTGGTGGTGTTCTAATTGTTCAAGACGTGATGGTGGCAGGATTGGCGAGGCGGACCTCGACATTGGCGCTGGCCAATGCGTCGGCGAGCTCACCGGAAGGCGTTGCGTCGGTGATCAGCATGTCGATGCTGTCGAGGGCGGCCACCTGCACGAGCGACAGGCGGTTGAATTTGGCGGCGTCGCAGAGCAGCACCTTGCGGCTGGAGCGGCGCAAATAGACGCGCTTCAGCTCGCTGTCCTCGAGCGAATAATCGAAGAGGCCGGCCTGGGTGAGGCCCGCCGCGCCGATGAAGGCGATATCGAACCACAGCTGCTCGAACTGAGCGACGGCGGTCGGGCCGCAGATCGACATCTCGTCGCCGCGCACCTCGCCGCCCGGCAGATAGACATCCCGTCTTTCACGGCCGAGCAAAGAGGCGACGCGCAGGGAATTGGTGAAAATCTTGATGCCGGTAAGGGCGCGCAAGCGCGCCGCCAGCACGAAGGCGCTGCTGCCGACATCGAGCGCTACCGACTGGCGCGTGCCGAGGAGGCTCGCCGCCACCGTGGCAATGGCTTCCTTGGCGGCGTTGTTCTGGCGCAGCCGCTGCTCGAATGCCGGCTCCTCACGTTCGAATGCGAGTGCGGCCGTACCTTCAGGCGCGATGGCGCCGCCATGGGTGCGGACCAGACGTCCATCGGTCTCGAGATCGATGAGATCGCGGCGGATCGTCATTTCCGAGACAGCAAGAGCGGCGGCCACCTCGGCCACCGACACGAAGCCGGTCTTGCGCAGCTGTTCAATAATATGCGCCTGGCGCAATTCGACCGGCAGACGCCGGCCAGTCTCCGGACGCGAATCTGTTACGTTCGAGTCAGGCGTTTCTGATGGTGATACCATCTGAATCCCCCTGGGTTGCGTGAATTCCCGTGTGAGATAGCACAAACGAGATAGATATCAAACAAATTCGAACACAGTTTACACCGTAATTCTGTCACGCTATGTGTGCTTCCGCACATCTTGAGAGGAATTATGACAGAAACATCAATGACGTCCACGCTCGGATCCGACCTCAAGGGCAAGACCGCCATTATCACGGGCGGTGCTACCGGCATCGGCCGGGCTATCGCCAGCTCGCTTTCCGCCCATGGGGTGCGCATCGTGCTCGCCGATCTCAATCTTGAGGCGGCCAAGGCGACCGCGGCGACACTCGGTCCCGATGCCCTGGCTTTCGGACTCGATGTGAGCAAGCGCGCCGAGGTCGAGAAGACTTTCGGTCTGATCGAGAAGACGGCGGGAAGCTACGACATTCTGATCGCCAATGCCGGCGTGTCGACGATGAACCGCGCCATCGACCTCACTGACGAAGAATGGGACTTCAATTTCGGCGTCAATATAAAGGGCGTCTTCCTGACCAACCAGGCGGCGATCCGCTACTTTCTGAAGACGGCGCGGAAAGGCGTCATCGTCAATACCGCATCGCTCGCCGCCAAGGTCGGAGCGCCGCTCCTCGCCCACTACTCGGCCAGCAAATTCGCCGTTCTGGGCTGGACGCAGGCGCTCGCCCGCGAAGTGGCGGCGCAAGGCATCCGCGTCAATGCCGTGTGCCCCGGCTTCGTCAAGACTTCGATGCAGGATCGTGAAGTCGAGTGGGAAGCGAAACTGCGCGGCATGACACCCGAGCAGGTGATCAAGGATTATGTGGCGCAGACGCCGCTCGGCCGGCTTGAGACGCCGGGAGATGTGGCGAGCCTCGCCACGTTCCTATGCTCGGACGGCGCCCGCTTCATGACCGGCCAAGGCATCAATGTCACTGGCGGCGTGTATATGGGATAACGCCCGCTCTCACAGCGTGAAGTGGAGCAGTTCCGATACAACAAGCCCGGCCGCGCCGCGTAACGCAGCGCGGTCCTCCAAATCTCCCATGACCAGCTCGATATCGCCGCCGGGGCGCCAAGGCACAAGCTCACGGACATGTGCGGCAATCGCCTCGAGCATGCGGGGGCCGCCTCCGACGACATCGCCATGCAGAACGAAGAAGTTCGGCGCCATGGTCTGCTGCAGATTGGCGATGCCGACAGCCACATTGTGTGCGTAGCGACCGAGCAGCTCGGCGGCTCCTCGCACACCACCGTCGGCCAGCGCGACGAGACGCGATGAATCCATCGTCTCGGCCGACGAAAGGCCGACCTGTTCCGCCTCCCGGCGCAGCCATCCTAATGTGGCGATGGTCTCCCAGCAGCCGCGCCGTCCGCAACGACACAGCATGCCGTCCACCTGAACGAAAGTGTGGCCCAGTTCGCCACCAGCGCCGGCCTGTCCGCGATAGAGGCGACCATCCAGGAAGAGCGCGCCACCAAGTACCTCGCCCGTGTAGATGACGGCGAAATTGCGCTTGCCGCGGCCGATGCCGAACCAGCGGTCGCCCACCAGCAGCGCACGCGGATGGTGATCGACATGCGCGGCCAGCCCGAAGCGGCTGGATAATTCTGCGCCGAGCGGGAAGCCGGCCAGCAGAGGCGCGAGATTCACCGCGACGATCGATCCACTGTCGGTGTCGATCATGCCGCCGGCCGCCACCCCGATGCCAAGCGGAGCGCGATGGGATAGCGACAATGTCTGGCGGATCGAATCGAAGATGATCCGCGCCAATGCTTCCACCCGATCTGTATCGGGCGGGAAGGCGGCGCTCACTTCCGCAGTGATCGAGCCATCGAGAGATACGAGACAGCAATGGACGCAGTCATGCATCAGGAGAACCGCGGCGATCGGCGCGGCGTCCTTGGCGAACCAGACGGGCTTGGCCGGCTTGCCGCCGCTCTCCTTCGACGGCAGAGGATCACCGTCGACGAGAAGGCCCTGGTCGATGAGGGGCTGGATGATGCCGGTTATGGTGGCCCGGTTAACACCGACATGGCGGGCAAGCTCTGCGCGACTGGTCGGACCGAGATCGAACAACACCTGCAGCACGCGACCGCGATTGGCGAGGCCGATTGCCGAGGACGAGATCAGACCCCGTGTCCGGCCGCGAGGCCTGACGCTCCCGTCGGTCATCATCACTTTCGATCCCATCCCTTCAACGACTTCTCCGGTCCGTCACAGCCCGACGAATCGCGCCTGCTTGTGCGAGCCGTAGCATCACGGCGACCGCCCGGCGAATCCGGCGGCGCCGGCCCACAGCGAGTGGCTGCGTCTTGACGATATCCTAAGTTTGTGGGAGCCTCAAACAAACAAAAGAATAAAGATCGGACGATTTCCCAACGCGAACGATCAACAAAATGACCCGAACGACCAGTGGTTTGGCGTCACATTGGAGGAGGAACGAGCATGGAAAAAACATTCCCAGTTTCCCGTCGCAACGTGTTGAAAGGCAGTGCTGCTCTTGCCGGTGCCGCCGCCCTCGGACTCAGGCCCCGCGGCGCCAGAGCCCAGGACAAGACGCTGCGCGTCCTTGTCGCCGGCGATCCCTTCTATTACGCCATCGAGGGGCTGGCGGACCAGTTCCAGCAGGCGAGCGGCGTCAAGCTGCAGATCGAAGCCATTTCACTTGAGGCCCTGCAGGCGCGCCTCACCTCGTCCTTCATCAGCAACCAGCCGGATGCCGACGTCATCTCGGTCGACCAGATGTGGCTCGGCCAGTATCTCGAGAGCAAATGGATCCTGCCGCTCAACGAGTTCATCAAGGCGGACAAGGACACGGACATCAGCGACTATGTTCCGCAAGCGCTCTATTCGATGAACACCTGGCGCGGCCAGGTCGGCACTCTGCCTGTCGCCACCTATGGGCAGACCGTGCTCTACCGCAAGGACTATATCGACCAGGCGGGCGTCAAGATTCCGGAGGACGGCAGCTGGAGCTGGGCCGACTATCTGGCCATCATCGAGAAGCTCAATGGCAAGGACTTCGCCGGCAAAAAGATGACCGGCACCGTCGTCGCCGGGCAACAGCCGGCACCGATCGTGCATATGTTCACCCAGCTTGCCGCGAGCATGGGCACCAAGTGGTTCAAGAACTTCCCGACCGGAAAATGGGATTTCGAACCGACCATCGACTCGCCGGAAACACTCGAGGCGCTGAAGACCTTCGTCGCCCTCTACAAGAACTCGCCGCCGGAAGCGGTCGGCTACAACTGGTTCGATGCCGGGATGCGCTTCGCCAAGGGAGATATCGGCATCTTCTACTGGTGGACGCCCTACGCCTATCTCTGCAAGAAGGACGGCTATATGTCGGGCAAGGATTCCGTCATCGCCGACAAGATCGGCATCGTAAGATTGCCGACCGCGCCCGGCAAGCCGCAAACCGTCAGCATCGGCGGCCATAGTCTCGGCATTGCCGCCAACACCGCCAATCGCGACGCCGCCTGGCAGTTCATCAAATGGGCGACATCGGCCAAGACCCAGAAGGAAATGGCCCTCTACAACAAGTTCGGCTATCAATTCTCGGACTTCTCGCGCCCGTCGCTCTACAAGGATCCCGATCTCATCAAGATCTATCCGCATCTGCCGGGCCAGCTCGCCGATCTCGAGCAGGGCAACGGCAAGATCGTGCGGCCGCCCTGCCCGGTCTATACGACGCTCGAAGGCATTTACGGACTCAATCTCAACAAGGTGCTGTCGGGCGAATTGACCCCCGAGCAGGCCCTTAAGGATACTTCGCTGTTCTTCCAGAACATCCTCAAGGGCAATTTCCTCATTCCCTATCAGCAGGCATCCTATGACGACACGCTCGATGCCACAAAGGCCCTGATGGCATCGCTCGCCTGAAGATCACAGGGCGCGCAAGCTTGAGGCTTGCGCGCCTTTCAAAATTTGGATCAGCGCATGTCGTCGACCAGCACATTGCCTCGCCGAGGGCGGCGCCTGCCGTCCTACGTGCCGTGGCTCCTCATCACTCCATCGATCATCCTGCTGGTGGCGCTGATCGCCTTTCCGCTGCTGTTCGCGCTCAAGAACAGCTTCTATTTCTGGAACCTACAGATGAGCCCGACGCCGATGGGCTTCATCGGCTGGGGCAATTACGAGATGGCGCTGTCAGGAGGGCTTTTCGCCGGCGCGCTCTACAATACCCTGCTGATCACCGTGGTCGGCACGGCCATCGAATTCGTCCTCGGCCTCGCCATAGCGCTGCTCCTGGTCCGCCAATTGCCGGGCATGAGCGTCACCCGCGCCTTGCTCATCATGCCGACGACCATCGCGCCCATCGTGGTCGGCTTCCTGTTTCGCTACATGTATGATCCGGGCGGCGGCCTCATCCCCTGGCTCCTCGCCTCGCTTGGGATACCGCTGCCGGCCGCAGGCCTGCTCGGGTCGAGCACCACGGCTCTGTGGGCCATCCTGTTCGCCGATGTCTGGCAATGGACGCCCTTCTTCGCCATCGTGCTCTATGCCGGCCTTCTCTCCATACCGTCCGACATCATCGAAGCGGCGCGCATCGACCGGACATCGCCCTGGGCGATGCTGATGCGGATCAAGATCCCGCTCATCAAGAAGACGGTGATGATCGTGATCATGCTGCGCTTCATGCAGCTGTTCAACACGTTCGATCTCGTCCTCGTGCTTACCAAAGGCGGACCCGGCGCCTCGACCCGGACCCTGGGCTACAGTCTCTATCAATATGGACTTGTAGATTTCAATATCGGCCTCGCCAGCGCCATGACCTGGCTGATGGTCATCGTCGTCAATGCGATCATCGCGCTTCTGGTGTTCTTCGCCTTCAAGGAGCTGGACTGATGGCGACACAGAACGGCAGATTGGGAACGGCGGCGCTTTATGCATCCATGCTGCTGCTGCTCTTCGTCTTCATCGGGCCAATCATCTGGTTCGTGCTGCTCTCCATCCGCCCGGCCGACATGTTCTTCACCATGCCGCCGGTACTCGTCTTCACGCCGAGCTGGGATTCGATCAACTATGCGTTCGGCGATCCCGGCAACAATCTGCCGCAACTTCTGAACAGCTTCATCGTCGCGGCGGGTGCGGTACTCCTCAACCTGCCCTTCTCACTGCCCGCCGCCTATGCCCTGTCGCGCTTCAGGATCAAAGGGCGCAAGCACCTGATGATGTGGTATCTCGGCCTGCTGATGGCTCCACCGGTCGCCTTCCTCATTCCCTATGCGATCCTTGCCAGCGCGGCCGGAATAAAGGGCAGCTATCTCTCGATGATCCTCATCCTACAGACCCTGACCATCCCGTTCTCGATCTGGCTGCTGCGCAGCTTCATCGACGAGGTGCCGGTCGAAATCGAGGAGGCGGCGCGCGTCGACGGCGCCTCAACGGCGACAATCCTCATGCGCATTGTGCTGCCGCTCATCCTGCCGGGCCTCATCGTCACTTCGATGTTCGCCTTCGTCTTTTCATGGAACAACGCCGCCTTTCCGCTGGTGCTCAGCAACCGCGCCACGGCCACGCTCCCGATCGGCACGCTGAGATATTTCGGTACGGCGGGCGTTACCTGGGGATTCATCGCCGCGGCGGCGGTCGCCGCGATGATCCCGCCCATGCTCATCTTCCTGGCGCTCGACCGCTATGTCGTGCGCGGGCTCACCTTTGGTTCAGTAAAGGGCTAATATGCAGGCATCATCCAAGACATCACAGGCAAGAACCCAATTCGGCGTCGTCGGCGCGGGACTGTGGGGATCTTTCCATTGCAAGACACTCAACGCGCTGCCCAACGCCGAGATCGCGGCGGTGTGCGATCTCGACCCGGCGCGCGCCCGATCGATGCAAGAGCAGTTTGGCGCCCGCAAGGTCTATACGGATTATCGTGAACTGATCGCTGATCCGGAGGTGGAGGCAGTGACAGTCGCCACTCCGGATTTCGCCCACGGCGATATCGTGCTCGCAGCGATTACGGCGCAGAAACATGTTTTGAGCGAGAAGCCACTCGCCACGAGCCTGGACGAGGCGCGCAAGATCGCCGAGCTTGCCGCCAAGGGAAAAACCAAGGTCATGGTCGACTTTCACAACCGGGTCAATCCGGCCGTCCATGCCGTCAAGGAGGCGATCAGTGCCGGCGAGATCGGCGCGCCGCTTCATGGCTCAGCCCGGCTCTCCAACACGCTCTTCGTGCCCTTCGAGCTCCTGAGCTGGGCTGCGAAGTCATCGGCTCTCTGGTTTCTCGGCAGCCATGCCGTCGACGCCTTGCGCTTCGTGCTCGAGGCCGAGGTCGTGCGCGTGCAGGCGATGAAGCGGCATGGCTTTCTCGCGGCACAAGGCGTCGACACGGCGGATGTGCATCTGGCATTGCTCGAATTCGACAACGGCGCCGTCGTATCGCTCGAGAACAGCTGGGTGCTGCCGCGCGATCTGCCGCTGATCTTCGATTTCAAAGTGGAAGTCGTCGGCGAGAAGGGCTCGCTCGCCATCGACACGGCGCAGAATGGCACATTCAAGAAATACGCCGGCGCCGGCCTGCGCAGCGGCGATATGCTGGGCGTCACGCCGGCAGGGGGCGGGCGCATCGGCGGTTTCGTCATGGAAGCGATTGCAAGGTTCGTCGATGCGGTGACGCTCGGCACACCGGTGCTCGCCGATGCCGAAGATGGCCTCGAAGTCACCCGCGTCCTCACCGCCATAGAGGAGGCGGCGAGGACGGGCGAGACCGTCAGACTCCCGAAGAGTCGGCACTGATGGCATCGCTCAGCTTCACTTCGGTCGGCAAGCGTTTTCCGGATGGGACACTGGCGCTGTCGCGGGTCGATCTTGAGGTCAGGGACGGCGAATTCCTGGTTCTCGTCGGTCCCTCGGGCTGCGGCAAGTCCACCTTGTTGCGCAGCGCCGCGGGGCTCGAGACGCTGAGCGAGGGGAAAATCGCCATTGGCGGAAAGGACGTCACCGATCTCGGCCCCGGCGATCGCGACATCGCCATGGTGTTCCAGAATTATGCGCTCTATCCGCATATGGACGTGTACGAGAACATGGCCTTCGGCCTTGGCCAGCGGAAAGTGCCGAAGGACGTCATCAAACAGAAGGTCGAGGAAGCAGCGCGGATCCTCGATCTCATGCCCTATATCCGCAAGAGGCCGGGCACGCTTTCGGGCGGACAACGCCAGCGCGTCGCCATGGGCCGCGCCATCGTGCGTGATCCGCAATGCTTCCTGATGGACGAGCCATTGTCCAATCTCGATGCCAAATTGCGGGTCCAGATGCGCGCCGAATTGAAGCTGCTCAATGCGCGGCTTGGCGTTACGACGCTCTATGTGACGCATGACCAGGTGGAAGCGATGACCATGGGGGACCGCGTCGCGGTCCTGCGGCCGGTCAGCGATGAAAATGAGAGCAATCTCCAGCAATGCGCCAACCCGCGCGAGCTCTATGAGAAGCCGGTGAACCTGTTCGTCGCGGGCTTCATAGGGTCACCCGCCATGAACTTCTTCACGGTGCGACCGGCGCGCAATGGCGAGACGATCAACTGCGCCATCGCCGGAACGGATATGGTCCTGCCTCTCACAGCCGCGCAGGAAGCGGCGCGCCCGTTCCTTGCGCAATGGACAGATCGCGATCTCATATTAGGGGTTCGACCGGAGGCCTTTCTCTATCCTAATCCGATTGCCGGAGGATTGAAGAGCAAGGTTCTGATCACCGAGATGACCGGCGCCGATGCCTATGCCTTCTTCGACAATCCGGGCACGAAAAATACTGGCAGTCTGTTATCCGCCAGCCGGATCACGGCGCGCATTGATCCGCGCCATCTTCCCAAAGCCGATGAAGAGATCCATATCGGCGTCGATATGGATCGCGCGCATTTCTTCGATCCGGCGACCGGCTTGGCCTTACGATAGCCACGACCGGCATCCGACCCGAGGCCCGGACCTCACGCTTCCTCTTCCACCGTCCAGGAATGGGTGATCTTCGCCGTCTTGGCCAGCATGATGGAGGCCGAGCAATATTTTTCGGCCGACAGATCGATGGCGCGCTTCACCGCGGCTTCCTTCAGATTGCGGCCCTTCAGCTTGTAAGTGAGATGGATCGCGGTAAATATCTTGGGATCGGTGGGCTCGCGCTCGGCCGAAGCCTCGACATCGCAGCTCGTCACCGCCTCGCGCCCCTTCTCCAGAATATGCACGACGTCGAATGCGGTGCAGCCGGCCAGCCCGATGAGCAGCATCTCCATCGGCCGGATGCCGATATTGCGGCCGCCCGCCTCGGGCGCTCCGTCCATCACAACGGCATGGCCGCTGCCCGATTCACCCACAAAAGTCCGGCCTTCCAGCCACTGAACACGCGCCTTCATTGTCGGGATCACCCTCTCAAGCTCATTCTGCCCGGCCTATAAACCTATGATCGACCATTGGCCAGCGCCGCGCCGATCATGCCAGCTCTGACTTTCAGATGGGACTGACGAATCTGCACGTCTTTCGCCGCGCCGTGCCAGATGCCGAGCCGCGCCGCCTCGCCGATCGCGCGCCAATATGGACCATCGGAACTCACCAGGCCGCCGCCCACAACCACGCCCTGCGGATCGAGCACGTTCACCAGCAGCGCTATGGCGTTGCCGAGAATTTGCCCGCCTCGGCGCAAGAGAAGAACAGCCTCCCTCTCGCCACGATCGGCAGCGCTCAAAAGGTCGCGCGGCGTCGCGCAGGCGAGCCCCGCAGCGCGCGCCCGGCGCAGAAGGCCGGCTCCGCCGGCGCTGTCTTCGATGACATCGGCCTCCCTGTCGTCATGAGCATTCGCCAGGTCGACCGCGCTCATACCAAGACAGATGGCCCAGCCATGCGCGCCATTATAGCATTCCTCGCCCTGCATCAGGACGCTCGCTATGCCGGTGCCGGCATTGACATAAATCCACTGGGTCATGTCGCGGCCGGCGCCGAAGCGCGCCTCGGCCAGAGCCGCGGCATGAACATCCGATTCTATGACAACCGTTTCGAAATCACTGAAGGCTCGACGCAGCTCCCCTTCACCGAGCTTCACGCGATGAGCGCTGACGATCCGTCCCTCATTGTCGACGAGTTCGCAGATGCCGATGCCGACCTTGGCGACGCCCGAATGCTCGCGCAATTTTGCAACGGCGCTTTTCATCCGGGCGAGATAGGCCGGTCCCGTCTCGGCAGGATCCGGCGTGTCGAAGATCTCCTCGGCGAGCACGCTGCCGGTGGTGAGATCGATGAGACCTGCCGCCGTCTTGCTGCCGCCGATGTCGACGCCGATGGCGCGGGTCATGGCTTTGGCTGATAGTGCGGCGCCACGCCGAAGACAAATTCAGCCGGCTCCTTGCCCATGTTCCAATATTGGTGCTTTTCGCCCGCCGGGATGAAGAAACCGTCCTTGGGGTGGATCTCGAACCAGGTCTGGCCATCCTTTTCCGGGACCAGGACGTTGAGCGTGCCGGAGAGGAGATAGAGGCACTCATCACCACCATGCACCTGGAGAGACGAAGCGCGGCCCGGCGCTACGCTGCTGCGACCGACGGTCAGATGCTCGCTCGCGGCATAGAGGCCGGTGAGCACACACTGGTCCTTGCCGTCGAGTTCCCAGAGCAGTTCGGCATCGCGCATCACGCGCATGGTCGCCGACTGGCGGCGCTCTTCCGCGGCCATCGGCCAGCGGCCGATATATTCGCTCTGCTGATATCTCGACTGCTCGACATAGGGCCTGGTGCGGGCATAGGGCCCCGACGTGCCGGTCGAGGGCGGTGGCGCAAAATATTCGAGGACGCGCAGGGGCTCGTCCGACAGGCTGAAGCCATGATGCCAGGTGTTCTTGCGGAAGAAGACGGCTTCGCCCGCTTTCGCGACATGAACTTCGCCGGTCTCGGGATTGGCCGAGCCCAGGGTGCCTTGCAGCACATAGAGGACCTCATCGGCACCGAAGACGGTCGGGCGGTCCGTGGAGTGGCGGAAGGCGCCATAAGGGGGGAGCCCGAAGACAAGCTGATGGATCTTGTCGGTCGAGGCATAGATCCAGTCATCGACGAAGCCTGCTTCAGCATCGCCCCAGAGAAACCGCGTTACTCCGGCATAGGGAATATGGGTGGCGCCGGTGAAGGTGGGGCGCGGCGACGACTTGTAGGACATGAGGGCTCCGTACGGTTCAAGGGCTCTTGATTTGTACTGACTGGACGGTACAATATCAGTATGGGAAAAGGCAAGACGAAACGGAATACCCGCGATCTCATTCTCGATGCCGCCGAGCTGATCGTCGACCGGGATGGCGTGAATTCACTCACCTTCGACGCGCTCGCCGCCGAAGCCAGGGTCAGCAAAGGCACGACGCTCTATCATTTCGACTGCAAGGAGGCGCTCACCTCCGCGATGATCGAGCGCTTCGTCGCGCGCTTCGATACGGCCTGGGCCGATGCGATCCACGAGGACAAGGAAGCGCTCGGCCGCAAGATTCGGGCCTATGTGAAGGCGACCATCCAAGGCGAGGCGATCACCGGCAAGACCTTCGACAAGGTCAATGGCGCCATCACCGCGGCGCTGACCAATTTTCCCGATCGCGTCGAGCCGGTGCGCCAGCAAGGCCAGCGCCACCAGGCGGCCATCGAAGCCGACGGACTCGATCCGGTGTTCGCTACCATCATCCGCATGGCCAATGACGGCCTGTGGTTCGCCGAGAGCTTCAATCTCATGCATTACGACCCGAAGCTCAAACAGGCCGTCGCCGAGCGCCTCGTCGCCTGGACGAAACTGCAGAAGCTCCCGACCGCCGAAACGCTCGGCGCAGGAGAGGCCAAGGACGAGAAACTCGTCGCCCGAGAATGAACGAAAACTACGCCAGCTCCTGGCCGGCTTCCTTCAGGATCCAGTCGCGGAACAGCTTTGTCTTGTTCGGCAAGGGCCCGCCTTCGGGATAGACGAGATAATAGTTGAAGCCGGACGAGGCCATCACGTCGAATGGCTGGATGAGCTTTCCGGTTTTGAATTCCTCGGTGACGAAACCCAGATGCACGAGCGCGAGGCCATGGCCGGCAACGGCGAGGACCATTGCCATCTGCTGCGTCTCGACATCGATGCCGGGCCGCGAGAAGGCCGCCGGCGGGTTGATGCCGGCGGCGGCGAACCATAGCGGCCACCAGTCATCACGCGGACCGATAAAGATGCAGTCGGCGAGATCGGCGGGGGTCTTCGGTTTTCCGATGCGTGCATAATATTGCGGACTGCAGGCGACGGTGAAATTGCCCCCACCGATGCAATGGCTCTTTATACCGGGCCACTCGCCCTTGCCCGAGCGGATGCCGACATCGACGCCATCATCGTGGAAATTCGCAAGATTGGGCGAGATGTCGAGGCGCACGGCGAGTTCGGGATTCTCCATCTGGAAGGAGCCGATACGCGGGGCGAGCCAGGTCGTCGCGAAAGTGTGCATGGTCGAAATGACCAGAAGGTTCGCGGTCTCGGCTTTGGCTGAACGGAAGGCCTGCGCGAGGTCGCCAAGCGCCTGGCGCACCAGAGGCGCCACTGCGCGGCCATGCTCGCTCAGGCCCACGCCCCTCGCCTCGCGCCGGAACAGAGCCGTACCGACATAGTCTTCCAATAGCTTGACCTGATAGCTCACCGCCGACTGGGTCATATTCAACTCGGCCGCCGCCTTGGTGAAATTGAGGTGGCGGGCTACCGCGTCAAAGACCTTCACGGCCTGCAGGGGAGGAGTATCAGCCATCGGAAGCCATTAATTGGTTTGATGCCTAATACCAGAATTCGCGTTGGAAACGAAGGAAAATGCGGATCATATTTATCATCACTTCGATGGCTTACAGCAATCACGAGGCCCAAAATGACCCTCACGACCCGCTTATTCCGGCTGTTTTCGTTGACCGGTTCCGCCTCGGGCCGCACCGCCGTTCCTCGGCTCGACACGCTGCGCTTGAGCAACCACGATCTGGCCGACCTGAACCTGCCACCCTACTACCGCACCAAGCTCGATCTCGACCGGGCCTATGGGCTCAACGACCGGGCTCGGTAAAGCTCCCGTGCAGACAGGTCGGAAGTGTCGACGACGCGCTTCGGGCGCTTGAAACCGGCAACTGACGCCGCAAGCGCCCCGGCAATCCCCTGCTCGCTCACCGCTCTATCCCGAATGATCATTGGCGCATGATTTGTCCAGATCATGCGGTTGCTAGCGCTACGGTTTCAATCCGGTTTCCTCGAGCAGCCCCTTGCGCTTCGCGGCGTAATAATAGCCGCTCGTATAATAGCGAAGCGCCTTCTTCTCGTTGCCGTCGGCGACGAGATAGGCGCCGGCCAGATATTTGACGCCATATTTCAGATTGGTGTCGGCATCGAGCAGCCCCTTGGCGGGGCCGCGATAGCCCATGGTGCGCGCCGTCGCATATTTGATCTGCATGAGGCCCCAGTTGCCGCGATGATAGGCCTTGGGATTGTATTTGCTTTCACGCTTGACCACTTGATGCACCAGCGCTTCCGGCAGACCGTACAAAGCGGCATATTGGGTGATCGCAGCACTGATCTCGGCATTCGCCTGGGCGCGGGCGGAGCCTGAAAAGCCCAGCAGCGACAAAGCCAACAGAAGTGTCAGGCCGAGGACGGCCACTATCCTGGATATCATTACACCTCGCTTACGCACGGTCCGTGCAGTCAATCCCCATACCCAGTACGGCCGGGACCGGCAAGTGATCGTGACCTATGCGTTCCGCCGTCAGTCTTTCAGGAAGCGAGAGATCATTTTTTCCTCGCCGAAAAGACCACGTGGCCGCAAGACCAGCAAGGCGGCGAGCGCCACGCCGATGAGCACGATCTGCAACGCCGCGGCGCGCGCCTGATATTCGCCCGGCACGAAGGCGGCGAGGAGCGCGCCTGTGACGCTCCAAAGGCCCCAGACCAGCACAGCGCCCAAAAGCGCGCCGCGATTATTGCCCGAACCACCGATGATCAGCATGGCCCAGACCTGGAAGGTCAGGGTCGAGACATAATTCTCGGGCGCGATGAAGCCGATGAAATGGGCCTGCAGGGCGCCCGCCAGGCCCATGATGGCGCTGCCTAGCGCGAATGCCTGGATGCGAAAGAGATTGGCATTCTTGCCGAGTGACACCGCAGCCGCCTCATCCTCGCGGATGGCGCGCAGAACGCGGCCCCAGGGACTGCGCACCAGCCGTTCCAGCCCATAGTAGAGAAGCGCCGTAATGGCGCCGATCAAAGCCAGATTGGCGAGATTGAAGGCGACCGGCCGGTCCTCGAGCCCGCCAAAGGCGCGCGGAATGAAGCCGATGCCGAAAGGCCCGCCGGTCACTGTCTCGGCATTGAGGGCGACGAGTTGGATGGCGATAGCGATGCCGAATGTCGTGATGGCGAGATAATCGGCGCGCAGGCGCAAGGTGATGGCGCCGATGAGCGCCGCTGCCGCGCCCGAGACGATCATGGCGGCGATCCAGCCGAACCAGACCGGCAGGCCGAAGCCGCCGAAACGGTCTGCCACGTCGGGCGTGGTGAGGAGCGCCGACACATAGGCGCCAATGGCGACGAAGCCGGCGACGCCGACATTGAAGAGGCCGGTCTGCCCCCATTGCACATTGAGGCCGAGACAGATGATGCCATAGGTGAGCGCCGTGACCAGAAAGAAGGCGGCATAGGCGAGGAGATCGAGCATCAGGCGCGCCCTCCGAAAAGTCCGGAGGGCTTGACCAGCAGCACCGCGATCAGAATGAGAAAGGCAATGGCGGCGCGGTAGTCGGCGCCGACGACCTGTACCGCCGCGGCTTCCGCGAGGCCGACAATCAGGCCGCCCAGAACCGCGCCCGGCACGCTGCCGATGCCGCCGAGGATCGCGGCGGCGAAGAGCGGCAAAAGCAGATCGAACCCCATGAAGGGCCTGATCTGCACGGTGATGCCGAGCATGACACCGGCTGCGCATGCAAGCGCGCCGCCGATCATCCAAGTGGCGCGGATGACGCGATCGACATCGACGCCGGCGACACGCGCCAGGACCGGATTTTCCGACACCGCGCGCATGGCGCGCCCGGTCGGGCTCAGCGCCATGAAGCGCTCCATGACGATGACGAGAGCCAGGGTGAGGAGCAGAAGGAATATCTGATCGGGCGTCAAGCGGATGCCGAAAGCGATGGGTGTGGCGATCTGAATGTCGCGCGAGAAATAAGCGGGCTCGGAAGTGAAGAGGAACTCGAGCAGGCTGCGCAGCGCCATCGAGGCGCCGAAGCTCGCCATGACCATGACGATGGCATTGCCGCGGTCGCGCAGTTTGGCGAAGAGGACGCGATCGAGGGCGAGTGCCAGAAGACCGGTGAGCAGCGCCGCCAGCACGCCCGCCAGGACGACCGGCCAGCCGAAGGACAAAGCTCCGATCGTTCCCGATCCGCCGAACATGGCGCCGAAACCCGAAGCCAGCGCCAGAGTGAAGTAGGTGCCCCAGGCGAGGAATTCGCCATGGGCGAAATTGGCGAAGCGCAGGATCGAGTAAGTGAGCGTGACGCCGACGGCGCCGAGCCCGATCAGCGCGCCCATGATGAGGCCATCGGCAATGAATTGCAGGTTCATGCCGCCCCCCTGGCCGGGGCGACACCCAGATAGAGCTCGCGGATTACCGGATCGGAGGCGATATCGGCGGCTTTGCCTTCATGCGCGGTCCTGCCTTCGACCAGAATGACGGCGCGGTCGGCGAGGGTCAGCGCCGCCTTGGCATTCTGCTCAACCATCACGATGGTGATGCCGGTATGGCGGATCTCGGCAAGCTTGGCGAAGACCTGACCGACGAGCTTGGGGGAAAGTCCGGCGGAGGCTTCATCGAGCATCAGAATGCGGGGGCCTGCAATCAAAGCGCGCGCGACGGCGAGCATCTGGCGCTGGCCGCCCGAGAGACGTCCGGCCGCCAGTTGATGCTGACGCGCGAGATCGGGAAACAGCGTCAGCATCGCCTCGATCTTTTCCGCCCGCTCGACCTTCGGCAGGATATCGGCGGCGAGACGGAGATTGTCGATGATCGACATCAGCGTGAAGACATTCTCCGTCTGCGGCACGAAGCCGAGGCCCTGGCGCGCCAAAAGATGCGCGGGGCTCCTGGTGATGTCGCGGCCGTCCAGCGTCACGGCGCCGGCGGATTTCGACACAAGACCGGCAATGGCTTTGATGAAGGTCGACTTGCCGGCGCCATTGGGTCCGAGAATGGTGACGATCTCACCCGGCGACACCGCAAGGCTGACGCCGCGCACGATGGGGGCGCCCGGCTCATAGCCAGCTTCCAGGCTGTTGATGGCGAGGATCGGTTCTGTCATGCGCTGCCTGTGCCGAGATAGGCGTCGATGACTTCAGGGTTCCTGATGACTTCGGCGGACGTGCCCTCGAACAGCATGCGGCCCGCCGACAGGACGAAGACATGGCCGCAGAGCCGCGCGACGAGATCCATATTATGCTCGATAATGAGAAAGGTGATGCCGCGCCGGTTGATCTCGATCACCCGGTCGATGATGGTGTCGAGCAGCGCCGGATTGACGCCGGCGCCGGGCTCGTCGAGCAGGATGATGCGGGGATCCGCCATCAACACACGGCCGAGCTCGAGAAGCTTGCGCTGGCCGCCGGAAAGCACGCGCGCCGGCTCGCGGGCGAGGCGGGCTAACCCTAAGAAGTCGAGATGCGCCATGGCCCGCTCGGCATTGGCGCGCTCGTCGCTGGCGACACGACGCGGCGTCAGCCAGTTGGCGAAGAGGCTTTCGCCCTTCTGTCCCTGTGCGGCGGTCAGCATGTTCTCGATGAGCGTCATTTCGGCGAAAGGCTTCGGGATCTGAAAGGTGCGTCCGAGGCCCTGCTTCAGCCGCCGATACGCCGCTTCCGTCGTGATCGCCTTCCCTTCGAGCAGGATGTCGCCCGACGTCGGCCGGAAGCTGCCGGCGATGAGATTGAAGAGCGTGGTCTTGCCGGCGCCATTAGGCCCGATGAGCCCGGCGATCGAGCCTTGCCCGACCTTCAACGACACATCCGAAACCACCTCAGCGCCGCCGAAATGCTTCGAGACGGACCGGACTTCCAACATACCTTTCCCCTGACGCAATCCAGTCACCAAAGCCTGTAGCTTCGGCGGGATTTGCTCTAAGAGTCTCAGCTGTTATCATTCCTCCCGCTTCATCACCAGCCCACAGGAAGCAATTTGCCATGGCCGCTGTCTCCGACGACAGTTTTGAGCTTTACGACCTGCGCATCGAAGTCGTCGCCCCCGTGGGTGCCAAGCTCTATTGCGGCGCCAAGGTGGGGGATTATTTCGAGCTCAAGGGCGAGATGCTGTATCTGCCGCCGGGACAAGGCATATCCATCTATTCGCTGGCCTCGGTGCTGCCGCTGCTCGCCGCCAAGCAGCGCGAGACGCATCCACATGACTGGATGTCGACCGATGCCGAGATCGCCTGCCCCGACCCCAATTGCCCGAGCCGACTGCGCATCATCAGGGGCGCCAAGAGGCGCTTCCGCCATTCCGAGACGACGGCAGTTGCGCTCCCCAAGGACAAGACTGTTTGACCATGACTGAATTCTTCGACCTGCGCCCGGGCTATCAGATCTCCCGGGTCATCCGCGGCGGCTGGCAGCTCGCCGGCGGCCATGGCGCCGTCGAACGCCGGGACGCGGTGGCGGATCTCGCGCTCTTCTGCGAGGCCGGCATCACCACCTTCGACTGCGCCGACATCTATACCGGCGTCGAGGAGCTCATCGGCGAATTCAGGTCTGTCTATAAGGACAAGCACGGAGCGGACGCACTCAGGCGCGTCAAGATCCATACCAAATGCGTGCCTGATCTCGATCTCCTGCCGAGGATCAGCAAAGCCCATGTGCAGGCGATCATCGATCAATCGCTCAAGCGGCTCAGGATGGAGCGGCTCGATCTCGTTCAGTTCCATTGGTGGGACTACGACTTCCCGGGCTATCTCGAGACCGCGCTGTGGCTCAAGGAACTTCAGCAGGCGGGCAAGATCGATCTTCTGGGCGGTACCAATTTCGATACGCCGCGGTCGGCCGAGCTCATGGAGGCCGGCTTCCCGCTGGCCAGCATGCAGGTGCAATATTCGCTTCTCGATGCGCGGCCGGAAAATAGCCTCGTCGCGCTCTGCCGGAAACATGATGTGCATCTCCTCTGCTATGGCTCGGTCGCCGGCGGCTTCCTGAGCGACCAGTGGCTCGGCAGGCCTGAGCCCAAGCCGCCTTTCGAGAATCGGTCGCTGACCAAATACAAGCTGGTCATCGATGATTTCGGCGGCTGGGCGCTGTTCCAGGAGCTGCTCGCTACGCTACGTGGCATCGCCGATACGTATGGAAGTGATATCGCGACGGTGGCGAGCCGCGCCATGCTGGAGCGCCCGCAAGTGGGCGCCGTCATCGTAGGCGCGCGAAACCGCCATCACCTCGCGGCCAATCGCGCCATCTTCGATCTCCGGCTGACGCCTGGCGATCATGCCGACATCGCGTCGGTGCTCCGCCGGAGGAAGGGGCCTGAGGGCGACACCTTCACCCTCGAACGCGACCGCCACGGAAGGCACGGCTCGATCATGAAATACAATCTCAACAAGGAAGCCTCATGACGCCGCTTGCGCAAGCTGCCGCCCGCGAGGTGGTCGAACTGCATGCCTTCTTCGTCGAGGCCTTCACCGGCCGCGACCGCGATTTCAGCCGCGCCGAGTTGGCCTTGGCGCCCGATATGCTGATGGTGACGCCGGAAGGCCGGCGCGTAACCCGGACCCAGATCATGGCGGGCCTCGTCAATGCCAAGGCGCGGGCCGATTTCCGCATCACCATCAGTGACATCAGGCCGGTCAGCGAGACTGAGCAAGGCGTCTTGCTCCAGTATGTCGAGGAACAGTATCGTGACGGCGAGACGTCTCAACGCGTATCGGTGGCCCTGTTCGAAGCGGTTCCCGGGGCGCCGTGTGGCGTCCTCTGGCACTATTTGCAGGAAACCTGGATTGCCGACTGACAAGAGGCAGGACGGCCTGCCCCATAGGGAGGAGACAAAATGAGATACGCTTTGCTGGCCATGACCGCTCTCGCGGGTCTGGCCCTGACGCCGGCGGCGAGCCAAGCCGCCTGCGACGTCACCGTCGGCCTCGTGATGGAGCTGACGGGACCCGCCGGCCAGTATGGCCAGGCCGGCGCCAAATCGGTCGAAATGGCTTTCCGCGACATCAATGACGCGGGCGGCGTGATCGATGGCTGCAAGCTTCTGACCGACACGCGCGACAGCCAGAGCCAGGGCAATGTGGCCGTCGATGTTGCGGCCCAGCTTGTCCAGGTCAAGAAAGTGCCGGCGCTGATCGGCGGCATCATTTCCTCAGTCTCGATCCCGATCCTCACCTCGGTGACCGGCCCGGCAAAGGTTGTGCAGGTGTCGCCCGCCTCCTCCTCGCCGACGCTCACCGCGCTCGGCCGCGAAGGCAAGACGAATGGCGTGTTCTTCCGCACCATAACGTCCGATGCGCTGCAAGGCGTGGCGGCAGCTAAATATGCGCTCGACCAGGGCTTCAAGAAGCTCGCCATCATCCATGTGAACAACGACTTCGGCGTCAACATGGTGAAGGAGTTCTCCAAGGCCTATAAGGCCATGGGCGGCGAGATCATCTCGGCAACGCCTTACAACGAGAAGCAGCCGAGCTATCAGGCGGAAGTCACCGCCGCGATGACCGGCTCGCCCGACGGGCTCTATCTCATCTCCTACCCCGTCGATGGCGCCACCATCGCCAGGCAGTGGATCTCGCAGGGCGGTGTCGCGAAGTTTCTGCTCAATGACGGCATGAACAGCCCGGACTTCATCACCAATGTCGGCGCCAAGTATCTCGACGACGCCTACGGCACCTCGTCGGGCACCAATCCGACGCCCTCGACCGATTATTTCATGAAGAACTACAAGGAATTCTCCGGCATCGAGCCGTCCAATCCGGCGGCCGACCGCTCCTATGATGCGGGCGCCATTGTCGGCCTCGCCATCGCGCAGGCCGGCAAGGCGGAGCCCGCGGCCATCAAGGAGGCGATCAACAAGGTGCTCGACCCCAAGGGCGAGGTGATCCATGCCGGCAAGGACGAATTCGCCAAGGCGCTGAAGCTCATCAAGGAAGGCAAACCGATCAAATATGAAGGCGTCATCGGCCCGGTGAGCTTTGATCAATATGGCGACATCACCGGCCCCTTCCGTCTGTGGCGCATCCAGAATGGCGAAGTCACGACGGTCGGCGAAATGACCACCGCCGATGTCGACGCGATCAAGGCCAAGATCGGGAATTAGCGCATATCGGTGTGCGATCGCTCCGTTTTCACTTCTCCCTCCCACGCGCCTCTTGAGGCGTGGGGGAGGGTGGTCGGAGCGAAGCGTAGACCGGGTGGGGGCAACTTGACCAACTGACCCCACCCCCGCCCTACGGGCGTACCCTCCCCGCAAGCGGGGAGGGAGAAGTAATTTCAGACCACGCAGAATTGAGTTTCATGACCCGCCATCCCGACCGCTTCACCCTTGCTCCCGATCTCGAGATCAGCCGACTGCTCGTAGGCCTCTGGCAGATCGCCGATATGGAAAAGGACGGGCGCGTGCTCGACCACCCGGCTCTGGCGCGCGACATGAAAGCCTATGCGGATGCGGGCTTCGACACGTTCGACATGGCCGATCACTATGGCAGCGCCGAGATCATCGCCGGTCATTACCGGGACATCACCCGCGCCGGCGTCATCGCGACGAAATGGTGCCCGACGCCGGGCGCCATGACGCCGGAGGTGGTTCGCGCCGCCGTCGAGCGGGCGCGTGAGCGCCTCAAGGTCGAGAAGATCGATCTGCTGCAATTTCACTGGTGGATGTTCCAGCATCCGGGCTGGATCGATGCGATGAAGGAGCTGGCGCGGCTCAAGACGCAGGGCATCATCGGCCATCTCGGCACCACCAATTTCGACACCGACCACCTGCGTCTTCTGCACGATCACGGCATTCCGCTCGTCACCAATCAGGTGTGCTTCTCGCTGCTCGACCGCCGCGCTGCGGGCCCCATGAGCGAGTTCTGCGCCAAGTCCGGCGTCAGGCTCCTGGCTTACGGCACGCTGGCCGGCGGACTTCTGACCGAGAAGTGGCTCGGCAGGACCAGCCCCAAGGACACGCAGAACTGGAGCCTGATGAAATATCTGCGCTTCGTCGAGGCGATCGGCGGCTGGGACGTCCTGCAGGGCATCCTTGCCGCCGCGGACAGCATAGCGCGCAAGCACAAGGTCTCGATCGGCAATGTCGCGACGCGCTGGGTGCTGGAGCAGAAGGCGGTGGCGGGCATCATCATCGGGGCCAGGCTCGGCGAGCGCGAGCACCGCGCCGACAACCTCAAGATCTTCGATTTCGCGCTGGATGCGGAAGACCACAGCCAGCTCGATGCCGCCTTGGCCGAGGCCAAGCCGATCGGTGGCGATTGCGGCGATGAATATCGCAAACCCCCGTTCCTCACCGCCTCGGGCGATCTCAGCCATCATCTGGCGAGCTTCCCGAAAGTCTATGCAGCGCAAGCCGTGCCGGACCGCCCGTCGCGCCTGCGCATCGACACGGGCAGCATCTGGGAACCGCTCGCCGGCTACAGCCGGGCGGTGCGGGTCAAGGACCGCATCATGGTGAGCGGCACCACCGCGACGCATGGCGCGGGCGAATTGATCGCGCCCGGCAGCCCGGCCAGCCAGACCGTCTATATTCTCGATAAGATCCGCGCCAGCATCGAGGCCTTGGGGGGCACGCTCGAGGATGTCGTGCGCACCCGGGTATATTTGCGCGACCAGTCGGCCTGGGAAGAGGTCTCCAAGGTACATGGCCGCGTCTTCGGCCATATCAGGCCGGCCAATACGCTGCTCGAAATCGGCGCGCTGATCGGCAAATATGACGTCGAGATCGAAGCGGAGGCCATTGTCGAAGAATGAAGACCAGAACCGAATTCCCGCGCGCCATCCGCCTGATCGAGCATGTCGAGATCCCGCTGTCGGACGGCGTCAGGCTGTCGGCGATGATTTGGCTGCCCAAGGATGCCGAGCAGCGGCCGGTTCCCGCCATTCTCGAATATCTGCCCTATCGCAAGCGTGACGGCACCACCGAGCGCGACGCGCTCAATCATCCCTATTTCGCCGGCCATGGCTATGCCGCGATCCGCGTCGACATGCGCGGCGCGGGAGATTCCGAAGGCGTGCTCAGAGGCGAATATCTGAAGCAGGAGCAGGACGACGCGCTCGAAGTGCTGGCCTGGATCGCGGCGCAATCCTGGTGTACCGGGTCGATCGGCATGATCGGCATTTCCTGGGGCGGCTTCAACGGCCTGCAGATCGCGGCGCGCCGCCCGCCCGAACTCAAGGCGGTGATCTCGCTCTGCTCGACGGACGATCGCTATGCCGATGACGTGCATTTCATGGGCGGCTGCCTGCTGGTCGACAAATTCGCCTGGGGCTCGACGATGTTCAGCATCAATGCGACGCCGCCCGATCCCCTGCTCGTCGGCGATAGATGGCGCGATCTGTGGCTGGGCCGGCTCAACGAATCGGGCTTCTGGCTCGAGGAATGGCATCGCCGTCAGCGTCGCGACGATCTCTATAAACACGGCTCGATCTGCGAGGACTATGGCGCCATCCAGTGCCCGGTCTATCTCGTGGGCGGCTGGATGGACGGCTATTCCAATCCGATCTTCCGCATGATGGAGCACCTCACCTGCCCGAAGAAGGCGCTGATCGGCCCCTGGGCGCATAAATATCCGAACTTCGCCGAGCCCGGTCCGCGCATCGGGTTCCTGCAGGAATCCTTGCGCTGGTGGGACAAGTGGCTGAAGGGCATCGAGACCGGCATCCTGGACGAGCCGCCTCTGCGCGCCTGGATCCAGGATCCGGTGCCGCCCCGCACGCATTACGCCGAGCGCCCGGGCCGCTGGGTGGCCGAGGCGTGCTGGCCCATTGCAGAGGCCAAGCCGCTCACCTTGACACTGGGTGACGGCGTTCTCGCCGACAGGGCCGGCGGACCCGAGCTTCGCCTCTCCATTTGCTCACCGCAGACCATCGGGCTCGCCGCCGGCAAATGGTGCCCCTATGGGGTCGAGGCGGATGAGCCGGGCGATCAGCGCGAGGAGGCTGGCGGCTCACTCGTCTTCGACAGCGCGCCGATGACCGAACCGCTCGAGCTCCTGGGCGCACCCATCCTCCATCTCGACGTCGCGGCCGACCGGCCGGCGGCCTTCGTCGCCGCCACGCTTTCGGAAGTGCTGCCCGACGGCTCCGCCACGCGGCTCTCTTACGGGCTTCTCAATCTGACCCATCGCGACGGGCATGTGGATCTGAAGCCGCTGGAGCCCGGCACACGTTACCAAGTGACGATCAGGCTCAATGAACTTGGCCAACGCATTGGCGCGGGAAACCGGCTCAGGCTGGCACTTTCGAACGCCTATTGGCCGATCGTGTGGCCTTCGCCAGAAAAGACCACGCTCTCGGTCGCCACGACCCTAAGCCGCCTCGACCTGCCGGTGCGCCGCGCGCGTCCGGAGGACGCTCAGTTGCGCCCGTTCGAGCCGGTCGAGAACGCGCCCACCTTGCGCAAGACGGCGCTACGCCAGGGCGCCAGTGAATTCACCATCACCCGCGACCTCAAGACCGAAGAAGTCGAGATGTTCAGGCTGCAGGATGACGGGCTCACCCAGATCGACGATTTCAACTGGACCTATGGGGTGAGAGCCGAAAGGCGCTACCGCATCCATCCGGACGATCCACTGTCGGCCAAGGCGGAGACGCGCTGGCGCAAGGAATACCAGCGCGGCGATTTCCACATCGCCATCGAGACCCACACCACGATGAGCGTGAGCGCAACCGAACTCATACTGACCGGCAAGCTCACGGCACACGAGAGCGAAGCGCACACCTTCTCGCGCGAATGGTCCTTCCGCATCCCGCGCGATCATCTGTAAAGGCGAGTGTCCAGAAGGTAGCGAACCGAAGGAGGAACCGTTGGTGATGAAACTGATCGCGCTTTCGGGCAGCCTGCGGCGTGGTTCGCTCAACACGACGCTGGCGCGCGCCGCGGCGCGGCTAGCACCCGAAAGTGTGGACGTCACGGTCGAGACCATTCACGGTATTCCGCTTTACGACGCGGATGTCGAAGCCGGCGAGGGATTGCCCGAGCGCGTGTCGGCGCTGAAGGATGCGATCGCGGCGGCAGATGGGCTCTTGCTGGTTACGCCCGAATACAACAATTCGATCCCCGGCGTTTTCAAGAATGCCGTCGACTGGCTGTCACGGCCCGATGCCGACATCAAGCGGGTCTTCGGCGGCAAGCCCGTGGCCCTGATGGGCGCCTCGCCCGGCGGCTTCGGAACGATCCTGAGCCAAAGCGCCTGGCTTCCGGTGCTGCGCACCTTGCGGGTGAATTTCTGGAGCGGCGGCCGTCTGCTCGTCTCGCGGGCGCATGGAGCCTTCAGCGACGATGGCGACCTCGTCAATGCGGCAACTCAGGAACAGGTCAGAGCCTTCATGGCGGGTTTCGCCAGCTTCATCCGGGCGGCTGATCAGGAATTGCACCCGGATTGAACGGCGCGCCTCCCGAGCGCCGGGCGTTCTCATGGAATCACCTCGGCGCTCTATCTCCTTGATTTGCGCATCGGATTCTCCGAAAACCGCTTCGCACTTTTCGGTCCGATGCTCCAGGGTTGCCAAGCCCGAGAAACTAAGCGCATCCTGTAGGCCTTATAATCAAAAGCACAGGGAGCGGACCATGAGTGGGATGAACCTATCACGCCGTCAGATGCTTGCCGCGTTCGCCGCCGCGGGCTTGTCGCCTGCCTTCTATCAAAGCGCCGCACTCGCCCAAGGCGGCAAGACATTGCGCGTCAGGTCCTATGCCGATATCCAGAATCTCGACCCGGCCTTCCGCAAGGGGGCTCCGGAAGACGACGTGATGCGCAATATCTTCGTCGGCCTCGCCGATATGACGCCCGGCGACACATGGAAATGGAGGCTCGATGGGGCGGCGAAGCTCGAGCAGGTCGACCCGACCCATATCGACTTCACCCTCATGGACGGACTCAGCTGGACCGACGGCCATGGGCCGGTGACGGCGGACGATGTCAAATTCTCCTTCGAGCGCATGATCGATCCCAAGCTCGACTCACCCTACAAAGGCGACTGGGAAGTGCTCGACCACGTCGAGGTGAAGGACGACAAGTCCGGCACCATCGTGCTCAAGGCGCCTTTTCCGCCGCTGTGGAATGTCGGCCTCGTCTTCGGCTCGGGAAAGATCGTGTCGCGCAAGGCGGTGGAGGCCGTGGGCGGGCGCTTCGACACCAAGCCGCCGGCGCAAAGCGGGCGCTATGTCCTGAAGGAGTGGCAACCGAAGCAGCGTGTCGTGCTCGCCCGCAATCCCGACTGGAAGGGAGAGGCGCCCTATTTCGACGAGATCCATGTCATCCCGATCGAAGACGCGAAGACCGCCGAACTTGGACTCGAGGCTGGCGATATCGATTACACATGGCTGGAAGCGAGCTCTATCCCGCGCTTCAAGAAGACGCCGCCCAAGGGCGGCAAGCTCGCCGTCAAGCCGTCGCTCGCTTATGTGTGGCTCGGCATGAATGTGGAGGCGGCGCCCTTCGACAAGCCCGAGGTGCGCCACGCCGTGCAGCAGGCGATCGATGTGCCGAGTGTGCTGGAAGCGGCCTATTTCGGCGCCGCGGAGCCCGCCACCGGCATCATCGCGCCGGGCCTCATCGGTCATCGCGAAAAGAACATCTATAGCTACAATCCCGATGCGGCGCGCGAACTCTTGAAAAAAGCAGGCATGGACTCGGGCTTCGAATGCACGCTCGCCATCCTGAACACCACGGAATTCGCGAGCGCGGCGCAGGCGGTGCAGGCAAATCTCGCCGAGCTCGGCATCACGGTGACGATCCAGCAGCATGATTCCGGCACCTTCTGGAGCCTCGGCGATGAGAAATCCGGCGACAGCTGGAAGAAGCTGCAGCTCATCATCAACCGCTTCTCGATGCAGCCCGACCCCTCCTTTGCCACCGACTGGTTCACGCCCGAGCAGATCGGCGTGTGGAACTGGGAGCGCTGGAACAGCCCGGAATTCGGCGAGCTGAACAAGAAAGCTAAGATCGAGCCCGACACTCAGAAGCGCAATGAGATGTATGTGCGCATGCAGGACCTGATGGAAGAATCGGGCGCCTATGTCTTCCTCACCCATGGCGCGGTGGGGGTGGGCTACAGTGACAAGATCGAACCGGCGCTGATGCCCAATGGCAATCCGATCTTCCATGGGTTCAAGGCCAGCGCGTGATCTCTCTTACGCGCCCTGCAACTTTCCCCCTCTCCCGCCTGCGGGAGAGGGTGCCCGACAGGGCGGGTGAGGGTGTTGGTTCAATAGCAGAATCTCTGCGAGGGATTTTGCCCTCGTCACGAAGGACACCCTCATCCGGCGCTTCGCGCCACCTTCTCCCGCAAGCGGGAGAAGGGGAAGCAAGACGGGGCAAGGGTAAACTGCAATGCTCCTCTACGCCCTGAAGCGTTTAGGTCTCGCCGTTATCATCACGGCGGTCGCGCTGATCATGCTGATCAGCATGATCCAGCTCATTCCCGGCGATCCGGCGGCGGTGCTCTTGGGCCCTCTCGCCTCGCCTGAAATGCGCGAGATGTTCCGCCAGCAGATGGGCCTCGACCAGCCGGCGCTCATCCAGATCGCGCGCTTCTTCGGCCGGGTGCTGACCGGCGATCTCGGCACCGATGTGCTGACCAACCGTTCCGTGCTCGTTACCGTGATGGAGCAGGTGCCTTTTACGCTGGCGTTGATCTTCGCCAGCATCACCTGGTCGGCCTTGATCGGCATCCCGCTCGGCTGCTTCGCCGCCCTCTATCGCGGCTCGCTCGCCGACCGCATTGTCGGCGTGCTGTCGGTGAGCTCCATCGCGTTGCCCTCCTTCGTCATCGCCATCTACGGCCTGCTGCTCTTCTCGGTGAAGCTCGGCTGGTTCCCCACCATCGGCGCCGGCGACAGCGGCGCGCCCCTCGACCAGCTCTATCATCTCGTCCTGCCCTCGCTCGCCGTCGGTCTCGGCTGGGTCGGCTATCTCGCCCGCATGGTGCGCGCCTCGATGCTGGAGGTGCTGACTGAAAATCATGTGCGCATGGCGCGCGCCTTTGGACTCGAGGAGCGCACCATCACCTATCGCTATGCGCTCAAGATCGCCATCATCCCGACCGTGGTGCTGCTCGGCATGGGGGTCGGCAATATGATCTCGAGCGCCGTCTTTGCCGAAATCGTCTTCGCGCGGCCAGGCGTAGGCAAGCTGATCTTCGATGCCATCAGCACCCGCAACTATCCGGTGGTCATGGGCGCCGTGATGGTCACCACCGGCTTCTATGTACTGTGCACCTTGATCGCCGATCTCATCGCGGCAGGACTGGATCCCCGTGTCCGCTCAACCCTTTGACAGCGTGAACGTCCGGTCGAGCCGGCTCGCCCGCATCCTCGGCGAGCCGATGGGACTTCTCGGCATCACGCTTGTGGCCTTGATCGTGCTCGGCGCGCTGTTTGCCGGCTTCACCGGCTACAACCCGGCCAAGCTTGCGATGCGCGACCGCTTCCTCGATCCGAGCTTCGCCCATCTCCTCGGCACCGATCATCTGGGGCGCGATCTCTTCACCCGCGTGCTTTACGGCGCCCGCATCGCGCTCGGCGTCGCCTTTGTCGCGACCGGGATATCCTTCACCGGAGGATTGCTGCTCGGCATGATCGCCGGCTATGGGCCGCGCTGGCTCGATTCTCTGCTGCTGCTCTTCTTTGATTCTCTCCGCGCGTTTCCGACCGTGATGCTGGCGCTGGCGCTGGTGACGCTGACGGGCCCCAGCCTCGCCACCGTCGTGCTGGTGGTGGTGCTCGCGACGCTGCCCGGCTATGCGCGGGTAGTGAGGGCGCAGACCATGTCGCTTAAGACCACCGAATTCGTGCTCTCGGCGCGAAGTCTCGGCGCCCCTTCCTGGCGTATTCTCGCCGTCCATATCATGCCCAACCTCATCGGCCCTCTCGTCATACTCGTCTCGATGGATATCCCGGTCGTGATCACGATCGAGGCCGGCATGAGCTTCCTGGGCCTGGGGGTGAGGCCGCCGACGCCGTCCTGGGGCTCTATCCTCAATGACGGCTATGCCTTCATCCGCGAAAGCGCCTGGCCCGCGATTGCCGGCGGCCTGCCCATCATCATCGCGACGCTCGGCTTCACCTTTCTAGGCGAGACCTTGCGCGATCACCTCGATCCGCGCCTGAGGCAGGACGGATGAGCCCGCTTCTCGACATCAAAGGGCTTTCCGTCTCCTTCCGCACCCCGCGCGGCGAGCTCAAGGCGCTGCGCGATGTCTCGCTCAGCGTCGGCAGGAGCGAGATCGTCGGCATCATCGGCGAGTCGGGTTGCGGGAAGTCGACGCTCATCAATGCGGTCATCGGCCTGCTGCCCGCCAATGTCGGCGCGGTTTCGGGCCATATCGGCTTCGACGGCCAGGAACTTGTCGGCCTGCCGGCAAGCGGCATGCGCAAGCTTCGCGGCGCGCGTATCACCACCATCTTCCAGGACCCGATGACGGCGCTCAATCCGGTACTGACGATCGGCGCGCAGATGACCGCCATCCAGTATCGGCGCCAGGCCAGCACCTCCGAAAAAAGGGGGCGGGCCATCGAGTTCCTGGAGAAAGTGCGCATGCCCGATGCGACGCGCCGCCTCGACCAGTATCCGCATCAATTCTCGGGCGGCATGCGCCAGCGCATCTGCATTGCCATGGCGCTGTTGACCGACCCCGATCTCCTCATCGCCGATGAGCCGACCACCGCGCTCGACGCCACGCTCGAAGTGCAGGTCATCCGCCTGCTCAAGGAGCTGCAGAGCGACATCGGCTGCTCGGTGCTGTTCATCTCGCATCATCTGGGCGCGGTGGCGGAACTGTGCGAGCGGGTTGCCATCATGTATGCGGGTGAAGTCGTGGAAGAAGGAGCGGTACGCGACATTTTCCGCGACCCACGTCACCCCTATACGCGCAAGCTGCTCGACTGCGATCCCGGCCGCATCGCCGAGACGCAAGATATCCTGCCGACCATTGCCGGCGAATTGCCCGATCTCGTGCATATTCCGCAAGGCTGCATCTTCCGCGACCGCTGCCCCGACCAGTTCGCGCTCTGCGGCGAGCGGCCGCCCAACGCGACAGTGAGGCCCGGCCATCAAGCGGCCTGTCACAAAGCACGCGAGCTCGCCGCCACATGAAGCCGCTGCTCGAGGTCAGCGACGTCGTCATCCGGTTCGCGGCGCATAACCGGATCGCGGCAAAGCTTTCGGGCCAGCCGTCATCCATCGAAGCGGTGGCCGGCGTCTCTTTCGCGCTCGAGGCCGGCAGAACCTATGCGCTGGTCGGAGAATCGGGCTCCGGCAAGACCACGCTGGCCCGCGCCATCACCGGCCTCGTGCCCATCCACAGCGGCAGAATCGATTTCGCCGGCCGGACCATATCGGGCCTGACCGAAACCGCCCTGCGTCCGATGCGGCGCGAGATCGCCATGATCTTCCAGGACCCGATCGGTTCGCTAAGTCCGCGCCTCACCGTGCGGTCCATCCTGGCCGAACCCTTCAAGGTGCATGGCGAGACCATGGATATCGACGGCAAGATCGCCCGCCTGCTCGACGATGTCGGCTTGCCCGCCCATTTCGTCCAACGCTATCCTCATCAATTGTCGGGCGGCCAGGCGCGGCGGATATCCATCGCCCGCGCTTTGGCGCTCCGGCCCAAGCTCGTCATCGCGGACGAACCGACCGCCGGACTGGATGTCTCCATCCAGGGCGAGATGCTCAATCTCATGCGCGACCTGCAACGCAAGCTCGGCATTACCTTCCTGATGATCACCCACAATCTCAATGTCGTGCGTCACGTGGCCGAACGCATGGCGGTCATGTATCTGGGCCGCATCGTCGAGGAGGGCCGCACCTCTGAGATCTTCCGCTCGCCGCGCCATCGCTATACGACGGCGCTGCTCTCCGCCAATCTCAAAGCCGATCCCGACGCGGCCTCGTATGTCATCGAGGCGGAGGGCGAGACGCCAAGCCTGTTCAACCGGCCTTCAGGCTGCGAGTTCCATCCGCGCTGCCTGTTCAAGCGCGATATCTGCCGGACGGAAATGCCGAAGGAGCAGTTCATTTCGACCGATCACCGTTTCTCCTGCCACAATCCGGCGTGAGGGCTGCGGACGGTCGCCGGAGACCGGCTTAGGCTTCGTCCTCACTCAGAAACCTCCCAACCTCTTCCTGGAATTTCGGCCAGCCGGGATCGGTTTCCAGGATGAGGTGATTGCGACCCTCGAGCGCCACGAAGCGCGCGCCCGGAATGCGCGCGGCGATATACATGCCCTCGCTCAAGGGCTGGACCGCGTCACCCTTGCAGTGAAGGACCAAGGTCGGCGCCTTCACCTGTGAAAGAAGAGAGCTGACATCCAGCGTGTCGGAAACGAAGCGCATCCTGACCGCATTCTCCGGCGAGGCGGTCGCTTTCTGCAGGTCATTGAACCATTGCATCTGTTCGGGCGTTCCGCCCGGCAGCAGCAGCGATGTGAAGACCTGCCGAAATGCCGGATTCTCCTGCCCCCAGCCGGTACGAATGAGCGTGATCATGGCTTCCGCCTGCTCAATCTCCTCAATCGTTCCGCGGATGCGACGGCCCCGCGCGAAGCCGCCATAGAGGATGAGCTTCTTGACTCGCTCAGGGTGCTTGACCGCATAGGCGATGGAGACGGCGCAACCCTGCGATATGCCGAGCAAAGTGAAGCGCTCCAGATGCGAGGCGTCGGCGACGCTTTCCAGATCACGCAGATAGGAGGCGAAGGAGATGTCGCGGACATCCCAATCGGACATGCCGTTGCCCCGCGCATCATAGCGGATGAGCTGGTTCTCCGACGCCAGCCACTGCAACAGATGACTCCAGATCGGACTTTTCCAGTCATAGTCCAGGTGATTGAGCCAGTTTCCGGCTTTGAGAACGGGGCGCCCCTTGCCGGCAAGCGCATAGGCGATGCGGACATTGTCGGAGGTGGTGCAGAAACGGATGTCCTGGGTATCGGCGGTCTCGGCCGGACGCCGGGTTGCGGCGGGATTCTCCGCCGCCTCGCTCACCTCTGCGACAAAGCGGAAGCCCTTGCGCTGGATGGTCCGGATGATCCTCTGCGCGGCCCCGCTGTCGCCGATCGCCGAGCGCACGCCATTGATGCGGCTGGCCACCGTCGACAGCGACACGCTCCTGCCGGGCCAGATTTCCTCGAGAAGCTCGCTCTGGCTCACCACGCGATGGCGGTTCCTGATGAGAAGGACAAGCAGCCCGAAGACCTGCGGCTCGACCTTGACCACGTCGGCGCCACGCTTCAGTTCGAACAGATCGGTATCAATCTGGTACTCGCCAAACCGAAAGATCAACTCATCCCCCAGCAGAATCCCAGCGCCCACGTGGCGGGGTGATAATCCAACACCACGTCTTGTTCAAGGCATGGCCAATACCTGGCTACTCGCCGGAAACGACCTGAATTCCCGATCCTTGTTCTGGATCAGCGGTTCGATCGAAATGGCGCAGTGTCCTTCCGGTCCGGCGCCGAGATTTCTGTTGCGCGGAAGCGCCGCTTGCCTGAAGGACAAGGGGTACAGATCCCTCGTCCCGACCGGAACTCCATGACGGCCAGAAATCTCTTTGACCTCTTGCGTCCCGCAATCGAGGCCAGCCCGGGCAGCCTCGCCATCGTGGCGCCCGACGGCCAGGAAATCACCTATCGGCGCCTCGGCGAAACCATTGCGCATTTCGCGCGCGAGGCGCGCTCTCGGGGCGTTGCCGCGGGACAGCGGATCGCCATCAGCATCACCCATCCCGCGGCGACCATCTGCATGGTAGTGGCCCTGTCGCGGCTCGGTGCCACCGCCGCCATGGGCGACCGGGCCCGGAACATGATTCAGGCAGGCGTGAAGCTCGACGGAATCATCAGCGACAGTCTGGATTTCGACTCAGGTCCCGGAGCGATCCGCTTCGATCAGAGCTGGGCAGCCGGCGCTGGCGAGGACATCGAGATCAGCGATGAAGCCATCCGGTCGCCGGCTGACGTCGCGATCATCTGCGCCTCCTCCGGCAGCACGGGCGAGCGCAAATTCTTCGCTCTCACTTTTGAAACACAGATCGCCCGCCTCACCTTGCAGGACAAGATGCATGGCACGCAGCACCCCCGACGCCTGATCACGCCCGGCATGTCGGCGCTGTGGGGGTTCCAGAACGGCTTCCGCAGCTTGCGGTCGGGCGGGCTCCTCATCTTTCCGGGCCGCAATGCCGCCCATACGATGGCCGAGGTCGAACGGCTCGCCATCGAGGAGATCATGACGACGCCCAATCTTCTGGTCGACCTCGTCAATGCGCGCGCCGACGATCAGGTTCTCCCGGGACTCAGAAAGATCATCGTCGGTGGCAGCCAGGTCTCAGGCACCCTGCTCGAGCGCGCCCGCCGCAAGCTGTGTCCCGAGGTCGTGATCGCCTATGGGGCGACCGAGACCGGGCCGACCGTGCTCGGCGACGCGGCGGACGTGATTGCCGATCCGGACGCGGTCGGCCGGATCGCGCCCTGGGCCGAAATGCGCATCCTATCGCCGGAGGGGCAGGTCCTCTCCTCTGGAGAAAGCGGGCGGCTGCAGATCCGGGTCACAAGCCAATACCGGCCCGAGACGATGATCTCGCATGGGTCAACCGCATCGCCCTATGACGCCGAAGGCTGGTTCGAGCCGGGCGATGTCGGACAGATCGAAGACGGCATGTTGTTTCTCGCCGGGCGCACGAGCGACCTGATCAATGTCGGCGGCAACAAGCTGTCGGCTCATGCGCTGGAGGAGTTCGCCTCCAAGTCGCCAGGCGTCACGCAGGCCGCCATCACCAGCCACAGGAACGAGGCGGGCTTCGACACGGTGTGTGTCGCGCTTGTCACGCAAGCCGGTTTCATGCTCGCCCAGTTCGACGACAAGTTCTCCCGGCGCATCGGCCGCATAACGCCGCGCAGATACCTTCTGCTCGACACGTTGCCGCTGCTGACGACGGGCAAGATCGACAAGCAAATGCTCAAGACGCTTTTCGCGACAGTCCGCGATCACGGAAGCCGCGTGCTATCGGGCTGAACCAGAGGGCGACCAGCAGCGCGAGGCTTATCCGCGTGATATCGGGCAGTGCCGGCCAGACAAGCAGGACGGATAGCAGCGCATAGGCAAGGCCTTCAGTCAGCATCGCTCGGTTTTTCGCCAGTGCCGCGCTGGCGGTGACCGCCGCCGCTGCCGCGGTGGCGAGCGCCACGACGATCTGCCAAGACGAACCGATCAGCAGGAGCCCCGGATTGTAGATGAAGATAAAGGGTATCCAGAAGATCAGAACCGAGAAGCGCAGGGCCTCGCGGCAGGTCGCGGAGAAGCTGGCGCCGGTCAGGCCGCAGGTGGCGAGGCAGGCAAAGGCGACGGGCGGCGAAATCATCGACAGCATCGCCATATAAAGCACGAAAAGATGGGCGGCGAGCACCGGCACGCCCAGTGCCACCAGTCCCGGCGCCACCAAAGTGGCGCTGATGACATAGACCGCTGCCGTCGACAGGCTGAGGCCCAGAAGATAACTCGCCGCCGCGGCGACCAGAAGCGACAGGAACAGGCCCTTGCCGCCGATCTGCTCGAGGAGGAAAGCCAGCATCACGCCGAGGCCGGTGGTGTTGATGACCGCCAGCATGACGCCGACAATGGACGCCGTCACAACCAACGGCACGAGGATTTCGGCCATGTCGCCGATCTCGCGGCGCAGCGCCGCCCAGCTCAGCGATGTCCACAGGCGCGGCGCGGTGACGGCAGCACACAAGAGAACGCCCAAGACCGCCGTCCATTCCGGCGAGTAGGCATACCAGAACAGCAGGACGCTGACGGCGAGGAGAACAAGCGCGAACAGGCCGAGCGAGACGAAGGCCGCCTTCCGATCGATTGCAGGCATATCATTCGGCGCTGTCGTCGCCACCGCCTTGCCGATACGATGCGCCTCGACCAGCAGCACGAAATAGAAGAGCAGTGCCGGGATCAAGGCGGCCAAAGCGATCTCGGCATAGGAAATGCCGGTGAGCTCGGCCATCATGAAGGCCGCCGTACCCATCATCGGCGGCATCAGCTGGCCACCCGTCGAAGCGACCGCCTCTATGCCGCCGGCGGTGGCGGGCCTCACGCCATAGCGCATCATCAAGGGGATGGTAACGCTGCCGACGGTCAAGACGTTGGAGGTGGCATTGCCGCTAACGGTGCCGAACATGCCGGAGGCGAGGACGGCGGTCTTGACCGGCGCGACAGGATTCCTGCCGCCGAGCAACAGCGCCACATTGTTGATCGCGCCGGCGCCATCGGCGATGAGAAAAGCGCGGCCGAAGAGAACGAAGCAGGAGACGGTCACCGTCACGACGATCAGCGTCTGTCCGATGATCGCATCGCTGCCGAAAGTCATATAGGTGAGGAAAGTCCTGGCGCCGCCGCCGAGCGCGAAGAGAGCGCTGGGGAAATGCAGCGTCAAAAGGCCATAGACAAGGAAGAGTGCGACGAGGCCGGTGAGTGCGCGGCCGGCCAGGAACCATCCGGCGATGAAACAGGCGAGCATCAAAAGAAGGGAAAGAACGAGCGTCTCGTTGCCGCCGTCATACATCGACAGAGTGAGAGCCGGGAAGCGGATGAAGAGCCAGCCGCAAAGGATCGCCGCCGCCGCCGCGGCGGCGCAGGCGACAATCCCCATGTGTGCCGCCGGCAGGCGGGTCACGGCCGCCCAGACGAGGCAGAGTCCCAGCTCCAGCACGGCGAACTGCTCGATCGTCAGCCGCGACTGGATAAGATGGAACGGATCGAGGACCCAAAGAGGCGGCCAGATGATGAGGCAGGCCGCCAGGATATCCGAGAGCGGCGAACGTCTCCTGTCGTCGCTCACGACGCGCCCGCCGTCACGGGCTTGCCGGCCATAGTCCCAATTCGCGATAGGCCTCTTCGGCGGCGGCGTGATAGGGAAGGCCGATATCACCGATAATGGTCTGCCGCCCCAGCCAGGCGTAGGAGGGATAAGCGGCGACCAGCGTGTCCTTCCGATTGA
Organism: Nordella sp. HKS 07; assembly: GCF_011046735.1. Lineage (NCBI taxonomy): Bacteria > Pseudomonadati > Pseudomonadota > Alphaproteobacteria > Hyphomicrobiales > Nordella > Nordella sp. HKS 07. Next base: position 2,663,974 of record NZ_CP049258.1, on the reverse strand, counting down.
GCAGCGCCGAAATCAGCGGTTTGATGGCCTCGGCGGGCGCGGCCTCATGCGCGTAGAGATAGAAATCATAGGACATGACGCGTGTCGGCCTGTCGATGACCGGGCCGGCATCCTTGGGATCGACTGTCTCGGTGCGCGCCACCGGCAGCACCGCCTTGATCCTGGCGTCCGCCTCGGCGCCGGCCGGTAGCTCGAGCAGCCGGACACCGCCGACCTTGCGGGCGAGCTCCTCATCGACGCCCGAGCCGACGATGAAGACCGTGACATCGGTGCGCCGGTCGAGAAAGGCGTCGCGCATCGACTGGAAGTCGGCGACCTTGACCGTCTTCACATCCGGCAGCGCGAGGCCGGCCGTCGAGATCATAGCGGCGACCAGTTGCTCGCCGGTCGTCGTCGTGGTGAAGCCTGACGGCAATGTCCGCGTCTTGAGATCGGCCAGGCTTTGCGCCGGATCGTCCTGGCGCACCGCCAGCGCCAGCCGGAAGGGGAAGAGACGCGCCACGAGACGGATGTTCTTGCCGGCGCGGTCCTTGAAGACGCCGGTGCCGTTCCAGGCGGCCGCGAGCTCGGCGCCGTTGGACAGGCCGAGCTTCAGTTCGCCGCGCTCGACGAGAGGCAAAGCCTGTCCCGTGCTTTTGAAGGGTTTGGGCAGGACATCGAGTCCCGCCTCTTCCTTCACCGCTTTGGCGATGGCCAAAGCCATGGCGTAAGACGGCGTGCCGGCCGGTGTCGAGCCGATGCCCAAGGGTTCGGCGGCAACCCCGGTGACTCCGCCCACGATGATGGACAGGAGGCACAGGGCCAATGCGGTTGCCTTGTGGCCCTGGCAAAACCAGCGCATGTGAAGATCGTTTCTTAGAAGGTGAACAGCAGGCCGCCGCGCACCGTCACGTCGGACCAGTCGCCGGAATACTGAGTACTGAAGGAATTAAACGTGTCCTCGCTGCCGTAATCGTCATAGAGGATCTCGACACGCGCCTTCAGCAGATCGTTGAACGCCCAATCGACGCCGCCGCCGATCGAGAAGCCGGTCAATGTACTGCTGTGGCTCTCGTCGTCATCGTCTACCGATTTGAACTTGGCGATCGCCAGGCCAGCGGCGATGAAGAGATCGACATTGTCGACGCTGCGGCCCACACGGGCGCGCAAGTGGGCATTGTATTTGAAGTCGGTCCACTGCATCTCATCCATGATGTCATCATCATGAGGATAGTCGCCAAGCGGCAGGCCGATATCGCCTTCCACGCCGAAGAGCCAGCCATTGCTGCGCGTGTCGATGCCGGCAATCGCGCTGAGGATCCCCAGATTATCCGTGGTGACCTCGCTGTCGCTGGTTCCGTTGTTCCTGTTCAGCTCGTGCTCTGCCCTGCCGGACAAATAGCCGCCGGTGGCGCCGACATAGAAATTCACATCATCGAAAAGAGATTGCGCCGACACCGTCGGAGAAAGCGCGGCCATCCCGGCAAGCAGCGCGGGCGTGGCCGAATACTGAAACAGCTTCTTCTTCATAGGAAGTCCCCAGATCTGCACTCGGTCGTCCTATAGACTCCGTCGAGTAAAGATTCCAGGGCCAATTTATGATTGTACTCCTTGCAACAAGCTGCAACCTGAATTAAATCCCGGACCGACACCCACTAATTGTCATATAATTAGACATGCTTGCCAAAATCGCGGAATCTCCATAATCGCAGACTCCATGATCAAGCCGCCGAGACTTGCGCTGGGACGGGTGCAAAAACGCAATCTCTTCGCTCATGTGGTGGAGGATCTGGGCACCCGCATCATCCGGGGCGATCTCAGACCCGGCGATCCCTTTCCGATCGAGGCCGATCTCGGCCGTGAATTCGGGGCCAGCCGCTCGGTGATCCGCGAGGCGGTCAAGTCGCTGGCGGCGCGCGGCCTCATCGAATCGAAGACGCGCACCGGAATCCGGGTGATGCCGCCGACACACTGGAACCTGCTCGATCCAGAAGTGCTCAGCTGGCGCTTCAGCGCCATGCCGCCGGTGCAGTTCTATAGCGAGTTGTTCGAGATCCGGCTGATGATCGAGCCGCAGGCGGCCGCCCTGGCGGCGGAGCGCGCTCATGCGAGCGACATCGCCGAGATCGGAGAGGCTTTCGCCGAAATGACCAAGGTGAGCCCGAGCACCCCGGCCGCCATCGACGCCGATCTGCGCTTCCACCGCGCCATCCTCGCCGCCGGCAAAAACGCGCTCCTGCACCAGATGGGCCATCTGATCGCCGTCGGCCTCTATATCAGCCACCAGACGTCGAGCGAGTCCTTCACCGTATTCCTGCCGCAGCATGGCAAGGTGCTCGACGCCATCCGCGCCCGCGACCCGCAGGCCGCCAGACGCGCGATGGAGAAGCTCCTCGGCGAGACGCGCGATTTCATCACCGGCCATCTGAAGAGCGGAAAAAGAAAAGCGCGCTGACTCCTTGGTTCAACCTAATGACCACCCGCCATCGATGAGCAGATTGGCGCCGGTGATCAGGCCGGCGGCGGGCGACGCCAGGAAAATCACAGCGCCCACCACATCGATCGGATCGCCGATCCGCCCCAGTGGAATATGGTTCAGCGTGGCGTCATGATATTTGGCCTCGCTGAGATAGGGGCGCGTACCGTCGGTCCAGATGAAGGTCGGACCGACGCTGTTCACATTGATCTTGTGCCGGGCCCATTCGAAAGCGAGGCAGCGGGTCAGATGATTGATCGCCGCCTTGGTCATGCAATAGATGGACTCCTTGTGCAGGGCGACGGTACCGGCCTGCGAGCTGATATTGACGATGCGCCCGCCGCCTTGCGCGATCATCAGACGGCCGACAGTCTGCGAGACGAAGAAGGTGCCTTTGAGATTGACATTGACGGTCTGGTCGAAGTCCTCCTCGGTCACATCTTCCGGCGGCGCCTCGGTGCCGATGCCCACATTGTTGACCAGCACGTCGATGCGGCCCATCGCCTTGTGGCCCTCGGCGACGGCGTTACGGATCTCCGCCAGGGTGCCGACATCCATCCTGAGTGCCAGCGCGCGCCGGCCGGCGGCTTGTGCGCCCGCCACGATATCAGCGACACTCGCTTTGTCGCGCACGCCGAGCAGCAGGTCGGCGCCCGAGCGCCAGCAGCCCTCGGCAATGGCGCGGCCGATGCCGCGGGAAGCGCCGGTGATGAGGACGGTCTTGCCGGCAAGGCCGAAATCCGGCTGGTGAGGGTCTGCCATGGCTCTATCCTTCCTGGAGATATAAATAATATTATAAGATAAATTATGATCGACCTGTCAAGCCGGATCCCTGGCGGCGGTGAATCCGAGGCGGCGCGGCGCGCGGGAAAACCGAGATGATCACGCGGCGCGCGCGAGACCGACTTCCGGCAGAGCCGGGCGGGTGGCAAGCGCCGTCTCCATCATCGCGCGGATCTCGGCTTCTTCCACGGTTGTGAGGGCCAGGCGCGGCGGACGCGTAAGCGCCGAGCCGCGTCCGGCGATCTTCTCGCAGAGCTTGATGCACTGGACGAGGTCGGGACGGGCATCGAGATGAAGCAGCTGCATGAACCAGCGATAGATCGCCATCGCCTCGGCGAAGCGTCCCTGCATCGCGAGGCGAAACAAGGTCTCGCCCTCGCGTGGAAAGACATTGGAGAGACCAGACACCCAGCCCTCGGCGCCGACCGCGATGCTTTCGAGCACCACATCGTCGAGGCCGGCGAACAAGGTGAAGCGGTCGCCGGTGAGCGCCTGCAGATCGATGAAGCGGCGCGTGTCGCCGGATGATTCCTTGAAGCAGACGATGGTGTCGACATCGGCGAGATCGGCGAGCATCCGGGGCGTCACATCGATCCTGTAGATGGGCGGGTTGTTGTAGACCATGATCGGCAGGTTTACCGCGCGCCCGACAGCGCGGTAATGCGCCACCGTCTCGAAAGGCTTGGCGGAATAGACGAGCGCCGGCATGACCATCACGCCGTCGAGCCCGATCTTCTCCGCGGCACGCGCCGTCTCGATGGCGAAGGGTGTCGTATATTCGGCGACACCGCCGATCACCGGCACACGCCTGGCGGCCACCGATTTCGCCATCTCATAAACGGAGCGCTTTTCCTGCGGGGTGAGCGAGCAGCCCTCACCTACGGTGCCACAGATGATGAGGCCGGAGACGCCGTCGCGGATCAGGCCTTCGATGACGCCGGCGGTGGCGTCGAGATCGAGGGTGAACTGCCCGTCGTCCTTGAATTGAGTGGTGACGGCCGGAAATACCCCGGTCCAGGAACAGCGGCTCGACGTCATGGCAAATCTCATGGGGACACGCGATATGCCTTAGTGACATAAACAGAGCTCACTGTCTATTGAATATTTTATACAATCTATTCTTTGGAGTTAAAAGGCCGGATTGAGACCCGATTTTTGACGATCAGAGCAAAGTCGCCGTCACACCTGTCAATTGGTCTCCCGCAGGACGAGTCCAGCGCCCTTCTCGCCGACCATAATCGCGGGCGCATTGGTGTTGCCGGAGGTGATGGTCGGGAAGATTGAGGCATCGATGACACGAAGCCCGCCCACGCCATGGACGCGCAGGCTCGGATCGACGACGGCGCGCGCCGGATCGGGACCCATGCGGCAGGTGCCGACCGGGTGGAAGACGGAATATGCGCGATTGCGGATGTCCTCCGCCAGAGCTTCGTCGCTCACCACCTGCGGCCCGGGCTTGAGCTCGGCCTCGATCACCGCGGCGAGGCTCGGCGCCTCGCCAAGCTTGCGGAGGAAGCGCGCGGCCTCGACCATGACGGCGAGGTCATCAGGATCGGACAGATAATTCGGATATATGGCCGGTGCCACGCGCGCATCGGGCGACCGGATCTCCAGAGACCCTGAGCTTTTCGGCTTGCAGGGGGAGATGCTGGTGTAGAAGCCCGGAAACGGGTCCGGGCTCATCAAGGGCCGGGTCTTCGGCGGCGCCTTCTCATAGGTGAGCGGCGAGAAGTAAAGCTGCATATCGGGCGCATTCAGCTCCGGCTTCGAGCGGTAATAGCCGCCCGCCTGATTGAGGCTCAAGGAGAGTGGTCCTTTCCGCGTCATAATATATTGCAGGCCGGCTTTGAGCTTGCCATGCCAGGGATAGAGCACCGTGTTCAGGCTCGGTTCGGAAGTGCGATAGGTGAAGTCGTAGCAGAGATGGTCCTGGAGATGGCGCCCGACCGCGGCGTTGTCGAGCAGCACCCCGATGCCTTGGGATTTCAGAACTGAGGCCGGGCCGATGCCCGACAGTTGCAGAAGCTGCGCTGAGCCGATCGAACCGGCGCTCAGGATGATCTCCCTATTGGCGCGCGCTTCCCGCATCTCATCGCCATGCCGGTAGGCGACGCCCACCGCCTTGCGGCCGTCGAAGAGGATCTTCGTCGTGTGAGCATGGGTGACGATGTCGAGATTGGGTCGCTTGCGCAAATAGGCGGAAGCGGAAGATTCGCGTAAACCTTTGCGTGTGGTTATCTGATAGAGGCCGGCGCCCTCGATCGTGGCGCCATTGAGATCCGGGCTGTAGGGAACGCCAACTTCCTGCGCGGCGGCGATGAAGATGCGGCTCAAGGGATGGGCTTCCCGGTCGATGGTCGTCACATGCAGAGGCCCGCCGGCGCCATGCCATGGGCCTTCGCCCAGATCATGGTCCTCGAGACGGCGATAGGCGGCGAGCACATCCGTCCAGCCCCAGCCCCGATTGCCCATCGCCTCCCATTCGGCGAAGTCCGACTCCTGGCCGCGCGAATAGACCATGGCGTTGATCGAGCTCGAGCCGCCCAGCACCTTGCCACGCGGCCAATAGCTGACGCGGTTGTTGAAGCCGGGCACCGGCTCGGTCTGATACATCCAGTTGACACGTCTGTCGTAGAAGGTGCGGCCATAACCGATGGGCATCCTGATCCAGACATTGCGGTCGGAGGGGCCGGCCTCGAGCAGCAGCACGCGATGGCGGCCGCTCTCGCTAAGCCGCCCCGCCACCGCCGAGCCCGCCGAGCCCGCGCCTATGATGATGTAGTCCCACATGATGAGATGAAAAAACGTTCCGGATGACAGGAGCCTATGCCAGGATATCGCAACAAGGAAGAGCGCCAGAATGATCATCCGGAACCTCGAGACTTTCACCAATGAGTTTGTCGGCTTCGTCCGCGTGACAACGGACACGGGCGATCAGGGCTGGGGACAGCTCTCCACCTACAATGCCGATATCACAGCCGAGATCTTCCACCGCCAGGTGGCGCGCCATGCGCTCGGCACCGACGCGATCGATTTCGCGCCGACACTCGAGCGCATCAACCAGCGCGAGCACAAATTCCCGGGATCATATTTGAGGCGCGCCACGACCGGGCTCGACACGGCGCTCTTCGACCTGCGCGGCAAGCTTGAAGGAAAGCCGGTCGTCTCGCTTCTGGGCGGCAAGCCTGGAAAGATCCGTGCATATGCCTCCTCGATGAAGCGTGACATCAGCCCCGAGAACGAGGCGCGGCGCTTCCTCAAGCTGCGCGACGAAAAGGGCTTCACCGCCTTCAAATGGCGCGTCGGTGCGGAATGCGGGCGCGATGTCGATGAATGGCCGGGCCGCACCGAGGCGATCGTGCCTGTGGTGGCGCGCGCCTTGGGCGACGGCATCGACAAGCTGGTCGACGGCAATTCGGGCTTCTCGCCCCGGCGCGCCATCGAGATCGGCAGGCTTCTCGAAGACGAGGGCATCGGCCATTTCGAGGAGCCCTGCCCCTATTGGGAATTCGCCCAGACCAAAGAGGTGCGCGAGGCACTGAGCCTCGATGTCACCGGCGGCGAGCAGGATTGCGAATTCACCGCCTGGCAACAGATGATCGACATGGGCGCGGTCGACATCATCCAGCCCGACGTCATGTATCTGGGCGGCATGACCCGCACGCTGCATGTGGCGCGAATGGGCTCACAAGCGGGACTGCCCTGCACGCCGCACAGCGCCAATCTCTCGCTCGTCACCTTGTGCACGATGCATCTCCTCGCCGCGATCGACAATCCCGGCAAATATCTCGAGCTCTCGATCGAAGGCCTCGATTATTATCCCTGGCAGGATGGACTCTTCGTCGAGGATCCCTACAAGGTCGTGGACGGCCATGTCGAAATCTCCGACCGGCCCGGCTGGGGCGTCGAGATCAATCCCACCTGGCTCGAGCGTGCCGAATACAAGGTGAGCGAGATCTCTTAAGGCCCTTGCACTTCCGTTGTATAAAACAGAGGAATTTACAGGGGATTTGCAGGGACTTTCGCGATTATCGCGGAACAGGGACTTCTCGCATGCCCCGCAATCTTTGCAATTTCCAACGGCTGAGCCCAAAAAGTGCAAGCCAGCGGGACGAGGATTTTCGCCATTTCGCAAGTCCAGCGGCAATAATGCCGACCGTTTGCGCGATATCTCTCCGCTTTGTCGTCATCTCGGCGAAAGCCGCCATCGGATTCACACATCTGATGCCCGGCCTGCCGCTTTACCCTCGCCCTGCAAGCGAAGCGCAGCGGGGAGAGGGAAGGGTGAGGGGCACGGCCACCGACGCAGTGAGGGCGTACTTGTTGCGAGAGCGTTCAGTTGTCTGAGGTCGAACTCGATCTCGCAAAAGCCCCTCACCCTCCCATTGCTACGCAATGGGCCCCTCCCTCTCCCCGCTAAAGCGGGGCGAGGGTAACGGCGCATCCCTCACGAGATGTATGCATGGGTTGGCGGCGAAAGCCGGGATCCACTAAATTCTCTCCGTGCCTGCGGCTCTGCCGAGATTGCGCCCATTTAGTAGACCCCGACTTTCGTCGGGGTGACGGAGAAGGAAACGCTATCTTCCCCGCAGCCGCAAGATGTGACCCGGAATCTCGCGAAGCAGCGCCTCGACATCGGCGGCGGCGATCAGATCGCGCAGGCGGCGGTGATGCGGACCCATGATGACCGCGTCCTTCTCGTCGCGGATTTCCTGGCCGAAGACGATCAGCACATGGCGGGCGAGCGATTCCCACAGCGTGCGCACGATGGCGTTGTCCGAGGCATCGCAAATGGCGCGGTGGAAACTCAGATCGGCCTTGCTGACGCCCATCCAGTCGAGACGGCCGGCAGCCTGCTCCATCGTCGTGATGATGGCGTCGAGCCGCTTGAGCAGTTGCGGCAGCTCCGTGCGCTTGGCGACCGCATCGCGCAGCGCGAGCTTCTCGAGCGCGATGCGCGCCTCGCAGATCTGATCGATGCGCTTGTCGTCGAAGGCGGGGATGAAGGTGCCGCGATGCGGCGTGCTGGCCACGATGCCCTGCGCCTCGAGGATCTTGAGCGCCTCGCGCAGCGGCACGCGGCTCATCTGCAAGGTGGCGGCGAGATTGGCTTCCACCAGCCTTTCACCCGGCTTGAAGATACCGGCAGCGATGCCGCCGACGATCGCTTCGGCGGCCTGCTCGGCCAGGCTCGGCGAGCGCGCAAAGGGCAGGATCGGGGCATCAGCCATGGTCATTTGTGTTGTTCTTCATAGGTCTTGGGCGATTCTACAATTCCCTATTGCGCATTCAAACTAATTGTATACAAATAGACCATCACGTGCAAGCGATCAGCGCGGGATGAAGGGCCGGCGCCATCCCGGCCACAGACGGTCCGGCCAAGAATGCCGGCCTCATTCAGGGAGTGAACAATGAAGCTGAACCTTTTCCGTCCGGCGGCGCTCGCCATGGCGCTGCTTCTGGGTTTCGCAGGTAGTGCATATGCGGGCGCCGATGTTCCGGCGGCCGGGACCAGTCCCAAGATCGATGCGATCAAGGAGCGCGGCACTTTGAAAGTCGCCGCGATCGGCGAATTCCCGTGGCTGCCTGAAAACACTACGGGCTCGGGCCCGCAATTCTCCGGCCCCGCCTGGCTGCTCGCCGAGGAATATGCGAAGCGGCTCGGCGTGAAGCTGGAAGTGGTGCCGGTCAGCCATGAGACGAAGGTGCCGATCCTGGCGACCGGTGAAGCCGACATCTCCATCGCGCCGCTGGCGGTCACACCGAAGCGCCAGGAAGTGGTGAACTTCGTCGTCTATTCGCGTTCGAGCCTGTGCATGTTCGGCCTCGCTGATAATCCCAAGCTCAAGGATGTGAAGACGGTCGACGACCTCAACCGCGAAGACCTGACCATGGTCTATTTCACCGGCACGCCGCCGGAGACCTGGGCACCGACGCGCTTCCCCAAGGCGACGCTCAAAGGTGTGGCGGGCTCGGGCGCCAATGCGCCGGTCGAAGAGATCCTGGCCAAGCGCGCCGACTTCGCGACGATCGACAATGTCGCCTGGCCGGCGCTGGCACGCCAGGTGCCGGGCCTCGTCTCCTTCCCGTCGGGCGATGACTGCCTGAAGAGCACGGAAATGGCGACCGATGTCGGCCTCGCCGTCGACAAGAAGGATCCGGCTTTCCTCGCCTGGCTGCAGGCCGTCTATGACGAGATCAAGGACCAGGTCACGGCGGAAGAGCTCAAGCTCTTGAAGAGCGGCGGGTAAGCACTCGTCGTCCCGCATCGTTTCCCCTTCTCCCGCTTGCGGGAGAAGGTGGCGCGAAGCGCCGGATGGGGGTGTTCGATAGCCTAACAAAGATTGAGATAATCGAACCAACACCCTCACCCGCCCTGTCGGGCACCCTCTCCCGCAAGCGGGAGAGGGGAAAATGGGAGAGGATTGGGCGAGGATAGCTGCCCATGGACATCAATCTCACACCCATCATCGCGAGCTGGCCGTTCCTCGCCAAGGCGCTCGGCATGACGATCTTCATCAGCGTGATGTCGACGGCGCTCGGCTTCGTCATCGGCGTGATCGTCGGCGCGCTTCGGACCTATGGCGGACGGGCTGCGAATATCGTGCTCGGCTTCTATGTCGACAGCATGCGCGCCATCCCGCTGCTCGTCATTCTCGTATGGACGTTCTTCGCCTTCCCGCTGCTCATCGGTTCGTCGATCAATGCGGTGACCGCCGGTATTGCGGGCCTCGGCCTGCATCTCGGTGCCTATGTGTCGGAGACGATCCGCGCCGGCCTCACCTCGGTACGCCGCAACCAGATGCAGGCCGCACTCGCCCTCGGCATGAGCCGCTTCCAGGCGATCAAGACCATCATCCTGCCGCAGGCGGTCATCCGCATGCTGCCGGCGCTCGGCTCGCTCTTCGTCATCGCCATCAAGGACAGCGCCATCGCCTCCGTCATCGCGGTACCTGAATTGCTGCGCCAGACGCAGATCGTCGCCGGCAAGACCTTCCGTCCCTTCGAGCTCTACACCGCCGCCATGCTCGCTTATTTCGTCCTCTGCTATCCGGTGGCGCGCGGCGTCGACCGGCTCTATCGGCGCCTGGCGCATCTGGGGTCGTCATGAACTTCGACTGGAACATCGTCTGGTCGAGCCTGCCGCGACTGCTCGATGGCGCCTGGATGACGATCTGGCTCGCCTGCGTCACCATGCTGCTCGCCATTCCGGGCGGGTTAGCGCTGGCGCTGCTCAGGCTCTCCGGGATCAAGCCCCTCGCGATGGCCGCCACCGCCTTCGTCGAATTCTTCCGCGCGACACCGCTCATATTGCAGATCTACTGGGTTTATTATGTGCTGCCGGCCTATTTCGACATCCAGCTCTCGCAGATCGCCACCGCCATCGTCGGCCTCGTCTGCAATATCTCCGCCTTCAACTCCGAGACGTTCCGCTCCGGCATCGTCTCGATCAGGCAAGGCCAGTGGAATGCCGGCCTGGCGCTGGGCATGAGCCGGCTCGACGTGTTCTTCCGCATCGTGGCGCCACAGGCCCTGATGCGCGTGCTCCCGGCGCTCGCCTCGACCTGGGTGTCCCTGTTCAAGGATACCTCACTCGTCTCGATCATCGCGGTGTCGGAGCTTTCCTATGTGGCACTGCAGATCCGGGCCGAGACCTATCGCATCCTCGAAGTGCTTACCGCCATGGCCGCCCTCTACTGGCTGATGGGTTATCCGCAAGCGAAGCTCGTCGATTGGATCCACCACCGTTTCAAGGTCGCCGAATGACTGCCGCTCCGATCCTCCTCTTCGAGAATGTCGTCAAGCGCTATGGCGCGCTGACCGCCCTCGCCGGCGTCAGCCTGACGCTCCATCGCGGCGAGGTCGTCTGCCTCATCGGGCCTTCCGGTTCCGGCAAATCGACGCTCTTACGCTGCGCCAATGCGCTCGATCCCATCGATGAAGGCCGCATCACCTTCGACGGCCATGAGGTCCGGAGCACGGAAAGCTCGGTGAAGCTGGTGCGCCAGCGCATGGGCATGGTGTTCCAGAATTTCGAGCTGTTTCCACATCTCACCGTCCTGCGCAACATCACCATCGGCCCGACCACGGTGCTGAAGCTCGCCATGGCGGAGGCGCAAGCGCGGGCGCGCAGGCTTCTCGCCAAGGTCGGCCTCGCCGACAAGGAAACATCCTATCCTTCCGCCCTCTCAGGCGGACAGCAGCAGCGCGTCGCCATTGCCCGCGCGCTTGCCATGGAGCCGGCGCTGATGCTGTTCGACGAACCGACTTCGGCGCTCGACCCCGAGACGATCGGCGAGGTCCTGAGCGTGATGAAGACGCTCGCCGATGAAGGCATGACCATGCTGGTCGTCACCCATGAGATGGATTTCGCCCGCCGCGTCGCCCACCGTGTCGCCGTCTTCGACAAGGGACGCGTGATCGAGGAAGGCACGCCGAATGAGATCTTCACCCAGCCGCGCGTCCCGCGCACGCGTGATTTCCTCAGCCATCTCGGCTGGCACGGCGAAAGCAGCAGATAACGGAAGAGAGCGTCATGAAAGAACACAAAATCGAGAGAGCCGAAGTCTTCGTCGTCGGTCCCGATGTGGAGCGCTATACATGGGCGGAAGGCATGACCGGCCAGTATATGGCCAATATCATCCTGCACCTAACGGCGGCGAGCGGGCTTCAGGGTTTTGCGGGCGCTGCGATGATTACGCCGCATTGCTTCGACCGCGCCGTCGGCGAGACCTTGCGCCATGTGCTGCCCGACGTCATCGGCCGCCATTTCGGCGAGCGCGAGATCTTGTGGCATCAGATGCGCAATCTCGGCACGCCGATGGTGCCGCAGGCGCATTCGCTCATCGACATCGCCCTGTGGGACATGGCGGCGCGCCACGCGCGATTGCCGCTGCATCAGTTCCTCGGCGGGGCGCGCGACAAGATCCTGTCCTATGCCTCGACGCCGCTGCTCGCCGACGACCAGGCCTATATCGACTATGTCGGGGAACGCCATGCGGAGGGCTTCAAGGCGGTGAAATTCCATTGCTGGTGCGTGCCCGAACGCGACCTGCCGATGTGCGAGGCGGTCAAGACCCATTTCGAGGGCAAGGACCTGGCCCTGATGCTCGATGTCGAGCAGCGCTATGATCTCAACGGGGCGCTGCGCGCCGCCCGCCATCTAAGTGAGCTCGATTTCCGCTGGTTCGAGGCGCCGCTCGTCGACACCGATATCGAAGGTTATCGCGAGATCAGGCGGCAGAGCACGGTGCCGGTGATCGCTGCGGGCAATACCTGGACCGATCTGCAGATGCTGACCCAGGCCGCGAAGCTCGGCGCGTGGAGTGCCTTGCGCGTCGATGCCACGATCTGCGGCGGCATCACGCCGCTGCGCAAGATCATGGGGCTCGCCGAGGCGATGGGCATGGATGTCGAGATCCAGTGCTGGGGCTATACGCTCACCCAGGCGGCCAATCTCCATGTGATGCTGGCCTACAGGAATTGTACCTATTTCGAGCAGCCAGTGCCCTATCCCGCCTTCGAATATGGCTCGCATGACGTCATCCGCACCGACAAACAAGGCTATGTCCACGCGCCGAAGGGAGAAGGCCTCGGTATCGGCATCGACTGGAAGGCGGTGGAAAAGGCCGCTATCCTGCAATTCGAGGTCCGCTGATCATGGAACGCCGTCTCGAAGGCAAGAAAGCGCTCGTCTATGGCGGGGGAACCGGCATCGGCTTCGCCATCGCGCAGGCTCTGGCACAGGAAGGCGCCAGCGTCTTCCTGTCCGGCCGCCGCAAGAACGTGCTCGACGAGGCCGTCGCGCAGCTCTCTAATTTCGGCAAAGCCGGCAGCGCTCCGGGCGATGCCAGCCGCAAGGAGGACGTGCGACGCGTCACCGCCGCGGCTTACGAATTTCTCGGCGGTCTCGACACGCTGGTGATGAGCGCCGGCGCGGCCGGCCGCACATCGATCTTCGATACGGAGCCCGAGGAATTCCAGCGCATCATGGATCATACGCTGATGCCGGCTTTCTTAAGCGTGCGCTATGCCGCTTCCCATCTCCTCGCCGCCGGCAAAGCCTCGGTCATCATCATCTCATCGACCTTCGGGCTCATCGGGCGCGCCGAGCGTGTGGCTTATTGCGGCGCCAAGGCCGGCGTGATTGGCATGGTGAAGTCGATGGCGCTCGACTTCGCGCCCCACAACGTACGGGTGAATGCGATGTGTCCCGGCTATGTCGAGACGCCGCTGTCGCTCGAAGTGGCGAAGGCCGAGGCCGATCCGGAAGCGGCAATCCAGGCCAAGCGCCTGATGCATCCCATCCCGCGCGCCGGCAAGCTCGAGGAGATGGGCGAGCTCGCAGTCTACCTGGCGTCGGATCTGTCGGCCTTCATGACGGGTCAGGCGATTGCAATCGACGGCGGCTATTCCAGCCGCTGACGCGCGAGAAAAGCGTGGGCCGCTTCGTTGCGACGCTCGACAAGGCAGCGTTACCCGATGCACAGTCCCGCAATCGGGATCCGCCGAATTGACGGAACGAACAGGGAGGTGAAGATGGGCAACTGGCTTGAGACGAGCTACATGGCGCGCAAGGGCGTCGCGCGCGGCAAAGCCGGCAAGACGCATGAACTGACCGTCGAGAAACAGGGCAAATACCACTATGTCTACGGGCCCTATGCCAAGCCGGTGCTTTCGATCGAACCCGGCGACATCGTCGTCGCCGAAACCCAGGATGCTTTCGAAGGCGCGATCAAGTCGGAAAAGGACAAGCCGAGCGAGCTTCTGCACATGCCCTTCCTCAATCCGCAATGCGGACCGATTTCGGTCAAGGGGGCGGAGAAAGGCGACGTGCTCTGCGTTCATATCCATAGCATCAAGCCGCGCGGTCCGCAGCCGGTCGGCACCACGGCGCTGATCCCGGAATTCGGTGGCCTTGTCGCCACCAACAACACCGCCCTCCTCAACCCGCCATTGCCGGAACGGGTGAAGAAGATGGAAGTGACGGAGGCGGGAATCAAATTCAACAGCAAGATCACGCTGCCCTACGAGCCCTTCATCGGCACGCTCGGCGTCAGTCCAGAGATCGAGGCCGTATCGTCGTTGCAACCCGACTACTGGGGCGGCAATATGGACCTGCCCGATGTCTGCCCCGGGGCCGTGGTCTATTTCCCGGTGCATCACAAGGACGCCTATCTCTATCTGGGCGACTGTCACGGCACCCAGGGCGATGGCGAATTGTGCGGCGTCGCGGTCGAAATCCCTTCGACCACGACCGTGCAGGTCGATCTCATCAAGAACTGGAAGATCGCCTGGCCCAGGCTCGAGAACGAGAAGTTCATCATGGCGATCGGCAGCACGCGGCCGATGGAGGATGCGGCGCGCATCGCCTATCGCGAGCTCATTCACTGGATGGTCGATGATTATGGCTTCGACCAGTATGAAGCCTATTTCCTGCTGACCCAGGCCGGCAAGGTGCGGCTCGGCAACATGGTCGATCCCAAATATACGCTCGGGGCATCCATCCTGAAGAGCTATATCGGGTAGTCCAGACTAGACGAGAGCAATCCTAACCCTCACCCTGAGGTGCGACCCCGGTCCTTGAGCCGGGGGAGCCTCGAAGGGTGTCCTTCAATGCATTCACTCTATCCTGAGGGATGCTTCGAGGGCCGCTTCGCGGCCACCTCAGCATGAGGGTGATTTGGAGTCGTCCTGGAGAATCTTGGACCGTCAACCGGCCGTGCTATCATGGCGCCATGACCAGCGATATTCGCATCCTCGTCGTCGACGATGAGCCCCAGATCCAGCGTTTCCTCAAGCTCGGTTTGACCGCCGGCGGCTTCTCGGTTTCGGCCGCCATGACCGGCGGCGAAGCGATCCGCATGATCGCCACCAACGCGCCCGACCTCGTGCTTCTCGATCTGGGGCTGCCCGACCTCGACGGCAAGGACGTGATCCGCCAGACCCGCGCCTTCTCAGCCGTTCCGATTATCGTCGTCTCGGCGCGCGACCGCGAGGGAGAGAAGATCGAGGCCTTCGATCTCGGCGCCGACGACTATGTGAACAAGCCCTTCGGCATCGGCGAGCTTTTGGCGCGCATCCGCACGGCGCTGCGTCATCACAACCGGTCCGGCAGTACTCAGCCGGTGCTGAGCCACGGGCGGATCAGCCTCGACGTGACCGCTCATCGCGCCAGCAAGGATGGTACGCCGCTCAAGCTTACGCCCAAGGAATTCGACCTCCTGGCCCTGCTGTTGCGTAATGCCGGCCGCGTCCTCACCCATCGCCAGATCCTCACCTCCGTCTGGGGGCCGGCGCATGCCGAAGACATGCAGTATCTGCGCGTGCTGATCGGGCAATTGCGCGGCAAGCTCGAGGACGATCAGGCGAATCCGCGCTATATCCAGACCGAGCCCGGCATCGGCTACCGCCTCAACACGGAAGAGCCGGCCTGAGGCCCAGAAGCATGGGCTGATCGTGCGGGCGATACGATCGCGCTGTCGCCGCCCTTGATCATCACCGGCGAGGAGATCGATGATATGTATCAAAGGCTCGGGCGCACTTTCGACGCCTTCATCCCGCAACTCAGCGCAACCCTCTGATGTGAGGAGGCCCCATGGACTGGAACTTCCCTTACGCGTCTTCACGCATGCCGGTGCTGGCGCGCAATTGCGTGGCGACGACGCAGCCGCTCGCGGCGCAAGCCGGCCTCACTATGCTTGCCAAGGGTGGCACGGCGGTCGATGCGGCGCTCGCCACCGCGATCGCGCTCACTGTCGTCGAGCCGACCATGAACGGGATCGGCGGCGATGCCTTCGCCATCGTGCATGATGGCAAGGCGCTCTATGGCCTCAATGCCTCGGGCCGCGCGCCCAAGGCCTGGCACCGCAAGCGCTTCGACGGGCACGACAAGATGCCGGTGACGGGCTGGGATTCGGTCACCGTTCCGGGCGGGGTCGCTGGATGGGCGGCACTGCATGAGCGCTTCGGCCGCCTTCCCTTCGAAGCCCTGTTCGAGCCGGCAATCCGCTATGCGAAAGAGGGCTTCCTGGTGTCGCCGGTCATCGCGCAGATCTGGCAGAATCAGGTCGAGCGCCTGCGCGATCAGCCGGGCTTCGCCGAAAGCTTCCTGCCGCATGGCCGGGCGCCCACGGCCGGTGAAGTGTTCCGCTGCCCGGGCCAGACCGATACACTCGAGCTCATCGCCCGCAGCAAGGGCGAGGAGTTCTATCGCGGCAGTCTCGCCCAGAAAATCGCGGCAGCAGCAAAGGCGCAAGGCGGGGCTCTAAGCCTCTCCGATCTCGCCGATCACGCGCCCGACTGGGTGGCGCCGATCAGCGTCGGTTTCGCCGGCTACGACATCCATGAATTGCCCCCCAACGGCCAGGGCATCTCGGCGCTGATCGCGCTCGGCATATTGGATCGTCTCGACATCGACGGTCTCGACGCCGACAGTCCCGAGTTCGTGCATCTGCAAATCGAGGCGACCAAGATCGGCATGGCGGAAGTGCGCGCCCATGTCGGCGATCCTTCAGCCATGCGGCTGACATCCGCCGATCTTCTCGATCCGGCAAGACTCGACGCCCATGCGGCACGTGTCACGCGTGACCGCGTCAGCGCGCCCGCACCTGCCCGGCAATCGACCCACGGCACAGTCTATCTCGCCGCCGCCGACCACAACGGCATGGCCGTCTCCTTTATCCAATCCAACTATCGCGGCTTCGGCTCAGGCGTCGTCGTGCCGGGCACCGGCATTGCGCTCCATAATCGCGGCTGCTGTTTCGTCCTCGACAAGGACCATCCCAATATCGTCGGACCCGGCAAACGTCCGCTCAACACCATTATTCCGGGCTTCGCCACGAAGAACGGCAAGACGGTCGCCGCTTTGGGTGTCATGGGCGGCTCAATGCAACCGCAGGGACATGTGCAAGTGGCCTGCCGCATGCTGGCCAGGAATCAGAATCCGCAAGCGGTGATCGATGCGCCACGCTGGCGCTTCGAGGACGGCCAGCTGTCGCTGGAAGCGGCCTGGCCGGAAGCGACCCGCTCCGCACTCGCGGCATTTGGCCATACGACCACCGGCGGCACATATCTCGACTTTGGCGCCGCGCAAATCATCTGTAGACTTGGCGAGGATGGCTGGATCGCCGCCTCGGAAGGACGCCGCGACGGCTGCGCTGTGGGGTTGTAAAAATGACTGCGACTACTCTGATCGAACTTCTGAAAACCGGCGCGAATGGGGATCGGGCCCTCGGCGCGCCGGGACGACCGGGCCTCACGCATGGAGCCTTGCGCAGCCTGTTACACAGGACGATCGAGCGCCTCAATGCGCTCGGCATCGGGCGCAATGACCGGGTCGCCATCGTGCTGTCGAACGGCCCCGAAATGGCGAGCGCCTTCGTGAGCGTAGGTGCGGGCGCCACCACCGCGCCGCTCAACCCCGCTTATCGCGCGGAAGAATTCGAATTCTATCTGGGCGACCTCAATGCGCGCGCTCTCCTGCTCGACGAGGCCGGCAACCCGGCAGCCGAGGAAGCGGCGGCGAAGCTCAAGCTGCCGATCCTGCGCCTTAAGGTACAGGACGGTGCGGCGGCTGGCGATTTCACCATCGAAGGCCAGGCGGTCGGCGCTCCCAAGCAGGATGGCCCGGCGCAGGCAGACGACGTGGCCCTGGTGCTCCACACTTCCGGCACGACCTCCAGGCCCAAGATCGTTCCGCTCAGCCAGAAGAATGTCGCGGCCTCGGCGCACAACATCGCCCGCACGCTGGCGCTGAAGTCCCAGGACAGCGGCCTCAACATCATGCCGCTGTTCCATATCCACGGGCTCATCGCGGCGGTGCTCTCCTCGCTGTCGGCCGGCGCCTCGATCACCTGCACGCCGGGCTTCAACGCGCTCAAATTCTTCGCCTGGCTCGATGAGGCGAAGCCCAGCTGGTACACGGCTGTACCGACCATGCATCAGGCGATCCTCGGCCGGGCGGCGCGCAACGAAGAAAGCATCAAGCGCGCGAGCTTGCGCTTCGTGCGCTCCTCTTCCTCATCGCTGCCGCCACAAGTGATGGCCGAGCTCGAAGCGACCTTCACCTGCCCGGTGATCGAAGCCTATGGCATGACCGAGGCCGCGCATCAGATGGCGTCGAACCCGCTGCCGCCTCTGGCGCGCAAGCCCGGCAGTGTCGGCATCGCCGCCGGCCCCGACGTGGCGATCATGGGCGCGGACGGCCGCCTCCTCAATGCCGACGAGACAGGCGAGATCGTCATCCGCGGCGCCAATGTCACGGCGGGCTATGAGAGCAACCCCAAAGCCAATGAGGAAGCCTTCGCGCATGGCTGGTTCCATACCGGCGATCAGGGCACGATGGATGCGGAAGGTTATGTCCGCATCACCGGCCGCCTCAAGGAGATCATCAATCGCGGCGGCGAGAAGATTTCCCCGCGCGAGGTCGATGAAGTGCTCATGGACCATCCGGCGGTGCAGCAGGTCGTCACCTTCGCCATGCCGCATGACAAGCTCGGCGAAGAAGTGGCGGCGGCGATCGTGCTGCGCGACGGCCATCAGGCGAGCGAGCGCGAGATCCGCGACTTCGCGTCCGGCCGCCTCGCCGATTTCAAGGTGCCGCGCAAGCTCGTCTTCCTCGAGGAAATCCCGAAAGGCGCCACCGGCAAATTGCAGCGCATCGGCCTCGCCGCCAAGCTGGGTCTCGGCTGATGAAGATCTGCATCTTCGGGGCGGGCGCCATCGGCGGGCTCGTCGGCGCGAAACTCGCGCTCAAAGGCGATGCGGAAGTGAGCCTCATCGCGCGCGGGCCGCATCTCGAGGCGATGCGCAAGAACGGCCTGATACTGCGGGAGGCGGAGACCGAGACGACGGTCAAGGTCGCTGCCACCAGCGACGCGAAGGAGCTGGGTCCGCAGGATTACGTCTTTCTGGCGCTGAAGGCCCATTCCATTCCCGGCATTCTCGACAGCTTGAAGCCGCTCATCGGGCCCGACACCGCTGTCGTCACCGGGCAGAATGGCGTGCCGTGGTGGTATTTCTACAAACAGAGCGGCGCTTACGAAAACCAGCGCATCGAGGCGGTCGATCCGGGCGGGTGCATCTGGGACATGATCGGGCCTGAGCGCGCCATCGGCTGTGTGGTGCATCCCGCCGCCGAGATCGAGGCGCCCGGCATCATCCGCCATGTCGAGGGCGACCGCCTGCCGCTCGGCGAGCCGTCGGGCGAGAAGACGGAACGCGTGTCGCGGCTGGCCGAGATCCTGGTCGCGTGCGGGATTCGCGCGCCGGTCAGGCCGCAGATCCGCAGCGAGATCTGGGTCAAGCTGTGGGGCAATCTCTCCTTCAATCCGATCTCGGCCTTGACCGGGGCGACGCTCGAGCAGATCTGCGCCGATGAGGCGGTGCGCGCCGTCGCGCGCGCCATGATGGTCGAGGCACAGGCCATCGCCGAGGCGCTCGGCATCAAATTCGCCATCGATGTCGACAAGCGCATCGCCGGTGCTGCGGCAGTCGGCGCGCACAAGACCTCGATGCTGCAGGACCTCGAACTCGGCCGGCCGCTCGAGATCGACGCGCTCGTCACCGCGGTGCAGGAACTGGGCCGCCTCACGCAGAAGCCGACGCCGACGATCGACACGGTCCTGGCGCTCATCCGCCAACGCGCCGCGATAGCAGCTCAATCGAGTCGATAAACCCGCTTCGCCGTGCCGGACAGGATTTTCTCCTGATCGGCCGGCGCATGATTCGCTAGCGCGGCGCGGTGAGCGGCGATCAGCTCGCCATAGCCTGCCCAGAGCTTCTCGATCGGGAAGTTGGAGCCGAACAAGCAACGCCCCGGCCCGAAAAGTGCCACCGTCTCGCGCGCGATGCCGGCAATGATTTTGCGGTCGACCTTGTGAATGAAGGTGCCGAGGCCGGACAATTTCGAGACGACGTTCGGCTGCACCGCCAGTTTCGCCATGCCGTTCCGCCAGGCGTCCCAGCCTTGCGGCGAAATATCCTCCAGCATGCCGGCATGCTGGAGAATG
Source organism: Nordella sp. HKS 07 (assembly GCF_011046735.1). NCBI lineage: Bacteria > Pseudomonadati > Pseudomonadota > Alphaproteobacteria > Hyphomicrobiales > Nordella > Nordella sp. HKS 07. The sequence goes on along the minus strand of NZ_CP049258.1, from coordinate 2,643,724 downwards.
AAGGTGATGTCAGGAAAATCGGCGGCAAGCTCGGCCGCATCCTGCATCTGGCTGGTGAAAACCTGCAGATCGAAGCTCAGGCCATATTCGGCGACATATGACATGTTGCGCCGGAAGACCGGCTCGCGCATCAGATCGGGGCGCGCGGCGAAACGGTATTGCGGATTGTCGTGCCAGTGCAGCTGCATTCTTATGCCGCGCAGCAAGGGATAGGCATCGAGTCGGTCGAGCTGCCGGCGGACATCCGCCGCCATCAGATCGGCATAGCCGACAATGGCGTGCGGCCAGCCGGTTTCCTCTGCCGTCCGCTGCACCCAGCGCACTTCCTCCTCGAAATCATCCCTGGCCCAGTTGGCCTGGACATAGACCGAGCGGGTCACGCCCGATGCCGCGATATCGGCGAGATATTCGCCAATGGGATAGTCACGGCGGATGGGTTCGTAAGGGCCGAATATGCGCGGCAGCATGGGGCCTGAGAGCCAGGGCAGATCGGACTGACGCCAAATGTGATGATGCGCATCGACGATGCCGGTCATGGCCGCGCCCCTATCTTCAGGGTGTGCTCGACGAGGCTGGCGATCGAGCCGCCACTCCCGAGACGGTCGATGTAATCGAGTATGGCTTTCAGGGCCGCGGTCTCGGGGCGGAAGCGCGGATCGGCGGCCAGGGGCGTCAGCCAGGCGAGGTGCCAGGCGCGCCTGGCGATACGCGCCACGGCTTCCCGCATCGGCGCCGGATCGCCGCGCTCGAGGCCATCCGACAGAACCAGCATCACCGCGCCGCGCAACAATGCGGTATAACGCGGATTGGCAAGGAAGGACTGCAGGGCCGGGCCGATCCTTGTGCCGCCATCCCAGTCGCCGACAAGCGCCGATGCATTTGCGAGCGCCAAATCTCTGCGGCGCCGGCGCAACGCTCCGGTGATCCGGGTGAGGCGCGTGCCGAAAGTGAAGGTTTCGACCTTGCCGGCGAGAGCGGTGAGGGCATGCGCGTAGCGAAGATAGTCCGCCGTATGCGCCTTCATCGAGCCCGATATGTCGATGAGGAGAACGATCGGGCGCAAGGTCGGCTTGCGGCGGCTGCGCATCAGGGCGATGACGTCGCCATCATGCTCGACGATGCGGCGCAGGGACCGGCGCAGATCGAGCCCTTCGCCGTCCTTGCTCGCGACTTTGCGGAAGCTGCGCCGGCGCGGCAGAGCGCGTGCCGCCTCTTTGTTCAGCCGGCCGATCGCGGGGTCATCGGCGCGCTCATCGAAGCGCCGGAGATTCAGCATCTCTCTCGCGGTCGCCGCCTTTCCCGACCGGCTCGTGTCGCCCGCTTCCGGCGGCTTGTCCTGCCCGAGCCCCTTGTCGCGAACAGGTGCCTTCTCTTCCGGCAGGCTCCTGGCGGCAAGGACGGCGTCGCCCTCCTCGCAGAAGAAAGCCCGAAACAACGCGTCGAATTCGGACAATCGGTCGACCGGCGGCGCCAAGGTCGCGAGCGCCGCCTGGCGAATGCTGTCCATGCTATGCGGGCCCAGCAGGCGGACGGCGCCCAGAAACATCACCACCTGCTCATGCGACAAGGGAAAGTCATGCCGGCGCAGCAGCCGGGTGAAATCGACGAGAAGAGCAGCGGCGCGCGGCAGTTTCATGAGGCGCAGGCCTTGTTCAGAAGCTCATCCAGCCCCTCGCGCGCCAGCGTCATGTCTTCTTCATCCTTCAGCGCGACACCGATGGCGCGCCGGAACGCCTCCGGCCAACGGCCGCTGCCGGCTTCGAGCATCTGCGCCGCCTTGGCCCATTCGACCGCCTCGGAAATGCCGGGCGCCTTGGCGAGCGGCAGCCTGCGCAGGCCGTTCACGGCAGCAACGACGGCGCGTGCCGTCGCCTCGGCGAGCTCCGGTGTCCTGAGCATGATGATGCGCGCCTCGCGCTCGGGCTCAGGATAGGCGATCCAGCTATAGACACATCGCCGCCGCAACGCCTCATGCAGCTCGCGCGTGCGGTTGGAGGTCAGGATCACCACCGGCGGCGAGGCCGCTTTCAGCGTACCGCGCTCCGGAATGGAGATCTGGAAATCGGAGAGGAATTCCAGCAGAAACGCCTCGAATTCATGGTCGGCGCGGTCGATCTCATCGATCAGAAGCAGCGAGCGGTCGGGCGCCTTGAGTGCCTTCAGCAAGGGCCGCTCGATGAGAAACTCGTCCGCATAGAGATCGGTGGCCGAGTCGCGCCTGAGACTCAAGAGCTGGCGGGCGTAGTTCCACTCATAGAGCGCATGGCCGGCATCGATGCCCTCGTAACATTGCAGGCGGATGAGCTCGAGGCCGAGACCAGCGGCCAGGGCCTTGGCCGCCTCGGTCTTGCCGACGCCCGGCAGACCTTCGAGCAGGAGCGGCTTGCCGAGCCCGAGCGCCAGGAAGGCGGCGGTGGCAAGCTCCTCGCCCGCGAGATAGAGCTGGCGCTCGAGCCTGGCCGCAAGATCCTCGGGCGATGCGACGTCGCGTTCAGACAAAGACTTTCTCTTCGACCAGGAGATGGAAGCGGCTGACACAATGCGAGGCGGCGTCGCCACCTGCGGCCTTGCCGGCATCGGTCGCCATCGCGGCAAGACGCGCCTCGGCATTGTCGAACCACATCTCGCTCACCGCGTCGTAAGGGTTATCGGGGTTCTCCTCCCTGGCGACATTCATGCGATAGCCGCGCAGCCCGGGAAGCTTCTGGGCGAGGAGCGGATGCTCCGACTGTGCCCATTGCCGGAACTCGGCGAGGCTCATATCGGCGCGGCGGCGCATCAGAGACATGACTTTCAGCATCGTGACTTCCTTTCCGACTTCAGGGTTTCAGGCATGCAAGGCGCGGATGCCGCGCAGAACTTTTTCCGGCGTGATCGGCAGCGAATCGACCCTCACCCCGACGGCATCGAAGATCGCATTGGCGATCGCCGGGATCGGCGAGTTGGCGGTCATCTCGCCGACGCCCTTGGCACCGTATGGTCCGTCCGCCGCCGGGCGCTCGATGACGACATTGGCGAATTCCGGCAGGTCGCCCGGACCCGGCATCAGATATTGATTGAAATCGACGGGTCCGTGCGAGCGGTCCGGATAATAGGGCTCGGTCGTCTCATAGAGCGCGTGCGAAATCCCCATCCAGGCGCCGCCGATGATCTGCTGCTCGACCATGCGCGGATTGAGGGCGCGGCCGACTTCATAGGCGCTTTTGAGCGACAACACCGCGACCTCGCCGGTCTCGGTGTCGACCTCGACCTCGGCCACGGTGCAGGCATGCGCATAGCAGGTGGCGGGCGCCATCTTGCCGGTCTCAGGCTCCGGGTAGGAGCGCGGCTGCAGGAAGATGCCGCGCCCGGAAATCGATTTGCCGTGCTTGAAATGCGCGGCGAGCGCCACATTGAGTACTGATACCGCCTTTTGCGGGCTGCCCTGCACATGGATATTGCCGGCCCCGTCGGTGACAAGATCACCCGCGTCGACCTCGAGCTCCTCGGCCGCCACTTCCAACATGACGGCGCGCGCTTCCTTCGCCGCCATGATGATGGCATTGCCGATGCGATGGGTGCCGCGCGAGGCGAAAGTGCCCATGCAGTGCGGGCCCGTATCGGTATCGGCCGTGTCGATGATGACATTGTCGGTCGGCACGCCCAAGGTCTCGGCGCAGATCTGCGCCATGACGGTCTTGAGGCCCTGCCCCAGATCGACGCTCGACAAGGTCACGATGAAACTTCCCGTGGTCGTCGCATGAATGAGCGCCTGGGAAGGATCGCCGCCCAGATTCATGCCTGTCGGGTAATTGACCGCCGCCATGCCGCGGCCGCGTTTCTTCGTCATGTTACGCCTCCCGCTTCATTGACGACATAGCTTTGTAATGATCATCGAGCGGCCAACCGGCGAGATCAGCCGCCGCCTGGATGCATTCGACGAGGGCCGCGCCCTCCACCTCCTTGCGATGCGCCTTCATGTCGCCGTCGCGATAGGCGTTGAGGATACGGAACGCCATTGGGTCCATGCCGATGCGGCGGGCGAGCTTGTCCATCTGCACTTCGAGGGCGAAGTCGCCAATGGTGACGCCGAAACCGCGCATGGCGCTCGAAGGCGTGCGGTTGGTGTAGACGCAATGGCAATCGATCCAGACATTGGGGATCGTGTAGGGCCCCGGCATATGGGCGGCGGCCTTGGTGGTGCCATAGGGCGAATGACGCGAATAGGCGCCGGCATCGACATAAAGCGTGACCTTGCGCGCAATGATGCGGCCATCCTTCATCAGGCCGTCCTTGATATAGATGCGCTCGGCGGCGCGCGGCGATGAGACCTGCATCTCCTCGGCGCGGCTGAATTCATATTTGACCGGCCGCCGCGTCAGCATGGCGGCGAGGAAGGCGACAGGCTCGGTGATGACGTCGACCTTGCCACCGAAGCCGCCACCGACCGTGCCGCCGACGAGGCGCAGTTTGTGGAAGGGTGATTTGAGGATCAGCGCCGTGTTGTCGAGGGTGAAATAAAGCGCCTGGGTATTGGAATAGCAGGTGTAGCGGTCATTCTGGTCGGGCACCACTATGCAACCCGTGGTCTCGGTCGGCGCATGCTCGATGGGCGAGGACTGGTACATCTCCTCGACGACAAAATCGGCGGCGCCAAAAGCGCTCTCGACGTCGCCATAGCGGACACGGCGGCAGTGATGACCCTCATAGGTGAAGTAATTGCGCCCGTGGTATTCGTTCACCAGCGGCGCCTCGGGCTTCAGCGCCTCCTCGACATCGAAGACGGCCGGCAGCACGTCATAGGTGATCTTCACCCTGGCGGCGGCGTCGCGCGCGGCGGCGTCGCTTTCGGCGAGGATGGCGACGATCTGCTCGCCCTTGTAGCGCACCTTGTCGAAGGCGAGCACCGGCTCGTCATTGGGTTCGACCTGGATGAGGCAAAGGATGGTGTAGATATTCTGCGGCACGTCCTGGGCGGTGAGGATGCGCACGACGCCCGGCACTTTGAGCGCCTTAGCTGTATCGATCGAGACGATGCGCGCATGATGATGCGGACTGCGTACCATCTTGAGATGCAGCAAACCGGCGAAGTGGCGGTCGGCATAATATTGCGTCTTGCCGGTGACATGGCCGAGCGCGTCGGAGCGCTGGCGGGTGACGCCTACTTCGGTCAGTCCTTCCGGGCGGGCGTCGCTGAAATATTCCTTGCGGTATTCCATTTGCTGCTCCCTCACGCGCGCTTGCCGACGGGATCGCGCATCCGCTCGGCCACGCTGAGGATCGCGGCGATGATCGGCTCGTAGCCGGTGCAGCGGCAGATGTTCCCTGAGATCGCGTCGGCGATCTCGGCGCGCGTCGGCTCAGGATTGCGGTCGAGCAGACATTTGGCGGCGAGGATCATGCCCGGCGTGCAGAAGCCGCATTGGGCGGCAAAGCCGTCCATGAAGGCCTGCTGAAGCGGATGCAGCGCGCCGTCGAGGCTGAGCCCTTCGAGCGTGGTGATCTCCCGGCCCTCGCAGCGCTCCGCCAGAGTGAGACAGGACAGATGCGGCTCGCCGTCGATGATGACGGTACAGGCGCCGCATGTCCCCTGATGGCAGCCGGCCTTGGTGGCGTAGAGGTCGAGCCTGTCGCGCAGCATCGCCAGAAGCGTCGAGCCCGATTCGACGAATTCATTCTGCTCTCGCGCGTTGAGCGTGAATTCCACGGCGACCTTGGTCATGACGTACTTCCCTTAAGCGGTGAGAAGGCGGAAGAAATAAACGGGGGCTATCTCGCGGCGATACCAGGCCGAGGCATAGGCGTCGTCGGCGGGCGATGTTTCAGTCGTGATGAGATTTGCCGCCGCCGCTATGGCTTCATGATCGAGTGCGGCACCTTCGAGCGCGGCCTCTGCTTTGCGCGCCCTGACGGCATTCTCCGCCATGGCGCCCAGCGCGATGCGGGCGCCCTTTATCTTTCCCGCCTTGCGCGGCAGCAGCGCCGCGATGGTCACGACCGAGGCGCTCACCGGCTTGCGGCGCACCGCCTTGAAATAGCGAAAGGCGCCTGCCGGGGGAGACGCGAAGGATACCGAGACGATGCAGGTCTTGTTGAGCTTGTGGCGTTGCCTGAGGAAGGCCTCGATCACGAGCTTGCGTGTCGTTTTGCCGTCATGAAGCGTGACCTCGGCATCGAGCGCCAGCAGGGCCGCCGCCATATCGCCATAGGGTGCCGGCGCGAAGAGATTGCCGCCGACTGTCGCCATCGCCCTGACCGCCGGGCCGCCAATCGAATTGGCGACGGGATGCAGGAATTTGAGGCGCCGGTCGCGGGCGATCTTCGCCATGGTGACCATGGCGCCGAGCGTGACCTTGCCCCCCTTCGCCGTGACCTGATCGAAGCCCAGACGGTCAAGGGTGATGAGGGCGGATCCGGATGTCGGCCCCTGATTGAGATCGGCGATAGCCAAGGTGCCGCCGGCGACGATACGTCCACCCTTGGCCTGCAATGCCGGAACGAGGCGCGCCTGTCTGGCCGCCGTAAGCGTGACGGACATTCTGAACCTCCCATTTTTCAGGCTAGTTGGCGCTTTTCAACACGCGTCCAGCCCGTTATTGTTCAAACAGGCTAACTTAACGATTATCGATAATCAATCCACAAATGAACAAATCGCTCGAAGACCGATCCCAGTCCCTCGCCGACCGCATCCGCAAGACCCTGATCGAGCGCATCGCCACCGGCCATTACAAAAGCGGCGAGCGGCTCATCGAGATGCGGCTCGCCGAGGAGTTTGGCACCAGCCAGATGCCGATCCGCGAGGCGTTGCGCGATCTCGAAATGGCGGGGTTGGTGACAGCCAAGCCGCGGCGCGGCTCCTTCGTGAAGCCCTTCGCCAGCAGCGCACAGCGCGAGATCTATCTGGTGCGCGGCGCGCTCGGGGAGGCCGCCGCGCGGCTCGCCACCATCAATCCGGCGCTCGACATCGACGGGCTGCAGGCAGAGGTCGACTTCATGCGCGATGCGGCGCGCAACAAAAATATCGAGCAGATGATACGCCACAGCGTCGCCTTCCATCGCGCCATCGTGGCGGCGGCCGGCAATGAGCTTCTGCTCAAATTATGGGACTCGCTGCATCTCGAAATCCACACAAGGGTCACTCTGTCGGAGCCCGGTATCGATTTCATGGCCGCAGCCGACAGCCATCAGCCCATCGTCGACGCGATCAAGGCGAAGGATGTCGAGCTCGCCTGCCGACTCTCGCGCGAGCACCAGGCCTATTTCGAGCATCGGCTCAATGTGTGAACGATCAGGCCGAACTCGACGCCGCCCAGAGATTGACATTGCTGTCGATGGCGAAGCGATCTATCTCGGCCAGCTCATCGGGTGTGAAATCGAGATTGGCCAAGGCGCCGACATTCTCCTCGATCTGCTCCGGCCGGCTCGCGCCGATCAAGGCTGTCGTCATACGCGGATCGCGCAGCACCCAGGCGAGCGCCATCTGAGCCAGCGACTGGCCGCGACGCTCGGCGATGGCATTGAGGGCGCGCAGACGGCCAAGCACGGCTTCGTTGAGGAATTCCGGCAAAAGCGATTTGCCGGCGGTGGCGCGGCTGCCCGGGGGAACGCCCTTCAGATATTTGCCGGTAAGCAGCCCTTGCGCCAAAGGCGTGAAAGCAATGCAGCCCATGCCTTCCTTTTCCAAGGCCGCGAGCAGGCCGTCACGTTCAGTCCAGCGATTGAGCATCGAGTAGCTCGGCTGATGAATGAGCAGCCTGATGCCGGCGTTCCGTAAAAGCTCCGCCGCTTCCGCGGTGCGCGCCGAACTGTAGGACGAGATCCCGGTATAAAGCGCCTTGCCCTGCCTGACGGCGGTCTCGAGGGCACCCATCGTCTCTTCCAGGGGCGTCTTGGGATCGAAACGGTGCGAATAGAATATGTCGACGTAATCGAGGCCCATCCGTTTCAGGCTCTGGTCGAGGCTGGCCAGAATGTATTTGCGGCCGCCGAATTCGCCATAGGGTCCAGGCCACATGCGATAGCCGGCTTTGGTCGAGATCACGAGCTCGTCGCGGTGGCCGGCAAAATCCGTCCGCAATATCTGCCCGAAAGCCTCCTCGGCCGATCCCGGCGGCGGCCCATAATTATTGGCCAGATCGAAATGAGTGATCCCCAGATCGAAAGCCCGGCGGCAGATGGCGCGGGCATTCTCGAGATGCGAATCCTCACCGAAATTGTGCCACAGACCCAGCGACAGCAATGGCAGATCGAGACCGCTTCTGCCGCAGCGGCGATATTGCATGGTCTGATAGCGATCGGCATGCGGCTGGTAGCTCATTCCAAGACCTCGTCTTAAAAAAACACCCTCATGCTGAGGCACGAGCGAAGCGAGCCTCGAAGCATGATCCAGGTACACAGGCCTTGCCGCTTGCCACCCTTCGAGGCCCGCCTTCGGCGGGCGCCTAAGGGTGAGGGTAGTAGGCGGTACCAATCACATCCTGCTCCAGTGATCCATTTCAAGTAGTCCGACTGCGGCTGCGGCTCAAATGGTCGAGCGCCACCGCCAGCAGCAGCACGATGCCGCGCGCGGTATCCTGAAAGAACGGTGCGACATTCATGAGACTCATGCCGTTATTCAGGCTGCCCATGAGCAACGCGCCGACCAGGGCACCCAGAATGCGGCCGCGGCCGCCGGAAAGGGCGGTGCCGCCGATGATCGCCGCGGCGATGGCATCGAGCTCGAGGAAAAGACCCGCACTCCCGGCCACCGCACCACCGACCCGCGCGGTGAGCGCGACCCCCGTGACGCCATAGGCGAAACCGGCAATGACGAAATTCCAGAAGATCGCCTGTTTGATGTTGATGCCAGCAAGGCGGGCGGCCTCGGGGTTGCCGCCAATGGCATAAAGCTGCGCGCCATAACGCGTGCGGCGCATCACCAGCTCCGCGGCCAGGGCGCAGACCGCGACGAGCAGGACAAGATAGGGAATGCCCTGCCAGGAGACGATGAACAAGGCCACGCCAGCGGCGATGACGACTGGAATAGCCGTCTTGATGAAGATGGATTGCGGCCGCGCGATTACGCCCAACCGATAGGCACGCCTGATTTCAAGCCCGCGCAGAGCCAGGAAGCCGGCAGCGGTCAGCACGACCAGCAAAATCGAGGGCACCGGCGGCAAAAAGGCGGTGGCGAAACGGGTGAGTGGCCGCGGCAAGGAGGCGATCGTCGCCCCGTTGGTGACGATCATCGAGAAGCCGCGAAAATACAGCATGCCGGCCAGGGTCACGATGAAGGACGACACGCCGATGCGCGTGACCCAGAAACCCTGCCATGCGCCCATCAGCAGGCCGACCAGAATACCCGCCGCCACGGCGATCAGCGGATTGACATCATATTGTCCGGCCAGGAGGGCGACCACGACGCCGACAAGGGCGACGGCCGAACCGACCGAAAGATCGAAATTGCGCGTGACGATCAGCATCACCGCGCTGATGGCCGCAAGGCTCACGATCGATGTCTGGAGCGCGAGCAGAACCAGATTGCGCGGCGTGAGGAAGATGCCGTCCGTCGCCACATAGAAGAAGAGCCAGATGGCGGCGAGGATCAGAAGCAGCATCGATTCGCGCAATGAGGACAGGCCGAGCAAGGCGAACCAGCCTCGCGACTCTCGCGCGGGCCCCGCTTCGTCTTTCGACACCGTCAGCACAGGGTCAGACATCGGCGGCCATTCCCAGAATGCGCTCTTCGCTCAGATCACCGCGGGCGACCTCGCCGACGGCTTTGCGGGCCCTGAGGACAAGGACACGGTCGCAGATATCGACCAGTTCCTCGGCATCGGTGGAGGCGATGAGAATACTGCGTCCCGCTTCAGCGAGTCTCGCCCATAAACGCTTGATCTCGCTGCGGGCGCCAATGTCGACGCCGCGCGTCGGATCGACCAGGATGAATATCCGCGCATCGGCCGCGAGCCAGCGCGCCACCTGGACCTTCTGCTGATTGCCGCCCGACAAGGTTCCGATCCAGCTTTCGATCGACCTGGTCTTGATGGCAAGCTCGTGGACGAGGCTGCCTGTGGTGCGCCTAGCCCGCGCCTCATCGATGAAGCCATGAGACGACAGTCTTCCGAGGCTGGCGAGGATCGTATTGTCATGCACGGTCTGATCGAGCATCAGGCAGTCACGCCGGTCCTGCGCCATGAAGCCGATGCCCCGCGAGACGGATTCTTGCGGATCGGCAAGAGCGGCCGGCTCACCCGCAAGGGCAATCGCTCCCTCGCGCTTGCCGGGCCAGGCTCCATAGAGAGCAACAGCGGCCTCGATGCACCCCGAGCCCACCAGACCAAACAGGCCGACGATCTCTCCCTGAGCCACAGTCAACGAGATATCGTTCACCCGCAGCCGCGCCTCGTCATCGGGATCGAAGACCTTGAGATGCTCGACGGAGATGGCAGCCGGCAATCTCGCGGTCATTCGCCTTTCGACCGGCGCCAGGGTGCGGCCGACCATCTGGGCGACGACTTTGGCGCGCGTCACGTCCGCCGTCGCATGCGTGCCGCAGATGCGGCCATCGCGCATGATGATGATGCGATCGGACACCGAGAAGACTTCCGCCAGGCGGTGGGTGACAAAGATGATGGCCATGCCGCGCCGGGCCAGGAGTCGCATGCGCTCGAAGAGCTTCTGGGCCTCGCCTTCGGTGAGCGCCGCCGTCGGCTCGTCGAGAATGAGAAGATCGACGTTCTTCGACAGCGCCCGGGCAATGAGCGCCAGCTGCTGGGTCGCCAGATCAAGCGCCTTCATCGGCAGTGAAGGATCGATATCGAGGTCGAAATCGCGCAAGGCTTCGGCGGTGCGCGCCAGACGCAGCGGGTAATCGAGAAATCCCCAGCGCGACGGCTCGGCATTGAGAAATAGATTCTCGGCAACCGACAGTTCCGGGGCGACGTTGATCTCCTGCGGCACGAGCGCGACGCCTGAGGCCTCCGCCTCCGCCACGTTGCGCGGGTGATAGGGTCGACCGGCGAGAAAAATGTCGCCAGTGAAACTGCCGGCGGGATGCAGGCCGGCGAACATCTGGATCAGGGTGGATTTGCCGGCGCCGTTCTGGCCGAGCAGGGCGACGATCTCACCCGGATTTATGGTGAGGCTGACGTCGTCGACTGCCAGGACGCCGGGAAATCGTTTGCTCAGATGCGCGGCCGTCAGGGCGGCGACGGACGAAGGATCACGTGCCGCGCGATCCGCCGTCATTGTGCCCGCCATCGTCATGGCCGAGTACCGCCGACTTCAGTTGCATTTAGGCATCTTGTCCGGAACGTTCTTGTAGACTTCCTTGATGTCCAGCCAATGCTGGTGGGTGCAGACGAATTCCGGCATTTCCTTCTGGCTGACGAGATAGATCGGCGTCTTCACCCAGGGAATGTCGGCGGCCTTGTTGTTGATCTTGTCGGTGGCGCCGATATCTTCGCATTTCGCCATGGCGATCGCCGCCTTGGCGCCGGCCACCGCCATTTCATCGGGCGCCGGCCACACGCTGCCGAACATGCGGCCTTCGACGATGGCCTGAGCCGCCGCGAGTTCCATATCCTGGCCGGTGACGGGGATCGAGCCTGCCGCGATGCCGGCGCCGTCGATCGCCTGCAGCACGCCCACTGACATGCCGTCATAGGAGACGAGGAAAGCATTGATGGCATTGTTGTTCTGGGTCAGGGCATTCTCGGCATGGGCCTGCGCGGCTTCCGTCTTCCAGCCCGGCGAGAACTGATCGAGGACGATCTTGATGTCACCTTTGGCGACCAGCGGATCGACGATCATGTGATAGCCTTCCTGCATCTGGGTCGATCCGGTCTGCCCCGGGTCTCCGCCGATCAGGGCATAATTGCCTTTGGGGACCGCGGCGATTACGGCACGCGCCGCCGACGCACCGCCTTCGCGCGGGTCGCGGCCGATGAACGCCGTCTGATTGGCCCCGAGGATCAAGTCGTCATAGGAGGCGATCGGAATGCCGGCCTCGTTGGCCTTCTCGGCAATCGAAGCGGCGACGTTGAAATCAACCGGCTGGATGACGATGGCATCGACGCCCTGGGTAATGACATTCTCCGCCTGGGCGACCTGCTTGGCGGCGTCATGATCGGCCGATTGAACGAGAACCTGATAGCCGCCCGCTTCGGCGGTCTTGACGAAGAAGGGCACGTCGGCATTGAGATAACGGAAGGCCTTCTGGTGCTTCAGCATGAAGGCGATCTTGCCGGTCTTGCCCGGCTTGCAGTCCCCCGCGGCCAAAGCGGGCACCGAAACGGCAATTGTCGCGGCGAGAGCCAGAGGCACCATCAACATCGCGAAATGCTTGGTCATGACATCCTCCCATCGAGCGGCCGCCTATAGATGATGACTCGCTTGATGGTAACGCTAACAACGACTAACATATGAGTCAATCCGACAAACTTGTTGAGTTTATTAAATTCTATCTTCGCGCCGGATTGATCTGCTGTTAGATAACGAACATCGATGTTAGCGTAACATCAGGAATGAGGATGGCCGTAACCCTTCGCGACGTCGCCCAGAGAGCCGGTGTCTCGGCAATGACCGTCTCGCGCGTGGTCAACGGCAACAGCAGGGTCGATGCCGAAACGCAGCGCCGGGTCGAAGAGGCGATGCTGGGCCTCGACTACATCCCCAACCGCCTGGCCCGCAGCCTCGTGTCGCAGCAGACAAAGACCATCGGGCTGATCGTGCCGGATGTGGTCAACCCGTTCTTCGCTCCCGTCATGAGAGGTGCTGAGAGCACGGCCCGCAAAGCGGGCTACCGCGTGCTTCTGTGCAACAGCGAGGGCGATCTCAGGCTGGAGCGCGAATTTATCGATGATCTCGTGGCGCACCGGGCCGAAGGCCTGCTGCTGGCGCCGGCCAGCGATCATTCGCGCCTCGCACTATTGCGGCTGCTGAAAGGCGGCTTTCCCCTCGTCCTGCTCGACCGGGCCCTGCCCGATACCGACTGCGATCTGGTGGTCAGCGACAATGTCGCGGGCGCACGGCGCCTCACCGAACATCTGATCGGGATCGGACATCGGCGCATCGCCCACTTCACCGAATCCGATGATGTCTCGACCGGGAGAGACCGCCTCGAAGGCTATCGCCAGGCGCTCGAAGCGGCAGGCATTCCGATCTCCGAGGATCTGATCTTCCGCACGACGTCGGACCGCATCGGCGGCTACCGCGCCGCGCAAATGATGCTCGGTCTAGATCCCCTGCCGACGGCGATCTTCACGGTGAACAACATGACGGCACTCGGCACCATGCAGGCTTTGCGCGAGCGCGGCCTGTCGGTGCCGGAAGAGATCGGCCTCGTCTGCTTCGACGATGTCGAACATCTCGCCATACTCTCACCCTTTCTCACCGTCATCGATCAGCCCGGAGAAACCTTCGGCAGCCTCGGCGCCCAACTGCTATTCGAACGCATATCCGGCAAGGCGGGAAATCGCAGCCGGCGCATCATATTGCAGGCCGATCTGATCGTGCGGCAATCCTGCTGCGTCAATAGCGGCGTGCCGAAGCGAGCTATTTGAGCGCGCTCAACTCATCAGCTTAGGCCGACGGATCGGGCGGCCCCCAAGGCCGGACGGGAGAGGGGGAAGATTGGAGAGGCCTAGCGCTTCGCTGGCAGCACCGTTAGAAGGCCACGCGTGAAGCCGGATGGGAAAACCGTAAGGTGATCCTCACCGTCAACAACGTCCGTTGCGACAGTCAAACCCGGATAGTTCCGCGATTCAAGCTTCTTCGCGAATTTATGCATGTCCCCGACCATATCGATTTCTTTCCGATAGCGCGGCTTGTTCCCGACGGTTTCAAAGGAACCGATATACAAGAAAACGTTGGCTGGAAGGTCGCTATTTGCGGCGGCATATTGCTGCTCGGCCGTGAAAATATAACGCTTGTCGTACCAGAATGACGGGCTCCCGAGGACATAGTCGCTGAACATGGTTGGCTCGGTCAGCAGGACATGCGCCCCGAACAGCCCGCCATAGGAATGCCCCATCAGAATAAGGCGCTGAGGATCCGTGCGAAATTTCTTCTGTACAAAGGGCAGAACCTGATTTTGAAGATAAATGCGATAGGCTTCAGCCTCCCCATGGACGAACGACTGACCTGTGCTCCTGCTCGTAGATGTTCCTGCTGGCGTCGGTGTGTAGTCGCGATTACGGCTGAAGATGGGGCTGTCACCTACGGCATAGGACAAACCGACAAGGATGAAATCTTCCAGCGCCCTGCCGTCATCGCGAACACGATTGGTGATGCTACGGACGACGGGGAAGGCATAGTCGGAATCTGTCACATAGAGAACAGGATAGCTGCGGTCAGGGTTCTGCGCGTAGGAGGCCGGGAGGTTCACGAAAATTTCGTAGGTCCGCCCGGAAACAGGGTCCGGAACGGCCCAGACCTGTGTGCCCTTCAACTCGTAGGGCCGACCATCGGCTAACGCGCCTCCGGTCATAATCATAAAAAAACAAGAAACCAAAGCAACGAGAAATTTCAAAGAGAATCTCCACACCGATTAGACCGAAACCGGGCGCGATATCGTCATTCAATGTGTCGTAAATTTAGTGAAGTTCGAAAAATCTCGGGGTTAACTTAACAAGCTGATAATTTCTAACCTGTGTCGCACCAAACGGAACGTCAATCCCCGCCAATTCAGCCGTCAACCACAATGACTGCGCCGCGCAGCGGTGTCACGGAACTGACGCAGCGCTCGACGTTGCGATCCCTGTAGTAAGCGTAGCGCGGCGCATAGTCGCCACGGGATCAGCTCATCAGCTTGAGCTGGCGGATCGGGCGGCCGGGCGAGACGGCCTGGGCCGCCGCCACGATGCCATTCACATCGATGCCGTAGTGCCGGTAAAGATCGGCGATCGTGCCCGTCTGGCCGAAATGTTCCACGCCCAGCGAGCGGGTGCGGTGGCCATGGACGGCACCGAGCCAGGCAAGCGTCGCCGGATGGCCGTCGATCACCGTGACCAGCGGGCAATGCGATGGCACCTCGGCGAGCAGACGCTCGATATGGCTCTTCGCATGGACGAGGCCATGCTCGCGGGCGCGCTGCGCCGCCGTCCAGCCGGCATTGAGCCGATCGGCCGAAGTGACGGCGAGGAGGCCGACATCGCGACGG
The DNA here is from genome assembly GCF_011046735.1 of Nordella sp. HKS 07. NCBI lineage: Bacteria > Pseudomonadati > Pseudomonadota > Alphaproteobacteria > Hyphomicrobiales > Nordella > Nordella sp. HKS 07. The sequence goes on along the minus strand of NZ_CP049258.1, from coordinate 2,628,603 downwards.
TCCTCGGCCATGAGGCCCACCGCCTCAATGGCTTCCGGCGCCAGACAGCCCGTATAGGCGACGACGACCTGCGCATTGGGGCCGGGTTTGCGCATCCAATAGCCGCCATTGACGATGCCCTCGGCGAGCTCGGGCGTCATGGCGCGGGTCGGCTGCTCGATGGGCCTTGTCGACAGGCGCAGATAGATCGAGCCACCCACCGCATCACGCAGCCACGTCGTCTCGTCGACCTCCGCCTCCCCCGAGCGCTGGACATAATCGAAGGCGAAACGCAGGATCACCGCCAGCTCATCGACGAAGGCCGGTTCGAAACTGGCGAGCCCGTCCTGCGCCATGCCGATCAAAGGCGTCGCGATCGACTGATGGGCGCCGCCTTCCGGCGCCAGCGTGATACCCGACGGCGTGGCGGCGAGTATGAAGCGCGCATCCTGGTAGCAGGCATAGTTCAAGGCATCGAGGCCGCGCTCGATGAAGGGATCATAAAGCGTGCCGACGGGGATGAGTCTCTCGCCATTGATCGAATGCGAGAGGCCCAATGCCGACAGCATGATGAAGAGGTTCATTTCCGCGATACCGAGCTCGAAATGCTGGCCTTGCGGCGAGAACTCCCAGGCGAAGGTCGAGGCGATGCGCTCCTTCTTGAAGGTGTCGGCCATCTCGGTGCGCGCGAAGAGGCCGCGCCGGTTGACCCAGGCGCCGAGATTGGTCGACACCGTCACATCGGGCGAGGTGGTGACGATGCGACGCGCCAGATCGCTGTCGCTCTTGCCGATCTCGTTCAGAAGCTGGCCGAAGCCCGCTTGCGTCGAGGTGGTGGCGGGCTGCGCCGTCGTGATCTCGGCCGGCACCTCGATGCGCGGGCTCACGAAACGGCGCGTACCCTTGCGATTGAACGGCGCCTCTTTGAGAAAATACTCGAGAGCCGGAACCGGTGTCGCCAGACCTTCAAAGGGCTCCCATTCATGGCCGGGCCTGACCTGCATCGTTTCGCGCAAGGCTTCCGTCTGCGCCGTCGTCATCAGCCCGGCATGATTGTCCTTGTGGCCGGCGAGCGGCAGGCCGAAGCCCTTGATCGTATAAGAGATGAAGCAGACCGGCCGGTCGTGCGTCTGCGCCGCCGCGAAAGCCTCGAGCAGCGAGGGCAGGTCATGGCCGCCGAGATTGGTCATGAGGCGTGCCAGGTCGGCATCGGAACGCCGCTCGATCAATTGCGAGAGCGGCCCCTGATCGCCGATATCGTCGAGCAATCGCTTGCGCCAGGCGGCACCGCCCTGGAAGGTCAGCGCCGAATAAAGCTGATTGGGACAGGCATCGATCCAGGCGCGCAGGCGCTCGCCGCCCGGCTCCGCGAAAGCCTCGTCCAGAAGCCGGCCATATTTGAGGATGACGACATCCCAGCCGAAATTGCGGAAGATCGATTCGAATCGCTGCCACAGACCCTCGCGCACCACCGCGTCGAGACTCTGCCGGTTGTAGTCGACGATCCACCAGGTGTTGCGCAGGCCATGTTTCCAGCCTTCGAGCAGCGCCTCGAAGATATTGCCTTCATCCATCTCGGCATCGCCGATCAGCGCCACCATGCGCCCTTCGGGACGCTCGGCCGCCCAGCCCTTGGCGCGCACATAGTCCTGCACCAGGGACGAGAAGAGCGTTTGCGCGACACCCAGGCCCACCGAGCCGGTCGAGAAGTCGACATCGTCCACGTCCTTGGTGCGGGACGGATAGGACTGGGCGCCATGCCAGGCGCGGAAGGCTTCCAGCTTCTCGCGCGTCTGGTTGCCGAAGAGATACTGGATGGCGTGGAAGATCGGGCTCGCATGCGGCTTGACGGCGACACGGTCTTCCGGCTTCAGCACCGCGAAATAGAGCGCCGTCATGATGGTGGCGAGCGAGGCGGAAGAGGCCTGGTGGCCGCCGATCTTCAAGCCGTCGGACTTGGAGCGGATATTATTGGCATTGTGAATGGTCCAGGTGGAGAGCCAGAGGACCTTGCGCTCGAGATCGGACAAAAGGGCTAAGCGGGGATCGGTCATCGTCAGCTCCGGAAGGGGGCTTCAAGCTAACAAAACTGACGCACAGTGTTTTACCAATTTCAGCTTGTCCAACAGCTCATATTGGCGATATCCATCAACAGCTCTCTCCATCCTAGCAGAAACAGGCAAGAATGAAATTGGATGATATCGACCTTAGGATCGTGCGCGCTTTGCAGATGGACGGGCGCATGCCGGTGCAGGAACTTGCCGACAAGGTCGGACTCTCGGCCTCGCCTTGCGCCAGGCGCGTGCGCAATCTGGAGAAGGCCGGCATCATCAAGGGATATGCGGCGGTCATCGATCCCGCCAAGGTCGGCCTGCCGATCAGCGTTTTCGCCTCCGTCAAGCTCGAGCGCCAGCGCGAGGAGGAACTCGACCGCTTCGCCCAGGCGATCTCGCGCTGGCCGGAAGTGGTCGACTGCTTCCTCATGACCGGGCAGCGTGATTATCTGATGCGCATCGTGGTGAGCGACCTCGAGGCCTATGAGCGCTTTCTCAAAGAGAAGCTCACGCGGCTCGACGGCGTCGCCTCGATCGAATCGAGCTTCGCGCTCGGCGAGGTGAAGCGCTCGCATGCGCTGCCGGTGAAGTGACGCTGGAAAGGAACGGATGATGGATCGGTCCAAGAAACTCGCGGAGCTGCGCAGCCGGCGCTGGTTCAGCGTCGATGATCTGCGCGCTTTCGGCCATCGCTCGCGGGCGCGCCAGATGGGCTATGACCAGGACGATTGGAACCGGCCGATCATCGGCATCATCAACACCTGGTCCGATATCAATCAATGCCATGCGCATTTCCCCGACCGGGTGCAATGGGTCAAGCGCGGCGTCCTGCAGGCGGGGGGCATGCCGATCGAACTGCCGGCGCTCAGCCTGAGCGAGCCTTTCGTCAAGCCGACGACCATGCTCTATCGCAATCTGCTGGCGATGGAATGCGAGGAACTGATCCGCAGTCACCCGATCGACGGCGTGGTGCTGATGGGCGGTTGCGACAAGACCACGCCCGCTTTGATCATGGGCGCGACGTCGGCCGGCCTGCCGGCGATTTTCGTGCCGGCCGGCCCGATGCTGCGTGGCCATTGGCGGGGCGAAGTGCTGGGCTCAGGCTCCGACAGCTGGAAATATTGGGACGAGCGGCGCGCCGGCAATATCAGCGATGCGGAATGGGCCGGCATCGAAGGCGGCATCGCGCGCTCCTACGGGCATTGCATGACCATGGGCACGGCAAGCACCATGACCGCCTATGCCGAGGCCCTGGGCATGACACTTCCCGGCGCGAGTTCCATCCCTGCCGCCGATTCATCGCATCAAAACATGGCCGCCGCGTCCGGCCGCCGCGCCGTCGAAATGGTGTGGGAAGACCGGACGCCCGACAAGATCCTGACCCGCGAAGCTTTCGATCATGCGACGATGGTGCAGATGGCGATCGGTGGATCGACCAACGCCATCATCCATGCCATCGCCATGGCGGGCCGTGCCGGCATCTCCTATGGCCTCGATGATTTCGACGCCATTTCGCGGCGCATACCGGTGATCGCCAATATCAGGCCGTCGGGCTCGACTTATCTGATGGAGGATTTCTTCTATGCCGGGGGCCTCAGGGCCATCCTGAAACGCCTCGTGCCGCATTTCCACGCCACGGCGATCACCGTCACCGGCCGGCCGATCATCGAAACCGCCGAGACAGCCGCCATATATGATGAAGACGTGATCCGTCCGCTCGACCGGCCGATATATGGCGAAGGCGCCACCGCGGTGCTGCGCGGCAATCTGGCGCCCAATGGCTGCGTGATGAAGCCCGCCGCCGCCGAGAAGCGCTTTCTCAAACATCGCGGACCGGCGATCGTCTTCGAATGCTATGCCGAGATGAAAGCCCAGATCGATCGCGACGATCTCGATGTGACGCCCGATCATGTGATGGTGCTGAAGAATGCCGGACCGCTGGGCGGGCCGGGCATGCCGGAATGGGGCATGCTGCCGATCCCCAGGAAGCTGATCAAGGCCGGCATCCGCGACATGCTGCGCGTTTCCGATGCGCGCATGTCGGGCACGAGCTACGGCGCCTGCGTCCTGCATGTCTCGCCCGAGGCTTATATCGGCGGCACCCTGGCGCTGGTGAAGAACGGCGACATCATTTCGGTCGATGTGGCGCGCCGGGCGATCGCGCTCGAAGTGCCGGAGGCGGCACTGGCGCAGCGGCGGTCGGAATGGTCGCCGCCGCCACCCCGTTATGAGCGCGGTTTCGGCTGGCTCGCCGCCCGACATATGACTCAGGCGCATAGAGGCTGCGATTTCGACTTCCTCGAAACCGGGTTCGGCGCGGCCGTCGGCGAGCCCGCGATCTACTGAGAGCGCGGGGGCCATTTCGGCCCGTCTTGGCAAGTTCTTCCGATCATGTAGACTGGGCGGTCAGAGGGAGCGACACGGGATTCCGGCATGTCATTGACCCGCAGAAATCTGCTCGCCGGCGCGGCCGCGCTCGGCACCGCCAGCCTGGCCGGCGACGCTTTTGGCTATTCGAAGACCTACAGCAAATCGGCGCTGACCTATTTCGCCGGCACGGCGCAAGACAATGGGCACACATACCGCCTGACCAACTGGAAGAAGATCAAGACGCATTGGCGCCGGCAGCTGGTGCAATATTACAGCACCGAGCCGCAAGGCAGCGTGGTGATCGATACCGCCAATCATTTTCTCTATGTCGTCTTCGAGAACCAGACGGCGCTGCGCTATGGCGTCGGCGTGGGCCGCGACGGCTTCCGCTGGTATGGCCGCGCCCGCATCGACCGCAAGTCGCTGTGGCCGCGCTGGGTACCGCCGCCGGAGATGCGCAAGCGCCAGCCTGAACTGCCCGAATCCATGGAAGGCGGTCCGGACAACCCGCTCGGGCCGCGGGCGCTGTATTTGTACCGGAACGGCAACGATCTCGGCTATCGCCTGCATGGCACGACCGAACCCTGGTCGATCGGCTCGAATGTTTCGTCCGGCTGCGTCCGCATGTTCCCCGAGGACGTCATCGACCTCTATCAGCGTTGCCCGATCGGTACACGCGTCCTCGTCATCAAGAATCTGGGCGCGCCTGTCATCGATGAAAGCGCGCCGGTCGACACGCAGCCGCCGGATTAAACCTGAAGAGCGCAACAGGCGATGAAAACAGGCATAGGATATTCGAGCACGGCAGCGGCGCTGGCCCTCCTGCTTCTGCTCAGCGGCTGCACAAGCTCGGGCGACCGCGGCGGCAGCACGTTCACCGGTCCGACATCGGGAACCAACGCGCCGGTGGCGGGCGGCATCAATGTGACGCCCGGCAGCGAAGAAGATTTCATGGTCAATGTCGGCCGCCGCACCTTCTTCAAGCAAAGCTCGGCCGCCCTCGACGACACCGCGCGGGTGACGCTCGACAAGCAGGCGGAATGGCTGAGCCAGTATCCGCAGTGGAAAGTGAAGCTGCAGGGCTCGGCGGACGATCCGGGATCAGCCACCGCGCAACAGTCCCTGTCGCAGAAACGCGCCGATGCGGTGCGTGACTATCTCGTTTCGCGGGGGATCGCGCGCGAGCGACTGCAGGCCAAGGGCTATGGCCGCGAGAAGATCGGCGAGGATTGTCCCGAAATCGAGTGCAAGTCGCAGAACCGGCGCGTCGTCACCAATCTGCAGGAGGCTGCAGCGTTCTGAGACGAGGCGGGGGTGAGTGTTTTCCCTCACCCTGAGGTGGCCGCGAAGCGGCCCTCGAAGGGTCTTCTGCGGCATTCTCACTCTATCCTGTTGGATGCTTCGAGGCTTCGCCTTCGGCGAAGCACCTCAGCATGAGGGGTGTTGAGAGATTATGCGCTACTCCACCCCGATGCGCCGGACACCGTAAATTCCACGAGCGTTTCCACGCTTGCTCCAACGCCTGCACCCTCATTCTATTCCTACATCTTGATGACGAGGGCTAATCGTTGAATTGGAGTGTATAATGGCCGGTATCACAGCGCAGCAAATGAGAATGAGCCTCGCCGCCGCGCCCACGGACATGAAGATGGGACTGTCAGGCAACCCGCAAAGCGAGATCGCCGAGGAGACACTCGATCCGCAGGACTGGGGCGCGCTCAAGGCGCTGTCGCACGAGATCGTCGACGATTCGATCGCCTATCTGCGCGACATTCGCGACCGCCCCAGCTGGCGGAGCATGCCGGCGGAAGTGAAGGCGTTCTTCACCTCGCCTTTGCCGCGCAAGCCCGCCGGGATCGCCGGCATCTATCGCGACGTGACGGAGAAACTGATGCCCTATCCGATGGGCAACAACCATCCGCGCTTCTGGTCCTGGTATATGGGGGCGGGCAATTACACCGGCGCGCTTGGCGACTTCCTCGCCGCCATACAAGGTTCCAATCTGGGCGGCGGCAATCATGCCGCGGCACTCCTGGACCAGCAGGTGGTGAGCTGGTGCAAGGAGATGATGGGCTTTCCCGCTTCCGCCAGCGGCACCCTGACCACCGGCGGCTCGGAAGCCAATCTTCTGGCCCTCACCGTGGCGCGCAACGCCAAGGCCGGTGTAGATGTGCGCGAGCTCGGCATCGCGGCCATCGACAAGCCCTTGCGCTTCTACGCCTCGGACCAGGTGCATAGCTGCCACCGCAAGGCGGTGGAGGCGCTGGGCCTCGGCAATCGCGCCTTGCGTCTTATCCCCACGGAAAAGGACTTCAGGATCGATATCGCGGCCCTGCGCCAGGCCATCGCCAAGGACCGCGCCAAGGGCTTCAAGCCGGCCTGCCTCATCGCCACGGCCGGCACCGTCAACAGTGGCGCCATCGACGATCTCAATGCGCTCGCCGATCTCGCCGCCGAGCAGGATCTCTGGTTCCATGTCGATGGCTGCGTCGGGGCGCTTCTGGCGATCTCGCCCGAGAATGCCTGGCGCGTAGCGGGCATCGAGCGTGCCCATTCGCTCGCCTTCGATCCGCATAAGGGCCTGCATGCCCCCTTCGAAGCCGGCTGCGTCCTGATCAAGGACGCGGCCCAGCATCGCGCCGCCTTCGCCGTCACGCCGGAATATCTCGAAAGCACGCCGCGCGGCCTCGCCGCAGGCGCCTGGCTGCATGAATACGGGCTGCAGACCTCGCGCGGCTTCCGGGCACTCAAGATCTGGCTGGCGCTCAAGGAACAAGGAATAGACAAATTCGGCCGTCTCATCGATCAGGCCATCGCGCAGGGACAGTATCTGAGCGGGCTGATCGAGAAGGAACAGCGTCTGGAGCTTTTGGTGCCGACCACGATCAACATCGTCTGCTTCCGCTACCGGCCGGCGCAGCACCTGACGGAAGAAGCGCTCAAGGCCCTCAACACCGAGATCATGCTGAGACTGCAGGAACAGGGCATCGCCACCTTGTCCGACACCACGCTGCGCGGGCGGCATTGCCTCAGGGTGGCGGTCAGCAATCACCGCACCCGCTACAGCGATCTCGATCTCCTGGTCGGCGAGCTCCTCAGAATTGGCGCCGACCTCGGCCCATGACGCTTCACGCCGCGTCGCGCAGGCGGCCACGCATGTCGATCATCGGCAAAGTGACGATTGCCTGAAGCCCACTTGCATGATTGACGAGGCGGATGTCGCCGCCGTGATTGCGGATGATGTTGCGCGCGATGGAGAGGCCCAGGCCCACGCCACCCGTCTCCTCATTGCGCGAGTCCTCGATGCGGAAGAACGGCATGAAGACCTGCTCGGTCATATTGGCGGGAATGCCGGGCCCGTCATCCTCGATGATGATGTCGATGCCGTCGACATGCGGCTTCATACCGATCCGGGCCCGCTTGCCGTAACGAGTGGCGTTCTCGATCAGATTGCGCAGCGCCCGGCGCAGCGCATCGGGGCGGCAGCGATAGCTGACCTTCAGCCCGTTATCGAAGGTGACGTCATGCCCCATGTCGGTGAGGTCGTCCGACAGACTCTGGACGAGAGCCGAAAGATCGACGGCGCGCGTTTCTTCGGCGGCCGAATCCTCGCGCGCGAAAGTGAGGGTCGCCTCGGTCATCTTCTGCATCTCGTTGATCGTACCCAGCATCTTCTCGCGAATCTCACCGTCGTTCACGAATTCAGCGCGCAATCTGAGCGAGGTGATCGGCGTGCGCAGATCATGGCCGATGGCGGCGAGCATGCGCGTGCGGTCGGCGATGAAGCGCTGCAGGCGCTCCTGCATCCGGTTGAAGGCCTGCGCTGTATGGTGGATGTCGCGGGGACCGGTTTCGGGCAGCGGCGTCACCATCTCGCCCCGGCCAAGCGCTTCGGCGGCGGCGGCCATGCGCCGCATCGGACGCGTTATGCCGCGGATGGCGATGACGAGGATGATCGAGAGCACAATCGCCGTAGTGAGAAAGGTCGAAACGGCGTGCGATGTCCAGAAGCGCTCCTTCCACGGCTTCGCATAGGCGATGTTGAGCCAGTTGCCTTGGGCGAGCTTGACCGACAGGCCAATGGCATTGGCCTTGTCGATCCGCTCGGGACTGGTCCTGTCGAGACACATGATCTTTGCCTGCCGCGGAAAGCTCCACTCATCCTTGGCCGGCGCGCTCCATGCCGAGTTCGCCGCGGCGCTTTCCTTGATGTCCCAGTGAAAAGCCGTCTCGATGCCTTTGGCGATGGCCACTGCGGACTCGGTCGAGGAGAAGGGCTCGATGAGGCGGTCCCAGGCTTCCTTGCGCCAAGCCACCGGATCCGCCGGTTCCGCCGCCGAGACCCAATAGCGTGTATTGAGCGTGTTGTTGGCGCGCGTGATGTCGTTCGCGAGCGACGGCGGCGTCGTCTCGATGAGGCGCGCGACGGTCTCGGCGCGGCTCATCAGCTCTTCGCGATAGGCGGCGCGGATCGCCTGATCGCGCTCGTCGCGCGAGAACAGGAGGCCGATCGCCTGCGACAGGATGAGCGCGAGAATCGCCAGGCAGATGAACTGCGTGGCGATGCTCGATTCCCAGAAGCGCTTCATGCCGCCTCCACCATGGCGGAGAAGCAATAGCCGCCGCCCCAATGGGTCTTGATGAGCGTCGGGGCCTTGGGGTCGATCTCGATCTTCTTGCGCAGGCGCGAGACCTGATTATCGATGCTGCGGTCGAACAGTTCGGCGGTGCGCCCGACGGTGAGATCGAGGAGCTGATCGCGCGTCAGCACGAGGCCGGCATGGTCGAGAAAGGCGCAAAGCAGGCGATATTCGGCGGTCGAAAGCGCGACGGCGACGCCATCCTCGCCGATGAGCTCGCGGCGGCCGGCATCGAGCCGCCAGCGGTCGAATCTGAAGTTTTGTCCGCCGGCGCGGCCGCGCTGCGGCGGCAGGCTGTTGACGCGGCGCAGCACCGCCTTGATCCGGGCCAGCAGCTCGCGCGGATTGAAGGGCTTGCTGATATAGTCGTCGGCGCCCAGCTCCAGGCCGATGATGCGGTCGGTCTCCTCCGTCATCGCGGTGAGCAGGATGACGGGAATGTTGGTGGTGTCGCGCAGATGACGGCAGAGCGAGAGCCCGTCCTCACCCGGCATCATGATGTCGAGCACCACGAGATCGAAGGCGCTGCGCTCGAGAAGACGGCGCAAGGCCTGGGCGCTGTCGGCAGTGGTGACGCGATAACCGTGCCGGGTGAGGTATTTTCCCACCAGGTCACGGATGTCGCGGTGATCGTCGACGACCGCGATATGAGGCGTCGAATTCATGACCGGGGATCTAAGCCCTCCTTGCGGCAAGTAAAGGTCACCTTCGCGTGAAAAGTGTATCAAACTGTGGCGGATACCGCGGCTGTGACAAATCTTGATAGATCGGTCCCTTTTGCGCCCAACTTCCGCGACGCATGGGGCCCATATAGGCCTCGACACAACAGATTGGGCCATCATCATGCATCCGCAATTCACCGCCGAATCCACGCCTGCAAATGCCAATGGCGGCTTCGTGCCTGGCCTCAGGCTGCCGCGCGCTACCGCGGCGGTGGCGCTGTTCGCCGATATCGTGGGTTACACTGAGCATTGCGAGCGCCTCGATCCGGAAGAGGTATTCCTGTTGCTGTCGGAGTTCTATCGCCATGCCGGACGCGCCACCGCCGCCCAGGATGCCGATTTCGTCGATCATTTCGGCGATGAAGTCCTGGCGGTGTGGAAACATGAAGCGCCGCTCGGCCAGCAGGCGCTCAAGGCGCTGCGCTGCGGCTTCACCTTGCAGGCCGATATCGCGCAGTGGAACGAATGGCGGCGGCGCAACGGTCTCGAGCCTGTGAAGGTGGGCATCGGCATCCATGCCGGACCGGTCGTGCTCGGCCGCCCGCTCGGCGGCTATGGCGGCGGCGCCAGCGTGTTCGGCGACACGGTGAATATCGCCAGCCGGCTCGAAAGGCAGACGCGGCTCATCGGCGCCGACATCGTCATCTCGGACCGGCTCTATCGGCTGATCCAGGCGGCATCGCCGGGCGAAAGGCTGCTCGACCGCTTCGCCCGGACCTTGTCGGTCAGCCTCAGCGGGCGGGCGCAGCCGTTGCAAGTGCGCTACGCGGCGGCCAAACTTGAACTATTCTGAGGCGTGCTTCGCGAAATTCGGGCAAACTCGCTAACCATATCGTCATCCCGGCGAAAGCCGGGATCCAATAAAGTGTCGAGGCGCGGGCAGCGCCGCCCGCTGGCGCTTATTCAATGGGTCCCGGCTTTCGCCGCTATCATATGCACACATCTCGTGAGGGATGCGCCCTTACCCTCGCCCCGCTTTAGCGGGGAGAGGGAGGGGCCCATTGCGTAGCAATGGGAGGGTGAGGGGCCCTTGCGAGATTGAGTTCGACTTCAGACAACTGAACGCTCTCGCGACAGCATGCCCTCACTGCGTCGGTGGCCGTGCCCCTCACCCTTCCCGCCGCTGCGCGTCGGGCCCCTTCCCTCTCCCCGCTGCGCTTCGCTTGCAGGGCGAGGGTAAAGCGGCAGGCCGGTCATCAGATGTGTGAATCCGATAGCGGCTTTCGCCGGGATGACTGAACTGTAAACTAAAGCACGACGTAGGACGCGGCGGGGCGGCCGCGGAGGAGATCGGCGAGGATGTCGAGGCCCTTCTGCAGCTCGGCGCGCGAGGGGTGGCGCCGCCGAGACTCACACGTATGGCGTGGCGGGAAGGCCCGTGTCCCACCGCGAAGGCTTCCGCCGGCGTTACCGCCGCACCATGCGTCCTGATCTGCGCGACGAAGCTCTCGGCCCGCCAGGTCTCGGGCAGATCGAGCCAGAGATGAAGGCCGGTCGGCAGTGAGCGGAAGGTCTGGCCGGCGAGCGCTTCGGCGGCGAGGAGCTGGCGCTTGCGCAGCTCTTCGCGCTGCAGATGCGCGAGCCTCTCGGCGGTGCCGTCCTCGATCCATTGACAGGCGATCTCGGCCGCGAGCGATGACGCCATCCAGGTCGTGGCGCCAAGACCCGGAACCAGGTCCGTGGCGCGGCCCGGCGGTGTGGCGATAAAGCCGATGCGCAGGCCCGGGCAGACGATCTTCGACAGGCTCGTCACATAGTAGCTGTGCTCCGGCGCGAAGCTCGCGATCGAGGGCGGCGCATGTTCGATGAAGCCGCCATAAACATCGTCCTCGATAACGAAGACATCGTGCCTCATCGCGATCTCGGCGATGGCCCGGCGGCGCTCGACCGGCATCACCGACAACGTCGGGCTCTGATGATTGGGACAGCAGATCAGCGCGCGCAACGGCCCGCTGCGACAGGCGGCCTCGAAAGCGTCGGGAATGAGCCCCTGGCCGTCGATGGGAAGTCCGCGCAAGGTGAGATGCCGGTTGGCGGCGAGGAACTTGATGCCGGGATCGGTCAATTCCTCGGCGGCCACCGTTTCGCCCGGCTCGATCAACGCCGAGAGAATGACCGAGACGCCTTGCTGGCCGCCATTCACGATGACGACGTCATCCGCAACAGCGGTGACGCCGCGGGTGGCGAGCCAGCGCGCGGCGGCGGCGCGATGTTCCGGCATGCCGATCCAGTCGCGATGATAGGGGAGCAGCAGCGGCAGGCGCGGGCCGCCGGCGATGTCGCGCATCGCCTGGGCCATGGCCTGCTCCTGCGCCGGCAACTGCACCGGGCAGTTGAAGGTGAGGTCGATGAGATCGCTCTGGGCGCGATTAGGCTCGAGGCGCGAAATATCGGAGGCGCGCGAGGTGATGAAGGTGCCGCGTCCGACCTCGCCTTCGATCAGGTGACGGCGCGCCGCCAGCGCATAGGCCTTGCTGACGGTCGAGACGGAGAGCTCCAGATGCCAGGCAAGCTCGCGATGGGTCGGCAACCTCTCGCCCGGACGCAATCTGCCCGCCGCGACATCGTCAGCCATCGCATCGGCGATGGCGACATAGATGCGACCTGGCCGATTTCTGTAATTGGGAACCCACACAAACAGCGCCGTCAAGGAAATGAAAGGGAGCGCAGGCTAGTCGGCGCGCCACACAATGTCTAGAACACGTTATAAATCAATGTTGGAATGTCGCAGGACAATATGGCAATTGACCCGATTGTCCCGCTATGTGCGCCGCATGAACCACACCTTCACCGGCGCGATCGGGCATCCGGCCCGACCTCCGTTTGCGCTCCAGCGCTCGATGCTCAAAAAGGTCCGCCGGACCTTCTTGCCGGCTTCGCCATCGCCTCTCACCCTGCTGGCGGGAGAGGGGGGAAAATCTGAGGTAGCTTCATAGATGGCGGCGATGTGAGTCCAAGGACGGGGTTGTAGAAAATGCCGATTCCCCTTCTCCCGCAAGCGGGAGAAGGGGAAAACAGGTAAGGCCTTGCGTACTGCAGTGAATTTCCCCGGACATCCCTGCGCAAGCGGGAGAGGGGAAATCTGAGATCGACGCCGTTACATTCGACCACGCACTTCACAACATGCGGATAGTGACCGGCTCTTCCTCCGCGATGGCGAGCGGATTGCGCAGAGGCAGGCCGAAGTCGTCGCATTCGATCTCGAAGACGTCGCCTGATTCCGGCTTGATGCCGTCGGCGAAGGACAATGTCGCGGTGCCGAACATGTGAATATGGACATCGCCCGGCTGGCGGAACAGGCGATATTTGAAGTGGTGATGTTCGAGATTGGCGAATGTGTGCGACATGTTGGCTTCGCCGGAGAGAAACGGCTTCTCCCAGATCACGGCACCACCGCGCCTGATGCGCGACGCCCCGCGAATATCGGCGGGCGGCTCACCGAGGCGGATCTCCGGACCGAAGCTCGCCGGGCGCAGCTTCGAATGGGCGAGAAAGAGATAGTTGATCCGCTCGGTCACATGGTCGGAGAATTCGTTCGACAGCGCGAAGCCGACGCGGAAGGGCGTTCCATTATTGGCGATGACATAGATGCCGGCGACTTCCGGTTCCTCGCCGCCATCGAGCGCGAAGGCGGGCGATCGGAGCGGCTCACCCGGTCCGGCGGCGGTGACGCCATTGCCCTTGTAGAACCATTCCGGCTGCACGCCGGTCTTGCCCGCAGCCGGCTTGCCGCCTTCGAGGCCCATGCGGAACATCTTCATCGAGTCGGTGAGCGTCTCCTTGTCCTTCTCGGCAAGGTTCTTGTGCATGGCATCGCGCGTCGCCGCCGACCCCAGATGCGTCAGGCCGGTGCCGGTGACATGCAGATTGGCCGGATTGGGATGGCTTATCGGCGACAAAATCTCGCCCGCCGCATAGGCGCGCGCGAGATCGACCGTGTCGCCGAGTCCATGGGCGGCGATCACATCGGCGAGCCGCCTGCCCTGATCGGCCGCTTCCAGCGCCAGCTCATAGACGCCGCTCGCATCCTTGACGATGCGCCCGGTAGCGCCCTCTTCGCGCGCGACCACGGCCACCGCGCCCTTATGCTTGATTTGTGACAACAGCATTGTCGCAAGACCTCGTTTCGGCCCCTCGCGATTATTGTCATACAATTTGTCCGGATGGCAAGCGGCGCCGTCCTGCCGGTCGTCCTCGATGACGGAGGCGGTGAAGGAATAGGTGCGGCCTGGATCGGATACAGGGAAGATACAGCGAAAATCTCAAAAAGCGGCGCTTCCAATCCCTATCCCTGGTCAAATCTCGTTTTGATTGCGACGACTTGCGCGCCGCAGTCCGGCCGCCCCGGCAGGGAAGCTCGAGCCCCGCGGGCAGGGTATGCAGAGCTTGCCAAGCTGTTTCAACTTTGCCGTTGCCAAACTCGTCATGGCCGCCCGGATGGCCGGATTTAACCCGGCCATGGAGGCGGCCATCCAGCCTATCCACCCGGCAGTTGCGTGATGTCGAGGCTGGATGGCCGGGTCGGGGCCCGGCCATGACGAATAGAGAGCGCTTTACTACAGATCGCGCCATCTGGCGGTCGCGGCCAAAGAGAAGATCTCGGGCGCATCAAGATTTGCGATCCTCACTTCGTTTCCCTTGTATCTGAACGTGTCGCCGTCAATCACACAGTTCCTGGTGTCCTTATCTCGGCACATGGTGAAGCTTGCTTTGATGGCGTCCACCTCGCCGGGCGAATGCGTGCGATAGAAATAGGCGAAGCCCAGGAAGGCGGCAGATAGAAGCAGGACAGCAAAGGCATAGCTCTTGCCCTGCCGTCGACCATCGGTGCCTGGTGGCTTGGGCGAGCGCAAAGGCGGCGCCCGTTCAGGCCGGCGTTCTCTGATGCGACTGTATCTTACGACGATGCCCAAGCGGCGCTCCGCAGTTTGGCGCAGTCAACCGCAAAGCCATTAGGCAAAGCTTGCCAGAATATTTCAAATTTGGCGTTCGCCCTTCGTCAAGCGTAGCAGACGAGTGTCTCCCATGTCTGCGAACACCTGCCACTCATGTCCCCGGAGGGTGGCTCCCCCGGCCAACAGCCCGGGGGAGACGGATGGAAGTGTGGGAAGTTGTTACCCCCTCGGCACCGCGCCGTTGCGGCCCATCGTGAAGACCAGCGCCGCACCGATGAGCGTCGCCATGGCCGCATAGCTCGTGGCCCCCAGCGCGCCGAAGCCGTCGACGAAGACGCCGCCCAGAAGCGCACCCGAGGCGATGGCGATCTGGAACGTCGCGACCAGAAGGCCGCCCGCCCCTTCCGCCTCATCGGGAGCGGCACGCACGATCCAGGTCGAGAGGCCCACCGGCAGCATGCTGAAGGCGAAGCCCCAGATGGTGACGGCGACGGCGGCGAGCCATGGCGAGGCGCCGAACAGAATGAGCAGCAGCGCCATGGCGCCGATGGCGAAGGCGCCGAGGGCGATCTCCACGCGCAGGCTTTTCTCGAGCAGGTAGGCGCCGGCGAAATTACCGAAGAAGCCGCCGATGCCGAAGCCCAGAAGCACCAGCGAGATGGCGGCGACCGACAGCATCGGCACCTCTTCCAGCAGCGGGCGTATATAGGTGAAGCCGGCGAAGTGGCCCGAGACGGCGAGCAGCACGGTGAGCAGCGCCAGTCTGAGGCTCGGCCGCTTGAGGAGCGCTGCCAGCGTGCGCAGATTCGGCGAGCCCATGGGTGGCAGGCTCGGCAAAGTCGCGACCTGCGCGATGAGCGCCAGCAGGCCGACGCCCGCGGCACTCATGAAGGCGGTGCGCCAGCCCCAGATGTCGCCGATATAGGCGCCGACGGGGGCGGCGCTCATCGTGGCGAAGGAGACGCCGGTCAGGATCACCGACATGGCGCGCGGCACCAGCCGCATCGGCACGAGGCGCATGGCCATGGCGGCCGACATGGACCAGAAGCCGCCCAGCGCCACGCCCAGAATGATGCGGGAGGTGAGCAGCATGGTGAAATTCGTGGCGAAGGCGGCGATGAGGTTCGACAGCAGGAGGGCGATGCTGAAGGTCCACATCACATAACGCCGGTCGATGCCGCGCGTCAGAATGGCCATGGTCGGGGCGACGATGGCGCCGACAATGGCGGTGGCGGTCACCGCCTGGCCGGCGGCGCCGACGCTGATGCCGAGATCGGCGGCAAGCGGCGTCAGCAGGCTGACGGGCAGGAACTCCGCCGTGACGAGGCCGAAGACGCCCAGGGATAATGAGACGACGGCGGCCCAGGCGGGGGAGGCCTCATCGGTTTGTGTCTCGGCCTGGCCGGCGCCGAGACTGGCCGTGGCTGTAGCTGCGGTATCGCTCATATCGATCTCCCGAAAGATGAGGGCTGGAAATGGAGATGATTCTCTGGAGTTTCCATGATAGAAACCCCAGGATGCATGATCATTCGTCCAAATCACCCTGCCCGATCGTCTGCGATCCCTTGAGCGAAATGCTGCGCGGCCTGCGCCTCGACGGAGTCGAATATGGCCGCTGCGTGCTGCGCGAACCGTGGTGCGTAGCGATGCCGGCGCAGGCGGCGGCGCGCTTCCATTTCATCGGCGGGCGCGGCTGCTGGCTGTTCACGCCGTCAGGCGAGTGGGTGGAGCTTGAGCCCGGCGATGCGATCCTCTTGCCGCGCGGTGCCGCGCACCGGCTGGCGAGCGCCCCCGACAAACAGGCGCTGCAGACGCAGTGCTTCAATGTCGCGAAGGTCTGCAACAATGTCTATGACATGCAGGGCGGCGGCGAGGGTGAGAGCACGCTGCTCTTCCGCGGCAGCCTGCATTTCAATATCGACGGCGCCCATCCGCTCCTGCGCATGATGCCGGAACTGATGCGCGCCTCCAATCTCGATGCCTATGAACCGGCGCTGCCGCATCTTCTCGACGCCATGGCGCGCGAGGTGACGCTCGACCGGCCGGGCTCGGGCGGCATCCTGGCGCGGCTCGCCGATGTGGTGTCGGCGACCATCATCCGCGCCTGGGTGGAGCGCGGCTGCGGCGACGCCAAGGGCTGGATCGCGGCGGCACGCCATCCCGATATCGGCAAGGTGCTGGCGGCCATCCATCGCGACCCGGCGCAGGACTGGAGCGTCGAGGCTTTGGCGCGCATCATGGGCGCCTCGCGCTCGGGCTTCGCCGAGCGCTTCGCGTCGATCGTCGGCGAAACGCCGGCGCGTTATGTGGCGGAAGTGCGCATGCACCAGGCGCGGCAGTGGCTGATCCGCGACCGCCTGCGCATCTCGGTGGTGGCGCGCAATCTCGGCTATGACTCGGAAGCGGCCTTCAGCCGCGCCTTCAAGCGCATCATGGGCCAGGCGCCGAGCCAGTTCCGCGCCGAGAAGCCGTGAACGTGGCGAGATAGTTCTTGAAGCTTTGGCCTTAAGAGCCATAGAGAGTTTGCCGCTTCAATGTCGCCTCCGGACAGGCGACCGGACATAAGGAGAAGTGGCATGCCTCCCATTCGCTTTGTCGGCCTTGCCGATCTCAAGCCCTGGCCTGGTGCCGCGCGCACGCATTCCAAGGCGCAGATTCGTCAGATCGCCGAGAGCATCCGCCGCTTCGGCTTCATCAACCCGATCGTCATCGATGAAGAGCGGCAGATCCTCGCCGGCCACGGCCGCGTCGAAGCAGCTCGCGCCATGGGCCTTGAGGAAGCACCGTGCCTGCGCATCGACACTATGAGCGAGGCCGAGAAGCGAGCCTATGCCATCGCTGACAACAAGCTAGCGCTGAATGCGGGGTGGGATCGCGAGGTGTTAGGCGATGAATTAGAGAGGCTTCTGGCCGAGGATCTTCATTTCGATATCGGCGCCACCGGCTTCTCGGTCACCGAGACATTCAGCGCCGCCAATCCCAATACTCGCTGAGCTATTCGACACAGGAGAAACGACAAGGCACAGAGCTTCTCATTGTGTCAAAGGGCCTGAAGACTTTCGCTACTCCTAAGCACACAAACCTGAGTATCGATCTGCAGCCTAACGATACTCCGGTTCTCCCCCAATCCCTACAACCCCCTGGACTCCCCTCCCGATTCCCATATTGTATGACAAACTTCCGGGCCGGGCTCGTTCGCGGGGTTTCTCGGCGGGGGTGCTTGTCGCCCGGAGCACAAGAAGTCACGCTTAGAACTTCGCTCAACGGGAGGACTCCATGAAGCTTGCACTATTGCTGGCCGGAATTTCGGCCTTTTGCGCAGCCGCCTTGGCACCGCTTGGTGCCCAGGCGCAGGACAAGCCCTTCGAAGGGGTGACGGTCAATGTCTTCACCCAGACCGGCGCCATCCAGGAGCCGCTGCAGCGCCGGGCGCCCGATTTCGAGAAGCTCACCGGCGCCAAGATCAACATCGTCGCGGTGCCCTTCTCCGACCTCTACCAGAAGGTGCTGACCGACTGGGCGAGCGGCACCAACTCCATCGACGCCGCGGTCTTCGCGCCGCAATGGATGGTCGACTATATCGCCGGCGGTTATCTGGAGGATCTCACCCCCCGCGTCGATGCAGACAAGGACATCAAGCAGGACGATGTCGGCGCCTTCTTCCGCGACTTCTCGGAGAAGTATAACGGCAAAGTCTATATGATCACCCTCGATGGCGACTTCCACATGATGTACTACCGCAAGGACGTGCTGGAAGCGGCGGGGCAGAAAGTGCCCACCACCTGGGACGAATATCTGGCGGTCGCCAAGGCGGTCCACGGCAAGGACATGAATGGCGACGGCACGCCCGATTTCGGCTCGTGCATCGGCAAGAAGCGCAATGCGCAGAGCTACTGGTTCGTCATGGACGTGGTCGGCTCGCTGACGCAGTCCAAGGGCACGAGCCAGGGCACCTTCTTCAACACCAAGGACATGTCGCCTTTGGTCGACAACGAAGCCTTCCGCAAGGCGCTCGACTTCCTGAAGGAGTCGACCCAGTACGGGCCGCCGGACGAGCTCAATCTCGACGTCTCGGACACCCGCCCGCTCTTCGCCTCGGGGCGCTGCGCCCTCAATCTCGACTGGGGTGACGTCGGCACCATCGCCATCGACGCCAAGCAGTCGAAGGTGATGGGCAAATGGGGTGCGGCCATCATGCCGGGCTCCAAGGAAGTGCTGAACTGGGATACGGGCAAGCTCGAGGCCTGCTCGGCCGAGACCTGCCCGCATGCCATCGACGGCGTCAATCACGCGCCCTTCGCGGCCTTCGGCGGCTGGGGCGGCGGCATCAACGCCAAGGCGCAGGACAAGGTCAAGGACGCGGCCTATGCCTATTTCTCCTATATGACGCAGCCGGAGCAGTCGAATTCCGACGTGACCATCGGCGGCACCGGCTTCAACCCCTACCGCACGTCGCAGCTCTCCTATAGCGACCTGTGGAAGAATGCCGGCATGAGCGAGGAAGAGGCGAAGATCTATCTCGGCGCCATCAATCAGAGCATGAGCAGCCCGAACATGATCCTCGACCTGCGCATCCCGCAGAACCAGAAATACCAGCAGGTGATCCTCGACGAGGCGGTGTCGCGCTTCCTCGCCGGCGAGATCGACAAGGAGGCGACGGTGAAAGCGGTCGCCGACGGCTGGAACGAGCTCAATGACGAGATCGGCAGGGACCAGCAGCTGCAATTCTACAAAGCGACAATCGGCGCGAAGTAGAGGAGCGTGATTCCGGCCCGGCGCGGCGAGAGCGGCGCCGGGTTTTCTGTCATCTTCATCCTTCCCCCTTGCGGGGAAGGTGGCGAGCGCCAGCGAGCCGGATGGGGGTTCGGTGTCAAGAGCGAGAGCGCGACAGTTACGCAAAACAATGACGCCGCAAGAGGTAAGGCTGTGGAGCCAGTTGAGACATTTCAACCGGCAGGGCTTCCATTTCCGCCGCCAGGTGCCCATCGGCCGCTACATCGTCGATTTCGCCGAGTTCGGACAAAGGTTGATTATTGAAGTCGATGGATCACAGCACGGATTCGAGAAAGGCGAGGCGGCGGACCGTATTCGCGACGAACAGCTTACTCTCGCGGGGTTTCGCGTCCTGCGCTTCTGGAACAACGACGTTGACCGTAACATGGACGGCGTGGTCGACACTGTGCAAGCTGCCCTACCCCCATCCGTCTCCCCCGGCGCAAGGCCGGCGGAGCCACCTTCCCCGCAAGGGGGAAGGATCAAAAGTTAGGAGAGCGGGGTGACGTCGCGCGAAGTAGGACGATCTGAAAGCGGCCCGGCGCGGCGAGAGCGGCGCCGGGTTTTTCGTCATCTTCATCCTTCCCCCTTGCGGGGAAGGTGGCGAGCGCCAGCGAGCCGGATGGGGGTTCGGTGTCACGAGCGAGAGCGCGACAGTTACGCAAAACGATGACGCCACAAGAGGTGAGGCGGCGGATCGTATTCCGACGAACAGCTTACCCTCGCCGGGTTTCGCGTTCTGCGCTTCTGGAACCACGACGTTGACCGTAACATGGACGGCGTGATCGACACTGTGCAAGCTGCCCTACCCCCATCCGTCTCCCCCGGCGCAAGGCCGGGGAGCCACCTTCCCCGCAAGGGGGAAGGATCAAGGGCGGCATTCGCCGGGGTGACGGGGCGGCGAAAGCGTGAGAGACTGGGCACAGGGGAGGACCATTGACCGCTTCCGCTGAAATCGCACCCGCAGCACCGCAGACCAGCGGCTGGGCCGAATGGCTCGACCGGCATTGCGGGCCGGTGATGGTGCTGCCGGCGGTCATCGTGCTGCTCTGCTTCGCCATCTTCCCGCTCATCATCTCGGCCTATCTGGCGCTGTCGCGCTTCGCGCTTGCGCCCGGCGGCTTCACCTTGCGCTTCACCGGCCTCGCCAATTTCAGGAAGCTCCTCACCGGCTCGCAGCAATATCACCTGCTCGGCACTTTCGGCACGCTGGGCTTCTTCCGGTGGCTGCTGCTGGCGCTTGCGGCCGCCCTCCTGCTCTACGGGCTCTATCGCTATTTCACCCGCGGCAAGCCTTCGGTCATGGGCACGATCGGACGGCTCATCGCCGCCTTGACCGTCATGGGCCTCGCCAGCCTCGCCGTGCTCACCACCGCCACCGGCGGCGTGCCCGGCACCATCGTCAACACGCTGCTCTATGTCGTCGCCGGCGTGGCGGTGCAGTTCGCGCTGGGCCTGGGGCTGGCGCTGCTCTGCGGCCAGCCGATCCGCGGGCGCAATTTCTTCCGCGTGCTGTTCTTCATCCCGTTGATGGTGACGCCGGTCGGCATCGCCTACACGTTCCGCATGCTGGCCGATATGCAGAAGGGCCCCTTCGCACCCGTCACCCAGTTCCTCGGCATCACCGAATGGTCGTGGGCGACGGAAGCCTGGTCGGCCCGCCTCATGGTGCTGGTGGGCGACACCTGGCAGTGGACGCCTTTCATGTTCATCGTGCTGCTCGCCGCGATCGAGAACCAGCCGCGCGACCAGGTAGAAGCGGCCCGCCTCGACGGCGCCAATGGCCTGCAGATATTCCGCGACATCACCTGGCCCGCCATCGCCCCCGTCGCCGCGACCGTGGTGCTGATCCGTCTCATCGAGGCATTCAAGATCATCGACCTGCCCAACGTGCTGACCGGCGGCGGCCCGGGGCTCGCCACCGAATCGCTGACGCTTCATTCCTTCATCGCCTGGCGTACCCAGGATCTCGGCGGCTCGGCGGCGGTCGGCTATACCCTGCTCTTCATCTCGACCGTCATCTGCGTGTCCTTCTTCAATTTCGTGGTCCGGCCGGCGCGCCGGTTCGAAGCATGAGCAACGCTCCCGACAGATCGCTGCTGCGCCGGCTCACCGAGCCGCCCTCCATCGACCGGCAGTCGCCGCTCGGGCGCCTCGTCACCTATGCGCTGCTCTTCCTGTGGTCGCTGGTGGTGTTCGTCCCGCTCTATTGGGTGCTGATCACCTCTTTCAAGGGGCCGGGCGAGGTCGACAACGGGCCGTTCTATATCCCCTTCGTCGATTTCCAGCCCTCGCTCGCCGCCTGGGACTTCATGCTGCTGCAGAACTACACGCTCGGGCCTTATCTCAATTCGGTCGTCGTGGCGCTGGGGAGCACGGTGCTGGCGGTGGCGATCGGGGCGCTCGCGGCCTATGCGCTGGTGCGCATCCGCTTCCAGGTGAAGCTCGTGGCCATCGCCCTCTTCATCCTGCTCCTCGTGCTGATGATCGTGGCGGTGACGAGCTTCGGGGTCGGCTGGTCGGTGGCGCTCACCGTCGCGGTGGCGCTGTTCGTCATCGGGCTCTTCACACTCAGGGGCCGCACACGAGCGGCGGTCGGCAACAGCGACATCGAATTCTGGATCATCTCCAACCGCATCATGCCGCCGATCGTCGCGGTGCTGCCGATCTATGTGATGTTCCAGCAATTGCGCCTGCTCGACACGCAGGTGGCGCTGATCGCCACCTATACGGCGGTCAACCTGCCGATCGTGGTGTGGCTGACGCGCGATTTCTTCGCCGCCATCCCGATCGATCTCGAGGAAAGTGCGGAGATCGACGGCGCGTCGAAACTGCGCGTCTTCCTCACCATCGCGTTGCCTCTGGTGCGCTCAGGGTTGGTCGCCACGTTCCTGCTGGTGCTGATCCTCGCCTGGAACGAATATCTGCTGGCGCTGTTCCTTTCCAATGCCAAGGCGCAGACCATGCCGGTGCTGGTCTCGGCGCAGAACACGACGCGGGGGCCGCAATGGTGGAACATGTCGGTGCTGATCGTGGTGATGATCGCGCCCGTCATCGTCATTGCGAGCGTGCTGCAGAAACATATCGCGCGCGGGCTGCTGGTCGGCGCGGTGAAGGGGTGATGGGGATGGTTGCGAGGCGGCACTCAGCTTTCCCTCCCCCTTGCGGGGGAGGGTACGCCCGAAGGGCGGGGGTGGGGGTCGGGTGGTCTGCCAGAACCTTGTTTCTCTCTATCTGCTCCGCCACCCGACCCCCATCCGGTTTCCCCGGCCTATGGCCGAGGAAACCACCTTCCCCGCAAGGGGGAAGGAAAGGAAAGCGCATGAAGGTCACTCTCTCCCAGATCCACAAATCCTTCGGGCCGGTCCAGGTCGTCAAAGGCCTCGATCTCGAGATCGCCGACGGTGAGTTCCTGGTGCTGCTGGGGCCTTCGGGCTGCGGCAAGACGACGGCGTTGCGCATGGTGGCGGGGCTCGAGACAGTGACATCGGGGCGCATTTTGATCGGCAACAGCGACGTGACGCAGGTGCTGCCGAAATATCGCGACATCGCCATGGTATTCCAGTCCTATGCGCTCTATCCGCATATGACGGTGGCCGACAATATCGGCTATCCGCTCAAGATGCGCAAAGTGCCGGATGCCGAGCGCCAGGCCGCCATCCGCGACGCGGCGCGCAAGGTGCATCTCGACGATTTCCTCGACCGCTTTCCGCGCCAGCTGTCGGGCGGCCAGCGCCAGCGCGTGGCCCTCGCCCGCGCCATGGTGCGAAGGCCATCCGTGTTCCTGATGGACGAGCCGCTGTCCAATCTCGACGCCAAACTGCGCGGCGCCATGCGCTCCGAGCTCAAGCGCCTGCAGGCCGAGCTCGGCGTCACCACCATCTATGTGACGCATGACCAGATCGAGGCGATGACGCTCGCCCATCGCGTCGCCATCATGAACAAGGGCGTGGTGCAGCAGATCGCCGAGCCCCGCCATATCTATGACGACCCGGCCAATCTGTTCGTCGCCGGCTTCATCGGCTCGCCGCCGATGAATTTCCTCGAAGGCGAGCTCGTCCAGGGCGAATTCGTCTGCCCGCAAGGCCGCTTCAAGACCGGCACGACAGAGAGCCGGCAGAAGGTGACGGCGGGCCTGCGCCCCGAGGACTGCCAGGTGACCGGGCCCGACAAGGGAAAGATCAAGGGGCGCGTCTATGCGCTGGAGCTCATCGGCGACCACACGCTCATCATGTGCCAGGTGGGCGAGCGCACGGTGACGGTGAAGGCCGACAAATCGGCGTCCTACCAGATGGACGAGCCGATCGGCATCGACTTCGCCGACCGATCCGTGTTCCTGTTCGATACGGAGACGGGCGCCCGTATCAGGGCTTGAGCGGCTCGTCTCGATCGCCGCCGCTTTCGTGATGGATCACCTCGATGTAAGCGGTCGTCTTGGCCAGCAACCGGTCGATATGCAGCCGCATTCTTCTCTCCGCTTCTTCGGGATCACCGCGCCTGATCGCCTGCGTTATGCTTTCGTGGTCCGTCACCAGAGCAGCGGCGTCCCTTTCCATATCCTCGGTCGTCAGATGCGCCATCGCGGCGTCATGGGAGATCCGGTCGAGCAGCGCCGTGTTGGTCTGCTCCAGCACGAGAAGCCCCATCTCGGTCAGAAGCGGGTGATGCGAGGCGCGCACCAGCTGGCAATGAAAGGAGATGGCCGGATCCACCCGCTCGCCATCGTCGGGCGATGCCAGACAATGGGCGCAGGCAAAGTCATGAAGCAGCTTAATATCCTCCGCGCTCGCCCTGGTGGCGGCGAGCCTTGCCGCCTCGGGCTCGATGGCGCGGCGGACCAGCAGCATGTCGCGCAGCGATTCGACATCGGCGATGCTCGACACCGCCAGCAGCCGGGCCGACCGCTTCTGGCGCAAGTGATCGCTGCGCAGAGTGGCGAGCTTAGTTTTGCCGGCCGTGGTCAGCACACGACCGCGCTTGCCGATCGTATGGGCCAGTCCCTGCGACACCAGCCGCTGCAGAATGCGCCCGGCCGTGGCCTCGGCAATGACGATCCCTTCGGCTTGCAGAGCTGACATCAGCCGGTGATTGCCTACGGGCTCGTCGCTCTCATGGAGAAGCTCGAGCGCGACAAGATCTATGGCCGATTTCGAATCAGACTCCATCATGCTCAAACTGACCGGCGCTCCTCCGACTCCCGTTCACGGTTCCGACTCTATAGCGCCGGGCGCTCTCATGGAATCGGTCCGGCGCTCTAACTTATTGATTTGTGCATCGGATTGTCCGAAAACCGCTGCGCACTTTTCGGTCCGATGCTCTGAATTGGCGACAAGCTATAGCAGCCCTCGCTGCGAATGGCCAAGACAGCGGCCGGCCGGGCCGGCACCCGTCGAATGGGATTGCACGGCCCTGCCTCACGCAGAATCGCGCTAGAGCGCCGGGCGATCTCATGAAGACGCCTCGGTGCTCTATCACTTTGATTTGCGCATCGGATTCTCCGAAAACCGCTTCGCACTTTTCGGTCCGATGCGCTACCGCTTGGATGAGCCGATATGCGCGTAGACCACCATCTCGATGATGGCGCCCGGCATCAGGAGCTCCGAGATGACGGCTGTCGCGCGGTTGGGATAGGGCTTGCCGAAATACGGGGCATAGACCTCGTTCATCACCTTCGCGTCGCTGCGGTTGGTCAGGTAGATGAGGATCTGGGTGACGTCATCCATCGAGCCGTTCGCCGCCTCGAGGCAGGCCTTCATGTTCTCCAGCGTCTGGGTCGTCTGCGACCTGATATCGCCGGTGTCCATGGAGCCGTCAGGCCGCGTCGCGATAAAGGCGCCGTAGAATATGCCATCAGCGGTTATCGCCCATTCGAGGGGGGCGTCGATGGGGGTGAGTTGCGGGGTCTGCACGGCTTGCTTCATGGGAACAGTCTCTCTTTTCTTCATGTTATCTTTTTTGTGTGATGTCTTGTCCAATCGCACCGGAACGCTCGATGACGCTCCGGCGCGCTCTCAATTGAAAAACCTCACTTGGCTTGCGCCGCCGCGACATAATCGCCCGCATTGGGAACGCCCGAAAGGATGGCCGGCCATACTTTGAGGGCGGTTTCCCGGAACGAACCGACATCCGGCGCGATGATCGTGATGCCGGCCTTGCGCATTTCCTCGAGGCCGTCCGCCATCATGCGCTCCTGCGCTTTGATCGCGACGTCCGCCGCCGCGCGCCCGACCTCCAGAACGATGGCCCTGATATCTTCAGGCAGGGAGTCGAGTTTCGCCTTCGACATCACGAAGATCGACGGAAGCTGATGGATGCCGGTCTGCGAGTAATGCGAGATCGCCTTGATGAACTGGCCGGAGACCACCAGGTCCGGGCTGAGGTCGGTGGCATCGACGACGCCGGTCTGCAGCGCCATGAACAGCTCACCGAACGGTATGGGCGTCGGCTGGCTACCGAAAGCCTCGAAGGTGGAGATGTAGCCGGGCGACTGCATCACGCGCACTTTCAGCCCGCTCAGATCCGCCGCCTTCTCCACAGGCTTGGTCGCCGGAATGCCGCGCGTGAAGACGCCCGCCCAGCCAAGCCCGATCATGTTGTGCGCGGGGAGAAGATCGAGAAGCTTCTGCCCGAATTCGCCGCGCAGCTTCTCGACCGCCTGTGCTTCACTGTCGAACAGATAGGGCAAGGACAGGATCTTGTATTCGGGGATCGTGCTTTCGAGCGAGGGCTGGCCGACGATGAATGCGTCGACCGTACCGGTCGTGCCGCCCTGGACCAGACGCAGTTCGCCGCCCAGCCCGCCGGACGGAAAGATATTGACCTTGAACGCCCCATTGGTGCGCTTCGCCATCTCGTCGGCGAAATATTGCAGCCCCACCTGGTAGGAGCTCTTGTCGTTCAGCACATGACCGACATTCATCTCATAGGTCTGCGCGTGGGCCGGGGCGGCCACGGCCAGCGCCAGCGCCAGGCTCATCACCAGGCGTCTTGTCATTTTCATTTTTGTCCTCCCTTTCATTGGACTGTCACTTTCAATTGCGCATCGGTCCGATGCTTTTGAATTGCGCATCGGATTGCCCGAAAACCGCTAGGCACTTTTCGGTCCGATGCATTAGCGGATCAGGAATGTGGTCAGCGCCGGCACATAGGAGATGACCATGAGATTGATGATGATCACCGCGAGGAAGCCGAGCAGCGGCCTGATCATGGCTTCCATCTTGATGCCGGCGATGTGGGAGACGATGAACAGATTGACGCCGACCGGCGGGGTGACCATGCCCGTCGCCAGATTGACGATGATGACGGCGCCGAAGTGGATCGGATCGATGCCGAGCGACATGGCGACCGGCACCAGGATCGGCGCGATGATGACAATCGCCGCCAACGTCTCGATGAACATGCCGACGACCAGAAGCAGGATGTTGACGACCAGCAGGAAGACCACGGGATCGTCGGAGATCGAGCGAATGCCGGCGGCAACCGTCTGCGGCAGCTGGTAGATCGATAGCGCATAAGCGAAAACGGAGGCGAAGGCGACTATGACGAGGACGATGGAGGAGGTGAGTGCGGCGGAGAAGAACAGCTCAGGCAGCTCGCGCAGCCTGACTTCCTTGTAGATGAAGACACCGAGAACAAGCGCGTAGGCGACGGCGACGACCGCGGCTTCGGTGGGCGTGAACAAGCCGCCATAGATGCCGCCGAGAACGATGAGGGGCATGACCAGCGAAAGCGTGGCCTGGCGCAGCGCCGTGCCGACACCGCGCAGCCAGTCCGTGAAGGCAACCTGCGAGACTGTGCCATAGTTCTTCCACCAGGAAATAACCGTGACATAGCCGATCAGCGAGAAGCCGATGAGCAGGCCGGGGATGACGCCGGCGAGAAACAGGTCGGCGATCGATACATTGGCGACAACGGCGTAGACGATCATCGGCACCGAGGGCGGGATGATGGCGCCTAGCTCGGCAGAAGCCGCGACGGTCGCCGCGGCAAAGGGATAAGGGTAGCGGTTGCGTTCCATGGACGGGATCAGCGTGGTGCCGATCGCCGCGGCCGTGGCCGAGGACGAGCCCGACATGGTCGCGAAGATCATGGAGGTCAAAACCGACGCGCTGGCGAGGCCGCCGCGCATCCA
Source organism: Nordella sp. HKS 07 (assembly GCF_011046735.1). Classification (NCBI taxonomy): domain Bacteria; kingdom Pseudomonadati; phylum Pseudomonadota; class Alphaproteobacteria; order Hyphomicrobiales; genus Nordella; species Nordella sp. HKS 07. The sequence continues at coordinate 2,601,039 of NZ_CP049258.1, read as the reverse complement.
GCCCAACAGCGCAACGGCGAGGTTGATCAGCCGGGTCGCTATCCCACCGGCCTGCATCAGCTTGCCGGCCAGGACGAAGAAGGGAATGGCCATCAGCGCGAAGGAATCGAGAGATTCGAAGATGATCTGCGGCAGGATCACCAGCGATATGCCGCGATCCCAGATCGCCCATACGGGGGCGATACCGAGCGCCAGGGCGATCGGTATGCCGAGCGCGAAGAGCGCCAGCAGAAGGAGAAGCGCGATGATCATGTGGCGGCTCCTTCCTCGACCACCGGCTCACGGCGGTAGTCACGGCCGAACATTCCGCGCTCGGCAAGCAAGGCAAGGGTGTTGATGATCATGATCACCATGCCGACCGGCATGGCGAGATACACATAGGCCTTAGGGAACTGCAGAACCGGGCTGACCTCAATCCATCCGAAGGACACCGCCTTGAACCCCATGATCACCAGAAGCCCGTAGAAGAGAATGCACAGAAGGGCCGCGAGTCCGTCCATGACGCGCTCGAGATTCCGCGGGATCATGTCCATCACGAAGGTCAGCGCGATCATCTGCGCGCGCCGGCACGCATAAGCGGCACCCAGGAAGATGAGCCAGATCATCAGCGAGCGGCTGAGCTCCTCGCTCCAGGGCACCGACAGGTTGATCCCGGCGGCACTGAGCGCCAGGCGAACTAGCACCTGCAGAAAGGTGAGCACGCTGATCGTGGCCATCAGGGCGGCGAGAACGTAGAAGATGACCTTGTTGATGCCGTCGACCAGCACGGGCAGAGGGCTCGAGGGGCGATGGGCCGCCGGCGACGCCGGACCAGGCGCCGTCCCGCCCTGCGAAGGGCGATCTTGTTCATGCATAGGGGCCGTCCCTCCCGGAAAGCTCTTTTATTGTTATCATCATCAATGATGATGATATAAAATGAACTGTCAATATGGAAATTGCGAAACGCAGCGCTTTCCGTTTGGGAGATTTCTTAACTTATTGATTTTCTTGATCGTTCAGATTGAGGCGACTGGTGCCGGTTGCGGCGTCTCTGTCGGGGGTGCCGCCCAGGCGCAAAACGGCGGCGAATCCGTCGAAATACAAGGTATCTACCCTGTTCCCTAACAAGGCGGGTCGCTTCCGCGGCGCGGCGCACAGGGCATGCGCCTGTGATGCAATTGCCAGCGCCAGGATCGCGGTGGCGGAGAGACTGCGGGGCGCGCTCATCGGGGTACTTCCCCATAAGATTGCCAAGCTTCGGTCGTCCCGCGCCGATGATACTTGACCGCGCCTCAAGGCCACTGTGGCAAAAACCACAGCGAGCCGTCTACTTCACTTGCCCCTTGCGGCGGGCCGCGGCCATCAGCGCGGCGAGTGCCGTCGACAGGAGGCGGCAGCGCGGGCCATCGGCGCGGCTCGTCAGCACGATCGGCACGCGGGCGCCAAGCACGATGCCCGCCGCATCCGCCCCCGACAGGAAGACGAGCTGCTTGGCCAGCATGTTGCCGGATTCGATATCGGGCACGAGCAATATGTCGGCATCGCCGGCCACTGTCGAAATGATGCCCTTCTCGCGCGCCGCTTCCGAGCTGATGGCGTTGTCGAAAGCGAGCGGGCCGTCGATCACCGCATCGGCGATCTGGCCGCGATCGGCCATCTTGCACAGAGCCGCGGCATCGAGCGTCGCCTGCATCTTCGGATTGACCGTCTCGACCGCCGCCAGCACGGCGACCTTCGGCATCCTGTCGAAGCCGAAGACGACGCGCCAGAGATTGACGGCGTTCTGCACGATATCGGCCTTGGCGGCGAGATCGGGCTCGATATTGACCGCCGCGTCAGTGATGATGAAGGGCTTGGGATAGTTGGCGATGCTCATGAGAAAAGCATGCGAGATGCGCCGCTCGGTCCGCAAGCCCGAAGCGGTGCGCACCACCGCGCCCAGCAGCTCGTCGGTGTGGAGCGAGCCCTTCATGATGGCGCCGACCGCGCCCGATGTGGCGAGATCGACGGCGCGCGCGGCTGCGTCATGGCTGTGCTCGGTGTCGACAATTTCGAAGCCGGCAATCGCGACGCTCGCTTCGTCGGCCGCCTTTTCGATGCGGGCCTTAGGCCCCACGAGCACGGGCACGATCAGCTTCTCCTTCACCGCCTCGGCGACGGCGTCGAGAACATTGGCCTTCACGGGATGGACCACCGCGGTCGGCACCGGCGGCAGCGCGCGACAGAGATCGAGAATGGCCTGATAGTGATCGACAGTCTTCGTCATGGCAGAAGGTCCTTAGCGATTGTAGGGCGCCGGGCGGGCCGGGGGAATCGCCTTGATACTCAATAGATACTCTGCCTCTTCCGGGTAGGGCATTTAAAGTTCATGGCGGGATGAGTCATTTCCCCTTCTCCCGCTTGCGAGACCTTTGCAGAAGTGGGGCATCTGTGATTCTCTGGGGAGAGGAACAGGGGGTCGACGCATGCCGACACGCGTGACTGGTCAGTTTAGCCTGGCTGATGCTCTGGCGAAGCAGCCGAGCCGCTCGGGCGAGACACTTGATCGGGTGCAGAGCCTGATCGATTGGGGCCAGATCGACACCTTGCTCGCGCCGATGCGCGGCTCGCCCTATGGCGCGCCCGGCTACCCGCCACTGCTGATGCTGAAGGCTCTTTTGCTGCAGCAATGGTATTCGCTGTCGGATCCAGGCCTTGAGGAAGCGCTGATCGATAGATTGTCGTTCCGCCGCTTTGTCGGCTTGGCTTTGGGTGAAGACACGCCGGATCACTCGACGATCAGCCGGTTTCGCACGGAGCTGGCGACGAGGGGCCTGAGCGAGGCGGTGTTTGAAGTTGTGAACCTTCAGATTGATGCCAAGGGACTGCTGCTGCGCCAGGGCACGATCATCGATGCGACGCTGGTCGAAGCCCATGTGAAGCGGCCCGAGAAGCCGAAGGAAGACAAGACACCGGCGCCGGCACCCGCCAGCGATCAAGCCCCGCAGCAGGACAAGGCCGGGCCCAAAGGCGAACGGCCGGCAAGCAAACTCATCCTCAGCCCGACCGATCCTGAGGCGAGCTGGGCCAAGAAGGGCCACAAGCGCTACTTTGGCTACAAAGGCCATGTGGCGGTCGACCTGGGCTCGGGCATCATCCGTCGCTGTGTTCTCACCACCGCCTCGGTGGCTGATACGACTATGGGTGATGCGCTGATCATGGGCGATGAGCGGGCGCTCTACGCCGACAAGGGCTATGACACCAAGGCACGCCGCGCGGCCCTCAAGGCTGCCGGGGCCAATGATCGCATTGCTCACCGTCCCAACAGGCACCATCCGCTGAGCAAGCGCCAAGTTCAACGCAACAAGGGCATCTCGCGTCGTCGTAGCGCTGTCGAGCGGGTCTTCGCCATTGCCAAGCGTCTGATGGGATGGCGGCGGGTGCGCTACATCGGGCTTGTGAGGAACGCTGGTCACTTCGCGATGCTGTGTACCGCGATCAATCTCAAGCGCCTGGCGGTGCTCAGTGCATGACCCCGGCAACCAAAATACCTCATACGGGGCATCTCCCGCCGGGCATTGCAAGTTCCCACCGCCCAATCGGGCGCGCGAAAAAACTCCATTCCCCTCTCCAGCCGCAATCCGACCACTTCCGCAAAGGTCTCGCTTGCGGGAGAAGGGGAAAACAGGAAAGGCCTTGCGCATCACAGTGAATTTCCCCGGACAGTCCTGCCGCAAGCGGGAGAGGGGAAATTACTGAGAGGGCTCGCCCACTTGGAAAGCCTCAGTCATCCGGGCTGATGCACTGGGTGTCCCAGGCCGAAGCGGGATATTTCTCCTGGAATTCGGCCATCGCCGTCTGGCACTGCTCATCGTTTTCAAAGGGCATCGGCGTGGTCACCAATCCCCCATCGGGCTCGAATATCACGAAATACCAGAGAAGACCGGCGACAACAGACATTGCACAATTTCCTTCCTCAATGCACGATCTCGGTGATCTTCATCAAATCGCGCCGCGGATCAATCGCTTTTGTGGGCGATAACATGCAGGTTACAAAGGTGCACCGGCGGCGTGGCCGTTGTGAAGGCGTCGCGGTGAATGTTATGCTGCGGATCCGTGCCGTGCCTGATCATCAAGCTCTACGCTGTGGAGAACCGGCTTGCCTGAGGAACAGAGCGCGCGCCGCCTAGCCGCGATCATGGCAGCGGATGTCGTCGGCTATAGCCGTCTCATGGAAGCCAATGAAGAACGCACGCTGGCCGCCCTTCGCCAGTTGCGGCGGGAATTCTTCGATCCGACCATCGCCCGGCACCGGGGACGGATATTCAAGACGCTGGGCGACGGCTTCCTGATCGAGTTCGGCAGCGTGACCGACGCCACACGCTGCGCGGTCGAGGTGCAATCCGGCATGCCGGATCGCAACACGCTTGTTCCCGAAGACCGCCATATAAGATTCCGCGTCGGCATCCATGTCGGCGACATGATCGTCGAGGGCGACGAGATCTATGGCGACGCGGTCAATATCGCCGCGCGGCTCGAAGGCCTGGCGGCGCCCGGCGGGATCGCCTGCTCGGCGGCGGTGCGCGACCATATCGGCAATAAGCTCGACATCGACTTCAGCGACCAGGGCAACAAAGCGGTCAAGAACATCGCCCACCCCTTGCATGTCTATTTCGTCAATCTCAGCAAGGCCGATGGAGGCTCCGGTGAAAGAGTGTCCGAACCGTCGCGGCCCCATGCCTCCGCCGCGAAGCCATCGGTGGCGATCCTGCCCTTTGCCAATATAAGCTCGGACGCCGAACAGGAGTTTTTCAGCGACGGCATCACCGAAGACCTCATCACGGATCTGTCGAAAGTCTCCGGCCTGCAGGTGCTGAGCCGCAATACCGTGTTCACCTTCAAGGGCAAGGCGCAGAACCTGCAGCAGACGGCGCGCCAGCTCGGCGTCGAATATCTGGTCGAAGGCAGCGTGCGCAAATCCGGCAGCAAGGTCAGGATCACGGCGCAGCTGATCGAAGGCGCCACCGACCATCATGTCTGGGCCGAGCGCTACGATCGCGACCTCACCGATATCTTTGCTGTGCAGGACGAGATCACCCGGACGATCGTGGAACAATTGCGCGTCAGGTTGCTGCCCGACGAGCGCGCCGCGATCGAGGATGCGCCCACGCAGAATGTCGAGGCCTATACGAATTTTCTGAAAGGGAAGCAGATCGTCCGGATCGGCACGCGCCTGTCCCTTATCAAGGCGCGGCAGCTCTATGCGCGCGCGCTGGAGCTCGACCCGTCCTATGCGCAAGCCTATGTCGGCCTCGCCAATTGCGCGTCATATTTGCGATCCTTCCATGGCTTCGATATCACCATCGGCGAGATACTGGCGACGGTCGACAAGGCGCTGCAGATCAATCCGGCGCTCGCCGAGGCCCATGCCGCACGCGGCATAGCCTTCAGTGTCGATGACCGGCGGGAGGAAGTGGTCGCCGCCTTCGAGAAGGCCCTGCAGCTGGACCCGAACAACTGGGAGGCCCTCTATTATTACGGCCGCTACTATTTCGCCATCGGCGACTTCAAATCATCGCTCAGCTACTTCATGCGCGCCATGGAGGTGCAGCCCGAGGACTGCGAGTCGGTGTCTTTCACATCCCAGGTGCTGCAGGCGCTGGGCAGATCCGCCGAAGCCGCCAAATATGCCCATATCGCGCTGAAGCGCCTGGAGCAGGCGTTGCGCCAGAACCCCGAAAATCCCCGGCTGGCCCAGCTCATGGCGAATAACTATGCGTATCTCGGCCAACGCCAGTATGCCGAGGATTGGATCAAGCGCGCTTTCGAAATCGATCCGGACGACAATCATGTCCGCTACAATGCGGCTTGCGTCTATGCGCTGCTGGGAGAATTCGACAAATCTTTCGATCTTCTCGATGTCTGGGTCGGACTGGCGGCGCGGGACGCCAGGCTCTGGTTCCTCAACGACCCGGACTTTTCGTCGATGCGACAGCATCCACGCTACAAGGGACTGCTGAAGCAGGTGGAACGGCCCTGACCTGTTATATTCTCTCCGGCCGGATGATGGAGGCGTAGCTCGCCACGATATGAGACGCCTGACCGGCGCCTACCGGATAGTCGAGCCGCTTCATCGGAATGCCGTAGAGCTCGGTGAGCTTCGTCTCCGTGCACATGTCGGTCACGGCGCCCTCCTCGGCCACGCCGGCGCCATGCAGGAGAATGGCCCGGTCGGCGATCTCCAGCGCATGGGTCGGCTCATGCGTCGTCATCACCACGGTCAGTCCGCGCTCGGCGGCGAGGCGGCGTAGCGTCGCCAGCACGGCCGCCTGGTTGTGGAAATCGAGCGCCGATGCGGGCTCGTCGAGGAGCAGGATGTCGGCCTCGGAAGCGAGTGCCCGGGCGATGAGCACCAGCTGGCGTTCGCCGCCGGACAGGCTGGTGACGGAGCGGCGCGCCAGAGCGGTGAGCCCCAGCCGGTCGAGTGCTTCCTCGGCGCAGGCGCGATCGCGGGCACCGGGGCTCGAGAACAGACCGACATGACGGGCACGGCCCATCATCACGATATCGAAGACCGAATAAGAAAAGATCGGCGCGAAATGCTGCGGCACATAACCGATGACGCCGGCGCAGTCGATCTCACCTTGGCTCGGCGCCAGGAGGCCGGCCAGGCATTTGAGCAACGTGGTCTTGCCGGCGCCGTTCCGCCCCAGCATCACCAGCGTCTGCCCTGGCGCCAGGGAGAAGGACAGGTGGGCGAAGAGCCATGGCGATGCCGGAGCATGGCGATAACCGAGGGCGCGCGCCGTGATCATCGTTGCCAGTCCTCCGTCTGGGCGCGGTGCAGCAGCACCATGAAGACCGTGGCGCCCACCACCGCCGTCAGCACACCGAGCGGGATCTCGGCGGCGATCAGCGAGCGCGACATCAGGTCGACCAGCAGCATGTAGCTGGCGCCGAGCAGTGCGGAAGCCGGTAACAGCAGGCGGTGATCGGGCCCGACCAAGGCGCGCGCGAAATGCGGGATCACGAGGCCGACCCAGCCGATGATGCCGGAATTGGCGACGCTCGCGGCGGTGATGCCGGTCACGCAGCATAAAGCGAGCCAGCGCGTCGGCTCGACACGGAGTCCCAGCGCACGCGCCTCCTCGTCGCCCAGCGAAAGAATGTTGATGCGAAAGCGCATCAGCAGCAGCGGCACGGCGAAGACGACGATGACGGGCAGCATGTAGAAAGCGCGCTCGGGCGTGGCTGAGGCGAAGGAGCCCATCAGCCAGAAGACGATTGCCGGAAGCGTGTCGTTGGGGTCGGCGAAATAAGTGGCGAGCGACACGAGGGCCGAGAACAGCGCCGAGACGACGACACCCGACAGCACCAGCATCAGCAAAGACGAGCGGCCCGCCTTGCGGCTCATGATCACGACGAGCAGCAACGCGCCGAGACCGGCGGCAAAGGCCATGCCCCAGAGCGCCACGGCGCCGAGCCCCAGAAGGATCGCCGCGGCGCCGCCGAAGGCCGCGCCGGAGGAAACGCCGATCACATGCGGATCGACCAGCGGGTTGCGGAACACGCCCTGCAGCACAGCACCCGACAGCGCCAGCCCGGCGCCGACGAAGGCGCCGATGAGCAAGCGCGGCACGCGCACCAATTCGACCACGCGCCAGACCGATTCCGGCACGCCGGCACGGCCAGGCCCGATGCCTAGCCAGCCGCCGGCGATGAGCTGCAGATCCTGCAACGAGACGGCATAGCGGCCGAGCGACAGCGACGCGACGGCCGACAGGCAGAGCAGGATGGCGAGGCCGATCATAGCCGCGCCGGCGGTCTTATCTTCCCGGTTCGCGGTCACGCCTTGGGCTCGTCGGAAAAGACCAGCGCGTTCAGGATGTCGTGCAGCAGATTCGGCTGAAAGCGCGGATCGGAGCAGAACTGCTCGATATGGTCGCCATTATGCAGGAACAGCTTGCCGCCGCCCGGCATGCGCCACCCCCAGTCGACCGGGCCTTCATGGAAGGTGCCGTCGGGCGCCGGCCCGCCGATCAGGCACAGATGCTGCGCGCCCTCGGGCGGATCGCTGTAGCCGCGCGCATACTGGCCCAATATGCCCTCGTGACGATGGAAGGTTTCGAAATCCATGCGGCCGAAATAGGCCCCGGGCTGTGCCGGACGGATCATCCAGTTGGTGAAGGGCTTGGGTGACACCGCCTTGAACGGCGACAGGCAGGGCAGCCAGGGCAGAATGATATGGCCGTTGACGAGCAGATGTCCACCAGAGCTCAGATAGTCGAGCAGTTTCGACTCGATGGATTTGAGGAATATCTGATCATGCATTCCCGAAAGGAACAGCACATCGACATCCTGCAATTCACGCCCTTCGAGATCATAGGTATCGGCCACGCTGAAGCGCCAGTCCTGCGGCACCAGTCCGCCGATGCGATCCTTGTTGTAGCTGCGGGTCGAGCGGATATAGAGCAGATGCGGACTGGCACCGCCGCGCAGCGTGACGTCAGCCTTCATCACGACCACACAGTTCCGCTTTGAGCCAGGGATAGAAGCCGTTGAGAAAACGCGTGGTGGCGGGCATGAAGCGGCGACCGTGATGCGTGTGGGGGTCGATCGTCGCGGCGATCAGCCGGCCGTCGCCGACGCGCTGGTCATACATCAGGCAGCCTTCGTCATTGTCGAGATTGAGGATGGGCTCGGCATCGGCGGGAAGCCGGAAGGCGCCGAAGAAATGCCAGCACATATCCGCCAGAGGGATGGCTTTCGCCATCGGATGCCGGGGCTCGGGCTGATAGGCCTCCATGCGCCCGCCCGGCTTCATCCACCATTTCCAGTTCTCGGTCTCGCGCTCGAACCACTGGACCTCGACCACGTCGAGCCATTCATCCATCCGGTTCGGCTCGAAGACGATGAGGAAGCCGCCATGTGCGAGATAATCGCTGATCTGGCGGGCATGGCGGCGCAGCAGATCCTGATTGGAGAAATCCGGAATGACGATCGCCCTGTAGTGGCCAAGATCGACACGGTCGAGATGGCGTAGATAGAGTTGCGCATCGAGATAGCGCTGGTAGTCGGCATAACATTGCAGCTGTGCGCCGTCGCCCGATGTGACGAAGCCGATATCCTTCATGGTTTTCACCGGATTGCGCCGAATGTTTCGGCATAACCGGCGCTCTTGCCGTTCCAGTCCATCTGCAAAAGCTGGTCGATCTGCGCCGCGCTGAGCTCCTTGCCGTAGAGCAGCTTGAAGCCATCCGACACGGTAGCGCGCATTTCGGCGGAGAAGAGGTCCGGATAGGCGATCTCGGCGAACCATTGATAGGCGATCTCGCCGCCCGCCGCCGTCGCCGGATCGATCGCTGGCGTCTTGTAGACCCTGCCCTGCTTGACCGCATCGAGACCGGCGAGTACCGGATGTGCGAAGATGTCCTCAGGCTTGATGCTGTCGTTGTAATAGTTGACGAAGACGATGTCGGGCTTCCAGTCGAGCAGCGATTCCGCGCCGACCTTGACGGAGCCTTCGGTGAAGCCGGCCTCGGTCGCGGCGTTGATGAGGCCCGATGCCGTGAAATAGGCTTCCTCGCGGCCGAAGACGACGAATTCGTTGCCGTTCATGCTGTCGATGAAGACGATGCGCGGCTTGGGCCGGCCGGCGGCCTTGAGCGTGGCGGCGATGTCGGCGACGGTCTTGTCTTCCCAGTCGAGAAAGGCCCGGGCTCGCTCCTCCTTGCCGAGGATCTGGCCCAGCATGGCGATATAGCCGCGCCGCGTCTCGCGCGATTCGGTGCTCACCGTCGCCACCTTGATGCCGGCATTCTCCATCGGCGCCACGCGCTCGTCGCCCTTGGCCTGCCATTGCAGCACCACATCGGGCTCAGCCTTCAGGATCTCCTCGACATTGGGAATGAAATTCGGCGCGACGAGATCGGTGCGGATATTGGCGATCTCGGGAAACAGCTGACCAATGACGCCCTTCATCAGCGCCACCTGGGCGCGCGGATTGATGGCGAGCAGACGCTCCGTGCCGCCGTCGAGGGCGATCAGCGCCTCCGGGATCGGCAAGGGGAAGATGGCGACTTTGCCGACAGGCCGCTCGAGGGCGATCTCGTGGCCACGCGAATCCTTGACGGTAATGCGGTCGGCGGCCGCCGTGCCGGCCAAAGCGGTCACACCGGCCAGGCCCAGCGCCAATGAAAGTGCCCGAAATCTCATGATCCTGATCCCCAAGATTGAAACTGGGGACTGCGCCTATAATTCCCGAGTAAATTAGTCAAGTTCATTTTGAGGGCGGCGGCACTGACTTGGGGCGAGACTCGATCGCTGCTAGGTTCCCGGCAGCGCACCACCAGGCCAGCTCCCTCATGCCGACATGTCTCTATTTCGCCTATGGTTCCAACATGATGACCGCACGGCTCAAGGCGCGCTGCCCGAGCGCCATTCCGGTGGGCGTCGCCTTCGCGGAAGATCACCGGCTGACCTTCTGGAAGAAGGGGCGGGACGGATCGGGCAAGGGCCATCTGGCGTCCTCTCCCGGGATGTCGCAGCCGGGCGTCCTGTTCACCCTCGCCGTGGATGATCTCATCGCGCTCGACGAATTCGAGGGCGTCGGCAATGGCTATCGCCGCGCCGACGATTTCATCGTCCGGCGCAGGGACACCAACGAGATCATGCGCGCCAAGACCTATCTCGCCACCGCGCTCGACCCGGCGCTCGAGCCCTATGACTGGTATCTGGCCCTGGTCTTAGCCGGTGCCCGCGAGCATGGCTTCGACGCCGGGATTGTACGGCAGCTCGCCGGCACGGCCTGCCGGCAAGATCCGGAGCCTGCCCGCGCGACGCGGCACGAGGCGATCGGCCTGTTCACGGCCGCGGGTACGACCATCACCTCCGTGCTGGCTCCCGCGAGTTAGTCTATATGCCCATCTTTTCGATCCGCATGGCGACGAGACGCTGCAGCCGCCAGAGATTGCGATCGTGGATGCCTTTCGCCTCGAGATGGGAGACCGTGTTGAGGAGATACTCGGCGCCGGTGCCCCAATGGCCGCAGGCATGCGCGAGCACATCCGCAACCGTTTCGAGCGGCAGACGTCCGGCATAGAACGGCGAGGCGCGGTTCATGACAAAGGTCAGCGCCGGGACGGGGCCCGCCGCCGTGTCGACCGTGATCCAGCGCGGCGTGTTGTTGATCGGCTTGTGGGTGAACTCGCGACGAAACAGACGGTGGAGCTGGCCCTCGATATCGACGGAAGGCAGATCATAGAGGATACCGGAACAGCGCCCGCCACGATCGAGCGCCATCATGAGCCCGGGCGCCTCCGGCGTGCCGCGGGAACGCAGCAGGCGCAGGCAGAAGGCGCGGTGTCGCCCGCGCGCGACCGCGGGCATTTCACCGATATGGTCGAATTCGGGTTTCCATATCAAGGATCCGAAGGCAAAGAGCCGCACGGGCGCGGCAGGTTCAGGCCGCGTACGAAGAATGAGATCGACCCAATGCGCATAGTCGGCGTCGCTGTGGAGCTCCATTCCATGCGGCACGCCGCCGTCCGGCACGGCGCGATGGATGCGCGCAATATGCTCGGGCGTCAGAGACATCGTTTTCATGTTGTGCGTCACGATTCGGGCCTTGCGGTCAGTCGGTTAGCCTCGCTCAGCGCCCATGAGCCATAATAGACCAGAGCGTCGCGCGCCGCGGGCGGTAATGTCCCGGCGTCGATCCGACCGTTGACTTCCAGGACCTTCTTGTAGCTTTCGAGCATCTTGAGGAGATATTGCTTCCTCTCCTTTTCCTGCGCCTGTCCCTTCACGCTGTGTATCCGGGCATGGGTCCTTTTGGCGCGCCGGATAAGAGCGCGGGGCGCCTGGGTAGGATCGGGATTCACCAACTCTCCAATCCGGCCATCGTCGCATTCTCGTTCATTACAGTCTCCGGCTTGCGGGAGCGTTCCGCCATCTCGCGCTCCTCATCGGTGAGGAGCTGCGCTTCCATGTAGGCGCCAAGATGCCGCCCGCGGCGGACGATACGCTTACCATAGGCCGACCGCTGCGCGCCATACGCCGCAAGCGCCGAGTCGATATCGACCCCAAACGCCAGAATGTCGGCAAGCGCCCTGGCATCGCCCGCCGCCTTGGTCACTCCCATGGCAGGATGCGGCCGTGCAACAAACGCCGCGTCTCCGACGAATGCGACACGCCCTACCACCATGTCGGTAGTTTCAAGATCAACGATTGGCTGCAGCAATGGCTGGCGGGCATTGCGCACCACCTCGGCAAATACCGGCGCCAGCAATCGTGCCGCGTCGGCGCGCATTTCGTCAAGAATGCCGGGATGCAAGCGATCCGGCGGGATGGCGCCCGAATACTGGCGACCGTCCGAGCCCTTGAGCAGACGTGGCAGATCGCGACCAGAATCGGCGGGCCGGTACCATACCCAATTGTAGCGGCGGCCGGCGCGACCATCGAAGCCGGGGCCGCCGTCGACCGGATAACCAAGCATTTGCTCACCGGCGGGCAGGCAAAATCCGAACTTATCAAGGAGCCGTTCGCGGGCTTGATGTGACAGGTTGACTTCGTCGACGAGGCCGCGCCATGCGACATACCCGGCATAGCGCGGCTCGATCTTGGGAAGCAGTTGCCGCCGAACCGTCGAATGAATGCCATCAGCGGCAACAAGGAGATCGGCAACGACCTCGTTCCCGTTGGCAAAACGCGCTACCACTTGCTGATCACGTTGCTCGACGGCGGCAAGCGCGCTGCCATGACGGTAAAGCTCATCGGCAGAGGTCCGCAGCCGCTGCCAGATCCGATCCCAGGACATCATCACTTGCGGGCGCTCGGCCTCGCAAACCACGTCTCCGCTCCGCGCGATGACAACGCGGCCGCTGACAGCGACGCCGATTGCTTCGCTCCGCCCCGCCGCCATCGCGAGCGCATCGTGAAGTTCGTTGTGGGTCGCGATGCCGGCGCCGCGCGAGCCGAGCCGCTCACTGGCGCGTTCATGAATCGACACATCCCAACCGATTTGGCGCAGAAACAGGCCGGCGAACAAGCCGCCGATCGATCCACCAACGACCACGGCGCGTTTTGGTGTGCGCTCAGCGACAGCTGATCCCGCCAAGTTGCGCTCCAGTACCGTTCCAACAGCTTGTCACCGGTTCTGCGACGTCGTTGTGAAGCTTTGTTGATCTGGTGGAAAAATGGGATGCAGCAGGGACAGGCCCGGAACGAAAGAATATTCCAGTTTAGCTGGGCATCGTCAAGAAACCTCACCCCGCCTTTGTCGTAACAGCAGCGTCTCCACGCGCGGAAACTTCACCCGAAAAAGCGCTGTGCTGTTCCTTGCCAGAACAGGCAATCCTCGCTCAGGCCCTCACAAGGCAAGGACCTCGGGGTTGCCATCATGTCCTCGTAGCCGAGTCCGATAGTACTCCAGCATGCAGAAGGGGCCGGACCCTCTCGGCTTTCCGACCCCTTCCCGCTTAGCGGCAAACTTCATCTGCGGCCGTGGTAGCCGTCTTGCACGACGGACCTCATTTGTCCGGCCGAGAGAAACGCCGCTCGCGTGACTTCGCCCTCTATCGGGCGAGAAACGCATGCTGTTGTTGCTGCTTTTTTTGACTAGAATGGTGAAGCTGAATGTCAGACGCGAGAGGTCAATCCCTTATTCGCGGCAATTTACTGTGCTGGTTGCCTCCGGCGAGGGATCCCCGCGCTGGCGCGGTGACAAGCCCAATCGCACCTTCACCGCCCGGACCATGGTTCGCTGTTCAGTCAATTGCCACGCGGTCCATTGCCCTTGATGAGCGGAAATGATGGAAATGCCGGGCTGACTATCAGATCTCCCCGTGGGAAATGCTTATGATCGCCCGCCAATCTCTTGCGATTTAACGCCAGTTGGGTTTCAACTGCGCTCGAGGTTGTTGTTCAGCCCGCCCGACTCGTGCGGAAAGAGGCCTCTCGATGGCAGCAGATACCGGTATTTCGGTCAGGCCATTGTGGACACGCTGCGTAGCCCAGGAGCTCAAGAGCGGGGGCGCGAACGCTGATGCTGCCCTTGCCGAAGCCGGCCTCGAATGGCGGCAACTCGACAGGACCGACGGCTGGATCCCGTTTGTGCGACATGCTGAACTTCTCGAAATTGCTTCCCGCGAACTCAAGAACGACCATTATGGGCTGACGCTGGCGCAGCGGGTCGATGTGCGGGATGGAGACATACTGGCCTATTTGGGTGTGGCCTCCGACACGATTGAGACGGCCCTGCGGAATATGGCTCGCTACTCCAGGATTGTCTCGGAGGCGTTCCAGGCCGATCTGGAGTTGGAAGGCGGCTCAGGCATGCTCAAATTCGCTCCTCAGCAGCCATCGTTCACAGAATATCGTCAGGCTGCTGAATTCAGGCTCGGTCTGGTCACAATGGCCTGCCGGCATTTCACGGGCCAGCGCGTCTTGCCGAATACCGTTCATTTCATTCACGAGCGTCACGGAGGCTTCGAAGAATTCGCCAAATTCTTCGGATGTCCGGTGAAGTTCGGCCAGGAACTTGAGCAGATAGCCTTCAGCAGGAAGGCGCTCACAACCCCCATTATATCGGCTGATCACAGGCTGCTCGCGATACTTCGCAACTATGCAGAGGAGATTCTCCGGAGCAGGCCACAGCCGCGGCCCGATTTCACTGACCAGCTCGAACGGAGATTGACCGAACTCCTTGCCAATGGTGAAGCGCGAGTCAAGGTCGTTGCGGAGGAATTTGGCATGAGCGAGCGCACCCTGGTCCGCCGACTTGCCCAGCAAAACACCTCCTTCGCGGACATCGTCGACCGTCTACGCCATGATCTGGCCCGCAAATATCTAGGCGACGAGAATCTCAGCCTCACGCAAATAGCGTTTCTCCTGGGGTATTCGAGCCAAAGCGCCTTCAGCGCCGCCTGCCGGCGCTGGACGGGAAAGACACCACGCGAGCTCAGAACCGCATAGGCGCCGCGTGGCCGCGTTACGTCCTAGAGGGGGGATTCCATATGGGAGATTCGCTTCCGCTCTTTTTCACCGCTCTTCCGCGACAAGCCTTTTGGCATGCCAGGCGATGTGATCGGCCATGAAGGTGGATATGAAGAAATACGAATGGTCGTAGCCTTCCTGCATCCTGAGCGTCAAAGGAAGGCCGGCTTTTCTGCAGGCATCCTGCAGAAGCTGAGGCCTCAGCCCATCAGCCAGGAACTGATCCGCCGTACCCTGATCCACAAGCAGTTCCGGCAATCGGGCGCCGTCCTCGATAAGCGTCACAGCATCATACTGGCGCCAGCGCGCCTCATCGTCACCCAGATAGGCCTGGAATGCCGGGCGTGACCAGTCAGCCGTGATCGGATGCACGATCGGAGCGAAAGCAGAGCAGCTTCGGTAACGACCCGGATTGCGCAGGGCCCCGACAATCGCACCGTGCCCGCCCATCGAATGACCAAATATGGACTGCCGGGACATGTCCGCCGGAAAATGGGCTTCGATCACGCCCGGGAGCTCGTCGCGGATATAGCTATACATCTTGAAATGGGTCGACCACGGGGCCTCGGTCGCATCGACGTAAAAGCCGGCGCCCCCGCCAAGCTTCCAGTTATCCGCGTTATCGGGCACGCCGTCACCGCGGGGACTGGTGTCGGGGCATACAATGATCACGCGATGCTCCGCGGCCGCCCTTCGATATTCGCCCTTCTCCATCACATTGGCATGCGTGCATGTCAGCCCCGAGAGATACCAGAGCAAGGGCAGTTTTTCGCCGGCCGCATGTTCGGGGACGAACACTGCAAAAGTCATCGGGCAATGGCAGAGGTCGCTCTGATGCGTATAGACACCCTGAATTCCGCCGTGGCTTCTTGTGGTCGAACGCGTCTCGATAGTCATGAATTCCTCGTTGCTGATGCTTACACTTGCTGAGCACTGCCCGCGTTTACGCTGTGCTCACTCCCAAACTGCTGGGCAATCGAACGCAAGTGCGTAGTAACCTGATCGCCACCAACTGGTAACATTGTCGTCGTTTCGCGGCAATCGAACCATTGATACTGTCGAAGATATCGCAGTCAAATTCGAAGACGCGCAGCGCCGCGTCGACCGATCTCCCGCTGTCCGGCGTTTTCCGGTCTTTACATGCGAGTGAGGGAATCCTATTCTCCCCGCACGGCAGAAGTTCTGTCGACAGCGTTCTCCGCATCGAGCTGTCGAAACGTAAATGACGATTCGAAGCCCTCCACTTGGACTTTTTTGATGGAAAGCAGGCGGGAGAGCATCCATGAAAACTCGTGCAGCCGTTGCGTTTGAGAAAGCCAAGCCGCTCGAAGTGATCGAGGTCGATCTCGAAGGCCCCAAGGCCGGCGAGGTGCTTGTCGAGATCAAGGCGACAGGCATCTGCCACACCGATGAGTTCACCCTCTCCGGGGCTGATCCGGAAGGACTCTTTCCGACGATCCTGGGTCATGAGGGAGCAGGCGTCATCGTCGAGGTCGGCAAAGGCGTAACGTCGCTCAAACCCGGCAATCACGTCATTCCGCTTTACACGCCCGAATGTCGCGAATGCGAATATTGCCTCAATCCGAAGACCAATCTCTGCCAGAAAATCAGGGCAACGCAAGGCAAAGGGCTCATGCCGGACGGGACAAGCCGGTTCTCCTACAAGGGCAAGATGATCCATCACTATATGGGGTGCTCGACCTTCTCCAACTATACGGTTCTGCCGGAGATCGCGGTTGCAAAGATCCGCGATGACGCGCCCTTCGACAAGGTCTGTTATGTCGGCTGCGGCGTCACGACGGGTATTGGCGCCGTCATCAACACCGCGAAAGTGGAGCCGGGATCGAACTGCATCGTATTCGGTCTGGGCGGCATCGGCCTCAATGTCATTCAGGGATTGCAGCTCGTGGGCGCCAATATGATCGTCGGCGTCGATCTCAATGACGAGAAGGCAGACTGGGGCCGCAAGTTCGGCATGACGCATTTCGTAAACCCGTCGAAGGTTGCGGGCGATCTCGTCGCGCATCTCGTCGAGTTGACCGGCGGCGGCGCAGACTACACGTTCGAATGCATCGGCAACACGAAGGTGATGCGCATCGCGCTCGAGGCCTGCCACAAGGGCTGGGGAGAATCGATCATCATCGGTGTTGCGGGTGCTGGACAGGAGATCGCGACGCGCCCGTTCCAGCTTGTAACGGGACGCGTATGGCGCGGCACCGCCTTTGGTGGCGCCAGAGGGCGAACCGATGTTCCGAAAGTCGTCGACTGGTACATGAATGGGCGTATTCAGATCGACCCCATGATCACCCACACGCTGAAGCTCGAGGACATCAACCGGGGTTTCGACCTCATGCACAAGGGAGAATCGATCCGCAGTGTTGTGGTTTATTGAGAGGGCGGCAGCAAGACCATCATAGGGAGGAGCCACCATGGCGATAGCGATTCATCCGGCAGTGGACAATGGGATCAAGCCCGCGGCGAAGGATTTTGCGGGCGGCACACTTCAGTGCAAATGCTCGTCGAATCCGGTTACGGTCAGCGTTGGCGCGCAGACCGCCCATAACCATGCCTGCGGCTGCACGAAGTGCTGGAAGCCGGCAGGCGCGGTCTTCTCGGTCGTCGCGGTCGTGCCGCGCGACAAGCTCAAAGTGACGAGCAACGAGAACAAGCTCAAAGTCGTCGACCCCAATGCGACCATTCAGAGATACGCGTGCCAGGGCTGCGGCGTCCACATGTATGGCCGCATCGAGAACACGAAGCATCCCTTGTACGGATTGGACTTCGTCCATACCGAACTGTCCAAGGAGAGCGGCTGGTCGCCGCCGGAATTCGCGGCCTTCGTTTCGTCGGTCATCGAGTCGGGCACGAAGCCCAGCGAGATGGCGGGAATCAGGGCGAGGCTTAAGGAAATCGGCCTCGAACCTTACGACTGCCTTTCGCCGCCGATCATGGACGCGATTGCAACGCACATTGCCAAACAGACGGGTGTACTCAAGGAGTGATCCGGCTTTCCTTGCGCGCAGCTTCCGGCGCGGCTGCCGTGTCGGTTGCGCGCGTGCCGCAACGGAAGGCGTTTCACCGATTGGTGTTGCTGCATTGCGAGATTATCCCACCTAAGTCGAATATGATTTTTCTTGTGAAAGCGCATGGGCGGGAATACCATTCCCGCCGTCAACTGCGACAGTGTCAGCACCAGAGATCGCTGACCTCATGACCGAAGAATGGGAGAGCGCACGCAAGAAGCGCCTTCCTGGTAGGGCGTAGTCGATACGCTTCAACTCGACGGCATCTTTTATTGGACGGGCTCAGTTCGGTTTTCAAAGCCGAGCGGTGTCACTGTTTGTCCACCGACTGCATTCAAGGGACGGCTTTTGGCGAGGCGCTGTTTGGCATTTTTTGCCACGCGGCGAGGCGGATTTGTCCGCGACTGCATCCAAAGGGAGGAACCTTGATGCGTAACTTGCTCCTGTCAGCAACAGTGTGCCTGGGCGCCATGACCGCATTCATGTCGGGAGGGGCCATGGCCAATGACGAACTTATCAAGATGTCGCAGAACCCGAAGGACTGGGTCATGCAGACGGGGGATTATTGGAATCAACGCTATTCAAAACTTAATCAAATTAACGCCGATAATGTCGGCAAGCTGCAGGTGGCCTGGACATTCTCAACCGGCGTCCTGCGCGGTCACGAAGGTGGTCCGCTGGTGATCGGCGATACGATGTATGTCCATGCGCCGTATCCGAACACTGTCTATGCTCTGGATCTCTCCAAGGATGGCGCGATCAAATGGGCCTATGAGCCGAAGCAGGATCCCACGGTGATCGGCGTCATGTGCTGCGACACGGTCAACCGTGGCGTGGCCTATGCCGATGGCAAGATCTTCCTCTATCAGGCCGATACGACGCTGGTGGCGCTCGACGCCAATACCGGCAAGGAAGTGTGGAAGGTCAAGAATGGCGATCCCGCCAAGGCCGAAACCGGGACCAGCGCGCCGGTTGTGATCAAGGACAAGGTGCTGGTTGGAATCTCGGGCGCCGAATATGGCGTGCACGGATCAATGTCCGCCTACAATATCAAGGACGGAAAGCTCGTCTGGCGCGGCTATTCCACCGGCCCGGATTCGGAAACGCTCATGGATCCCGAGAAGACGACACATCTCGGCAAGCCGGTCGGTAAGGATTCCGGAACAAATACGTGGGAAGGCGATCAGTGGAAGATCGGCGGAGGTACGACCTGGGGCTGGTATTCCTACGACAAGGACCTGAACCTGGTCTATTATGGAACCGGCAATCCATCGACCTGGAATCCAAACCAGCGTCCCGGCGACAATCGCTGGTCGATGACGATCTTCGCCCGCGATGTCGATACCGGAATGACGAAGTGGGTGTACCAGATGACGCCGCATGACGAATGGGACTATGACGGCGTCAACGAGATGATTCTCGCCGACCTCGATATCGGCGGGAAGCCGCGCAAAGCGCTCGTCCATTTCGACCGCAATGGTCTCGGATATACGCTGGACCGCGAGACGGGCGAGCTGTTGGTGGCGCAGAAGTACGATCCGACCGTCAATTGGACGACTGGCGTCGACATGGATCCGAACAGCAAGAACTACGGGCGTCCTGCAGTGGTGGACAAGTATTCGACCGACCACAACGGTGAGGACACGAATACCACCGGAATCTGCCCGGCGGCTCTCGGTACCAAGGACCAGCAGCCAGCGGCATTTTCACCCGACACCGGGCTTTTCTACGTGCCGACCAATCATGTCTGCATGGACTATGAGCCCTACAAGGTGGCCTACACCGCAGGCCAAGCCTATGTCGGGGCTACGGTCGCCATGTATCCGACACCCGGAAGCCATGGCGGCATGGGCAATTTCATTGCCTGGGATGCCAAGGAGGGAAAGATCGTCTGGTCGATCCCGGAACAGTTCTCAGTCTGGTCCGGCGCGCTGGCGACTTCGGGCGGCATCGTGTTCTACGGCACGCTCGAAGGCTATCTCAAGGCGGTGGATGCCAAGACGGGGAAGGAACTCTACAAGTTCAAGACTCCGTCAGGCATCATCGGCAATGTCACGACCTATGAGAATAACGGCAAGCAATATGTTGCCGTGCTGTCCGGGGTCGGCGGCTGGGCAGGAATCGGTCTCGCAGCCGGTCTCCTGAATGCCGAAAACGCCGGAGCGTGGCATAAGGCCGTAGATCAAGGCAATATTCCGGAAGACGCAGAGAAGATGGTCGGCACTGCCGGCCTTGGCGCGGTCGGCGGCTATGCGGGCCTTGCCAAATACACCTCTCTCGGCGGCTCGCTGACGGTCTTCGCGCTGCCATAGGCCTCTCTGGCAGACTGAACCAACCAGGGCCCGGTGCGTTCTCAAAAATGTGCCGGGCCTTTCTTTCCGTCACGGATCGGCTGTTTGAAGAGGTTCTCATGTCGCGAAGAGCGTTGGTTGCCGGCTTTCTCGTTCTTTCCACCAGCATCGCATTTTCCGCTCCACCCGGAGACCCCAAATCGGTCAGCAACGAGGATGGAAAGTATGTGGATGCGAATGGTGATCCAACTTACAATGTCGCGTCAGACGGCACGGTCGACTGGTACACGTTCTCGGGCTACCGCCGTTATCACGCCGATTGCCATGTCTGCCACGGGCCTGACGGCTTGGGCTCGAGCTACGGGCCAGCCCTTGTCGAATCGGTCAAGCGGATCGGCTACCCGGAGTTCCTCGAAGTTGTGGCAAGCGGCCGCAAAGACGTAAATACGGCGAAACAGAACGTGATGCCGGCTTTCGGCACCAACAAGAACGTCATGTGCTATCTCGACGATATCTACATCTATCTGAGAGCGCGCTCGACAGATGCCATCGGCCGCGGTCGCCCGCAGAAAAAGGAGGCAAAGCCCGCCTCCTTCACGGAAGCCGAAACAGCATGCATGGGCTAAATCGGGTCCTGACAGCAATCTTCTTCGTGGCAGCCGGCTTCGGGCCACCGGCCGCCGCACAGCAGGACGGTTTGGGCGCGGCAATCGAGCTGGTTGACCCTAAGATCCTGCGCGTATGTGCCGACCCCAACAACCTGCCGTTCTCGAACGAGAAGGGAGAAGGGTTTGAAAACAGGCTTGCGGAACTGATCGCGCGCAAGCTCGGCAAATCGCTCGCCTATACCTATTTCCCGATGACGATCGGATTCGTCCGCAACACGCTTGGCGCTCATAGATGCGATGTCATCATGGGCTATCCCCAGGGCGATGAGCTCGTGCAGAATACCAATCCCTATTACCGCACGGTCTATACGCTGATCTACAAGCCGGACCATGGGCTCGATGGCGTTAAGACACTGGCTGATCCGCGCCTCAGGGACAAAAAGATCGGCATCATCGCCGGAACGCCTCCCGCGACCAACATGGTGATCAACGGGCTCATGGCGAAGGCCAAGCCCTACCCGCTCCAGATTGATACGCGCTTCACCTCCTCCGCCGCGCAGATGATCTCCGATCTTCATGCGGGTGAAATCGATGCCGGGGCACTATGGGGACCGATGGCAGGGTACTACGCCAAAGTGTCCAAGGAACCGATTGTCGTCGTGCCGCTGCTGCACGAACAGAGGGGGTCGCGCATGGTCTTCCGAATCACCATGGGGGTTCGCGCATCCGACCAGGAGTGGAAGCGCAAGCTCAATGGCCTGATCCGCGACAATCAGAAAGAGATCAACGCCTTGCTCCTGGAATTCGGCGTGCCGCTGCTTGATGAGCACGACCGCCCGGTCACGCAGTAGGCGCTGAGGGGGCGACGGCCTCAATCTCGCTAGAGCGTCGGACGCTCACATGGAATCGGTCCGACGCTCTAACTCTTTGATTTACGCATCGGATTATCCGAAAACCGCTTCGCACTTTTCGGTCCGATGCTGTAGATAGCGCGCCGGCCGCGTAGGAGGCATCACTCTGGGTTTGCAACCGGTTCGTCAAAACATCGCCTACCGTAAGATATATGTACAAATCGATTCAAATCCATAAAATTGCCCATGCTTCGCCCTTGGGCGAGAGGTGGCGGCATGCTCGATGCTCTTATCCTGGTCTGTACAATCCTCGTCACGCCAAATCTCGGCGACTGCAATGAAACGAATGCGCGGGTGGTGATGCGGGCGCCGGAAGAATTCGCAAACCCGGTGACTTGCGCCTTGCATGGGCAAGCCTTGGTCGCCGAGACAGCGATCGGACGGACTCTTGGCGAAAGCGATCGTGTCAAAATAATCTGCAGGCCGCACCGATCATCACTGATACCGGCGCGTAGTGGCGAGCTGCATGGCTGAGATTGGCGACGAACCTTTGGCGGCGACATAAATCGACTTTGGAGAACGCGACAATATCCTTGCGCCGGAGCTGAAAGCCTCCGGCGCTATTGAAGCGCGGCCTGGATCGTGCGGGCGAGAATATACAGCCGCTGCTCGATCAGGGCCGGCACTTCGCAGACGAAGCGCAGCGATCGTTTCCGTTCGTCGAAGACGCGCAAGCTCCATGTGAGTTGATCGTTCATCTGGGCGACCTTGGCGGGATCGGCAGCGGCGTCCTTGCGCATGGAATCCAGCTTTGCGGTTTCGTCGCGCAGCGTCTCCGCAAGCTGCTTCTGCTTTCGCCCATAGCGTTCGATCCCTGCGATGACAGCCGAGCGCTCGTCATTGATGGTCTCGAAGAGGCCCGCGAGCAGTACCAGGAGCTTCTCTCGCCTGGCATCTCGTGAAGATGCGGCAAACTCGGCAATGGCCCCGCGGGCTTCATCCTCGCTGGTCCGGCGGGCGGCCAGGCGTCCGACGAGTGTTGCGATATCGGGGTCGGAGCGCCATATACCTGCCGTCGTGTCGAGCGGTGGCCCTGTCCAGACAGAAACGAGCGAGAGTTCGGGCACCTTGGGCTGGACACAGGGCCAATCCTGCGAGGATGCAGCGCTCACTGTACCTGCCGCCGGCAGAACCATGGCAGCGGCGAAGGCGAAACAAAGCCAGTGAGCGTAGCGCATCATTCCGATCCTCCCTGTGTAAGCGCGCCTCGCCGGGCGATGAAACCGCGTGTGGGATCATAAGCGATGATGGCGCCGATGAGGAAAGCCGCTGTCGTTCCCACCACGATGGCAAGTGCCGGCCAGTTGACCTGGGCATAGAGCGAAAAGCGAATGAGCTCGACGGCATGGGTGAACGGATTCCACTGGCAGATGGTGTAGAGAAGCGGACTCGATTCCCGGACCCTCCACAAAGGATAAAGCGCAGAAGAGGCGAAATACATCGGGAAGATCACGAAGTTCATGATCCCGGCAAAATTCTCGAGCTGCTTGATGAGCGATGACAGGAGAAGACCGATCGAGCCGAACAGGAGGCCGGACAAGACAACTGCCGGCAGCATGGCAAGATAGCCGAAGGGCGGCGGCCTGACCTCCCAGAACCAGGCGATCGCCAGGAACACGTAAACCTGCAGGATGGACACGGCCACGCCGGCAAAAAGCTTGGAGAGAAGGAGGTACCAGCGCGGAAACGGGCTGACGAGCAGGGTACGCATATTGCCCATCTCGCGGTCATAGACCATCGACAAAGACGATTGCATTCCATTGAAGAGCTGGATCATCGCCACCAATCCCGGCGTGATATAGACTTCATAGAGAACATAGGTCTCGTAAGGCGGGATGATCGACACGCCGAGGACCTGACGAAATCCGGCGGCGAAGATGAACAGCCACAGGAGCGGCCGCACCAATGCCGCGATGAAGCGCTCGCGCTGGTGCAGAAACCGCAAGCTCTCGCGCCAGGCGATCCCGGTAAGACAGATCATATATTGCCTGGCTGAGAATCCGGCGCGTGGGGTTGTGGCGGGATAGAGCGCTGTCATGCCGCTACCTCGCTTGCCGTCCGCGGCTGGCCGGCGCCGGTGAGCGCGGCAAATACTGATTTGATGTCCCGTCCCTCATGCGCACTCACGACCTCGACGACGGGACCTTCGGCCAGGACGCGCCCCTGATGGAGAATGACGACACGATCCTCCGGCGCCACCTCCTCGATGAGATGGGTCGCCCACAGGACGCCGATGCCTTCCTCCGCGACGAGACGCCTCACATGGGCGATGATGTCGGCGCGCGAACGAATGTCGAGACCGACCGTCGCCTCATCGAGCAGGAGGAGCTTCGGCCGGTGAAGAAGGGCGCGGGCGATTTCGATGCGACGCATCTGGCCGCCCGAGAGGCTGCGCACCTTGTCCCGGCGCCGGTCGGAAAGATCGAACCATTCGAGCATCTCGCTTGCACGCCTACGCCCTTCGGCGCCTGCGATACCGTGAAGTGCGGCATGATAGGTCAGGTTCTGCATCACCGAGAGGTCGAGGTCGACAGTACGCTGCTGAAAAACCACCCCCAGGCGCCGCAGCGCCTCGCCAGGCGCCTGCGCGACATCGTGACCGAAGACCTCGATCCTGCCCTCGCGCGCATCATAGAGACGGGTGATGAGCGCGAAGAGCGTCGATTTGCCAGCCCCATTCAGCCCGAGCAATACAGTGAAGCCGCCGATCGGGACGTCGAAGGACACACCGTCGAGCGCCCGCCGCGCGCCATAGGCATGGCCGACACCGGCCACCGCGAGCGCCGGCTTGGAGCTGTTTGCGGTCATCGACAAGTCGCGCTTCCTCCTCGCCTGATCATTTTGGTGACACGACTATCCCCCACGGAAGCCCGCCGACGGTGAGCGACTTCACCGCTTCGTCGGTCGCGATGTCGATGAAGGTGATGTCGTTCGATACGCCGTTGGTCGAGATCACCGTCTTCTCGTCGGGCGTAATGGCGAGTTGCCAGACACGCTGGCCGACGAGGATGTACTTCTCGACCTCGTAGGTTTCGCCATTGACCACGGCGACGCGATTGGCGGGGCCGAGCGCAACATAGGCCTTCTTGCCGTCTTTGGTGATGCGCACGCCGACAGGCTGGATCGCTTCGGCCCGCAAGCCTGGGATCTCGAAGGTGATCTTCTTCTTGACCGTACGCGTCTTGTCGTCGACGACGCTGACCGTGCCGCCGATTTCGGCGGAGATCCAGACTTCCGAGCCGTCCGCCTTATACTCGGCGAAGCGCGGGCGGGCATCGACGAGCACGTTGTGCGTGATCTCATGCGAAGACGTGTCGATGAAATGAGCCATATTCGTCGTCTCGGATGTGCTGACCATGGTCTTTCCATCCGGGCTGATTCCCATTCCCTCGGGCTCGACGCCCACCGGCACTTCGGCGACCACCGCCTTGCTGGCCATATCGATCACGGTGACGAGGTTATCGTCCTCATTGGCGACATAGAGCTTGCCGCCGTCGGGACTGAGAACGAACAGCTCGGGATCGGGACCCGACGGCAATGTCGTAACCCGCTCGAACGTCGCAGCGTCAATCATCTCAATCGTATCATCGTCGCTCGTACAGACCAGAATATATCTGCCATCCTTGGTGACGGTAATACCCCGCGGCCGTTGCCCCACCGTTATCGTCTTAACGAGCTCCATCTTCTCCGAGTCCACCACGGAAATGGTGTTGTCTTTCTCGTTTGAGACGTAGACCGTGTACGCGCCTGCCGGTGATGCAGCGGCAAGCGCCATGACCCCAAAGTACATCCACTTGAAATGCATCCGGATCCTCCTGCACTGGATCATCGCAATACGCACTTTGTCTCGGGTTGATCGATGCCGAGCGTGTCGAGCTCCGAGAATTGATGCAAGAAGCCTTCCTGTGGCGACACCGACACGACCGAGCGGGCGTCGCTCAGGAGAATCGGCTGCCGGAGCTGCCAATTCCACGCTCTGAACGTGACCTTCTGGCCCTTGAAAGCGGCAATCGAGAACTGCGGAGACTTGATGTAGTCCGCGATCATCCTGGGGTCGCCGGAGCCTGTCCGCTGGGCCGCCTCGCCGATGATCCTGACCGCCGTCCAGGCCTGCATGTCCTTGGACAACATGCGCCGGCCGCTCGCCTTGACGAAGCGGTTCTGGATCTGCGCAGCACCCCACTGCTCATGCGCAGGATGCCAGCTCGAGGGCATGAGGCCCGCGGATCCGGCAACCGGCCGCGGCACCCAGGTACGATAGGGCAGGTAAGTTGCGAAGACTTCGCTCTCGTCCGCCGCAACCACGACGTCATGATCGGCAGCGCCTTGCGTGAAGACGGGCATCTGCTTTTGTATCTGCACCTGGCCGGTGTCGGTGCGCCGGGCACCGCCAGTGTCCTCGAAGACCCGCTCTTCGACGATTTTAGCGCCGAAACGCTTGGCGGCCCGCCGCAGGGCATCGGCCCACAGCTTGTCCGCCTCATGTGATCCCCTGATCAGGAACCAGTTGCGCCATTGCTTCCAGACGAGATATTGCCCCAGTCCGTCCGCAAGCATCGTACGGGTGGGGGCGGTGTGAAAGACATTGGGGCGGCATTCCTCCTCCCGTAATAGATCATCGGTAGCGCCGGCATTGAAGACGAGCACATTGCGCTCGCGCACCGCATCGGCGATCTTGAGCACCATGGCGGCGGGCAGGTCCACAACGAGATAGGAGTAGCCGGCATCCACGAGCTTTTTCGCGGCGGGAAGCGGATCGTCCTGCGGCGCAATCTTCTCCTCTTCCAGAATGAAACGCTGGTTGAGGAACTTGCCTGTTGTATTGTTGTCATTGATGGCGACCTTGGCGCCGGCGATCCCCTCATCTGGCGGCGGGACATCAAGCACGGACAAAGCGAGTTTCTTTTCATCGAGCCGCAAATATCCAATCCGAAACTCTACGGCTTCACTTGCGCGAGCGCCGAGCGCGCCCAACAACCACAACGCCGTTGCGAAAGTGAGCAAAAGACTGATTCTCTGCCGGCACATCGAAATTCAGTTTCTCCCTTCTACCGGCACTGCGTATCGGAGCGCAGCCTCAGAAGCAGCGAATCTCGGCTTCGGCTTCGGCCCGGCGCAGCTCGTCGGTGGCTTTCCGGGCCGGTTCGCTCTGGCGGAAGATAACGCCCCTCTCGCCGACGACCTGGCCCATCCTCATGAATGTTTCCGCGTTCACATAGTGCTCATAAGGCATTAGCGAGGCGATGACGTCGATCGAGCACGAGCATCTGTCCAGCGCCTCACGCGTCTCGCCGTTCACTTGCATGCAGCCATAGACATAGTCGGCCCTGGCGTTTGTCGGATAATCGTTGAAGGACTGCGCTGCGGCAGGCATCGCCGCGACGAGGGCCACAAGCAGCGTTACAGGCATTCTCATGGCACGCCCTCGCGAAGTTTCGTGGCGTCTTCGCTGTGCTTTTCAAAGCCCCGGTAGTGATAGTCCCCGATAGGCTGGGCGGCGTCGGCGGCGGCGAGGGCTTCGATGCGGGCATGGAACGGCGACTTGCAGCAGACGGGATCCGCCTCCCGGGCGGCGCCCGCGATCGCAAGCGCCTGACATCTGCATCCGCCCCAGTCGATCTCCCGGCGCTCGCAGCTGCGGCAGGGCTCACGCATCCAGCCGATGCCCCGGAACGCATTGAAGGCGGGAGACTCGGCCCAGATTTCCGCGAGGCTCCTGTCTCTGACGTTCCAGAATTCGAGATTCGGGATCGTCTCCGCGGCATGACAGGGCAGCACCTTCCCCGATGGCGTCACATTGAGGGACTGCCGTCCCCATCCGCCCATGCAGGCCTTCGGAAAACGGGCATAATAATCGGGCACGACCGTGTCGATGACGATCGTGCCGGCATATTCCCGACGCAGGCGTTCCACGGTCGCGACCGCCGCAAATGTCTGCTCGCGGGTCGGCATGAGGGACCTGCGGTTTCTGAGCGCCCAGCCGTAATATTGCGCGTGGGCGATCTCCACACGTTTGGCACCGAGATCGACAGCCAATCGGACGAAATCCTCGACCTCAGCGATGTTGCGGCGGTGGATCACCGCATTGAGCGTCAGCGGAATGCCCAGGCGGGTCACCAGTCGCGCCGTTTCGAGCTTGTGAGCAAGTGATCCTTCAAGGCCGCCGATCAGATCGTTCGTCTCGGCCGTCGTCGCCTGAAAGGACAGCTGAACATGGTCAAGACCGACCTCGGCCAGAGCCGTTATCCTCGGCTCGTCAACACCGATTCCCGAAGTGATGAGGTTGGAATAGAGACCAAGATCGGCGCATCCGCGCACAATGGCAGCGAGGTCCTTCCGCGCCGCAGGCTCGCCGCCGGAGAGATGCACCTGTATGACACCGAGCCGGGCTGCCTCGGCCAGCACGCGCAGCCAGGTAGCGGTGTCGAGCTCCTGGGAGCGGCGGTCGAGCTCCACCGGGTTCGAGCAATAGGGGCAGCGCAGCGGGCAGCGATGCGTCAATTCCGCGAGCATTCCCGTCGGCGCTGCCATTCTCTCCGTCATAGGTCGAGCATCCGTTTCGCCGCGAGTCCGTTCAGGAATTCGCGCACGTCCAGCGCTATCTCGCCCCGTTCGGCGTTGAATGACCGGGCGAGATCGTCGATGATCGTATCGAGCGTCGCTTTGCCGTCGCAGCGCTTGAGGATTTCAAGCGCGATGCCGTCAGGCTTGAGGATTCGTTCAGGTGCGAGCAGCATCCACTGCGCGCGAACGTCGTCGTAGCGCAATCGCACCCCGCGCGGGAGCCGCGGAACGACGTCGCCGGAAATCGAAGTTGCGTCGGTCATGACGAGATCTCCGGTTTGAACGCGCCGGGCGGAATGTGGCCCGGCTCGACATAGGCGTGATGGAGCGCGTCAAGCTGCGCCCACAAGACGCTGCATTTGAAGGTGAGGGCGGCGAGAACGGCCTCCTGCTGATCGGGCCGGCGCGCATTCGATTTCACATAATCGAGCGCGAAATCCGCATCGCGGGAAGCCTGGGTCAGGCGCTTGTCGAAATAGGAAAGCGTCTGTCTGGAAATGAAATCGTAGTTCGCGAGCATCCCGCTCACACGCTCGGCAATGATGGTCGGAGCGAACAGCTCGGTGAGCGAGGAGGCGATCGCCTCGAGCAGGCTGCGGTCGCGCACGAAGTGCACATAGGCTTCGACCGCGAAGCGCGTGGCGGGGAGGATGCCACGCGTCGAGGTGACATAACTGCGATCAAGGTCCAGCCCATCGGTAAGCGCCAGCCAGCGGACGATGCCGCCATCATTCTCGCTGTCGCCATCATGATCGATGATGCGCTGGCGCCACACGCGCCGCAATTGCGGATCGGCCATTCTTGCCAGGATAGCCGCGTCCTTCACGGGGATCATGCTCTGATAGTAGTAGCGGTTGAGCGCCCAGGCCTGGACCTGACCGCGATCGAGCTTGCCCGAATGCAGAAGCCTGTGGAACGGATGAAGGTGGTGATAGCGCTCAGCGCCGATCGCGCGCAGCTGCCGTTCAAGCTCGCTCGGGCTCAACAGCGCCGTCACAGCTCGATCTCCATTCCGTCATAGGCGATCTCCCAGCCGGCGGCTTCGGCTTGGCGCCGCTCGGGGGATCCATCGATGAGAACCGGATTGCTGTTGTTGATGTGGGTGAACACCTTGCGTCCGATGCCGAGATCGCCGAGCCGGGCGATCGAACCGTCGGGACCTGACATCGACACATGTCCCATTCGGCGGCCGGTCTTGCTGCCGATCTTATGATGGACCATCTCATCATCCCGCCAGAGCGTGCCGTCAAAGAGGATGAGCGGCGCATTTTTGAGGCGGGCGCGCAGCGCGGCATTGATGTCCGCACAGCCCGGTATGTAAAGGAATTGCGCAGCCTTGCTCGACACTTTGAGGCCGATCGTCGAGCCCGATTCCCCGCCAATCTCGATCTCACCGGATTCGAGATAGAGCGGAACCTTGCCAGGTACGGCGAATGGCTCGATCAAAAGCCCGCCGGCGATGGCGAGCGGCTTGTCGAGCGTGATGCTCTGTCGCGGCACGACGCTTTTGTCGACCACGGCGAACATCTGGTTTCGCGCGATTTCCGCAAGCACGGACTCTGTTCCATAGATCGCAAAGGGCTGGTTTTCCCGCAGACTCAGCAACCCCGCGACATGATCGATATCGCCATTCGTGAGAATTACCCCTTCGATCGGGGAGCCGCGCCTTGTCTTGGGATGGAGCGCACGTGTCTGTATGATTTGCGCCCGGACATCCGGAGAGCAATTGAGCAACACCCAGTTATCGCCATTAGCTGTGACCGCAATAGACGACTGCGTCCGCACGGATACTCTCGGATCGCCCTGCCAGAACAGCGCGCAAACATCGCACCTACAGTTCCACTGCGGGGAGCCTCCCCCGCCGCCGAACCCAGCACGATAATCCGTCCCCGAGCCATCAAAGGATGACTCGGGCATTGCAGTCACATCCGAAATTCAGAGTTCGGCCGGGAAGTAATCGTTGATTTCCAGGCCAATGCACACTTCTTCGATAGTCGGTTTCACCCACTTCATGGTGTATCCTCCATCGCATTCCGCCGTGGCAGGCGGTGCTCGAGCCGACCCTGTTTAACGCAATAAAGTATAGCAGTATTGGCGATCGAGTCCACAGATTGCTCTGAAAATAGCGGTGGTTACGAGGCGGAAGCGCGCTCCGGAGGACGGCACCAGCGGTGGCTCATTTTGATCCATCAAGAGCGCCCGATAGGTCAGTGCGCCTTGGCGGAAACCCGCCAGATCGTTCCGCTGCCGTCCTCGCTCACGAACACCGAGCCGTCCTTGGCAACACCAATGCCAACGGGCCGCCCCCACACCGCCTTGTCGGAAATGACGAAGCCGGTCATGAAGTCCTCATACTCGCCGGTTGGCTTGCCGTCCTTGAAATAGAGCCGGACGACCTTGTAGCCCGTTCGTTTTCCACGATTCCATGAGCCATGCAGCGTGACAAACGCATCTCCCTTGTATTCCGCGGGAAGATTGTCGCCTTCATAGAAGGCAATCCCTAAGGGCGCGGAGTGGGCTTGAATGAAGACGTCCGGGACGGTCACGTGTGAAGCGAGGTCAGGGCGTTCGCCCCTGCGACGCGGATCCTCATGATTTCCGTTATAGTACCAGGGCCAGCCATAGAACGCGCCTTTTTGCACACGCGTCGCATATTCAAACGGGACATTGTCGCCCAGCTCATCGCGCTCGTTGACGACACACCAAAGATCCCCCGTCACGGGTTGCACAGTCAGACCAGAGCAGTTCCGCAGACCAGTGGCGAAGATTCGTTCATTCTTCCCTTGCGGATCAAAGGCGAGAATATCCGCACGCCGCTCCTCCGTGTCCCATGTCGCTCCGAGCGGTCGCGTCTTGCTCCATGCATCAAGCCCACCTTCAATTGGCGGCCAGGGGAACATGTCGAGCGCAACATTGGAGCCTGAGCCAACGGACAGATAGAGCGTGGTCCCGTCGGGTGAAAAGGCAATGTCGCGCGTCCAATGATGGGTCTCCGGAATGTGGTCGACAATCACTTCCGACGGTCCCGAAGCCTGCAGATCGCCATTCTTGTAGGGAAAGCGGACGATGCTCCGGCTATTGGCGATATATATCCACTGTGGGTCCGGTCCCGGCGGGTAGAATGCGATGCCGTAGGGTTGATGAAGCTCCGCCGCAAAGACTTCCGCGCGGCTGGGTTTGGCGGTGCCATCGGGAATGCGGAAAACAAGGATCTGATCCGCCCTGCTGTCAGCGACAAACATGTCTCCATTGGGAGCGAAACGGATCACGCGCGGACTCATGAGGCCCGATGCGACCTTCTCGGCGGCAAGGCCCTCGGGCACGCGCGGAATCGCCCCCGCGGGCATCTCCGATGTGTCGGCAAAGTTGGCGACGGATTTCGCGGTGTTGGCCCGCGGCAGATCACTTGCCCGGAGGTGACGACGCACGCCCGGCGCATCACTGTGCCAATCTCCAAAAGCGGCCTTGCCGGTCTTCACCGGCTCCGCGCCAAAGACCGTCGTGGTCGCGGGCACGAGACCAAGTACCAGACAGACTGGAATGTAATATACGCGCCGCATATGCACAGCGCTCCTCGAGGTGATCGACGCATCCGAGCTCTTGATCAATTCATCGGAGGCGCGTTAGTTCCCTAGTGTCCCGAATCCGAGATTCGCCACAGCCAGCGGGGACCTTCTGCGCGAACTTCGGATTCGGAAAGGCACTAGAAAACTCAATGATTCTAGTGTGCTTTTGAACGCAAAGTTCCTGTCGGTGCGAGCCGCCTGATATCAGGAACTTCGCGTTCAGCACATAGCGTGCGATGCGAAAAAATCGACCCCGATTTTCGCAAGAATCCCGCGTCAACAGGCGCTTTTGCTGACCGAGCTGCCCGGTACCTTACGAACAATCTCTGTTCACTCGCATGTAAATTGCGGGATCTCCAATTGCTGGGACAACGCCCGCATCCGGCCTGAGCTATTTTCGCATCAATTTCGGGGTCGGCACGCGGAGCCACCGCTTGCCATCCTTCTCGCCGTCAAGGATCGCCGAAGGCTTTTGGCGCGAGCGGTTCTTCTCCGGCTTTCACCAGTACCTTCACGGCACGCCGCTCACGGCGATGCTCAGCCTGTTTGAACCGCTTGTCGCTTTCGGCTGTGGTGATGCCGAATATCGCCGTCTTCCTGCGCGAACGTGACATGGAAATGCTCCCCGTTCGTTCCATAGCACAGGCGGCTGTCAGTTCCAGCGCCTAGCTATCCCGTCGACGCGGTCGAGACGGTCGTCACCGCTTCGGGCCGTGCGCATCACTTTCCGAAGGCGTGCCTGCCGATGCCTTGGGGACTGCATTCGCCAGTGACTCCCGAAGCACGAAACGCAGGATTACGCCCAACGAGGCTGCGACTGGAATTGCCACCAGGACTCCGATAAATCCGAACAGCCATCCGAATGCGAACAGGGCGAATATCATCCAGACTGGATTGAGCTTCACGCGGCGGCCGATCAGTCGCGGTGACAGCACGTAGTCAGCAACCATCTCCCCAATGATGAAGACACCGCCGACAAGAGTGACGGGTACCCAGTTCGGCCAGAACTGCGCGATCGCGACACACACCGAAACCATGAAACCAGTCGCAGCACCAAGGTAAGGGACGAAACTGATGAGACCCGCCGCGATACCGATCACGATAGCATGTTTGAGCCCTAGCGCCTGCAAGGCCGAGGCATAGAGCACGGCCAGTACGAGGCAAATGAGGACCTGGCCGCGTACGAATCCCGCGACGGCTTCATGAATTTCACTGCCAAGGGCACGTACGTCCCTGCGGTGCTCGGGCGGAAACCAGTCCAGGATCGTGGCTATCATGCGCTGCCAATCAATGGCCAGGTAGATCGCGATGATGGGGGTAATGATCAGCAGCGATAGCAGGGAGATCAGCGCCAGTCCGCTCGACCACAGAGACCCAAGGAAGTCGTCGAGCCAATTGTCGCTCATCGTCCTCGCGACCTCGGCGGTGGACTGTTCGATTGGAATCTCGCTCCCAAGGACGCTGTGGATCCACGGACCGCTTGCCTCGGCAGCGAGCTGCTGAAGCCGCGTCACATAATGGGGGAATTCCCGGGCGAAGAACCTGATCTCGCCAATGAGGAGCGGCAGCATAACGAGGAGGAAGGCAACGAAGCCGGCAACGAGCGGGATGACCACCGCGAGAGCGGCAGCCGAACGATTTATCCCGAGTCGTTCCAGCCGATCGACCGCCGGCACCAACAGGTAGGCGAGCAACGCACCGACGACGAACGGCAACAGGATCTGACGTAGTAGAACGAGCGAAACCAGGGCGACCGCCGAGACGGCCAGCCAGAATGTGGTCGGTCGCACAAACCTCATCGAGTTTTATCCGCTCGCAAACATCAGATCCACTTACCGGACTGTGTGCCGGGTTGGCCGCGCTAGGGCTGACACATGTGATCCATACCGGCGGATTACCGATCATGGATTTGCGGGGACAATGGAAAGGCACGTCACCCGCGCCACATGGTCGAAGGTTATCGAAGCAGCCAGGCTAGTCTAGTGACCAAAGCCATCATGTACAGCATGGCTGCCTCCCAGATGACGCGAACGCTATGGCTGGGCAATCTTGGTTACCGCCATATTGCGCATCTTGATCGTAATTCCCTCAGGCTGAATGTCGGTGAATTGAGATTGCTTGCCGTACTTCTTCCATTCATAACCAAAACCAGCCATCACAGGGCCGACGACAAAAATGATCCGCTTCGGATTCTTTTTTACACCCGGCTCGCATTGATTATTGATGTAGCAGTGGGGTGCCTGATTTGTCGCAACGGCCTCTGCCGAATAGATGACCTTGTCGTCACAACTGACCTTGATCCATCCATGCTTGTCCGTAGTCCAGCGCACCTTCATCGAAAATGAGACCCACTGACCAAATCGTTCCTTCGGCTGGCATTGATTGCCGAGGAACGTAATGCCGTGGATGGTGTCGACTTTCAACATATAGAGAAAATTGTGGAGGTAAGGGCCCTCCCAACTTGCGATCCGCAGTCGGCTGTCAAGCGCGTCCTCCAAGAATCCTATGGAGTGGTCGTTGTAGAAGCCGCCGTAGGAGAGCGATGGATCAATCCAAATGTCGAAGTGATACTCTAAAGCCGAGTTCAGTCGAGCATCAGGTTGGGTAAATCAAGATCGAACGCACATTTCCATTATAGCAGTCGCTTTCACCTCGCCCGTCACCGTAGTCAACTTTGCTGCACTGCTTGTCCTGAATCCGGAACGTCGTCACCCCGCCTTTGGTCACCGGCCTTACGGCATTGAAGCGGTGGTTGGAAAAGCCCTTCGGATGTGGATCGGCAATACTATCCGAGCTAGGCAGAGCCACAAAGAGCCCCACGACCATCGTGGCGAGTAGATTTCTCATGTTTTTTCCTGCCCTCGCCTCAGGCTGACACGCCAGCGCAAATGGTGTCAACAAGCGCTAAGGTCCCGGCCGCACAATGCCCCGCGCGAACTCCCCGTCAGCCCGTTCCGCCGTTTTTCGGGCTCGCAGGTAGTGGAGCAGCCCTCAACCTTCTTGGCAGTCTGTGACTCGCTTTTCAGACCTACTCCTCAATAACTGCACAATCTGCGCAGCCTGGCCGAATCTTCCGAACCAATCCGCGGACCACTCGACTGCCGGGTGCGAGGACGGTGAGCGCCTATTCGAGGGGCTCTCAAACCAAATCGCCGGAATCCGAAACCTTTCACGATATACACGCGTTCCAGGCGTGCGCCTTAAAACACTAAGGCTACCTGGTGGCTAGCATCCTTCGACCGACGGTCTTATCAAAGCTAAATATTTGATTTGAAAAGTGGTGGCGGACGCAGTCTCATGCGAACCGGTCTCGGCGGGCTACCGCCTCAGAACAGGGAAATTCCGTCAAATATCAGGAAAAACGGCCCTTCGGCGGGACGTTTGTGCGCGGCCTAGTTCAATTTAGAGCCTGATGTCAATGGTTTGCGTCTCCGGAAAACCCCCTTCCTGTTATTCGCCGGAACAGGTGATTTAAGGCCGATATCAGGACGCTCAAGGCCGTTATCAGGTAATTTAGTGCCTGTTACCACACAGCAGGTTGTGGATACCCCCGCTCGAATCCCTTGAACTTGTGTGTCCGCGTTTCATATATCTCGCCCATGACAGCGGATATATCGACGGCCCCTCTTCACCGCCTCGCCATAACCTACCGACCTCCCGGCAGCCTTCTCCCAGATCCCCGCAACGCACGCACCCATTCCAGGCGACAGATCGAGCAGATCCAGGCCTCGATAACGGCCTTCGGCTTTACGAACCCAATCCTGGTCGATCCTGACTCCCAGCTCATCGCCGGCCACGGCCGATTGCTGGCGGCAAAGGCTTTGGGACTCGGCGCGGTTCCGGTCATCGAGATCGCCGGGCTCTCGGAAGACCAGAAGCGGGCCCTTCGGATCGCCGACAACAAGATTGCTCTCAATGCGGGATGGGACCTGGAAATCCTCAAAGAGGAGCTCACCGAGCTGGCTGCGCTCGACGTCACCATCGATCCCACCCTGACCGGCTTTTCCGTCGGAGAAATCGACGTCATCCTGCAAGGGTCGGAAGACCCGGACGATGAGGCCGTACCGGTAGTGCCGGCCATACCTCGGACCCGGCCAGGCGAAATATGGATCCTCGGTGACCATCGAGTGGGATGCGGCGACGCCCGCGATCGGGACTTCGTCCAGCGAGTGGTTGGCGAGGGTAGCAGGGTGGATGCCGCCTTCATGGATCCGCCCTACAATGTGAAGATTAGCGGCCACGCCGTCTCGAAGGGGAGCCACCGCGAATTTGCCATGGCCTCGGGGGAAATGAACGAGGGGGAGTTCCGCGGTTTTCTACTCGATACCCTGGGCACGGCGGTCAATATGTCCCGGGACGGTGCTGTGCACTTTGTCTGCATGGATTGGCGGCATATGGACGAGGTATCGGCCGCCGGACGCGGGCTCTATGGCGCCCTGCTCAATCTCTGCATCTGGAATAAGTCCAATGCCGGCATGGGATCACTTTACCGCTCGAAGCATGAGCTGGTCTTTGTGTATCGGGTCGGGGCCACGGCACATCTCAACAATGTCGAGCTGGGCAAGCATGGTCGCAACAGGACGAATGTGTGGGACTATGCCTCAGTGAACTCCCTGAAAGGCAGTCGAAGGGAGGACCTGGCGCTGCATCCAACAGTGAAGCCGACGGGGCTGGTCGCCGATGCCATTCAGGACGTCACCCGCCGGGGCGACCTGGTTCTTGACCTCTTTCTGGGTTCAGGAACGACGCTGATTGCGGCCGAACGCACGGGACGACGGTTTCGGGGCATCGAGTTCGACCCCGCCTATGTCGATGTAGCGATCACCCGCTGGTCCGAGCGCACTGGCCGCGAGCCGGTACTCGAACGGAATGACAGATGACCAAGAAGCAGCAACCTTCATCAAACCGGGGCTGGTTCCAAAAGGGCCAAAGCGGCAATCCCGGTGGCCGGCCAAGGCAGCGACCGGACGGATCTAACTCCGCCTTTGACATCATCATCAACAGGACGCTCAAGGCATCTCGCAATGGTGTCCCGCAAGAGATTACGGTCGAGGAAGCCCTTCAACAGCGCACCTATCAGGAAGCCCTCGCCGGCAAACGCATGGCAATCCGGGAAGTTATGGGCTGGATCCAGAAGCGGGAGCAGTGGCTGGCCAAGAATGAGCCGGCGCGCGAGCCCAAGGTGTCCATTCTCTACGCGGCCGGGGATCCCGACAACGCTGATCAGGCCCTTGTGCTGCTCGGTATCGCCCGCGAGGTGCCTGAGCTGTACCCACACAAAGGAGATAATCGTCCGCCGCTTCGGCTGGAAAGTTGGGCGGTCAAGGCCGCCCTCCGGCGTCGACGCGGCGCGACGGCGCTGACAAAGAAAGATATCGAGGAGATCCGTCGCTGTACGCATGATGACGGAACACTCAAGCTGCCCGAGGGCGTCGATAAATGACGGGAGAGGATCGAGACGAGTTCCCTAAATCCGAGAAAATCGGCTATCGCAATCCCCCACCGTCGACGCGTTTTCGGAAAGGTCAGAGCGGCAATCCTCGCGGTCGGCCAAAGGGCCGTCATCGGCAGGCCCCTTATGATGCGGTTCTTGGTCAGATGGTAACCGTCCGCGAGGCCGGAGCCGAGCGGTGCGTCACCGCAGCGGAAGCCTTTCTTTTGCAAATCACCAAGCGTGGGCTCGAGGGTGACAGCGCTGCTGCCCGCGCAACCATTCGCGCGCTTGACGAACTGAGGGACAAGCGAATTATTGATCAGCCTGGTAAGTTGGCGGTTAGAGTGCGGTTTGTCGCTCCCGGCAGCGTGAATTCGGCGCTCGAGCCGTTGCGCATGGCAAAGCTGATTGATGGTTATCGCGACACCGCCCGCATTCTGCTCGAGCCCTGGCTTGTCGAAGCGGCTTTGGCGCGCCTTGGCGAGCGCCGTCTTACCCGCGAAGAACAGCAGATCGTGCTCCGAGCCACACGCGTGCCACACAAGGTCAAATGGCCGAAGTGGTGGACTGAACTTCCGACTAGCTGAACGGGAACTGGTTTCCGCAAGAAATGCCATGCCGCTCTCTGGTTCGAAGCGGCAACAATGCATTTACCATCGTGCTTACAACCCTCATGGCGGCAGCTGGCTCATGGCCCTATGAGTGATCTCGTAATGCGCTGGAACACCTCCAGTCGATTCGATGAAAAGGTGCAGGCCTATGAACAGGCAGCCGATGCTCAATGGTTGTGACGTCTTCGGCGGATGCTCGTGCCAGGTAGATCATAAGCAACGCAATGGATCGGATAAGGGGCTAATCTCGATCGCGACGGTCCAGCGTGATGATCGCTTACTGCTGCCGCCCGCAGAAGCACATCACGGCATCCTCTGCATACTCATCAAACAAGCGGCTTCGCCCTCATCGAGGGTAGCCCATGGGTCAGCATATATGAGCGCTGTTGCGTGCTTTCTGTAAATCAACCCACCTTAATCTTCCGAGCTTTTGCTGTGTCGGCTTTGGGCAGAACGAGCGTCATCACGCCATCTTTCAGCTCTGCGCTGATTCCGTCTTGTTTGATCTTGCTCGAGATCTCGAAGCTGCGAGCATAATTGCCAATGTTGTATTCGGTATAGACTGGTTGCAACTCCTGGTATTTTGAAAAGTCAATCCGCCCCTCGATTGTCAAAACATCATTCTCGACCATGACGTCCACGTTCTGCTTGTCAACGCCGGGCATCTCCAGAACCACTGTCAGGGCTTCGTCGGTCTCGAAGATATCGGTCACCGGCAAGAATACGCGTGCAGGTATCGTGCGTTCTTGCTTCTTCTCAACTTCACGTTTCTGTTGAACGCTCAGTTCTTGTTCAACCATGGTAGCGTCTCCCATTAATCGTCATGAGACCTTAATCGCTCGCGGCTTCTGGCTTTCCGCCCGCGGTATGAATAGAGCGAGCAACTTTAGCCAGAGACGCGATATCAGGCACTTCGAACGCGCGCGTGTCGATCATACTGATGATCTCTGCCGCCTTGACCCGGGTCAGCTGCCGGCTGACGGTATCGATTGTCAGCCCCGGATAGTCGGCTATATCTGGACACTTGAGGGACAGTGACCGTCTGCCCATCGTGGTTCTAACAATCGGCGACCAGGCGCGATCCCTCTGCTGGACTTCATGATCAGTTTCTCGCTTGCCTGGCATAGTAGTCTCCCTGCATGGGTCCGAGTTTGCTACTGACCATTGCGTAGGCTACAGAGGTATTGGAGATGGCGCGGTAAAAATTAACTAATTCGTCCCATGGATCCGCGATCCGTTGTAGTCCGGAAATGAATACGACGAGCGTTCCGACCTCGGTTTTGCCAGTGATGACGAGATAGCCCCCAACGGTTACCACTATCAACGGCCCAAGGTTTGCAAGAAAATTCCCAAGTTCGGAGAGGAAATATTTTCGCAAGTAAATCCAGACGCGCACTCGATAGAGTCGATCGATGAGCGCGCTTCCGGCATTTCGAAGAATCCGTTCATGCCGCTCGTCGCCATGCTCAGCAATATGACCAAGGAACCGCGTAAGTCTGATCCGCAGGCGAGCCAATCGGTTAATCTTATGCTGTACGCTTGGCACTAGCACCATCTGGGGGAGATAAACGACTATCGCGAGCATGGCGATCTCAGGCTGCACCCATAGGAGATAGCCGACCACGTAGAGTATGGTACCACCGCTGAGCATCGGAACCGCGAAGGCATCGCCAGCAAAGCCGCTCATATCTTCTGTTTCCGCAGATAATATCGAGACTAGTGTTGCACCAGTCACCTGGCTTCGTGACTTCTTTGCCCCTCCGGACATCTCGATTGCCTTTACCATCACGCGGCGGCGGATATCGCGGGCGATTGTTTCGATTGCGATACCCTTTGTCATGTTGAGAGTATACTTGAACGCGCATTTTACGCAGATTACAGCAAGATAGGCAGCGCCGAGCATCGTCAGCAGACGCAAGTTTCGCTGCGTAACTGCCTCATCGACCATGCGCCGCTGCAGTTCGAGGTACGCCATCGGAAGCGGCGCCAGTACCATCGTCAGTATACAGATAAGTATTTGCGAGGATTGGCTCGTGTGCCAAACATAGCGGTATAACGCGCCGACCGGTATCCCCGAACTCATCCCATGACTGTGCGCAAGCACCATCGTAACCTCTGAGAACTGGATCTTCGGCAGATATGCCTATTTGGGGATAATGGCAAGTGGCGCTATGATTACGACGACAAACAGCGGGAGAAATCTTGTAATATTGAAGATAGGAGAATTCGCGTGCGTCGCTGGGCAATTGCGCTGTTTATGGTGGTGACATTTGGCGCCGCGCCGCGGGCAGGCTTGGCCGGTTGCTCCGACTATCCCGCTCCCGGGGTGAATTGGTCGGGCTGTTCGAAGGTGAACCGCATGATGGCGGGATATGACTTTCGAGGCGCCAACTTGGAAAATGCCGATCTCAGCCGGAGCGACCTTACGGGCGCCATTTTCATCGGCGCTAATCTGAGTAAGACAAATCTTTCCCGCGCGCAGCTCAAGGGGGCCATGTTGACTGGCGCAGTCCTTGAAAAGGCGACGCTTGATCGAGCGTTGCTCGCCGGCGCTGATCTTCGCGATGCCAGGCTTGAAGGAGCGAGTCTCGATCGCGCCAACTTAACGGAAGCGATACTTATCGGAACCAACGTGCAGAAGGCGGCGCTGGGACGAACCATTCTTATTGGAGCTGACTTGACCCGCGCGGATCTGAGTGGAGCATTTCTGGGTCGTGCCGACTTGCGGCGCGCAAAGCTCACTGAGGCCAATATGAAAAATGCAACACTGCTATTTGCCGATTTGCGCGACACGGACTTGTCGGAAGCAGTCAATCTGGCTGAAGCACAACTCAACGGGGCCTGCGGTAACGCAATGACCAAATTGCCAGCAACTATGGTTGCCCCAGGCACTTGGCAATGCGCCGGCCGCGAATAGAGGGCACACGACGCGGAACCATACCGTGCCACGGCCATCCTGTCATCGCTGGCCGCATGGAATGAAGCACGCCTTGCAGCGCGTCACTATCTTTACCATCAGTCGCGACATTTCGAAGGTAGTTGACGAGGGCTTACTGGACAATCAACGCACACGTCGCATGAGGACGGCGGAGCGCCGGGTACCGGACGTGGCGAAGCTCACGGCGGCGTGGCGCTTGGCCGACATCGAGTGCGTCGACGAACCGGCGGGCGGCGTGAAAGGACAATACATAGACAATCAGTACCCAGCCCAAGCTCACGAGACTTGCAAGAACGACAAGCGAGAACAGAAGCTTATGCTCCGACATTAATTCCTCCCTCAATTCCATTAGGGTAGAGTGCCCTCACTGCGTCGACTGCGGTTGTCGGAGTTGTGCTTGTTTGTGTCATTGTGTGTCCATCGTTGATGACCACATAGACGGTCATCCCCCCGGGCTATGCCGATAGCGCTGAGCCGCAGGGTCTAAAGCGCTTTGAAAAGGAAGAAACACCTTAATCACGGCCACTTATCGCTTCATCGCAGGATCTTTTGTCTGGAATGGGCACCTTGTATGATGGCTCAGGATGCGCTGCAAAAACCCCAACCATAGCAATCGCGGCCGGCCGTCAGGCGCGGGAACATGCCGCATGTACGTCCTGCTCTTCGCCTCAACCGTGATGACGACAACGTCAATGGCCGCGACGGCAGCGGCAGGAGGGTTCGCCGTTCGCGCGCAATCCGCGTACGGAGAGGGCTCGAGCTTTGCAGGCATGGCCGCCCCCGAGCATTCGATAAGCTCATTATTTTGGAACCCGGCGGCAGCAACTATCGTGACTGGCATAACCGTCGAGGGTAACTTGGCGGTTGTCTTCCCGAATTCGGAGCTTGACGTCGACCCTACGCTTTCCACGCTCACAACGCTTGGCATCACAGGTACTGGCGGAGACGTCGGCGAGACCGGCATTGTACCTACGACCTACTTCGCAACGCCCCTTACTGATAAGGTCTATCTTGGCGTGAGCGTCACAGCGCCGTTTGGCCTCGCTTCAAGTTCGAATGAGCCGTGGGTAGGGATGTTCAGCCATCTTGAGGCAGACGCGTTGTCGCTCAATGTCAGTCCGATACTCGGCATCAAGCTTAACGACATGTTCAGTATCGCATTCGGCACGCAAATCCAGTACTTCGAAATCGACATTAAAACGGCTCTTGCACCGACCGCTTCGCCACCACGGCAACGGTTGGAGGGGGATGACGTTGGCGTGGGTTTCGTTGCCGGCGTGACGTACACGCCCCTGGACGGTACAATAGTGGGTATTGGCTATCGTTCGAAACTCAAATATTCACTGCAAGGCAGTCAGAGTTTCGATATCCCCATTGTTACAAGCATCGGCGCAATTCCCGCAGGAACATTTCCTGTTTCTGCCGAGGTTACATTACCTGAATCCATCTCAATCGGTGTACGTCAACGGGTCAACGAGACGTTCACGGTCATGGCTGGCATGGAGTGGACGAATTGGAGCCGCATGCAGATTGTTCCACTTAAGGGCTCGCCCGCTGGTTCTAGCCTGACTTTCAACTACGAGGATGGTTGG
The DNA here is from genome assembly GCF_011046735.1 of Nordella sp. HKS 07. Taxonomy (NCBI): domain Bacteria; kingdom Pseudomonadati; phylum Pseudomonadota; class Alphaproteobacteria; order Hyphomicrobiales; genus Nordella; species Nordella sp. HKS 07. The sequence continues at coordinate 2,558,549 of NZ_CP049258.1, read as the reverse complement.
ATCTTCTCGCTCGGAGCCGACTACAACATTAACAATGATCTGACGTTCAGGGCCGGTCTCAGCTATGAAATCACACCAACAATTGACCAAGCACGGTCCATGAGATTGCCGGATGCCGACCGTATTTGGGCTAGCGTTGGTGCAAGCTACAAATGTGACGAACGGCTTTCAATTGACGTTGGCTATACGCATCTTTTCGTCGAGGACGCCCCAGTCGACGAGACGACTTTCGGCATCCGCTATGCCGGCACCTCCCAAGGCAGCGTCGACACTATCTCAGTTGGCCTACGTTACCGTTTGCCCTAAGGCGTTGGCGGCACGTAAGGAGCCATCACGATATGGGCGCCAAAAACCACACGTGATAGGACCTCTATTGCGAATTCCTTCCCTGCCAACTTATCAGGAAAGACTGAGAAGCGGCCTGTTTCTTGGTGTCGGACGCCCGGCGACGCTGACATAGAAGCATGCGGCGGAAACGCCATGTCTTTCTGAATTATCTTTCCTTATCTAAATTAGCCGGCCAACCACCCGGCAGGACAGCCACACCGAACACCCTTTCGACGCCAAATTCGAAGCGAGTTTAACCGGCCTCTATGGCCCATCCTCGAAAGATCTATGGCGCAGGGACTCGAACTGCCCCTGACTTGGGTCAGACGCTTATATCCTGTCCGGCACTTCCACCAGGCCTGCGCTGGGAACCGAGAACGTGCGTATTTCGCCTATATTGACGACCAAATCGTGAGTTGATTTCGATGCCTTTTAGCGGCGATGGAGACGCGGCGAGGTCCCCGTGAAAATTGACCCAAGTCAAAGCGCTTTCCTTCCAACACTCTCAAAGTTATGCAAGAAAGGAGGCTCGTCATGCGCGCACCAAGGACACTCTACATAATCGCGGATGGCGGTCGTGTTCGCTATATCGAGCGCATTGGCCCCAACCATTTCAAGACGTTTCGGAAATTCGTCTCGGCCCACATACATGAGAAATCATCCGAGCTCGCCCGCGACAGGCCGGGACGTGTCTGTGAGAGCGGATCGCCTACCCGGCATGCCGTAGAAACGCGCAGCGACCCGCGCGACAAGGTCGAAGCGGACTTCATACGGGCCCTTGCCGCCGATCTTCGCGAAGACGAGACGGTCGCTAGCTTTGACAAACTGGTTTTCGCCGCTCCGGCTAGGCTGGCGAAGGTGCTCCGAGGCTCCTTATCGCCCGCGCTCACGGCAAAACTCGCCGAATGTATCGATAAGGATCTCACCAAGATTCCAGACGATAATCTGAATCTGCATCTGCCGGTGATTCTCACTTTCACAGCCGCCACTGATGCTACCCCCCGCTGAGGAGATGCCCGATGTCCCCGACGAAACCGGACCTGCACACTGGTGCGCATTTTCCTAAAGGCTTTTCGAGAATCAGGCTTCGTCTTGCACGGGAACATGATCACCCCCAGGGAAACCACGAGCATGGCTACGATCTGGTTATCCCGCTTGACAAGACCGGCCGGATCGATGGCGAGCTGTGGAAATCCCACCGAGATCTTTGCCGCGTCGTCCACTACTGCTCCCACGAAGAGCATGACGTCGGCCACATGGTTCGCCGTCCTGGTGGTCAGTGGGCCTTCCATTACGACATAAAGGGTGGCGATAAGGACGTCGCCGGATATCATTTTGCCGACGAGCGCTTTGTCGTCGGTGAGTATATTTCGGTCATCGAGGACAACAGACCGCACACTTATCGTGTGATCACTGTTGAAAGACTGTGAAAGACTGTGATCGTATCACACGCCATGACCCTGGTTGAATATGGTCAGCCGCTAATTATGCGCGAGCGCCCGATGCCCATTCCGCGACGTGGCGAGGTTCGTGTCAGAGTGAGTGCCTGCGGTGTTTGCCGGACCGATCTTCATGTTGTCGACGGTGAATTGCCCAGGGCACCGCTCCCTCTCGTACCCGGCCACGAGATCGTGGGCTACGTAGAAGAACTCGGCCCCGACGTCCGCAGTTTGGAGCTGCATCAGCGGGTCGGCGTTCCTTGGCTCGGCTTCACGTGCGGCAAATGCGCTTATTGCGTGGCCGGGCAGGAGAATCTCTGCGACCATCCACTGTTCACCGGTTACACGCGGGATGGCGGATATGCAACGCACGCCCTCGCAGACGCCCGCTACGTCTTCGCCCTGCCAGAGGGAAAGTCGAATCCGGCCCTGGCGCCGCTGCTGTGCGCCGGTCTGATCGGCTGGCGCTCTCTTCGGATGGCGGGCGATGCTAAGCGCCTGGGACTGTACGGCTTCGGGGCTGCCGCCCATATCATCGCGCAAGTTGCAAAATCGGAAGGAAGACGTATTTTCGCCTTCACACGCACCGGCGATGTGGAAAGCCAGTCATTTGCGCGCCAACTTGGAGCCGTCTGGGCCGGCGCGTCCGATGAGACGCCCCCTGAGCTCCTCGATGCCGCCATAATATTTGCGCCGATCGGTGCCCTCGTACCACGCGCGCTCAAGGCGGTGCGCAAGGGTGGCCGCGTCGTATGCGCAGGCATTCACATGAGTGATATTCCAAGCTTTCCCTACAGACTACTCTGGGAAGAGCGTCAAATCGTCTCCGTCGCCAATTTGACGCGTGAGGACGGCGACAGCTTCTTCCGGCTGGTTCCGCAGATCGGGATTGAGACGCAGGTGTCCACATACGTGCTTGCTGAAGCCAATCAGGCCCTGGCGGACCTTCGCGAGGGCCGATTGATCGGGGCTGCGGTACTGACGATGTGAAGGGAGATGAGAGACGTGAAGAAGCGAATCTCGAGAGCAGAACAAAAATGCGCGATCAGCGGCATCGTATATCCCGCCTCGGAACTTGTTCCGCTGGAACTGCTGAGGCATGCCATCGTCGAGAGGATCAGAAAAGGTCACCCCACGCTGACTTCGGATGCGGTGATCAGCCGTCAAGAGGTCAATCGCCACTGTACCGTCTATGTGGAGGAACTGCTGCGCGCCGAACGGGGCGAGCTTTCCGAGTTCGAACAGCAGGTGGCGCGTAGTCTCACCGAGGGTGATCTGATCTCGGCGAATATCGAAGAGGACTATGGCGCCCAGCGCACGCTCGCGGAGCGCGCTTCGGATGATCTGGCCAGCTTCGGCGGAAGCTGGCGCTTCCTGATTTTCTTCGCTCTCGGGCTGGGTTTCTGGATCCTGGCAAATATCGCAGGTGCCAAGAGCTTCGATCCTTACCCCTTCATTCTGCTCAACCTCATCTTGTCGTGCATCGCCGCAATACAGGCCCCCATCATCATGATGAGCCAGCGAAGGCAGGAGGCCAAGGATCGGATGCGGTCGCTCAACGATTATCGCGTCAACCTGAAGGCGGAGCTTGAGATCCGTCACTTGCAGGATAAGGTCGACCACCTCCTGTTCAACCAGTGGCTAAGGTTGACGGAGATCCAGGAGCTGCAGATCGAGATTATGCAGAATCAGGCCGCATCGGCTGGCCCGTAAGTGCGCCGAATGGCCGTATGTTTGGTCGGAGGTGATGCCTTCACCCAATTGAGCTGGATCACAAGGCCTTCTGTGTTGCGGGCTTTTGAAAGGAGCGGCTTATGCGTCAACTTCACAATATCGAGAATATTCTCATCGGCCTGTCGGTTGAGAACAAGTATGAGCCGACCGCCGCGATCGGCTATGGCCTTTCACTCGCAAAGCTAGCAGGAGCGCAAATTACGGTATACGCTCCGTCGGTGAAGCTTACCCTGCCTCATTCATTTGTCAGCGGTATCGTAGCTGGCATCGTGGCCTCGGAAAATCGTCATGTTGCAGAGTTGGCGCGTACGGTGACCGAGCGCATTAGCGAGCAGGCCCGTGCAATCGGTGTTGCGGCTTCCGTCAGTTCGCCTCAGCTCAAGCGTTTACAGCTGGTCGAAGGGTTTACCAAAGAGACCCGCTTGCATGATTTGTGCATTCTAGACAGCGAATCCGACGCAATCGACATCGACCGGGATCTGATAGAGGCAGCACTGTTGGATAGTGGACGTCCGGTCATCGTTGTTCCTCCTGGCTTCACCTCATTTAGTGCACGGCATGTTGTTGTTGCCTGGGACGGTAGCAGCAAGGCAGCGCGCGCGCTCTTTTGACGCGTTGCCGATCCTGCGCATTGCAGAAATGGTCGAGGTGATCCAAATAGAGGGTGAAAAGGACCTCTCTGGTTCGATCCCTGGCGCGAGGCTGGTCGAACACCTTCTTTCCCACAAGGTGAAGATTATTGCCAAGTCCATTCATGCGGATAACGGCGACGTGGCCCAAGCGTTCAGACAATATGCCCAGCACTCGGCTGTCGACCTGATCGTGATGGGTGGTTTTGCGCATTCGCGGATACGGCAGCTGATCCTCGGGGGCGTTACGCGGGCTCTTCTGCGGCACTGCAATGTGCCGTTATTCCTGTCCCATTAGCTGTCTAGAGTTCCACTACCGCGTTGGGTCAATCCAATGCTACGCTGGCCTATAGAACTCAAATCCAGCCTGGGATCATGCAACAGAAACTGCCGAACGGCGGGCCGGAAGCCTCGAAGCTCGAGGCCATTCTGAACTCGGCTGTCGCGGCTATAATTACGATAGATATCAGCGGAATGATCGATTCGGTCAACCCGGCGACCGAGAGGATTTTCGGCTATCCGGCAGGCGAGCTGATTGGACAGAATGTTCGCATGCTGATGCCTGAACCGTTCCACGGCGAACATGACAGCTATATTTCGAACTATCTGTCCACCGGACGGCGAAAGATTATCGGTATCGGCCGGGAAGTGATGGGCAAACGCAAAGATGGGACCACCTTCCCACTCGATTTGGCGGTCAGCGAGTTTGTTGCAGGAGGAAAACGTTATTTTGCGGGCATCATCACCAATCTCAGCGACCGAAAGCGGGTCGAAGAAGCTTTGCGGGAAAGCGAGCGTAAGCTTGCCCAAGCGCAACGACTGGAGTCAATAGGCCAGCTGACGGGCGGCATTGCACATGATTTCAACAATCTCCTGACTGTGATCACGGGAAATCTGGAACTCATCGAGATGAGCGTACAGGGAGAGCACGTGCACAAAATGCTAAGAGATGCGCAGGAGGCCGCTGACCTTGCAGCGAAGCTTACGTCCCGCCTTCTCGCATTTGCCAGACGCAGTCATCTTGAACCGGAAATTCTTGAAACTAACGACTTGGTACTGAATGTCACCAGTATGCTTCGCCGCACGCTGGGTGAGCATATCTCACTGTCAACCGTCCTTGCGCCGGACCTGTGGCAGGTAAAGGTGGATCCCACTCAGGCTGAAAGCTCTCTGGTCAATTTAGCTATCAATGCACGCGACGCCATGTCAAAGGGCGGGAAGCTTGTCGTCGAAACACGAAATATCCGCATGGAAGAAGTCAAGAGCGGAGACACAATTGAACTGCCGCATGGCGACTACGTGCAAATTTCTGTCTCTGACACTGGCACTGGCATGCCGGCGGAAGTCAGGGATCGCGCCTTCGAACCGTTCTTCACGACGAAGACAAGGGGGCACGGGACCGGCCTTGGCCTTAGCATGGTTTACGGCTTTGCCAAGCAGTCTGGCGGCCATGTGACGATCTATAGCGAGCTTGGTCACGGAACGACTATCAACATCTATTTGCCTCGGGCGAACGGGACGATGGATACCGATGCCGTTCCAGTTGATGCCGAACTGTCGCGAAAGCGCCGCGAAACCGTCCTTGTTGTCGAAGACGACGACGGTGTCCGTGATTTAACGGTTACCCGCCTTGTGACGCTCGGATTCAAGATCCATGAATCGTCGGATGGGGCGAGCGCTATCAAATTCCTTGAAAGCGGGCTCAAGGTGGATTTGCTGTTTAGCGATCTCGTGCTGCCAGGGGGGCTTACCGGATATGACGTTGCCAGAAAGGCAAGGGAAATATATCCCGGAATTCGGATACTGCTGACTTCAGGCTACGCCGAAGATCTCCTCCGGGCGGAGAATCTCGGCAGTATAAAATTGCTTCGTAAGCCATATCGGCTAGCTGATCTACGCAGCGCCTTGGAAGCCGTGCTCAGCGAACCGCCGTGAGGCGGGTTTGATTTGCATCAAACCTTTCTAACGACACTCCGCTTACGTTGGCATTAGAGTTCAACAAGGTGCCGTTATGAAATCGATATTGGTTGCTGTCAGCGGGACGAAAACCGACGATGCAGTGCTCGGCGCTGCGTATGCTATTGCTAAGCCATTGAATGCCCATATCGATTTCCTTCACAGTCCCATTAATGCGATAAATCCTGCGGACTATAATCCTCATGTCGAGTTTGCACGCGGCGACGCCGTAGAACTCGCACTCCGAACGACCCTGCTCAATGCCAAGGACGCAATAGCGAATGCCCGCTCGCACGTGAGCCGTTTCTCAAGATAAATAATATACCGAAAGTGACTTGCGCGGCAGCCATGGACCGAGTGACCGCAAGCTGGAGTTCCAATCCAATAACCGCAGGCATTGAGGGTTTGATCAAGGCAGCTCGCACCCACGATCTGACTATTGTCGGCCGTTCCAGTGCTGAGCGCAGCTGGTCAAAAAACCTTCTTGAAGCCCTGGCGGTGCGCCGCTTCTTCCCGCCTCCGCATGATCGGTAAAAGTAAGATTGAGTGCTTTATGAGAGGGCGCGCTCCAGGAGGATACGCCTGGGAGCCTTCGCCAGTTCAGGATTCGAGGCATTTGGCACCGTTGTCGGGTCCAGTTACTGGGCGAGTATGAGCCTTATCTCGACCAGATCGGAGCGAGCGCGCAAAACGTAGAATCCGAAGGCGTCAGGTGGGACGGCATCAGCCAACCCAATTCCCGCCATTCCGGCCACCCCGCACAATTTGCCACAAACCGGCACAATCGGGGCAAACACGGGCAAAGCAAGGAGAGCTTCCTGAGGCCGGACAGATGCTCAGGAGTGAACCATGCTAACCCTTGCAGCAGATTCAGAACGCGACTACCGCCCCCCGCTCCAGATCGTGAGCGCAGGTGAGTCCTCAAAAGGCCTGAAAACATTCGATCAATTGCTATCTTGCCAATCTTTATGCAGCCTAGATCCTCATCAGCATCTGTATCATCAGGGAGACGATAATCATAAAATCTACCGGATTGAATCGGGACTCGTGCGCATCTATCACGTGTTGAGCGACGGGCGTCGTCAGATTATCTCCCTGCGCTTTGCCGGCGATATCGTGGGCTTTGAAGCTACCTCGGAACGGCATTGCAGTGCCGAAGCGATCACTCATGTGAGATTCCGCTGCTTAGAGCAGAACAGTGCTTATCGGCACATGCGCGACGAGCCAACGCTGGCACCGCAACTCGTAAGCCTTCTATTGAAGAAACTCGAGAATGCGCTAGGCCAGATAGCCGTTCTCAACCGTCGCTCCGCGATGGAGAAGCTGTCTGCCTTTATTCTTGAGTTGCACCGCCGACAGGACAATTCGCCCGCGATCCGCCTTGAGTTGAGCAGGTCCGACATCGCAGATTTTCTGGGGCTGACGATAGAGACCGTGAGTCGGAATCTCACCAAGCTGAAGGTCAAGCGGATCATTCGGCTGCCGGAAGTCCACAAGCTCATTATCCTCGATATTGAACGCCTGGAAGCACTGGCGGCAGGCGATTGCCTAGAGTCATGAAAGAGGCGGCACATCGGCGCTTCGCGCTCGCGGTCGTGGCCAATCTCGACGACGCCTTGCGTGCCCTGCGGCAACTGGTCCACAATGAGCTTGATCCACAAGCGATCTCTATCGTCGGGCGCGAAGCGAGCTTTACTCACGGCCGGGAGAGATCCGCTGAACTCAGCGCCATCGTGAATGGGAAGTCGCGCTCCCTCGACTTCCAGACAGGGCAGGACCGAATTGTTGCACTCGCATGCGGACCTGTCTTGCCGAAGAGCATATCACAGGATGCCTCGGCATTCGAAGGATTGTTGGGACGCTGGCTCTTTCCCGCGCATGCCAAACGTTTGGCGCAAGCCGTTGCCGGCGGTGAATTTCTACTGCTCGTCCAGCTTGATGGCCTGGTCGAAGAACGCCTTGCAACCAGGACATTGCTGCGCAGCTGCCGAGGATCGGTGGAAGTGCATGATTTTGATCTGGCCGACAACATCGAGCAGTTTTGCCTATGCTCGCAAAAGACCTGATCAGCGCCACGCCGGAGGTTCTTCGCGCGCAGCCGACCGCCACTTCGGAAGCCTGGCTCTACGTGGACGCGTCCAAATCCGCGGCCGAAATGTGCTACACGGTGATGAGCGATCTCGGGCTGCACAGACGCATAGCCGATGATCCGGTCTCCTGATCAATTGACCTAAGTCAATGCCACGGCATCGGCCTTGCGTATCCTCGCGAACCCAGTGTTCGATCCAAGGAGAATGGTATGACATACAAGACGATTCTGGTGAGCCTGAATGATCTCGAGCGCAACGAGGCTCTCCTTACATGCGCGGCGGAGCTCGCCCGCAATTTTGATTCCCATCTCCAGGGCCTATATGTCATCCCTGCTGTCGAGATCTATGCTGGGACAAGCTTTGGCATGCCGGTCGTCTTCGAAGGCAATCGGGAGACTTACCAAAAGGCCGAGAAATCCGTGCGAGACTTGTTCGAATCGCTCGCGCAAGTGGCGGGTATCAGTAGCGACTTCGTTTTGGTGGATTCGATAACTCCCAGCATTACGAATCATGTAATTGACTATGCGCGCCGATCTGATATCGCGATCATCAACCAGCCCCCGGAGGATGGGGGATTGTCCGTCACGGGTCGCGCTTTCGTCGAGCAGATCCTGTTGTCTACTGGCAGACCGACCCTTGTCTTGCCAAGGAAAGGTGGGACGAGCGCGGTGGCCGAACTCGTCATCATCGGCTGGAGTGGAAAGCGTGAATCGGCGCGGGCCGCTTTCGACAGCGTGCCGCTATTGACAGGTGCAAATGAAGTCCGCGTAGTCTGGGTCGATCCGGAAATGGAGTATACCAGTCCTGGTAGCCTGCCCGGCGTCGATCTTGCCACGGCTTTGTCGCGCCATGGCGTCAAGGCGGTGATCGAACCCCTCTCCACGGGGGGGAGGGAGGCCGGCGAGGCCCTACTGACCAAGATATCGGATAGCGGAGCCGGCCTCCTTGTGATGGGAGCTTATGGTCATTCGCGTCTGAGTGAGCTGATTCTCGGCGGAGCGACCCGGTTTGTTCTCAGTGGCATGAATTGTCCGGTATTATTCTCGCACTGAGGCGCGAACTCGAATCCCTCCTTCCTGTATCAATCAGCTTCAGCGCCATGCTCGGGCTTGCGTGTTTGTGACTGATAAACGAACATTAGAGGCAACATCCCTACCGCTGTTATCGTCCATCCGATGGCGATGGCGAATGGGCCGGCCCGGCTGCCATATTCTGCGGCGGGCTAAAGACACCGGATCCAACCATGGAATCGATGACCAGTGCCGGGAACAGCGCCGAGCCGTGCTTTGCCGGTTTGGTCGCCGTCGGCAGCGGATGAAATCGTGGTATCGCTAATGGACATGGAAATCCTCCTATAAGTGTCGGAGCATTTCGCAACGGGAGATTTGACCAGGATCAATCTCAATTTGCCCACCGTGCCTAGTCTCCATGGTCGAAGAGAAACCATGGGTACATCCACTGAAAATACGATTGAATTACGGGTCGACGACATTGCACAGTTGTTTGATACGCTCGACCCATATCCGTTTCCCGAACGGGATCTGAATCGAGATGCCGAAGAGTATATTGTGGGCTGGGCACAAGAACTTGCTCCGCAACAGTCTCTGCGGATCATCGTTCATCACCCTGATACGCCGCATCAACGAAGTGCGTTTCTGGCTCTTAGCGAAGCTATGGTCGGATACTTCGGGTCACGGTCTCTGGCCATTCAGCGTGAACTCAATGAGTTATTTCGCATCGGACGATACTCGCTCGCAATAGGGATTGTGACGCTTATTGCGTGTCTGCTCCTGGCACAGCTGGCGGCAGGCCTCTTGCACGACGCGCCTTTCAAGAGGCTTGTCGAGGAGAGCTTCCTCATCCTCGGTTGGGTTGCCAATTGGCGCCCGCTCGACATATTCCTTTATGACTGGTGGCCGCTGGCTCGCAAACGCGACCTGTATCGACGGATCGCCGCCGCGCGCATCGAGGAAAAGCTCTACAAAATTTAGTAGCCTCGCAGAAATACCACCGAAAATTCAGACCGGCTTGATCGAGATCAAGGAACCATCAAACAGAGATGGCATAATTATAATGATAGCCCCTTATTGAAAGGAGGATAAAATGACGCAAACAGTCACCAAACTGCCTGTTGCTAAGGAGGAGACGCAGAGGCAAGAAGCAGCGCCATGGCGGCCACTGCTGAGCCTGCAGCGTGAAATCAATCAGATCTTCGATCAGTTTGACCGCGGTTGGCGACCGTTCTTTCACCACTCGATCTTTGATTTTGAACCACGGGCTCGGTTCGAGGCTTCGTGGTCGTCACCTGCAGTCGACATTGTTGATAAGGATAAGGCATATGAGGTTACTGCCGAAGTGCCTGGCATGAACGCCGACAACCTTGAGGTAAAACTCACCAACGATCGGCTGGTGATCAAGGGTGAAAAGAAGGAAAGCCGAGAAGAGACAAAGGCCGGCAACCACCTGTCGGAACGGCGTTATGGATCCTTTGAACGGACCTTCCGTGTTCCCGAGGGCGTCGACTCTGGAAAGATCGAGGCAACCCTTAAGGATGGCGTGCTGACCGTCATTCTACCCAAGAAGGCCGAGGCAATGAAACCGGCCAAGAAAATTGAGGTGAAGGCAGCCTGATCGACAGTGAGAGCAGACCGCCCCCGACAGGCTGGAGCGCGACCATTTCGTAATTGACTCGCGCTCCAACCCGACAAACCTTCAGAGACCATCATGCGCATTCAAGCTGCGTCGCGCTGTACGGGACTTCAGATCAGCGGGATGGCGGATCAAGGCATGACGGGGACGACCAGCAGACGCATATTATTGCGGCAAACACGCCTTCTTGCCGTCCTCAAGAGCACGCTTACAATCACTGAAGCACAGGCCGAAGCCTTGAATATGCCAAAGCGGTGAAGGCGCAAGCAGTCCCCATGCACGCAATGCTCGCCGACATGATGAAAATAGACAAGATGAGGGCGGCTACCAGAGCATGTGGCCGTGCTATTTTTGCCGCAGTGCTTGTGGTCTCGATCGGTACAGCCCATGCGGGATCCAACAGCGCTCGCGATGACTTCCAGGCCCTCTGCGCCGAATGCCACAATGCGGACGCCAGGGGAAATGGTCCGCTGACGAAGAACCTCACCAAAATTCCACCTGATCTTACACGCATCAAGCAAAGGGCTCATGGCAAATTCGACGAACAGGCCGTATATGACTGGATATTGGGACTCAAGATGACCGGATCCCATGGCACCCGAGAAATGCCGATCTGGGGCGACTGGTTGATGGATGAGGCACTTGAGGATGGCACTTCCCTCGATGCAGCCAAAGTCGCTGAGAGAAAGATCGAACGGCGGGTGATGGAAATTGTGAAATATCTCGAGTCGCTGCAGGTAGAAGAATAGAGCGCGGGGTGAGGAAATCGCTTTAGCGCTCTGGCAAGTCTTTGCATGTCGGCATGAGGCCAAGATTAAGAGGCATTTAGCTCAGATAGCTCTGATTGAGACGGCGAAAGACCGTTACGCATTAGCTTCTGGGAAGCAAGGGCAACGGCGCAACCTGCATGAGCAGGTAACAACCAGAACTGAACTCAAATACAGACTCGTGAAGATCGGGATCGTCCCAACTTTCATCGATCCTGCGAACTGGGCGGCCGGCCACCCTTGCTTTTGTAAAGTCATAGTTCATAGGGTCTTCCATTTGGAGAAGCCTGTCTGCGAGCTCCGATATCGCTTGGCGAGTCCATGAAGTGACATCAAAAGCAAGGATGTCCGAATTGAGGTTAGATGAATTGGAACGCCGACACATGTCGCCGCGTCGCGAGTCCGCCCTCTGGGAATTGGGAGGATTCTGCGTGCTATCAGCATTGTAGTTGGCATAGCACATCATTCCGGCAGACATGCGTCCTTGATCCAGCGAAATTGCCAGAAGGGCACCATGCTCGGCGTAGCGGGTTTCCGCGTGAATGGAACTCGGCAGCGCGAGGACAAACGCCGCGCCGATCACCCATCCCAGACAATAAGAATCCACAACTCTGACCATAGAATAAACTATCCTGCGAGCGTGGGGAGGAGCTTGATCGAAGTCAAACGTGGCAAATTATTGGAGGAGAATTTCAGCGACTTGAGGTCGACGGGGGCACGGCACCCGCTATGGGTACCGGCTTATATTGCAGTTTCCGTGACTGCTGGCGTGCCGCCTCGCCCCGCCACTTCCCTGCAAAATCAAAATCTAGAACCTCAATGATCAATCAAATCAATCAATGAGTTAGGGATAGTTCACGGGAGACTCTGTCGATCCACAACGACAGCCCTCAGCTCGTCAGGGAAATGATCTCGATCACATATCATCGGTGCCGCTGCTCTCCTATCCGCCCAGGTCGCCGCGAGCGCTGTTCGACACCGAATGCGAGACCAGGTGAAATACTCGCGAATAGAAGGCGTGCTGTGGGTCACTGCTGGCAATGCTGAGCACCGCGGCTTTCGCAAGCTCGTTCTTGAAGAGAGAAAACACCATCGTGCGATCATCCTCGTTGAGATTCGAAAGCGCTTCATCGCTGATGATCCACTGGGGACGATGGACCAGGAGTTGGGCGAATGACAAGTACGATCGTTCACTGGCTGTAAGTACCTTATCCCATCGCATGACACGATCGAGGGAAGGCACGAGATGGCCAAGATTGGTCTGACGCAGAGCACGGATCAGATCGGACCGATGAAACTTGCCGGGATCAACTGGATAGGCGAGCACATGACGCAATGAGCCTCCCGCCACGTATGACCGCTGCGGGACAAACATCATGCCGCTTCGCTGTGGCAGCTCAATTGTGCCTCTTCCCCACGGCCACAGGCCGGCAATCGCCCGGAAGAAGAGGCTCTTTCCAATGCCCGGTTTGCCAATGATCAAGACGCGCTCGCCGGGTCGAACCTTTACTAAGGAAGCATCAAGGCTGATCTCACGGTTCGATACGCACACTGTCACATCTCTGAATGCTAGCACTTGCGAGCCGTCGAGAATGTTGATTCTTGTACGCGACCGTTCCGCCTTTTCAATCTTCGAAGCCGCGTCGCGAAAGCTCATGACTCGCAAGAGTGCCGCCTGCCAGTCGGCGATCCCGCTCAGATTGTCCACGAACCAGCGCAGCGACGACTGGACCTGATTGAAAGCGCCCACCGTCATCATCAACTCACCAAATGTGAGCTGCCCTTGAAAATAGCCGGGAACCGCTATAACGATCGGCGCAACTATCGCAAGCCAGCCATAACCTGCGGTCACCCACCTCAGTCGCGTGATCCGGCCCACGAAGCGACCCATCACCTTGATGACCTTGTCCAGCTCATCGTCAAGGTGCCGGCGCTCGTCATGCTCGCCGCCAGAGAGGGCGATTCCGTCAGCCGCCTCGCTCACGCGGACAAGCGAAAACCGCAAGTCAGCCTCCTGGGCGGCGCGAGCCTGGCCGATCCCGACCAACGGCCGGCCGACAAGCCAGCTCAACCAGGATCCCGACGCTGCATAGATCAAGGCGCACCACACCATAAATCCCGGCACGGCGTATTCCTGGCCGCCGAGTGTGACCATAAACCCCTCCGACAGGATCCATAGCACGCCGATGAAACTGCCCAGCAACAGTGTGGATTGAAAAAAGCCGATAGCCAGCGTAACACTCAACTCCGTCAACCGCCGTGCGTCCTCGTGTATTCTCTGATCGGGATTGACGCCGATCTCGCCCGCGGTTGCGATCAGAAAGGGACGTTTGGGAATCAACCATTCTTTTAGCAGATCGCGCGTGAGCCATCTGCGCGTCTCGACTTTGAGAGTCTCATCGAGCCAAGTCTGCGCAACGTTCAGAACTAGAAGGGTAGAAGCAATCACACCAAATACGATTAGTTGGGCGATGAATGCTCCGAAGTCCTTGCGCTCGATAGCATCGAAGAAGGGTTGATTCCAGGCGTTCAACCTAAGCTGCGCGAAAGCGGTCGCACCGATTACAACAACAATGCAAACGGCAAGGGTAAAGAGGCGCGCCCATCCTGCCGAGCCGGCAAGGAGGTTGACCAGATCACGAATATGCCTGATCACGCCGGGAGTGCTGTAGGCCTGTGTCATGGATCGGCATGCCTCGCTGCAGTCATCTATCTCGAATAGCGGCTGACCCCGTGTTTTGGGCCGGCGACCTAAACCCCGCAACCGCTCGGCCTTTGCGGCATTTCCGCCACCGCCTGTTGATCCCGGTCAATCACAGAAGCGCTCTCCCAGGGCTTTCGATCCATATCAATATCCAGAGCGTAGATCGCGATAGTAGAAAATCATATGAGGGTACGCTGCCACAGGCCTATCGCTGTCGTTGATGCCAGGAATTCGGGCGACGCAATGGTCAATCTCAACGGAGAGGTGATCGGCAGCGGACAAAATCGGCGGCCACCTCCTCGATGCCGATCTTGACAGTGGCATATCATCGATAAGCCGGGCTTCGGCAAGGTCGTCACCGCCGGACTGGTCATCACGTCGAGTACTTTCACGGCAAGCCTTTCTGCCGGCGCCGGCTCAATGGGAGAACAGGACGGGGCACCTCATGCCTTTCAGCACGGAACGGGTCGCGCCTCCCAAGATAAACTCGCGCAGCCGCGCGTGACCATAGGCGCCCATCACGATGAGACCGACATCACGGGTTTCAGCTCTTTCAAGGAGAACCTTCCCCGCTTCACGCGAACTGTCGAGATCGATGGCGCGCGCATGGACGCCGTGGCGCAGAAGCGTTCTTACAAGGCCCTCTCGGCGTGTCTCGGCGCGCAATCTATGTTCCAACTCGGTGCCGACGATTGCGACCAGAACCTCATCGGCACGCTGAAGCAATGGAACGCCGTCAAAGATAGCGCGGGCCGCCTCCCGTGAGCCGTTCCAACCCACCAGGATCCGGTCATGAGCAAATCCGCGGTGGCCGTCGCGCGGCACTACAAGCGTCGGCCGGCCGGACCCGATCACCAGCCGCTCGGAGAAATCTGCGCCAAGCGCCCGACTGCTGACGGAACTGGAATAGCCGACGATCACCAGGTCGGCTTCTCTGGATTCCTCTGTGATAGTGGCGGCAATATAAGGCTCCGAGGCCTCGATCACGCGAAATTCACCCTCAATCCCGTCTTCCAGAATCATGCTTTCGAAGGCCGCTTTGACCGCCTTCTCCTGCTGCTTGAAGTATTTCTGCAGCTCATCGTTCTCCACCGGGACAACCTGGATCTCGGAACCGACCTGAAGCTCTATCGCCGGAATGACGTAAAGGCCAATCACATGAGCCATTTCATTGCGGGCGATCGTCGCGGTGGCGCTCAAGACGGTGCGCACCTGAGACACTTCGTTCAGACTAGCAAGGATGGTCTTGTAGGCCATATGTCACCCTTTCATTGGTACACCTTTATACCTATATACATACTTTGAGGCCGCAATCCCTCGTTGACCTGTGTCAAACAGGACCGATGAGTTATCGCGACCGCAACTGGCGCGCAGTGTCTCTGAACGCTCGCCTTGTATCGGCTTTGCCAACCCACTGGCCGCCCAGCTTCATGTATGACCGTTTGACCGCCGCCCAGGCAATGCGGTGCGCCCCCTCTTCCTGGCGCGGGTCTCCGACATGGGCGGCAAAGGCGTGATTGAACGCCTCCCGGTAAATGTCTTGCGCATGCTCAAGGAGATTGTGCCTAACGGCATCAGGAAGGTCGGCATTGTTCGCGTATGGCATCGCAGAACCCCTCTATCGGTCAAGCCGGGTCTGATCTCGACCAGATTTGAACCGGCGCGCAAGACGTAGAATCCCGGCGAGATCGACCGCGTTGGAAACGATAGTAGCGCAACTTCCGCCGCACTGCACGAGCGTGCACGGCGGAAGCTGGGGCCGGCCGATGCGACTTACATGGACATTTCCGGCTCGGCCATTCGCTCCTTGATCGGCTCCGGAATGTCAGTCATTGTCGCTTCGGTTAGCAGCAGTATGCTCGCGACAGACACTGCGTTCTCCAGTGCAATTCGAACGACCTTTGTCGGGTCGATGATTCCGGCCGCAATCAAGTCGACATATTCCTTTCGGCCCGCATCGAAACCAAAATTGCCCTTTCCCTCGATCATCCTGGCGACAACGACGCCGCCATCGACAGCGGAATTCTCGGCAATCTGGCGCACTGGCGTTTCCAGGGCGCGCTTCAGAATTTGCACACCAGTCCGCTCGTCTCCCTCGCAGGTCTTTTCCTCCTCAGTCACCTCGGCGATGCACTTTAACACGGCAAGGCCTCCGCCCGGGACTATGCCTTCCGCGACGGCCGCCTTGGTCGCGCTTATGGCGTCATCAAGGGCTTCCTTCTTGGACTTCATTTCCGCCTCGGTCGGCGCACCGGCACGGATCACAGCCACACCGCCCGCGAGCTTAGCCAGACGTTCCTTCAACTTGTCCCGATCATAATCGCTCGTCGTATCCTCTATCTCCCGGCGCAACTGGTCTGCGCGATTCTTGATCGCGTCCCCATCGCCGGCGCCGCCGATAATAGTTGTATGATCCTTGTTGACGAGGACGCGCTTCGCCCGGCCGAGCTGTTCCATCGTCACATTCTCGAGCTTCACTCCAAGATCCTCGGAAATCACCTGGGCGCCAGTGAGGATCGCGATATCCTGCAAGATGGCCTTGCGTCGGTCGCCGAAGGCAGGCGCCTTCACCGCGCAATTGCGGAAAATTCCGCGCACGTGATTGAGCACAAGGGTTGCCAACGCTTCGCCTTCCACCTCCTCGGCAATCACCAAGAGCGCCGCGCCGGCCTTGGCGACGGCCTCCAGAAGCTTGATCAGATCATGAAGCGTCGATATCTTCCTGTCGACGAGAAGAACCATCGGGTCTTCCAGCACCGCCTCCATTTTCTCTGGATCCGTGACGAAGTATGGGGAAAGGAAGCCGCGGTCGAACTGCATGCCCTCGACGACCTCCATCGTGGTTTCCGTGGTCTTTGACTCCTCGACGGTAATAACGCCTTCTCCTCCGACCTTTTCCATGGCCTCGCCAACGAGCTTGCCGATCGCCGGGTCATTGTGCGCCGAGATCGCAGCAACCTGTTCCTTCTCAAGCCGCGTCTTGACCGGGCGCGAGATTTCCCGCAGCGTTTTGGTTACGCGCAGCAAAGCTCTATCCAAGCCACGCTTGATCTCAATGGCACTTGCACCGGCGACCACGTTCCGCACGCCATCGGCAAACATTGCATGCGCGAGAATCGTCGACGTACTCGTCCCGTCGCCAACCATATCGCCGGTCTTCTCAGCCGCCTGGCGTAGCATGCGGGCGCCGAGATTTTCTTCCGCATCCTTGAGATCGAACTCCTTTGCGATGGTTACACCGTCGTTGCAGACGACCGGCGTGCCCCACTTCTTTTCGATTAGGACCGACTTCGAGCGTGGGCCAAGCGTGATGCGAACCGCGTCCGCCAACTGTGACGCGCCACGAAGAATTTTTTCCCGGGCAGCTGAGTGGAAGAGTACTTGCTTGTGAGCCATGGGTTCACCTTCACGATCATCTTTACCGCAGTGCTTATCCAACTTCCTTTGGTGACAAGTTGACCCAGATCAAAACTGCCCGGCAGCAAGGATCCGAGCAGCCTCCGGATGCGTTGCGCGGAATCAGCCTCGTGCATTTCGGCCGAAGGGCATGGCGATGAAGCACAACGGCAGAGGCATGATTGAACTTTCCCAAGCTGTTGGCCCGAGTTCTCTCGGCATAGAAAGCGAAGCGAGCGCCGCCAAGTTGGTAAGCTATCAGCATTGTAGGTGGCATAGCACATCATTCCGGCAGACATTCGTCCTTGATCCAGCGAAATTGCCAGAAGGGCACCATGCTCAGCGTAGTGGGTTCCGCTTGAAAAGAACTCGGCAGGACAAACACCGCGCCGATCACCCGTCCCAGACCATAAGAATTCATAACTCTGACCATAGAACAATCTATCCTGCGAGCGTGAGGGAGGGGCTTGATCGAAATCAACAAACGCGGCGATTTTATCGGAGGAGAATTTCAGCGACTTGAGGTCGACGGGAACGGTACTCGCTAGGGCTAGGCTATATTCGCTAGATTCAAAGAAAGGGCCGGCAACCTATGGCATATGTCGCCCTGTTAGGTTTCGCAATCCGACTCCTCGGCCAAGCCGAGGGGGCAGCGGTCGAGTTGCTCAAGTGGCCAAAGTCTGCCAAGCCGGACCACGCGGCCAAGCTGGTGGCTGACCCAAAGTCGATGACCGAGTCGGTTAAGGCCTTCGAGGCGGCGGCGAATTAGCCGAAGATGGTTGCGGTGCCGAGGGCGCGAATTCGCGATCCGGAAGGGCGGCGCCGTAGCTGATATCGCCAAGGGGGGCCGAGGCGGATTTCCAGAGTATCTGGCTGGAGGCTCTAGCTGGCCTACACCGAAGTCAAAGACGGCCGTTCTGGCCCACCGTGAGATAGTTCGCAGCGCGCCAATAAGCGTCGATCGTCACGGATCTCGTTTTCTGGCAGGCTATGGCTACCGGCTGATATTGCGGTTTGCGTCATCATTAGAACTCCACGGACGTTGCAAGATCAGACGCAGCAGCAGCCTCTTGGCGCTCACTGAAGGTGCCGACATGCCACGATTTGATCAATGTCAAAGACACCTCCTCTTCATCGTGGCAGAGGGATCAAGGATTGCTGCTGGAGCGGAGCCTGTGATGAGCTATAGGGATATTCTCGTCTTTCTCGATGGTTCGCGCGACAACGAAGCCCGTCTCGATTTCGCGCTCTCGCTCGCGCAAGAATACCGCGCGAGGCTCACCGGCGTCGATGTGAGCTCACCCCAGGCGTTCACAAACGAGTGGTCCGAACGGGCGGAAAATGTGGGAGACGTGTTTGCAGCCAAGGCCCGAGCGTCTCGCCTGGACAGCCGCTTCAAGGTCGCCGACCGCGAAGCGATCGGCTGGAAAAACCTGTATGCGCACTATGCCGATTTGCTCATAGCGACGCAGCTCAACAACGAGTCCGCGGGGAAGATCCTTCCGGCGGTTCCTGAAGGAGTGTTGGTGTCGGCCGGCGTTCCGATGATCGTTCTGCCGCATAGACGGATCCCGAAACCGGCATTGCAGAATATCGTCATTGCCTGGTCCCCGAGCGGCCAGGCCACGCGGGCCGTCCATGATGCGATGCCGATCCTCGCGCAGGCCCGGCAGATATCGCTTTTTGCGTTCGATCCGCCCTCGGACGAGAGGGATGCCGACATCAAGCTGTTGTGTGACCATCTTCTCGCCCATGGACTGAAGGCCGAGGTTGAGCGATGGCCCGATACTGGAGAATTGTCGGTCATCGAGGCTCTGTTTGCTTCCCGGGCAATGGAAGATGCCGACATGGTCGTTGCCGGCGCTTACAGCCACTCCCGCTTTCGCGAGGCCCTGCTGGGTGGCGTGACCAATGATCTGCTGCGCCAATTCTCGGTGCCGGTTTTCGTGTCGCATTAGAGCGGAGGCGATATTGAGCATTCACGAGAGACGGCCGGGCATGCCTGATTTTACTCAATTGCGCCGGGATATGGTCGAGCATCAAATCGCCGCACGCGGCGTCCGGTCGGCTCAAGTGCTCGATGCCCTTCGCGAAGTGCCGCGCGAGGCCTTCGTTCCCCAGGCGCTTCAGGAATTCGCCTATGAAGATTCGCCTTTGCCGATCGAGGCCGAGCAAACCATCTCTCAACCCTATATCGTAGCTTTCATGGTCGAGGCGCTTGGTCTGAAAGGCGGCGAGCGCGTGCTCGAAATCGGCGCCGGTTCGGGATACGCCGCCGCGGTTCTGTCGCGCATTGCCGGCGAGGTCTATACCGTCGAGCGCATCGGACAACTGGCCGAGAAGGCGGCGAGCCGTCTGGCCGACCTTGGGTACGACAATGTTTACGTGCTGCATGGCGACGGCACTTTGGGCTGGGCGGATCATGCGCCTTATGACGCTATTGTCGTGGCGGCCGGTGGCCCCAGCGTGCCCGCCACACTCAAACAGCAGCTGAAGGTCGGCGGCAGGCTGGTCATACCCGTCGGCACGGACGCACGCGCCCAGGAGCTGGTGCGGGTAACGCGGCGATCCGAAACGGAATTCACAACCGAGGACATCGCCGACGTCCGGTTTGTCCCGCTGATCGGTGAACAGGGCTGGTTGCCTGAGGAGGGCGAACTCGCCGCCTTTGCCCGGCCGGTTCGGAAAACCCGGAAACCGGAAGGTGATGTTGCACGGCTCATTGCATCGGCGAGCGTGCCGTTCGACACGATCGACGACGCCGATTTCAGCCCGCTCCTGCACCGGATCGGCAACGCGAAAGTGGTTCTCATCGGGGAAGCAACCCACGGCACTTCGGAATTCTACCGCATGCGCGAGCGCATCTCGCGGGCGCTCATCGAGACGAAGGGTTTCACCTTTGTTGCCATTGAGGGCGACTGGCCTGACGCCGCGCGCATCGACCATTACGTTCGCCACTTCGAATATTCGCCACGCGAGTGGACCGCCTTCGCCCGCTTTCCGCAGTGGATGTGGCGCAACAACGAGGTGCGCAGCTTTGTTGACTGGCTGCGCCACCGCAATCGTGCACACAAGCTGCATCGGCGTACCGCCTTTTACGGGCTCGACATTTACAGCCTCTATACTTCTATCCACGAAGTTCTTCGCTATCTCGAAGGCGTCGATCCCGCGACAGCGCGCAATGCGCGCGAGCGTTATGCCTGTTTGACGCCGTGGCAGACTGATCCCGCCGCTTATGGCTATGCGGCCCTCACCGGCTCCTACCGCACCTGCGAGAGAGATGTCGTAGGAATGCTCAAGGACATCCTGATCAAACAGAATGTCTACATGGCGGAGGGTGGGGAACGATACTTCGATGCCGTACACAATGCCCGGCTCATCGCCAGTGCCGAACTTTACTATCGCATCATGTATTATGGCTCGCGCGCTTCGTGGAATCTGCGCGACACGCATATGTTCGAGACGCTCAACGCGCTGCTCGCCCATCATGGGCCCGATGCCAAGGCCATCGTCTGGGCGCACAACTCCCATGTCGGCAATGCCCGGGCGACCGAGATGGCGGCGCGCGGAGAAACCAATATAGGCGCATTGTGCCGCGAGGCATTCGGCGACGCGCTCTATACGATTGGGTTCGGGACTGACTCGGGGAAGGTGGCCGCCGCCCCGGACTGGGATGGACCGATGGAAATCAAGTCGGTGCGCCCCGCGCATCCCGCGAGCTACGAGCGCCTGTGCCACGAAGCGGCAATTGCGAATTTTCTTCTTCCCCTGGGATCCGCCGCGCCGGGTGACTTGCGACGGGCGTTGATCAAACCACGCCTCGAACGCGCGATCGGCGTCATCTACCGCCCGGATACGGAGCTTGCCAGCCATTATTTCCAGGCGGTGTTGCCGCGGCAATTCGACGAGTACATCTGGTTTGACCGCACCGCCGCGGTATCGCCCTTCGACACCACCGAACTCGCCGGTCTTCCCGACACCTATCCTTTTGGCCTGTGATGCTCGCAGACACCGTCTATGTGCTGGCAAAACTCAGCTGGATGCGCGAGCGCCGCATCTGGCCGAATGGGTTGCGCTATTTGTGGACGGATGCATTCGGCGTCGTTCTCCTCGTCTCGCTGGCCGAAACCCTGGAGCAACCGGAATTCATCGATGAGGCCCATTGGGTCGTCGCTGAGGTCGATCGCGTGCTGGGTCGCCGGCGCGGTATCCGGATCGGCGAGGAGCCCGACCGTGACGGGCAATATTTCCACTATCTCGCCATGTGGATCTATGCGCTGGCCGTGCTCGCGCGTCATGATGGGAGGTACCGCGACAAGGGCATCCAGCTAGTCAAGCAGATTCACCGCGCATTTGTGCTGCCGGGGCGCGGTGTCATCTGGAAAATGAAGGAAGATCTGAGCGGCCCTTATCCGGGCTATGGCCTGGGAGCGCTCGATGCCTTCGACGGCTATGTGTCCTACCGGATGCTCGACGAAGCCGCTCTCGGCGAAGAGATTGCCGAGATGGCGGGGCTTATCGACCGGACCGTCGACGATCTCGTCATTACCCAGGATCTGGGAATCGGAATGATGCTGTGGATGAGCCATTTCTTTCCCGACGAGCCCTGGGCCCGGCAGCAGCGGCGGCGCTGCCTCACGATGCTCGACCGGATGTGGCAGCGGCCAGGTTACTTCTGCCGCGAGCCCCGACAGCCCCGCATTCGTTTCGCTTTTACCAATTACGGCGTGTCGGTCGGCCTTCAGGCGGTCGGCGCAAGCCCCGAGCGGGTCGCGGCGCTCAACCGGTACTTCGAGGAATACCGCTCGGGCGACGATTACGACGCGGCCGCCATTACTCATGTAATGGCGTGCAGTTCGCATTTCCCCGGCCTGCTGACCAGAACGAATGGGTCGTTGGTTTAACGATGCCGTCAACGGCTCTCCCATTTCGTTCGGGGGGAGCATTCCTGATGGTATCATACGTGGGTAGACTTTCCGCGATCAAATTGATCGTGATCAAGGAAGTCGACGGATGGTCAGGCTCACTGTTTGCGATACGAGCGTGGAGAAAGGGAAAGGACATGGGTCAGCTCGCTTTCCTGGATGAAGACAGGTTGTTTGACGGGCAGTGCGTCCGCTTCAGGGGGTCGACGGCAAGTACGAGGTGGCTTGCGGGGTGACGGTCGCGGCGCTCAAGGAATGCGATCCTCTCACGCAGCATTACGGCCTCATTCATCGGAAGCGTTTTTCGAGACTTTTGACAGGCTGATCGTCGCTATCCACGATGCCGCGCGATCGAAATACGAGCGCCGCGAGTTCGAACCAGAGGGTAGCGTGCGGATCATGGTTCATCGCCGCGATCTCTCGCCCTGAAGTCTGTGCGATAGAGCCAATCCCGCCGAAGTTGAAGGCTTTGCGCGGCTAAGCAGGGCATGACACAACCAGCTTGGCGACATCGAAGAACGGCCTATTATTGTCAAAATCGTGCAACTTGGCCGAAGACGGTTCCCACGGTTGTCAGAGCAATGCTAATGCCTAGGAAACGACCGGCAACAAGCGGCTGCAAAGTTACATTTGAAGTCAATGCGGCGGCCCGCATTCATGGTTCTTGCAAATCACAGGTGTTGCTGATTCGCTACAGCGGAAGTGACGCTTTCTTGGCTTAGATAGACTCATTGCCGAGCAATGTGTTTGCCTACCTTGCTGAGCGTCGAACGGGACGATGGAAGGTGACTGCTGGCGTGCCGATCCCAGTTCCTTCTACGTCGCCCCGAGCCCACCGCCGCGCCGATGCCGACAATCCAGAACTCTGACCATTCTTGCGGCTTGATTGAGAAAAAATACGGCGGTGATACGAACAGTCCTACCGTGGGTGGTGAGACGTGGGTGCCGAGGGCATCGCGACAGCATGCCGGTAGGGCCTCTATTGCATGACATTTCGTAAATCGCCTCAAGGACAGCCAGGCAAGCCCGTCGCCGACGCACAGGCGTCCCAGAACGGAATCTCGCGCACGCCTGCGCGTCCGGTTGACGAAATCGCGTGGAGCGCCTAATTCTCCTACCCCGAGGCGACAGTGTCGAAGAAAATGCGAGCTCTGATCACAGGAGGCGCGGGTTTCATCGGCTCACAAGTGGCGCGCCACTTCCTGAGGGCGGGCTACGGGGTGTATCTCTACGACTCGTTCGTCATCTACTCCGTGCCGGACCCGGCCAGCGTGCAGCCCAATTTCGCGTTTCGCCTGAAAGACATCTTTCCGTCGATTCATCTCATTCGCGGCAGCACGCTTCATAAGGATTTCCTGCGGCGCACATTGACGGAGATCGCGCCCGATGTGATCGTTCATATGGCGGCGATGCCGCTCCCCGCGATTGCCATCGACTACACCGAAGAGGCGTTTCAGTCCATTTTGAACAGCACCCTGAACATCCTCGAGATCATGCGTGACGCGCAAACGCAGGCACGTCTCGTGTACATCTCATCGAGTATGGTCTATGGTGACTTCCAAACTCCCGAGGCGGACGAAGACGAGCATCCGAAGAACCCCAAGGATATCTACGGCGCCTTCAAGCTCGCCGGCGAAGTCGTTGTCTCAACATACGGCAGGAACTACGGCATCGATTTCGTCACCTGCCGGCCGTCGGCGGTGTACGGACCGACCGACACTAACCAGCGTGTGATTCAGAAGTTCATTCAGGCCGCCCTGCACGACAAGCCGCTCGTTTTAGACGGCGATGGCAGCATGCAGCTCGATTTCACGTATGTCGAGGACACGGCGCTCGCAATCTATCTCGCCGCGACCACGCCAGCGGCGAGCGGGAAGGTCTACAATGTCACGCGCGGCGAGAGTCGTTCGCTTAAGGATCTGATCGAGATTATCCGGAAACACGTGCCACACACGACGGTTGTGCACCGCGAGGCGCCGAAGTACATGCCCGTGCGCGGATCGCTGAGCATCGCGCGGGCGCGTCGAGATCTCGGCTACGAGCCTCGCGTCTCCCTCGAAGAAGGCGTGCGCCTGTACGTCGAGCATCTCCGGAACAATCCGTACTGACACGCTGCTCCGGCGATTGATTTTCGACTGCGCTTCGATGGTAACTGGCTCTCGCGACTTCTTGGGAGGAAGTCCCCGTGAAGATCCCGTTCATGCGCATTGATCGACAGTTTTCCTCGATTCGCGGCGAGGTGATGCCGCGCGTGATGAAGGTGCTCGAATCGGGGCGCGTCCTTCAGAGCGAGGACGTCGTCGCGCTCGAAAGGCGGCTGGCAGAGCTGCACGGCAAACAGTACGGCGTCGCCGTAAACAGCGGCACGGACGCGCTTGTTCTCGCGATTGCAGGGCTCGGTCTGAAAGAGGGTGCGCGCATCGCGGTCACGTCGATGTCGTTCGTGGCATCGGCTTCGGCCATCGTTCTGAATCGCTGCCGTCCGGTGTTCCTGGACGTCGATCCCAACACGATGCTAATGCGGACGGATCGAGTGCTCGAGCTCGTGAGGGCTCGCGCCGTCGACGCGCTCGTCGCCGTGCACCTCTACGGGCAGCTGCTCGACCTCGACGAAATCGCTTATGAAGCGCGGGAGTGCGGCATCCCCATCATCGAGGATGCGGCCCAAGCCCTCGGCTCGACGCGCGGTGGACGGCCGCCGGGCGGGCACGGTGCCGTCACGTGCTTGAGCTTCGATCCGACCAAGGTGATTGGCGCCTGCGGCTCCGGGGGAGCACTCGTGACGGACCGCGAGGACATCGCAAGACGGGTGCGCCTGCTCCGATATCATGGACACGTGGGCAACCGCGTCTACGAGCTACCCGGTTACAACTGCCAGATGGATAGCATTCAGGCCGCCATCATCGACGTGAAGATCGATCACCTTTCGGACTGGCAGGCGCGCAGAACGGCAATCGCCAAGCGGTACGACGAGGGGCTCGCGGGTTTTGCGGGCATTCGACGCGTTCGCACGGCGCCGGGAAACGTCCACAACCATCACAAGTACGTGCTGCACGTCGAGGATCGGGCGGCTCTCATTCGCTATTTGGACCAAGCGGGTGTTCAAACCAGCATTCACTACACGCTGCCCCTCCACCATCAGCCCTGCTTTGCGAGTGTGGCCAAAGCCGTGAGGCTCCCGGCCGTGGAAGGGGCGGTCGAGACCATCCTTTCGCTGCCGATATACGCCGAGCTCACGGAGGACGAGGTGGATTTCATCGTCGGCGCCCTTTCGGATCACCTTCGTCGACGGCGTGCACCCAAATAAGGAGCTCGGGCTCGCTGGCAATCTGGCGGGAGATGTCGCGGATGGTGCGGCCGAGATAGGTCTTGAGCTTGCGCAGCGCCTTAGCGGCCCGCGTGAACTGTTTGGCATGGGCATAGCGCTGATGCTTGACCAGCACCAGCTTGCCCACCCGCATATAGCTCTGGCGCAGCTCGAGGCCGACCTTTTTGGCCAGGCTCACCAGCTTCTCACGCGCCCGGTGGAGAAGCTTGGCATCGGTAGGGAACATCACGTTCTTCGGCTCGACCGTGGTGTCGACAATCACCCGGCGTGTTTCCTGGGGCGCCATAGCGCCGGTCCTCACCGCAACCGACAAGCTCTCCTGCAATAGCGCCCCGCCACTTCCCTGCAAAATCAAAATCCAGAGCCTCAATGATCAATCA
Source organism: Nordella sp. HKS 07 (assembly GCF_011046735.1). Lineage (NCBI taxonomy): Bacteria > Pseudomonadati > Pseudomonadota > Alphaproteobacteria > Hyphomicrobiales > Nordella > Nordella sp. HKS 07. The sequence goes on along the minus strand of NZ_CP049258.1, from coordinate 2,532,225 downwards.
AATCAAGCGATGAGTTGGGGATAGTTCACGGGGGACTAACTCTTTGATATGCGCATCGGATTATCCGAAACCGCTTCGCACTTTTCGGTCCGATGCTCTGGGATTGCCAGAGTGTTGCTCACGGGCACGCTCGGTCGTTCAGGCAGATTGCGCTACTGAAGCTACCTCGGCGAGGCGTCCCGTGGCACGTTTTCAAGCCAACCGGAGAGATCCCGGCCGATGATCTTGCCCAGCTTCTCGGTGTCTTCCGAATAATAGTCAACAAGACGGGCCCGCAGCTCGGTGCTAAGCGGACTGTATTCAACCGGCTGCGAGAAAAGCCGCTTCGCTGCCTTGTAGGCCCTGGTCGATCGAAAAGGTGACGCCATCGGTTTGAGCCACTTCAAATAACCGCTATATCCGCCGCCGACGATCGGCATATTCTTGTCCTTGATGCGGCCCGAGACTGGAGATGCGTAGCTGTCGTTCAGGGCCCCGAGATAGTGTCTTGCTTTGCGCAATTGCGCTTCAGGCTGAACGAGCAGGTCCTCATAGAAGATTACAAGCAATTGGCTCGATGGAAACAGGTCATAATATCGCTCAAGTTGTCTGTGATAGCGGCCGCCGCCGAGGAAGCGATTATCCGCGGCGGTGCGGGGGTCGAGATACTGGCCGATATCGCCATTCACCTCTCCGCGCCGGAAGAGCATGCAGTAGTCCGAATAGGCACGGTCGATCGGATTGCGCAACTGAGCGATCAGTTTCACGTTGCCCAACGAGGCATGTATGCGCGATGCGGCAAGGGGTTCCTCTAGATAGGAGTTTGATTTCTCGCCGACGAACGGTTGACCGCTGTATTCCGGGAATTGAGCCAGATACCAATCCTGCCCACGATGAGACTCTCGACTGAAATAATCCAGTTCCGGATCGGGCATGAGGATGTCCGGATCGTTCTGCAGGGAACGCTGCAGCCAGGTCGTGGCGCTCTTCGTGGCGCCTATGATCAGAAAGTTCACATCAGTGATTTTCATTTCGAGCTCAACCAACCTATGCACCGGAAAGCGTCAGCGGTGATAACTGCTGGGTCGCTAGATCATCGGCCAACTGCGCGTGCCGATTGGCTTTAAGGCCACAAAATCCTCTATAATGCCCTCGCGATACTTTCCACTAGAAATGAGAAATGGAAGACATTCCACATCCTAAGGCCGCTGTCTGCTTCCCCTTTGTGGGCGATGTCCTCGCCGGCAGCCATATATCGGGGCTTGGGCTGGTGAAAAATCTGGCGCCCACCGGGTTCCAACCCCTTGTCGTTCTTCACAAGCCCGAAGGTCCGCTCGCCGAGCTTTTGAGACGGGAGAATGTAACCTTCGTGCCGGCGCCCATAGCCGACACGCCAGAGCGCATGTCGCCCAGGAACGGAGCGGCGGTCGCAAGCGTTCTGCGGCTACTTTTGGGCGAGTGGTCTGAGCGGGCAAGGAGGGTGCGAGAATCGTTTGAATCCAAGGCTGGGGCGGCGGGATTAGCCTCGTCGAGCATCAGGTAGGACATATAGAGCGCTCCCAGACCATAACCGGGATAAGGGCCGCTCAAATCTTCTTCATCTTCCAGATCACGCCGCGCCCTGGCAGCACGGTCCCCGCGATGGAACGGGAACCTTTCCAATTTCAGCGACGCCGGCGATGTCCATCAAAATGATCGGCGTCGGATCACAATACGCGGCTGCCGTTGTCGGTTCGAGGAACCAGCCGCTTGACAGCGGCAAGACATACAAATTGCACCTGCCGCCGGACATCCCGGCCAAGGATTTCTGGTCGCTCGTGCTCTACGAGAACCATAGTCGTTCACTGCTCCAGACGACCAGCGGTTCCGAGCATCAGCAGCCAGAAGTAGGGCGAGGTGGTCAACCCCGACACATCGATGGAGGTCTATTTCGGTTCCACGCCCCTCTGGCAAGGAGAAGAGCATGCCCCTGCGGCTCTACGGTCCGCTCCAGCCGTGGTTCGACAAGACATGGAAGCTCGGCGAGATCGAGAAGGTAAATTGAGCGATCAACTTCCGTTCAGGGTCAGATTCGGCTGTTCATGTGATCGGCGGGACAGTCTGCTTTCCACCTATGAGCGGCCACCAGCTTCGCCCACAAGCGTAACTGGACTTCGCTCGGGAATCGAGCATTGCTGCTGAAGCTGCAGTCCTGAATCTCTTTGGACAAGTGACCGGGCCCGCCATGATTGCGGGCTTTGGGTGGTGAGGGGGCCAGGTGGCTCCCGGAAGAGGAGAACCACCCGTGACAAAGATTTCGAAAAGTTCGAAGAACGCGGTTGCGTCCACCAAGGCTCAGAAGATCATCAGCCTGTTGCAGCGCAACGCTGGTGCAACTATCGCAGAGCTGTCGAAGGCGACCGGTTGGCAGGCACATAGCGTCCGCGGCTTTTTGTCTGGCACCCTGAAGAAGCGGGGATTTCAGATCAAGAGCAGCCAGAAGGAGGGAAAGCCTCGGCGCTACGTCATCGCGGGAGGTGACCAGTGAGTACGACGAAAGAGGCGAGCGTCGATTTCTCGCGCTTGCCGGAGATGTCGATAACTCAATTGCAGGCAGTATGGAGGAACCATCTGGGCGGCTCGCCAGTGGAGGGACTGCCCATGAAGCCTTCAAAAACTGTTTGCTGTGCCATCTACACTCGCGTATCGACGGATCAGGGGCTGGAGCAAGAGTTCAACTCGCTCGATGCTCAGAGGGAAGCCTCCGAGGCATACATCAAGAGTCAAGCCCATGAGGGCTGGACCTGCCTGAAGGACCAATATGACGACGGAGGCTTCTCGGGGGGCTCCATGGATCGTCCAGCCCTTCTGAGGCTGCTGGAGGATGTCCGGCAGAAGAAGCTCGATGTCATCGTGGTCTACAAGGTGGATCGGTTGACCCGGTCCCTGGCCGATTTTGCCAAATTAGTCGAACTCTTCGATGCGAACGATGTGTCCTTCGTCTCTGTGACCCAGAGCTTCAACACTACCAGTTCGATGGGAAGGCTCACCCTCAACGTCCTTCTCTCCTTTGCCCAGTTCGAGCGGGAGGTCACGGGAGAGAGGATCCGGGACAAGATTGCGGCATCCAAGAAGAAAGGGCTGTGGATGGGAGGGGTCGTTCCATACGGCTACCGGGTGGAGCGCCGGAAGCTTATCGTCGACGAAGCCGAAGCCAAGGATGTCCGCCTGATCTTCCAGATGTACAGTGAGCTCAAATCAATCCCGGCTCTCATCCGGGAGCTGGACGAACAGGGTGTCAGGTCACGTATCCGCAAACTGGTCTCCGGCAAGGAAATCGGTGGAATCCCGTTCACGACCGGTCCTCTCTCACACATGCTGGGGAACCGGGTCTATCTCGGCGAGATCAATCACCGCGGCAAGAGCTATCCGGGTGAGCATGAACCGATCTTGTCGCAAGCGCTCTTTGATGCGGTTCAGGCTGTCCGGGCGGAAAGCGACACGATCAAACGGAATGGCTATGAGCGGTCCGGCGCCATGCTGACTGGGCTCATATATGATGCCAAAGGCAACCGGATGACCCCCGTTTATGCGAAGAAAGGCACCCTCCACTATCGCTACTACCAATCTGCCGTGTTGGCGCAGGGGCTGAAGTCAAAGGCGGGTTCCATTTGTCGGGTACCTGCGGCGGAGATTGAGAGGGCTGTGGCGCAAGGCGTTCTGGACCATGGTGCCGATACCCATATCGATGATGGAACGGACGCGATGACCCAAGTCAGAGAGAGGATCCGGCGCATCGAAGTCATGCCTGGGGTTCTGAAGGTGACAACGAGCGCCGCGCAAGCCGATCAGTCTGAAGCATCAGACAACATCCTGACGATCCCTTGGTCAAAGCCGTCCAATGCCCGCAAACGCGAGATTCTTGGATCAAGCTCAGACGATGCTTCACGGCCCATTCGAAGCGAGGCTCGATCTCGACTCCTGAAGGCGGTGGCGCGGGGACACCGATGGCTCAGCCAGCTCATGGAAGGACAAGTTGAAGGGATTAAATCTCTCGCTAACACACACAAAATATCCGAGAAGTCGATCCGCTCGACGCTCACGCTTGCGTCTCTGGCGCCGGACATTGTGGAAGCCGCCATCGCAGGCCGACTTCCGCGTAATATCGGCATCTCGCAGATGATTGACCCTCCTCTGGATTGGTCACAGCAGAAGCAGCAGCTCAATCTGAGCTAGCCTCGCTTTGCTCCTCAAAGCGCTTTCGAATCATGAGCGAGGCACTTCCGCCGAAACAGCCGCCGATCCGAATGTACGAACCGGTCTCGGCTCGCTCGCACGTGAATTCTGAGAAGATGTTTTCAGGAGGCTGAGACAACGGCCGCATTGTCCGGCAAATGGCGCCAAAAAGGTCCCAGCCGAGACCACAAATAGGAGCCCCAGCCTGCGCAAGCCACGGACATGTCGAAGCTATCCGACGCTATGTGGCGAACCTTGAGTTCGCTTAGGAGTGGATGGTGGAGCCAGACGGAATCGAACCGACGACCTCTTGAATGCCATTCAAGCGCTCTCCCAACTGAGCTATGACCCCACACTGGATCGGAGCATTTCCCTTGGCGGGAAGCCCCCGGGTTTTCGAGGGACCGGCAGGCCGGACCCTTGATTTGGGATGCTTCGCGAAACCCGCAGGCGTTGCGAAGCGGGCGGAACCTAGTGCCGCCCCGGTGATTTATCAAGCAAAACTTGCTCAGGCGAGCGAGATTGCTGGGGAGGGCCCGAAAACAAGGCGTTGCCCTCCCTGAGGGAGTCCCGTCTCAGGGCTCTTCCTCACCTTCCTTGGCGCCGCCCGGACCGCTGTCCAGATAGCCCGAAACATCGGAATTCTCTTCCTCGTCCTCGACCAGGAAGGTCGAATCCTCTTCGGCTTCGGCGCCATCCTCCTCCTCGCCCAGATCGACATCGGCGATGGCGGCGGTTTCGTCTTCCGCATCGTCTCCCTCATCGACTTCCTCGAGGCTGACGAGTTCGACATCGGCGACCTCATCGGCATCCTCCGGCGCCGGCTTCGGGATGTCGCGCGGCTTGGCCACCGCCTGCGGCACTTCGCCCTTGGACGGCAGCACCGGCGCGGCGATGAAGCTCACGCCGCATTTCGGGCAAATGATCGGCGATTTCAGCAGATCGTAGAATTTCGATCCGCAGGACGGGCATATGCGCTTGGTTCCGAGTTCAGCCTTGACCACGGTTGATCCTCTTGCAGGGCTAGAAAATGAGATGATGGGGGCTCCATGCCATGGCCCGCCCGCCTTGTCAAAAGCAAAGGTGACAGGTGAAAACCCCTATGTTAGGAGCCCAAGCCAACAGAAGAACCGTTAATTTTTGGACTTTTTCCCGTGCAAGGCTCAACCCCAACGCCGCTCAAATCCTCAGCCTCCCAGGGTCTTACGGGCCGTTTGCGGGTTCCCGGCGACAAATCAATTTCGCACCGCTCGCTCATGCTGGGCGCGATCGCCGTCGGCGAGACCCGCGCTTCGGGCCTGCTCGAGGGCGGGGACGTTGTCGATACGGCCAAGGCGATGCAGGCCTTGGGCGCCAAGGTCGAGCGCACCGACGACGGGGTCTGGCATGTACAGGGCGTCGGCGTATCGGGACTGATGAGCCCCAAGGGCGATCTCAATTTCGGCAATTCCGGCACCGGCGTCCGTCTGGCGCTGGGTCTCATGGCCTCCACGCCCTTGAGCGCGCGTTGCATCGGCGATGCGTCGCTGTCGCGCCGGCCCATGGGCCGCGTCATCGTGCCGCTCTCCGAATTCGGCGCCCGCTTCGAGACGGCGGAGGGCGGACGGCTGCCGCTGACACTTCATGGCGCCCGCAACGCCGTGCCGATCACCTACAAACTTCCCGTGGCTTCCGCCCAGGTCAAATCCGCCGTGCTGCTCGCCGGCCTCAACACACCCGGGCGCACCACCGTCATCGAGCCGGTGGCGACGCGTGACCATACTGAGCGCATGCTGAAAGCCTTCGGCGCCGACATCACGATCGATCACAGGGAAGACGGCCGTCACATCATGATCACCGGTCAGCGCGAGCTCAAGGCGCAGGTCATCGACGTGCCGGCCGATCCGAGCTCGGCCGCCTTTCCAATGGTGGCCGCCCTCATCACCGAGGGCTCCGACATCACCATCGAGAATGTCATGCTGAACGAGACCCGCACCGGCCTCATCACCACGCTGATCGAGATGGGCGGCGATATCACCGTCGAGAACAAGCGTCTCGCGGGCGGTGAAGAGGTCGGCGATCTGCGCATCCGCTCGTCCAGGCTCAAAGGCATCAGAGTGCCGGCGGAACGCGCGCCCTCGATGATCGACGAATATCCAGCACTTGCCGTTGCCGCCTCCTTCGCGCAGGGGGTCACTCACATGGAAGGGCTCGATGAATTGCGGGTGAAGGAGAGCGACCGTCTCGCCGCCGTCGAAGCGGGGCTTCAGGCGAATGGCGTTGCGACGCGCTCCGGTCCTGACTGGCTCGAAGTCACGGGCGGGGCTGTCGCGGGCGGCGGTCTCGTCGCCACGCATCTCGATCACCGCATCGCCATGTCCTTCCTGGTGATGGGCATCGCCAGCGCCAAGGATGTGCGCGTCGACGACGGCGCCATGATCGCCACCAGCTTTCCCAACTTCATCGCGCTGATGAACGGCCTCGGCTGCCGCATGGCGCCCGCGTCATGATCATCGCCGTCGACGGCCCCGCCGCCGCCGGCAAAGGCACGCTCGCCCGCGCTCTGGCGCGCCACTACAATCTCCACTTCCTCGACACGGGGGCGCTCTACCGCATGGTGGGGCTCTCCGTCCTGGCGGCGGGCGGCGATCCGCATGACGGGAAAGCCGCGCTGAAGGCGGCCGAAACGCTCAGGCCCGACCGGATACGCGATGAAGATCTGCGCAGCGAGGCGGTGGGCGAAGCCGCCTCCGTCGTCGCCGTCAACCCACAGGTGCGCACAGCACTGCTCGGCTTCCAGCGCGCCTTCGCCCGCAAGCAGCCGGGCGCCGTGCTGGACGGGCGCGACATCGGCACGGTGGTGTGTCCGGATGCGCAAGCCAAGATCTTCGTCACGGCGTCGGCCGAGGTGCGCGCCAGGCGCCGGCATGCCGAACTCGCCGAACGCGGCGCCGCCCCCGACTTCGCAGCGGTGCTCGCCGATATTCAAGCGCGCGACGAGCGCGACCGCAGCCGCGCCCATGCGCCGCTCATTCCGGCGGCCGATGCCTATGTGCTCGATTCCTCGGCGCTCAGCCGCGAGGAGGCACTCGCCAAGGCGATTGCCTATGTGGAGACGCGCAAGGCGGGATAGGCTCGCCTCACTGCGGCAACGCGCGGAGCGTGTAAGTGACCTTGGGCGCGCCGCTCTTCGGCCACCGATAGGTCGCCCAGCAGGCCTTGTCGCGCCCAGAGAAATTGCAGTTCGTCCTGTCAACCCAGACATCCAGCGACGGGCCGTCCTGAGCCAGAACGAGGGTCGGCACGCCACCCAGTATCTCGACCGGCTCGGCGTATCTGTCGCCGGAGAGCGCGACCTTGATCTGGCAACCGCCATTGCCGCAGAAGGCGGTGGCGGCGCCGCTGCAATCGAGCGGCTGTGGATCGAAGACGACATCCTGCATGCCGTCGCCATCGAGATCGCCCGTCATCAGCGCCGGCATGTCGGAGCCCTCCTTGAGGGTGCCGCCGAGCTTGCGGCATTGCTCGCCAAAGGCGCCGGCGGCTTCCTGCAGCGGCTCGGGCAGGCTTGCGACCGACCAGGGCTCGATCACCGGCTCGGCGTTCTCGCGCTGGGACACATCGTCCATGGCCCGGACTATGCCATCCTTCAGCGCCGCGATACGATCATGATAGACCTTGCGCAGGCAGGCGACATCGCCGCCACAGGCGGCGCGCTGCGTGAGAAAATCCTGGGCGTCGTCCATGCGGGCGCCGCTCGAGCCCATCAACATCGGCACTTTCCTGAAGGCGAACCACAGGCCGCTCATCTCGCTGTCGAGCGCGGAGAGTTCCGGCGTCTTGCAGATGGTAACCTCGTCGGGCTTCACCGCCTTGCCGCAATCGAAGCTCGCGGCAGCGGCACCGGGCGGCAGCGCCGGAAGGATCATCGCGAAAGCCGCCGCGGCAAAGTGAAATCGAAACATCGTGGTCTCCTAGCGCGCATCCCGGCGAAGTGGAATCACTTCGCCGAAAAGGAATCGCGCCAAATTAATATATTGGAGCAAACCCTTGTCGCCAAAGTCTTCAACTTTGGCGGGATTTGCTCTGGATCATGATTCGATTGCACTGCCATAGCAGATCGCACGGGCCAGTGCGCTCATCCACGCCGCGGCGCAGCAAATCAGCGTGGATGAAAGTCATATTGCCCGTGCGCGCCGGCTCATGCACAGTCGGCACATGGCGGGAAACACCAGGATGAAGCGGGCCTATGTCGCCGGCACTTTCGACACCAAGGCCCGCGAACTGCTCTATCTGCGCGACTGCCTGAAGCGGCACGGCATCGACACCGTGACCGTCGATCTCTCGACCTCGGGCGCCAAAAGTCCGGCCGAGGCCGACATCGCGGCGCTCACCGTAGCGACCTTCCATCCGCTGGCAGCCGAAGCGGTCTTCACCGGCGAGCGCGGCAGCGCGGTGGCCCGCATGGCGGAGGCCTTCAGCACCTTCGTGAAGACCCGCGAAGACCTGGGCGGCCTGATCTCGGCCGGCGGATCGGGCGCCACGGCGCTCGCCACGCCGGCGATGCGGGCGCTGCCGGTCGGTATCGCGAAGCTCATGGTCTCCACGATCGCAAGCGGCGATGTCCGCCCGCATGTCGGTTCTTCCGATATCGCGATGCTGTACCCGGTGACCGACATATCGGGCCTCAACCGCATTTCGCGCCGCGTGCTCGCCAATGCGGCGGGCGCCCTCGCCGGCATGATGCGCGCCGAGCCGCTGCCGGGCGAGGACGAGAAGCCCGCCATCGGCCTCACCATGTTCGGCGTGACGACGCCCTGCGTGCAGATGGTGACCAGTCTTCTCCAGGATCGATATGACTGCATCGTCTTCCATGCGACGGGTGCCGGCGGCCAGTCCTTCGAGACGCTGGCGGGATCGGGCTTCTTCTCAGGCGTGCTCGACATCACCACCACAGAAATCGCCGATGAGATCGCGGGCGGCGTGCTGAGTGCCGGGCCGGGCCGCCTCGATGCCTTCGCCGAGCATGCTATCCCCTATGTCGGCTCGACAGGCGCTCTCGACATGGCCAATTTCTGGGCCAGGGAAACTGTGCCGACGACGCTCGCGCACCGCCAGTTCCATATCCACAATGCCAATGTGACGCTGATGCGCACCACGGCGGAAGAGAATTCACGGATCGGCCGCTTCATCGCGGCCAAGCTCAACCGCATGAGAGGCCCGGTGCGCTTCCTTCTGCCGATGAAGGGCAACTCGGCGCTCGATGCGGAAGGCAAGCCCTTCTTCGACGAAGCGGCCGATCAGGCGCTCTTCACTTCGCTCGAGAAGGATTTCCGCGGCGGCGCCGATCATCGGCTGATCAAGCTGCCGCATCATATCAACGACGCCCCTTTCGCCGAAGCGCTGGTCAAGGCCTTCCGCGAGATCACGGAGATGCCATGAGCCGTTTCAAACGCGAAGAGCTGGTCGCCCGCTTCCATGCCATGATCAAGCGCGGCGAACCGATCATCGGCGGCGGGGCCGGCACAGGCCTGTCCGCCAAGGGCGAGGAAGCGGGCGGGATCGACCTCATCGTCATCTACAATTCCGGACGCTACCGTATGGCCGGGCGCGGCTCGCTCGCCGGCATGATGGCCTATGGCAACGCCAATGACATCGTGCTCGACATGGCGCGCGAAGTACTGCCGGTGGTGAAGAAGACGCCGGTGCTGGCCGGCGTCAACGGAACCGATCCGTTCTGCATCTTCGACGATTTCCTCGGACGGCTGACGCAGCTGGGTTTCGCGGGCGTCCAGAATTTTCCGACCGTCGGGTTGTTCGACGGCCGCATGCGCGCCAATCTGGAAGAGACCGGCATGGGCTACGGGCTCGAAGTCGACCTCATCCGCCTGGCGCATCGGAAGAACATGCTGACCACGCCCTATGCCTTCACCGTGAACGAAGCGGTGGAAATGACCAGAGCCGGCGCCGATATCCTGGTCTGCCATATGGGACTGACCACCGGCGGCGCCATCGGCGCCGCCACCGCCGTCACCCTCGAAGACAGCGCCAGGCTCATCAATGAGATGATCAAAGCGGCGCGCCAGCTGCGCGACGACATCATCATCCTCTGCCATGGCGGGCCGATCGCCGAGCCCGCCGATGCAGATTTCATCCTGAGGAGCTGCCCCGGCTGCCATGGTTTCTATGGCGCGTCGTCGATGGAGCGCCTGCCGGTCGAGCGCGCCCTGATCGAGCAGACGCGGAAATTCAAGGCGATCGGGCGGAAGTAGATGGCGAGTGTCAGCGAACCAGGCGGGGTGTAAGGGAAGATTCACCAATCTCGGGTCAAATCGGGCTCTCAAAGAGGGCTCCCCCCGATGATTAAGCTTCCCTTAACCGGTTTCGTCTGCGCCGCGCTGCTGACCGTCCTCGCTACCCCGGCCCACGCCGCGAGTGAGGTCGTGATCTATGCCGACCAGGCCAAGATCATCAGCGTGCCCGGCCAGCCCGGCATGGTGGTGGTAGGCAATCCCACCATCGCCGATGTCACGGTGAAAGGCGATCAGGTGGTGCTGATGGGCCGCAATTACGGGGTGACCAATCTCATCATCCTTGACCGTGAAGGCAACCAGCTCGCCGCGCTCGACGTCACGGTGCAGATCACCGACACGAACGCCGTCCATGTGTTCAAGGCGGGAGGTCGCATGAGCCTCGCCTGCGCGCCCGTATGCGAGCAGACGTTGCAGGTGGGCGATGAACCCTCCAAGGTCTTCGATCCGCTCTCCAAGCAGATGCAGACCAAGAGCGAAATGGCGAGCGGCTCATCCAAGTCGGAATGACCCCGCGGTCCAACTCAATCAAATTTTAGCAAAGTTGTTCAGCCCGCTGCAATCGCCGGCTGTTAATCTGGTCCGTGCGAAAACCAGCAATTGAGCGGCGGACACAGAAAATTCGCCATGGGGTGGCACAATATGAAGAGCTTCAGGCGGCTATTGGCGCGTTTCTGCCGACGGCAGGACGGCGCGACAGCGGTCGAATTCGCTCTCATCGGCCTGCCTTTCTTCGCGTTGCTGCTCATCGTCTTCGAAACGGCGGCCGTTCTTTTCACCGACGCGGCGCTGCAGAACGGCGTCAACAAGACCGCGCGCCTCATCCGTACCGGCCAGGTCCAGACGCAGGGTATCAGCGAGACGACCTTCCGCCGGACCCTGTGCGACAATGTCGCCTCCTATATCGACTGCGCGAAGATACGGCTCTTCGTCACCAAATCGCCTGACCTGCCGATCCCGAACCGCACCGACCTGATGGCGGCCACGGACGAAACGCCGCAGCGCTGGGAAATCGGCGCCGCCTCGGAATGGGTGATGGTGCAGGTAAGTTATGACTGGAAGCTGTTCATTCCGCAGATCAGCATGCTCAACAATATCGGCAGCGACAAGCGCCGGCTCACCGCCGGCGCCCTGTTCCGCAACGAACCCTATGGCGGATAGACCGATGCGGCAGCTCCACACCCATTTGCGCAAGTTCATCCATGACCGGAAAGGCCTCGCAGCGCTTGAATTCGCGCTCATCGCCCCGTTCCTGCTGCTGCTCTATTTCGGTGTCGTCGATCTCGCCAACTGGTACATGATGCATCGCCGCCTGGTTCTGGCGGGCAGTACGATGGCCGATCTCACGACCCAGAGCGCCGGCACAGTGACCGTCGGCGATATAAACAAATACTGGACCGGCGTCGGCGACATCATCGCGCCGATGACGGCCACGAATGTCAATCTCACGATACGCAACTACCGCAAGGACGGCAGCAGTGCGCGGGGGAAATGGAAGTACAACGCAGGCGCATCCTGCAGCGAGCTTCCCCCGGCGGAGCAACTCGTGGCCATCGCCGCAAGCGAGATGACCGAAGGCAATGACATACTGGTCGCGGAAGTGTGCACCACGTTGTCGCCCATCGTCCTGCAGGTGTTCGGCGGGAAAAGTATCGAGCTGAGCTATCAGATCAGCATGCGGCCACGGCTCGGCAAGATGCTCGACTGCCCCTCTTGCCCTCAGTTATAGACCGGCCCACATTGCCAGTCCGGCTGCCCGGCCGGACGCCATGACTGCGGGGCCACGTGGAACTACATATTTTTCTCGCCGTCCTCGTCGCGGCGCTCCTGCATGCGAGTTGGAACCTGCTGGTCAAGCTCGACCTCGACCGCTTCCTGGCGCTGCTCCTCATTTCCTGCGTGATGGGCCTCATGGGCGTGGCGATGCTCGCCTTTTTCCCCTGGCCCAAAGCCGAAAGCTATCCATACCTCCTCGCGTCCGGCCTGCTGCATACCGGCTACAACATCTTCCTGGCGCGCAGCTACCGCACCGGCGATCTCTCCCAGGTCTATCCGATCGCCCGCGGCACGGCGCCGCTTCTCACCTTCATCGGTGCCTGGGGGCTCGCCGGTGAGACAGTAACGGGACTCGGCGCGCTCGGCATCCTGCTCCTCGTCTCAGGCATCTGGCTCACTGCCCGCCCCGGCGCCAAGACGATCCGGCTCGACGGCCTCACACTGTTCTTCGCGCTCGGCACCTCGGCCTTCATCGCCGCCTATACGTTGGTCGACGGTTTCGGCGCCCGTTTGTCGGGCTCGGCCTCGGCCTATGCCGGCATGCTGTTCGTGCTCGACGGCCTGTTCATGGTCATCGCCGCGCTGGTCACCCGCGGTCCCCGGGCTTTCGCACAGGTGTTGCCCTCGTGGAAGAGCGGCGTGACCGGCGCCCTCCTGTCGGCCGGCGCCTATTGGATCGTCATCTGGGCGATGAGCCTCGCCCCCGTCGCGGCGGTCGCGGCTTTGCGCGAGACCAGCATCCTGTTCGTCATGCTGATGTCGGCCTATTTCCTCAAAGAGAAAGTGACGGGATTCCGTCTTCTGGGCGCAACACTGATCGTGCTTGGCGCGGTGGCGCTCCGATTGGCGTGAATCAGCCCAAGAGCCTTTCCCGTTTTGATCGAATCAATCGATTCGATCAAAACGGGACAAAAAAGGCTCGATTGCATATATCTGGAGCGCTTCCTTGTCGCGAAAGTCGAACAACTTTCGCGGGAAGCGCTCTAGTGAGGAGCGAACGTCATTCCCCTGTCATAAATTAAGAGCAGGTTAAAAACACCAGGAGGCGTCAGTTGCGTACCCCGAATCCTGGCATCACCCGACTGCCCCGCCATGCCGGCGCCGACTCTTCACCTTCAGCCCCTAGAGGTCCGAGCGCCCGGCATGGCCCTTTTCCATGTGGCCGAGCTTGACCCGGCCATCCAGCTAAGACTTTCCCTTTGGCGGGATTTGCTGCAATCGAGCTTGCGAGTCACTGGCGTCGGCCTGGATGGCCGCCTCAAGGGCGGCCATGACGAGTTGAGGGATGTTGGGTGCCGCCCCTGTCGGCCCGCCTCAGCCAAGAAAGGTCTTCATCCGCGCCAGCGCTTCCTTAAGCTCGGCCTCGCTCGCGGCATAAGACAGCCGCAGATAGCCGGCGCCATTGTCGCCGAAGCTTTCGCCCGGGATGAGCGCCACATGCGCCTCGCTCAGAAGCTCGCGCGCCAGATCGCGCGAAGCGCGCCCGGTGCCCTTCACATTGGGAAAGGCGTAGAAGGCGCCGCCCGGCATGCGGCACGTGACGCCCTTGAGCGCATTCAAGCCGTCGACGACGATTTGGCGGCGTTTCTCGAAGCTCTTGCGAAAGCCCTCGATCTCGTCCATCGGCCCGGTCATCGCGGCGAGGCCCGCCATCTGGGCGGCGACATTGACGCATGAATGATCGACGGTAATGAGCTTGCGTACATGCTCGACGAGAGCCTTGGGCCAGATGCCGAAGCCGAGGCGCCAGCCGGTCATGGCGAAGGTCTTCGACCAGCCGTCGAGAATGATGGTGCGGTCCCGCAATTCGGGGAAGCTCAGGAAGCTCGTGAACCTGGATCCTTCGAAGACGAGATGGCTGTAGATCTCATCCGACAGGATCGCGACATTGGGATATTTCGCGAGGCCATGCGCGAGTTTCTCGATCTCCTTCGCGTCGACGACGCCGCCGGTCGGATTGGCGGGCGAGTTGATCATGATGAGACGCGTCGCGGGCGTGATGAGGGAGAGCACCTCATCGGCGTCGAAGCCGAAGTCCCTCTCCTCGCGGATCGGATAGGGCACGCCCTTGGCGCCGCCCGAGCGGATCGCCTCGCGATAGGGCGGGAAGCCCGGATCGGGATAGAGGATTTCGGCCCCCGGCCCGCCGAACAGCAGGCAGGCGAAATAGAAGGTCACCTTGCCGCCCGGCACGATGACGACTTCGTCGGCGGAGACCGGGACCTTGAAACGCCCGGCGACATGGGCCGCCACCGCCTCGCGCAGAGGCAGAATGCCGATCGGCGTCGTATAGCCATGGGGCCCGTCGCGCACCGCCTTCTCCGCCGCGTCCAGAATATGGCGGGGCGGCGCGAAATCGGGCTGGCCGATGCCGAGATTGATGACGGGCGCGCCTTGCGCCTTCAGCGCGAGCGCGCGGTCGAGAACGGCGAACGCGCCTTCCTCTTCGATGACGGTGATGTTCGGATTGAGCTTGAGCATTGTTCCGTTCTTCAGTTGGTGGCCTGATGAGCGCTCTCTTCAAGATACCCTTACCCCTGAGGCGCGAGCGCAGCGAGCCTCGAAGGATGTATCGCAACATGGTCGCTTTATCCTGATGGATGCTTCGAGGGCCGCTTCGCGGCCACCTCAGCATGAGGATACGGACAAAGACCACTCATTCCAACCGCCCTCAAGTCACATCGTCAATCGCCGGGTCGAGCAGGTGACTGACATTGCGGCCGGCATGACCTGTGGCGACCGCGTTGGCGAAGATCTGCTCGACCGACTGGGTGAGCGGTGTCAACTGGCCGAGCTCCTCGGCGAGGCTCGCATAATAGCCGATATCCTTGGCGGCATTGGCGATGGAGAATTTATAGCCGTCGAAATCGCCGGCGAGTGCGGCATCCATCATCTTGCGCAGCACGCCTGAATTGCCGGAGCCGTTCTGCATCACTTCATAGAGATCCTTCCAGTCGACCTGCGCGGCATGGGCAGTGCGAAATGCCTCGGAGACGAGACCGATCATGCCGATCACCAGATAGTTGGAGATGAGCTTCGCCACATGGCCGGAACCCGGGGGCCCGAAATATTTGACGCGGCTCGCATAGCTGGAGACGAGCGGCAGGATGGCCTCATAGGTTTCCCATTCGGCGCCGATGAGCACGCCCACTTCCTTCTTCGCCACCTGTTCGGGCCCACCCGCCATCGGTGCATCGGCATAGGAAACACCCCGCATCTTGAGTTCGTGCGCCAGGCGCCGCGTTGTCTCCGGCGCCGTGGTGCCGGTATCGATGATGATCTGGCCCCGGCGCAGATGAGGCTTGAGCCCGGCGAGCACATCCTCCACCACCTTGGCGGTGGTCAGGCAGAGGATGATCGCTTGCGCATTGGCGGCGAGATCGGCGAGATCCTTCGCCTCATGGGCCCCCTTCGCCAGCAGAGGATCGATGAAGTTGCGGTTGCGATGGCCCAGGAGCCACAACTCATGCCCCGACGCCATCAGATGGCCGGCCATGCCGGATCCCATCAGGCCCAGACCGATGAAACCGATCTTCATGTCTCACATCCTTTTCCGCGACTGCTCGACATGGTAGCTTCCGCCGCCGCAATTCGGGAGAGGTTTACCCTAATGACACTGCATAAGAATTTCATCAATGGCGAATGGGTCGGCAATGGCCAGGCCAAGGACAACATAAACCCTTCCGATCTTTCAGACATTGTCGGCTCCTATGCGCAGGCGAGCGGCGCCGACGCCGAAGCCGCGATCGCGGCCGCCAAAGCCGCCGCTCCGGCCTGGGCGGCCACGACGCCGCAGCAGCGCGCCGACATCCTGGAAGCCGCGGGCGTCGAGCTCCTCGCCCGCAAGGACGAGATCGGCAAGCTGCTTTCGCGCGAAGAGGGCAAGCCGCTCGCCAATGGCATCGCCGAGACCATGCGGGCCGGGCAGATCTTCAAGTTCTTCGCGCAGGAAACCTTGCGCCTCGAGGGCGTCGCCGTCGCCTCGGTGCGTCCCGGCGTCGACGTCACCGTGACCCGCGAGCCCATGGGCGTCGTCGGCCTCATTTGTCCGTGGAATTTCCCAATCGCCATCCCGGCCTGGAAGATGGCGCCGGCGCTGGCCTTCGGCAATACCGTGGTGTTCAAGCCCGCCGATCTGGTGCCGGGCTCGGCCTGGGCGCTGGTGGAGATACTCTCGCGCGCCGGTCTGCCCAAGGGCGTGCTCAATCTGGTCATGGGCAAAGGCTCGCTGGTCGGCCAGACGCTGCTCGATTCCAAGGACGTCAATGCCGTCTCCTTCACCGGCTCGGTGACGACGGGGGCGCGCGTGGCGCAGGCCTGTGCGGCGCGCGGCGCCAAGTTCCAGCTCGAAATGGGCGGCAAGAATCCGCTGGTCGTGCTCGACGACGCCCATCTCGACACGGCGGTGGCGGCGGCGGTGGATGGCGCCTTCTTCCAGACCGGTCAGCGCTGCACCGCCTCTTCGCGCCTTATCGTGCAAAGCAAGATACATGACGCCTTCGTCGACAAGACGGTGGCGGCGCTGAAGGCGCTGAAGGTCGATCACGCGCTGAAAGAGGGCACCCAGATCGGTCCGGTCGTCGACGAAAATCAGCTTGCGCAGGACCTCTCCTATATCGATGTCGGCCGCCATGAGGGCGCTGAGCTCGCCTGGGGTGGGGAACTTCTCAACCGCGACACCAAGGGCCACTATCTGAGCCCGGCCCTGTTCGTGAACACCACCAACAAAATGCGCATCAATCGCGAGGAGATTTTCGGCCCCGTCGCCTCGGTGATCAAGGTCGAGTCCTATGACGAGGCGCTCGCCGTCGCCAATGACACGAACTTCGGCCTGTCTTCCGGCATCTGCACGGCATCGCTCAAATATGCCAGTCACTTCCGCAAGGCGTCGCAGGCCGGCATGGTGATGGTGAACCTGCCGACGGCGGGCGTCGACTATCACGTGCCGTTCGGTGGCCGCAAAGGCTCGAGCTACGGGCCGCGTGAGCAGGGCCGCCATGCGGCGGAGTTCTATACCGCCGTCAAGACGTCCTATATCAACGCGATGTGAAATACCGCTCTTCCCGCGGGGGAGAGGGGATAATCAAGCCACCATCACATCCAGCGGGGCGAGACGCGCGATCTCGCCATGCAGCCTGTCGCCGCGATTGACTGCGCCAACACCGGCCGGCGTCCCGGTGAAGATGAGATCGCCAGGCGCCAGCATGAAGAGCTGCGACAGTTCGGCGATGATGTCGGTCACCGGCCAGATCATGTCGGCGATATCCCCCGACTGACGGCGCTCACCGTTCACATCGAGTGTGATCAGCCCTTTGACGAGGAGGCCGGACTGCTCGAGCGGGGTGATGGCGCCGATGGGCGCGGCGCGGTCGAAGGCCTTGCCCGCCTCCCACGGCCGGCCCTGCTTCTTCGCTTCCGCCTGGAGGTCGCGGCGCGTCATGTCGAGACCGACGGCATAGCCATAGATGAGGTCCTTGGCCTTGGCGGTCGGGATATTGTGGCCACCGGCCTTCAGCGCCACCACCAGCTCGATCTCGTGATGGACATCGCCTGAGGCCGGCGGATAGGGAAACACGCCGTCGATGACGACCGAATCCGGCGCCTTCTGGAAGAAGAAGGGCTTTTCGCGCAAGGGGTCATGGCCCATTTCGCGCGCATGCTCGGCATAATTGCGCCCGACGCAATATAGCCGGCGCACTGGAAAGGTCTTTCTGGTGCCCGCCACCGGCACGGCCGGCAGGGGAGCGAGATCGACGACAAAATCGAGAACACGGTCACGGAGGTTCATGTGAGACTGATCCCTTATTCAGCCGCCCTGGTCCGGGCGGCGGCGCCGTTCAAATCGAGAGCGACTTCTTCGACCATGATCGTGTCAAAACCGTGCAAGACGGCGGGACGGCATAAGCCGTTCCGTCCGTCGCTGACCAAATGCACTTCGCCGTCACGCATCGCCATGGCCTCGCGAGCCTCGATTGGGGGTCGCGTGTTATGCTAAATCGCGGGCTGCCGCAAGACAGGAATCATGACATGGGCCTGGTTCAGCTCGACCATATCCAACTCGCCATGCCGAAAGGCGGAGAGGAGCTGGGACGCCGTTTCTACTGCGAACTGCTCGGCCTCGCCGAAGTGGAGAAGCCGGACAATCTCAGGGCGCGTGGCGGCTGCTGGTTCGAGAAGGACGCGATCAAGGTTCATCTCGGCGTCGAGGTGGATTTCCGCCCGGCCCGGAAAGCCCACCCGGCCTTCCTGGTCGAGGGTCTCGAGGCGCTTGTCACGCGGCTCGCACAGGCCGGCGTGACAGCGAAACGTGACGAGCCGCTTGCCGGCTATGATCGCGTTTATGTCGATGATCCCTTCGGCAACCGCATCGAACTGATGGAGCTTGACAAATAATCAACAAAATTGTTGATTATAAACTTATCGCTTGATCATTCTTCCATTTGAACCCGGGAGGATCGCCATGGCGAAATATGTCGGCGGATGCCTGTGCGGACAGGTGCGCTACGAGATCGACGCCGAGCCGATCGTCGGCCTGCAGTGCCAATGCCGCAACTGCCAGAAGCGCAGCGGCACCGGACACGCCTCTTTCATGGCCTTTCCAAAGGCCGCGGTGAAGCTGACCGGCCCCCTCAAATATCACGCGGTCAAGGCCGATAGCGGCCACATGGCGAGCGTCGGCTTCTGCACCGAATGCGGCTCGCATGTGAGCGGCAAGTCGACCGGCGCGCCGGATCTCGTGCCCATCATGGCCGGCACTCTCGACGACCCCGATCTGTTCACGCCGCAAATGGTCATTTTCGCGGCGCGCGCCAACGCCTGGGATCGTGTCGACCCGGCCTTGCCGAAATTTCCCGGCATGCCGCCCATGTAGGCGAAATCCTTTTGGCTAACGGATCAAGCTGATGGAGAGAGCGCTCAGACCTTGGTCCACTTGCCATTCTTGGCCGATGACTTCTTGCAGGCCTCGATGAAGGCCATGCCGGCGACGCCATCCTCTATGCCGGGGAAATTGACCTCCTTGTCGAGCTTCTTGCCCGCGCGCCTCGCAATGATGGCGCGGGCGGCTTCCGTGTAGATATTGGCGAAGCCCTCGAGATACCCTTCCGGATGGCCGGGCGGCACGCGCGTCACGCGGCCGGCGGTCGCACCCGAGCCGGCGCCGCCCCTGGTGATGAGGCGCTTTTCCTGGCCGAAAGGCGTGAACCACAGATAGTTCGGATCGACCTGCGTCCAGTCGAGGCCGCCCTTGGTGCCATAGACGCGCAGGCGCAGGCCGTTCTCATTGCCGGGCGCCACCTGGCTCGCCCACAGCATGCCGCGGGCACCGTTCTTGAAGCGCAGCATCACATTCACATTGTCGTCGACCTTGCGGCCCTTGACGAAACTCGTCATGTCGGCCGCGAGTTCATCGAGCGTGAGACCGGACACGAAGCAGGCGAGCTGATAGGCGTGGGTCCCGATATCGCCGATGGCGCCGCCGCCCGACTGTTTCGGATCGGTGCGCCAGGCCGCCTGCTTCTGGCCGGATTTTTCGATATCCTCGGTGAGCCAGTCCTGCGGATATTCGGCCTGGACCAGACGGATCTGGCCGAGCTCGCCTTTCGCCACCATCTCGCGCGCCTGGCGGATCATCGGATAGCCCGAGTAATTATGGGTGAGCGCGAAGACGACGTTCTTCTTCCTGAGCAGCGCCTCGAGCGATTTCGCCTCCTTCAGCGACAGCGCCAGTGGCTTGTCGCAGATCACATGGATGCCCACCTCGACGAAGGCCTTCGCCGCCGGCACATGGATGTTGTTGGGCGTCACGATGGCGACGGCCTCGATGCCGTCTTTGCGCTTGGCTTCCGCCTTCGCCATCTCGTGGTAATCGGTGTAGATGCGGTCCGGCGCCAGACCCAGCTCCGCGCCCGAAGCGCGCGAACGCTCGGCACTTGAGGAGAGCGCGCCGGCGACGAACTCATATTGATCGTCCATTCGCGCGGCGAGACGATGCACCGCACCGATGAAGGCGCCCTGGCCGCCGCCCACCATGCCGAGCCTGATGCGCCCGCCTTGCTTGGCGTCGCTCCTTCCTTCGATGGCCATGATTGCTTCCTCCTGAAATTGAAATCAATGATTCTCGTTATCCCCTCTCCCCCTGCGGGGGAGAGGGTTAGGGTGAGGGGGATGGACTGCTGCTTCCAAGCTCCGCAAGCACAGCGTCGATCACGCCTTCCATATTCTTGAATATTTCTGCGTTCCATATCCGCAGGACGCGAAAGCCGTGCACCTGCAAATCAGCACTGCGTTTCGCATCATACTCGGTTGTTTCTGAATGCTGGCCGCCATCGAGCTCGATGATCAGCTTTCGTTCGAGGCATACGAAATCGGCTATGTAACCTGCGACAAGATATTGACGCTTGAACTTGTGCCCTTCCAAGCGTCTATCGCGTATCTCCCACCAGAATAGTTTCTCGGCCTCCGTCGGCTCACGTCGCATGCGTTTGGCACGAGCGCGCCTTGGTGCCGCCATTCGCCGGGACAGGGCTGTTTTTTCGAGAACCACGACTTGTTCCCCCTCACCCTAGCCCTCTCCCCCGGCGGGGGAGAGGGGATTTTCACTAGATCCCCAGCATGCGCTGGATCTGCTTCTTGTCGACCTTGCCGCCGGCGAAATCGTCGAAGGCCTTCTCGGTGACCTTGATGATGTGGCTCGAGATGAAGGGGGCACCTTCGGCCGCACCCTGCTGCGCATCCTTCAGGCAGCATTCCCATTCGAGCACCGCCCAGCTGTCATAGTCGTAAGCGGCGAGCCTGGAGAAGACGGCGCCGAAATCCACCTGTCCGTCGCCCAGCGAACGGAAGCGCCCGGCGCGCTTCACCCAGGGCTGGAAGCCCGAATAGACGCCCTGGCGGCCGTCCGGATTGAACTCGGCGTCCTTCACGTGGAAGGCCTTGATGCGCTCGTGATAGATATCGATGAAGGCCAGATAGTCGAGATGCTGCAGCACGAAATGCGAAGGATCGTAATTGATGCAGCAGCGCTTGTGGTTCTTCGCCTGCTCCAGGAACATCTCGAAAGTGGCGCCGTCGAAAAGGTCCTCGCCCGGATGCAGCTCGAAGCAGACATCGACGCCGTGCTTGTCATATTCATCGAAGATCGGCAGCCAGCGTTTCGCCAGCTCCGCGAAGGCCGTCTCGATCATGCCTTGCGGGCGCTGCGGCCAGGGATAAACGAACGGCCAGGCGAGCGCGCCGGAGAAGGTCACCGAGGACTTGAGCCCCAGATTGCGCGAGGCCTTGGCGGCGGCCATGACCTGCCCCACCGCCCATTTCTGCCGATCCTTCGGCTTGCCATGCAGAGCGGCGGGGGCGAACGCGTCGAAACCCTCATCGAAGGCCGGATGCACGGCGACGAGCTGGCCCTGCAAATGGGTGGAAAGCTCGGTGATCTCGACGCCATGGCTCTTGGCGACACCCGTGATGTCGTCGCAATAGGTCTTGGACTCCGCCGCTTTCTTGAGATCGAAGAGGCCGCCGTCCCAGCTCGGAATCTGCACGCCCTTGTAGCCCATATCCCCGGCCCATTTGCAGATCTGGTCCCATGAATTGAAGGGCTTCTTGTCGCCCGCAAACTGGGCCAGGAAGATTGCCGGGCCCTTGATGTTCTTTGCCATTCCGTTTCTCCCTTTTTTGGTTGCGCATGATCATGCCCGAAAAAGTCCGCGACTTTTCGGGATCATGCTTAGAGGTATGTATTGAGCAGATTCTCGAGATATTCCTGCCGGCCCGAATGGGGTTTCGGGTCGATATTGTCCTTCAGCGCGCGGCCGGCGATATCGGCGAGGCTCTCTTTGCCGGCGAGCATCGCCTGGTTCTTCGGTTCGTCCCATTTGGCATAGCGCTTGTCGACTTCCGCCTTGAGGCGGCCATCCTCGATCATCTTCGCCGCCGCGATGAGGGCGCGGGCGCAGGCATCCATCGAACCCACATGGGCGTGGAGCAGATCGTCGGGGTCGATCGACTGGCGCCTGATCTTAGCGTCGAAATTCATGCCGCCGGTGGTGAGGCCGCCGGCTTTCAGGATTTCGTAGAGCGCCAGCGCCAGCTCCGGCACATTCATGGCGAACTGATCGGTATCCCAGCCCGATTGATAATCGCCGCGATTGAGATCGATCGAGCCGAAGATGCCGAGCGCCGAAGCGAGCGCGATCTCATGCTCGAAAGTATGGCCGGCGAGGATCGCGTGATTCTGCTCGATATTGACCTTCACTTCCTTCTCGAGGCCATTGGCTTTCAGGAAGCTGTAGACCGTCGCCACGTCGTAATCATACTGATGCTTGGTCGGCTCCTGCGGCTTGGGCTCGATGAGGATCGGGCCGCTGAAGCCGATCTTGTGCTTGTAGTCGACGACGAGATTGAGGAAGCGGCCGGCCTGAGCCAGCTCGCGCTTGAGGTCGGTGTTGAGCAGGGTTTCGTAGCCCTCGCGCCCGCCCCACATGACATAATTCTCGCCGCCCAGCTCCTTGGTAACATCGAGGCAATGCTTCACCTGCGCCGCGCAATAGGCGAAGACATCGGGATCGGGATTGGTTGCGGCCCCCGCCATAAAACGGCGATTCGAGAACATGTTGGCAGTGCCCCAGAGCAGCTTCCCGCCGGTCTCGTCCATCTTCTTGAGCAGATGGCTGGCGATGGTCGAGACATTGCGGTTGAATTCCTTGAGCGATGCGCCCTCGGGCGCGATGTCGAGATCATGGAAGGTGAAATAGGGAACGCCGAGCAGGCGCAACGTCTCGAACATCACATCGGCCTTGCGGCGCGCATGATCCATCTGGTCGCCCGGCTGATGCCAGGGCCTGAGGAAGGTCTCGCCGCCAAAGGGATCGAGGCCCGGCCAGCACAGAGTGTGCCAGTAGCAGACGGCGAAACGTAAATGCTCGGCCATGGTCTTGCCGAGAAGCTTGCGCTTGGGATCGTAGTAGCGGAAGGCCAGCGGGTTGGCGCTTTCCGGCCCGTCGAATTTGATCGGCTCGCTCAGCGAATAGAATGTCTTCATGTCATGACCTCCCTCACAGCCTTGTAGGCGCGCCGATAGCGGCCATAGGCGTCCTCATAGGCTTGTTTTGTTTTCCCGTCGGGCGTGACCGTCGCCACGAATTTCGGCGGCGTGCAGATTTCCTGGGGCGCAGCCCCCGTCGCGGCGATCAGCCCCAAGCGCGCCGCGCCAAAGGCGCCGCCGAAATCGCCGGCCGCCGGGCAATCGATCGGGATGTCGAGCGCCGTGGCAATGATCTTGAGCCACAGCTTCGATCTCGAGCCGCCGCCAACCGCGGTGGCGCGCGCCACGTCGGTGCCGGCCGCCTTGAGCGCTTCGAGGCAGTCACGGAAGGCGAAGGCGACACCATCGAGCACCGCGTGGGTCAGCGCCTTGTCGTCGCTCTCATGACCGAGCCCCATGAAGCTGCCGCGAATGGCGGCGTCATTGTGCGGGGTGCGCTCGCCCGAGAGATAGGGAAGGAAGAGCAGCGGCGAGGGTCCGGCCAGACGATTGCCCAGAGCGCCGGTGAGCTTCGGCGCCGGCTTCTTCAGAATGCCGCTCAGCCATTCGAGGCTGGCGGTGGCGGAGAGAATGACGCCCATCTGGTGCCAGGTCTCCGGCACGGCGTGGCAAAAGGCATGTACCGCGTTGTCGGTATTGGGCGAGAAGTGCCGATTGGAGACGAAGAGGACGCCCGACGTGCCGAGCGAGACGAAGGCCGCTCCCGGCTTCACCGCGCCGATGCCGCAGGCCGAGGCGGCATTATCGCCGCCGCCCCCCGCCACCGCGGGCGACTTGGCCATCCGCCAGGATCTCGCAAGCTCAGGCCGCAAGGTGCCGGTCGGTTCGGTGCCTTCGAAGAGCCTGGGCATGTTTGCCCGCGAAAGCCCGGTGAGCGCGAGCAACTCATCCGACCAGTCGCGGCGCGCCACATCCATCCACAATGTGCCGGCACTGTCCGACATATCGGAGGCGTGATCGCCGGTGAGTTTGAGACGCACATAGTCCTTGGGCAGAAGCACCTTGGCGACGCGGTCGAAGATCCGCGGCTCGTTTTCCCTGAGCCAGGCCAGCTTCGGCGCGGTGAAACCCGCCATGGCGATATTGCCGGCGATGTTGCGCAGCTCCGGCAACCGCTCCTCGAGCTCGCGACATTGCCTGGCCGATCGACCGTCATTCCACAGGATGGCCGGACGCAGCACATGGTCCTTTGCATCGAGCAAGGTGGCGCCATGCATCTGGCCCGACAGGCCGATGGCTTTCACCGCGCTCAAGGCCTTAGGCCTGGCCCGCTGCAGCCCGGCAATGGCCTTGAGCGTCGCCTTCCACCAGTCTTCCGGATTCTGCTCGGACCAGCCGGGCTCGGGTCTCGATACTTTCAGGGGCGCGGTGGCGCTGGCGATGATTCGCTGTTTCTCATCGATCAGGATCGCTTTTACACCGGAAGTGCCGATATCGAGACCGAGATACATGGCGGATCATCTCATGGCAGGTTGTCGCGCAGGAATATGTCGATACGGATGCGCTCCTGCGCCTCGATCAGAGGCGCATTGTCGGCCTTGGCGAGCAGCACGCGTACAGCACTTCTCACCTCGTGGCCGGCATCCTGATTGATGATGGCATCGACCGTGCCGCGTATAAGCGCCTTGCGCGCATGGTCGGTGAGTTCATGGGCGATGAAGACGATATCGCGCTCGCGCCTGGCCTTCTCCAGCGCCGTGATGATGCCGCGCGTGCCGCCCCCGGCATTGTAGAGGCCGATGAGATTGGGATGCTCCTTCATGAGCTGCGCCGTCACCTCTTCGACGCGCTGCCAGTCGTCGCGGCCCTCGCGAACGGGGAGGATCGAGAGATGCGGATATTCATGCGTCATGATCTGCTCGAAGCCGAATTGGCGCTCGATATGATCGCGCAAGGCGAGGGAGCCCGCAATGAGGCCGACCTCGCCCCGGCGACCGCCCAGAAACTTGCCCATCAGGCTTGCCGCGGTGCGGCCGGCGGCGGTGTTGTCGATACCGGCATAATGGACGCGCTTCGAGCCCGGAATGTCGGAGACCAGCGTCACCACGGTGACGCCGCGCTCGATCAGGCCGCTGATCGCCTCGCGCACGCTCGGGTGATCGAGGGCGACGACGGCGACGCCGTCATAGATGTCGCCGATCTGGTCGAGCGTATGGGCGAGCGCATGGCCGTCGAAGACGTCGGTGAGCCGCATGTCGATCACCACGCGCTCGGGCGCCATGCGCCCGGCGGCGGCGCGCACTTCCTCGCCGAGAGTCACCATGAAGACATTGTTGCCGGTCGGCAGCACGAAGCAGAAGCGGTAGTCGCGCGAGCGGGCGAGGCGGGCGGCGAGCCGGTCAGGCTGGTAATTGAGCTGGCGGATGGCCGCTTCGACGCGCTCCACCGTGATCTTGCGCACGCCGCTGCGCCGGTTGAGGACGCGGTCGACGGTGGCGACGCTCACGCCGGCCGAGTGGGCCACATCAAGGATCGTGATTTTTCCCATTGCCGGGCAATTGAGCCGATGGATGCGATCTTGTCAATTTCTGATGTGCGCCCATCACACCATCCCGCCAACTGATCGTGATCAGATCAGCGCCGCGGCGCAGCCCTTGAAGGCCGGGTATTCGTCCATGATCACATAGATCGGCACATGCTTCAGATCGAGGCGGCCCTTCTCCTCGAAGACCCGGCGAAACGGACCTTTGCGCAATTCGCCGACGATCGAGGGCGCGATACCGCCGGCGAGATAGACCCCGCCATGGGCCTGCATCATCATGGCGGCATCGCCGGCAAGGCGGCCGAGCCAGATGATGAAAAAATCGAGCGTCCTGACCGCGTCGGCATCGGTACCGGCGAGCGCCGCCTTGAGAATGGCTTCCGGCTTGTCGAGCCTGGGCTCACGGCCGGCCATGCGCGCCAGCGTCGTGTAGATGAGATGCAGACCACCGCCGGTAATGGCGAATTCCGATTCGAAGACGGTGCCGGGCTCCGTCATCGCTTCACGCAGATCGAACTCCTCCTGGGTCACCACTGGCAAGGTGACATGGCCGAGCTCGCCCGGCAGCGCCATCCAGCCGCCTTGCGGCAAGGGCGCCAGAGACGCCATGCCGAGGCCGGTGCCCGGCCCCAGAACCAGCTTCACCGACGGCTTCTCCGGCGCCTGGCCACCGATCTGGATGAGATCGGCCGGGTCCAGATAAGGCAGCGACATGGCCAGCGCCTGGAAATCATTGAGGATGATCAGCCGGTCGGTCTTGAGCGCTGCCTTGAGAGGCGCACGACGCACCATCCAGTCGCGGTTGGTGAGGGGGAAATCCTCATTCGTCACAACGCCGGCGACGTCCATGGCGGCGGCGCCAAGCGCGGTGACGCCCTGGCTCTCCAGATAGGCGGCGGCCACCTCTTCCAATGAGGCGAAATCGTCATTCTTGAGCCTCTCGATACGGGTGACCGTCATCGAACCCGGCTCGACCAGACCGAAGCGCGAATTGGTCCCGCCGATGTCGCCCACAAGATTCAAGTTCGCCATGCCGACCGTTCCACCGCTTCACTGCCTGGAGGCATAAAAGAATATTTTGCTGCAAACAACCTGGATGGCCCAATTGACAGTGCGGAAGGGCTTTGATCAACTGGTAAAAATACAACGGAGGAGGGAAATATGCGTCTGTCACGCCGTAAGATTTTGCAGATCACAGGATCGGCCGCGTCGCTGCCCGTGCTCGGATCGCTTGCGGGCCTCGCCAGGGCCGAAGGCGCCATCAAGACCGCCGCCATCTATACGGTGCCGGTCGAACAGCAATGGGTGAGCCGCATCCACAAGGCGGCGCTCGCCGCCAAGGAGCGCGGCGACATCGAATACACCTTCTCGGAAAAGGTCGCCAATACCGACTATGAGCGGGTGATGCGCGAATATTGCGAGGCCGGCCACCAACTGATCGTCGGTGAGGCCTTCGCGGTGGAGGATGCGGCGCGCGCCGTCGCCAAGGACTATCCCGACCGCGCCTTCCTAATCGGCTCGAGCTTCAAGCCCGATGCGGCGGTGCCCAATTTCGCGGTATTCGACAATTACATCCAGGACGCGTCCTATCTCACCGGCATGATCGCCGGCGCGATGACGCAGAAAAACAATATCGGCATGGTCGGCGGTTATCCGATCCCGGAGGTGAACCGGCTGATGAACGCCTTCATGGCCGGCGTCAAGGAAACCAAGCCCGACGTCAAATTCCAGGTCGCCTTCATCGGTTCGTGGTTCGACCCGCCGAAGGCCAAGGAAACCGCCTTCGCCCAGGTCGATGCCGGCGCCGACATCCTCTATGCCGAACGCTTCGGCGTGTCGGACGCGGCCAAGGAGCGCAAGATCCTCGCCATCGGCAATGTCATCGACACGCAGGCCGACTATCCGGAAACCGTCGTCGCCTCGGCCTTGTGGCATTTCGAGCCCACCCTCGATGCCGCCATCAAGGCGATCAAGGACAAGGCCTTCAAGGCCGACGACTACGGCCAGTATTCCTTCATGAAACATGGTGGCTGCAGCCTGGCGCCACTAGGCACCTTCGAAGGCAAGGTCCCGGCCGATGTCATGACCAAGGTGAAAGCGCGCGAAGGCGAGATCAAGTCCGGCGCCGTCACCGTCACGATCGACGATTCGGAACCGAAATCGTCGTAAGATCAGACGCCGCCCATACCCTCTCCCCGCATGAGCGGGGAGAGGGAGGGGCCCATTGCGAAGCAATGGGAGGGTGAGGGGCCATGGCGCAGTCCTGCGTGAGGACAGCTTGAATTCGTACAATCACAGGGTAATTGAAGCACAAGATGCATTCGCTCATTGCCCCTCACCCTTCCCGCCGCTGCGCGGCGGGCCCTTCCCTCTCCCCGCTTCGCTGCGCTCGCAGGGCGAGGGTAAGCCATGACCGCCGATACCGTCCTCCGCCTCGACCGGATCAGCAAGCGCTTCGGGGCGCTTCTCGCCAATGACGCGATCTCCTTCGATGTGAAGCAGGGCGAGATCGTCGCCCTGCTCGGTGAAAACGGCGCCGGCAAGACGACGCTGATGAATATCCTGTTCGGTCATTATGTCGCCGATGAGGGATCGATCAGCGTTTTCGGCAAGCCCTTGCCGCCGGGCCAGCCTCATGCGGCGATCGCAGCCGGCATCGGCATGGTGCATCAGCATTTCACCCTCGCCGACAATCTGACCGTGCTCGACAATATCATGCTCGGCACCGAGAAGCTCTGGCGGCTCTCCTCGCGCAAGACCGAAGCGCGGCAGCGCCTCACCGAGCTCGCTCAGGATTTCGGCCTCGCCGTCGCGCCCGACAAGACGGTGGGCGAACTCTCGGTCGGCGAGCGCCAGCGGGTCGAGATCCTGAAGGTGCTCTATCGCGAGGCGCGCATCCTCATTCTCGACGAGCCGACCGCGGTGCTCACCCCGCAGGAAAGCCAGAGCCTCTTCGCCACGCTCAAGAAGCTGACGGCGCAGGGCTTGTCCATCATCTTCATCTCGCACAAGCTGCATGAAGTCCTAAGCGTCTCGGGCCGCATCTTCGTGCTGCGCGCCGGCAAGCTGGTCGCCGAGCGCGACACGCGCGACACGACGCGCCACGAGCTCGCTGAGCTCATGGTGGGGCGGCCGATCGCCGAACCGCGGATCGAGCCGCAGCCCCGGGGCGACCTCCATGTCGCAATAAATTCCGTTTCGACCGCAGACGGACTCGACCGAGCCGATCTCACGCTCCATGGCGGTGAGATCCTGGGACTGGCCGGCGTCTCCGGCAACGGCCAGACGGGGCTCGCCAATCTGTTGAGCGGCCTCACCCATCCGCAGAGCGGCGTGTTTCGCATCTTCGGCGAGGACGCGGCGCACTGGACGCCCGATCTCGTGACGAAGAAACGCATCGCCCGGATTCCGGAGGACCGGCATGCCGAAGGCCTCGTCGCCGACATGTCGGTGACGGAAAATGTCATCGCCGAAATCTATCGCGAGCCGCGATTCAACAAACACGGCTTCCTCGACTGGCGGGCAGCCGAAGGCTTCGCAAAGGAAATTATCACAGGCTTCGACGTGAAATGCCCTTCGCCGGCGACCCGGGTACGACTGCTTTCCGGCGGCAATATGCAGAAGCTCATATTGGGGCGCACTTTATCGCTCGAGCCACGCTTCATCCTCGCCGCCCAGCCGGCGCGCGGATTGGACATCGGTGCCGTCGCTTACGTGTATCAGCGCCTGATCGAGGCGCGCAAGGAAGGCGCCTCGGTGCTGCTCATCTCGGACGATCTCGACGAGATCCTGGCGTTGTCGGACCGCGTCGCCGTCATCTATCGCGGCCGCATATCCGAGCCTTTGCCGCGCAGCAAAGTGACGATCCAGGAGCTCGGATTGATGATGGCGGGCCATGGCTTCGACAAGGGAGATGCCCATGCGGCTTGAACCGCGCGAGGCGCCCTCGCTCCTCGTCACCATCACCTATCCGGCGCTGGCGATCCTCGTCGTGCTCGTCTTCGCGGGCTTCCTCGTCTCCTTGAGCGGCGCCAATCCCTTCTCGGTCTTCGGCCTCGTCGTCAAGGGCGCGGCCGGTTCGCAGTTCGCGCTGTTCGAGACGCTGACCCGCGCCACGCCCTTGATCTTCACCGGGCTCGCGGCGGCGGTCGCCTTCCGGGCGAAGCTGTGGAATATCGGCGCCGAGGCGCAGCTCTATATGGGCGCCGTCGCCACCGTCGTCTTCGGCACCGGCCTCCTGCCGCTGCCGGCGCCGATCCTGATCCCGATCCTGCTCATCGTGGCAGCCCTCGCCGGCGCCCTTACCTTGCTGGGCCCGACCTTCCTCAAGGTGCGCTTCGGCGTCGATGAAGTGGTGACGACGCTGCTCCTCAATTTCATCGTCATTCTGTTCGTGAGCCTGCTGCTCGAAGGCCCGCTGAAAGACCCGATGGGCATGGGCTGGCCGCAGACCAAGAAAGTCATCGTCGAGGCGCAGCTGCCGAAGCTCATCCAGGGCAAAAGGCTGCATTTCGGCTTCCTCCTGGCGCTCATCGCCGCGGTTACCGTCTGGATCATCAACACCCGCACCGCGCTCGGCTATGAGATGAAGGCGGTCGGCTTCAATCCACGCGCGGCGCGCTTCGCCGGCATGAAGGTCGACCGGGTGATGCTGAAGACGGCGCTTCTCTCCGGCGGGCTGGCGGGACTTGCCGGCCTGTCCGAAGTCGCCGGCCTCAAGGGCAATCTCACCCTCGATCTCTCCCCCGGCTTCGGTTACGCCGGCATCGTCGTCGCCATGCTGGCGCTGCTTCATCCGCTGGGCGTCGTCGCCGCGGCGATCTTCGTCGCCGGCATCTTCGTCGGCGCCGATGCGATGAGTCGCTCGGCGCAGGTGCCGAGCTACATCGCCCAGGTGATGGTGGCGTCGGCCCTGCTCGCCATGGTCACGGCCGTGATGTTCACCCGCTATCGGCTGCGCTGGAAATAGGCCCGCTCATGGACGCGCTCGAACTCCTGTTTTCCGCCAGCCTGTGGGCCGCCGCCATCCGCATCGCCTCGCCTTTGATCTTCGCGACTTTGGGCGAGCTCATTTCGGAACGCGCCGGCGTTCTCAATCTCGGCATCGAAGGCATAATGACGGTCGGCGCTTTCGCCGGCTGGTTCACCGTCTATCAGGGCGGCGATCTGTGGCTCGGCGTCCTGGTGGCGGCGCTGGCGGGTGCGGCTTTCGGCCTCTTACATGCGGTCCTGGTGGTGCCACTCGGCCTATCGCAGCACGTGACCGGCATCGGCATCACCCTCTTCGCCGCGAGCCTCACTTATTACATCTACAGGCTCGCTTTCCCGGAAGTGACCTCGCCGCCCAAGATCGAGCCTTTCCAGCCCTGGCCGGTGCCCATCCTGTCCGACATTCCCTTTTTCGGTGAGGCCTTGTTCCGGCAGACGCCTCTCACCTATCTCGCCTTCATCGCGGCGGGGCTCGTCGGCTGGTTCCTCTACCGCACGCCGGCGGGGCTTGCGGTACGCACTGCAGGCGAGAACCCGGCGGCCGTCGAGGCGCAAGGCATCGATGTGACGCGCGTGCGCATGCTCGCGGTGGTGGCGGGAAGCGCGCTGATGGGCATCGGCGGCGCCTTCCTGACGCTGTCGGCTTTCAACTCCTTCTATTTCGAGATGGTCAATGGGCGCGGCTGGATCGCCATCGCGCTGGTCGTCTTCGGCTCCTGGCGGCCGGGCAAGGCGCTTCTGGGCGCTGTGCTCTTCGCCGCCTTCGACGCCTATCAGCTGCGCCTGCAGCAGCTCGCCGGCGCCTTCGTGCCCTATCAGATCTTCCTGATGCTGCCCTATGCGCTCTCCATCCTGGCGCTCATCGTGATGTCGCGCCGTGCCGCCTATCCGCGAGCGCTGATGATCCCCTATCGCAAGGGAGAGAGATGATTTCGGCCGGCGCCTGACAGCGCAAGCGTGAGCAGGATTGACCGTATTTCCCGGCACCCGTCCCCGATAGACTGCTCCTGCAAGAACGGGAGGACATCATGCTGAGACTAATATTCGCAAGCGTGCTCGTTACTCTGGCCGGCAGCGCCCAGGCGGAAGAGGTAAGCGTCATCAATCCGCGCGCGTTATTCCCGGAAGGCCCGATACTCACCGACGGCAAGCTGTATTACGCCGAATATGCCGGTCACACCGTGATGCGCTGGGATGGCGAGAAGAACACTCAGGTCTGGAAGCAGGATGGCTGCGGGCCGTCCGCGGTGATCCCGATGGGCGATAATTTCGCCGTCACCTGCTATGATTCCGGCAAGCTCGCCGTCATATCGAAGGACGGCAAGGACGTCGCGAGCTATGACAAGGATGAAAATGGCGTTGCTTTCGTCGGGCCGAATGACGGTGTCGCGGATAGCAAGGGCGGTATCTATTTCACGACCTCGGGCCCTTGGGAATCAGGCCCGATCGTCGGGCGCGTGATCCATCTGACCGCCGATGGCAAGCTCAGCGAGGCGGCCGATGACCTGCATTATGCCAATGGCATCACTTTCGGTCCCGACAAGCGCCTCTATGTGAATGAATCCGAAGCGGGGCGCATCATTTCCTTCGCCGTCGCTGCCGATGGCGGATTGTCCGACCGCCGTCTGTTCGTCCGACTCTATGCGCTGGGTGAGCCGGCGGATGCCTATCCGGACGGCATCAAGCTCGGGCCCGACGGCAATTTTTATGTCGGGGAATACAGCGCCGGAAACATCCTGGTGGTGACGCCGGACGGCAAGCTCGCGACGAAATACACCGTGCCGTCAGCCGCCTCGCCCAATCTCACCTTCAGCGCGGACGGCAAGACCATGTATGTCATGGCCGTCGATAACAAGGCCGGCGCCCCCTATGAGGGTAAGGTCTATTCGGTGAAGCTCAAATAGAATGTACGGCCGTACCGGAGCGCGACGCTGACACAGCACTCCAGATTCAGCGCGCACTCTTGGAAAAAGCGGGGAGCTTCCCGATATTCGTCTCGTCGTGCTGAATGATGATGCGCGCGCCAAGCTCGACGGCGATCGCAGAGAGACGGTCCATCGAGGCCAGGCTGTCGCTTCTATCCGCATTGAAGGGCGGCACGCCGCGCCGTGCGAACTGCTCGTGAAAATGCACGACATCGCCCGACAGGATGACGGGGCCGGTCTTCGGGAGACGGACCAGCAGGCTCGTCTCGCCTGGCGTGTGGCCGGGCATCTTCAGCATCGTCACGCTGCCGTCGCCAAAGACATCGTAATCGGCGGTGACAGGCGTGACCTCCGCTTTGCCTTCGAGCCAGGATGATAGAAGAGTCGGCTCGACACCGAAGGGCGGCGGCGACGTCTTGAGCGCGTCGAAATCCGCCTTGCCGATCAACAGCCGCGCGCCGGGAAACGAATTTGCCTGCCCGACATGATCGAAGTGATTGTGGCTGATGCCGATCAACGCGATCTGGTCGGGCTTAACGCCGATGCGCGCGAGCTGACTCGAAATATCGACACTCAGCGAGGGAGCAACGGCCGATTTTTCGTCCGGCTTGGCGCCGATGAGGCTCGCGGGCAGCCCAGCGTCCCACAGCATATATTGCGTATCGTGCCGAACGAGATAGCAGCTGTCCGTCAGGCTCCGTTTCTTTCCGCCGTAGGCAAAACTATCAGAGAAGAAGGACAAATCGCGCACCTCGATGCGGCCGCAATCGAGGCGCCACAGTTCGACATCGGCGGCGCGGGCGGTATTGGTGAAGGGCAGCGCAGAGACACAAGCCATCAGCATCAAGATCAGGAATTTCATCAGGATCTCCTCTGGAACGTCGCCGGCAGTCTGACGGCAAAGGGCCTCCCGGGTGGCCCCGAAACGCCAAAGGACGAGCCCGAAACGCTCACTTGCCCGGTTTTTCGCGGCGGCGCTCCGCGCTAACATCCGCCCATGAACATCCATCAAACCTCGCCGGGCGACCGTCTGCGCCGGCGCCTGCTGGCACGCCTCGAAGATTTCCGGGCGCCTGCCGCTTCCGGCGTCCACAGCCATGCCCGCAATCTTTTCTCTTATTGCGCGCTCAAGCGCGAAAGGCTCGCCGCGATCAAACTGCCGCATCCGCTGATCGGCATCGTGCTCAGGGGGCGGAAGGAAGTGTGGCTCGGCGATGTGAGCCAGGCATTTCAACCGGGCTCAGTGATCGTCCTGCCGCGCGATGTGCCGATGGATGTCGTGAACATTCCGGGCGATGGCGGCGTCTATGAATCGCTCATCCTCGAAGTGCCGAAACTGCCCGAAGGGGTGCCACCCCTGACGCTGGCCGAAAGGCTCCGTCGCGAGGCTGTATCGCGCGCTTTCGGCGTCACGCTGACGGACGATCTGGTCGAGGCGCTGAGCCACGCCGCCACGACGATCCGCGCCGAAGAGATGAGCGAGGCGGTGCAGGCGCTGCGCCTTAGAGAGGTGCTGACGCTGCTGCGCCCGTTGCCCTCAGCGCGGTCTTTGTTCAGCGCACCGCTTCACGAGGAGGTGGCGTGGTTGATCAGCAGCTCGCCGTCGCAAGAATGGTCCGTCGCGCGCATGGCCCGCGAGGTCGGTCTCGGCGCCTCGACCTTGCGCCGCAGGCTTGCACAAGAGGGCAGTTCGTTCCGAGCCATCCTCCGCCAGGAACGCCTTCGGGCCGGACAGGCGGCGCTTGCGGCCGGCGCATCGAGCCTTGGCGCGGCCGAAGCCGCAGGCTATGCCTCACGGTCGCATTTCGCGCGACGCTATCGACAGAGCTTCGGCAAAACGCCGAGTGGACGTGGCTTGCGCAAGGCGGTCTGATCAGACCTCACGCTCATTCTTGATTGGCGCATCGGATTATCCGAAAACCGCTGCGCACTTTTCGGTCCGATGCTCTAGCGACCGAACTTGTCGGCGGTGAGCCAGAAGACCTCGCCTTCGCTTTCCTCGGTGTCTAGCCAGAAGAATTCGAGTTCGGGATAGTCGTCTTCCAGGATCTCGCGGCCGCGGCCGATCTCGCAGAGAAGCCCGCCGCTGGGATTGAGATGGCGTGGCGCCTCGGCCAGGATGCGGCGCACGATGTCGAGCCCGTCCTCGCCACCGTCGAGCGCCATGGCCGGCTCATGGCGGAATTCCGGCGGCAGCTCATCCATCGCCTCGGCGTCGACATAGGGTGGGTTGGTGATGATGAGGTCGTAGCGCTCCTCGGCCACCGGCTGGAACAGGTCGCCCTGGAAGAGATTGAGGCGGTCGGCGAAGCCGGACTCCTCGATATTCTGGCGCGCCACCTCTATGGCCTGCGGCGACAATTCGACCGCATCGACCTCGGCATTGGGGAAAACCCGCGCCGCCAGGATGGCGAGGCAGCCGGACCCGGTGCACAGATCGAGCACACGCCCCACCGCGGAGGTGTCGGGCACCAGGGTGAATCCGTCGCCGCCGAAGAGGTCGGAGAACAGCAGCTCGCCGATGAAGGAGCGCGGCACGATGACGCGTTCATCGACGTGGAACGGCACGCCCTGGATATAGGCCTTGCCGGTGAGATAGGCGGACGGCATGCGCCGCGCCACGCGCTCCTCGATGCGCGTCAGGAGCAGTTCGCGCTCAGGGAGCGTGAGACGGGCCTCGGCCCACGGATTGATGTCGTCGACCGGCAAATGCAGGCTTTCGAGGATGAGGAAGGCCGCCTCATCGACCGCTCCGGTGGTGCCCTGGCCGAAGGCCAGGCCCGCCTCGTTGAAACGGCTGACGGCGAAGCGCAGCAGGTCGCGCAAGGTGAAGAGTTCGTCGGCGAAGTTTTTCATGGGACCAGTGCATAGCGGGCCCGCTCGGCCGCGCCAAGGGGGACCACACCTGGCGCGCGCACCGCCGTGCCCCTGCGCCCTGAAGACGCGCTTGCGGGATATTTCCCTGCTTGCATCCGGCCGGGGGGATCGTGCTATTTGTATGACATGAAAAAATCACCGCTCCGCCTCAGGTCCCAGGCCTGGTTCGACAATCCCGACAATATCGACATGACGGCGCTCTATCTCGAGCGCCAGCTCAATTTCGGCTTCACCCGCGAGGAGTTGCAGTCCGGCAAGCCGATCATCGGCATCTCGCAGACGGGATCCGATATCGCGCCCTGCAACCGGGCGCATCTCGAGCTCGCCAAGCGCGTGCGCGACGGCATCACCGCGGCGGGCGGCGTGCCGCTGGAATTCCCGATCCATCCGATCCAAGAGACGCTGAAGCGGCCGACCGCGATGCTCGACCGCAACCTCTCCTATCTGAGCCTGGTCGAGGTCCTGTTCGGCTATCCGATCGACGGCGTGGTGCTGACCATCGGTTGCGACAAGACGACACCGGCGGCGCTCATGGCGGCGGCGACCGTCAATATCCCGGCCATCGCGCTGTCTTCCGGCCCCATGCTCAATGGCTGGTACAACGGACAGCGCACCGGCTCGGGCACGATCATGTGGAAGGCGCGCGAGCTTCTCGCCACCGGCGACATCGACCACGAAGGTTTCGTCGAACTCGTCGCCTCCTCCGCGCCCTCGACCGGCTTCTGCAACACGATGGGCACGGCGACCTCGATGAACTCGCTCGCCGAAGCGCTCGGCATGACGCTGCCCGGGAATGCCGCGATCCCGGCGCCCTATCGCGAGCGCGGCCAGATCGCCTATCATACCGGCCGGCGCATCGTCGACATGGTGCGCGAAGACCTGACACCCGCCAAGATTCTCACCCGCAAGGCGTTCGAGAACGCCATCGCGGTCAATTCGGCGATCGGCGGCTCGACCAACTGCCCGATCCACCTCAACGCCATCGCCCGCCATATCGGCGTCGAGCTCAATGTAGCCGACTGGGAAAAGCACGGCTATGACATTCCGCTGCTCGTCAATCTGCAGCCGGCCGGCGAATATCTGGGCGAGGACTATCATCGCGCCGGCGGTGTGCCCGCCGTCGTCGCCGAGCTCATCAAGGCGAAGCGCATTCATGCGGACGCGCTCACCGTCAATGGCAAGACGATCGGTGAGAACTGCACGGGCAAATTCTCCTCGAACCGCGACGTGATCAAAGCGTATGACGCGCCGATCAAGAAGCATGCCGGCTTCAAGATGCTGAAAGGCAATCTCTTCGACGCGGCGATCATGAAGACGAGCGTGATCTCGGACGAATTCCGCGAGCGCTATCTCTCCGACCCCAAGGATCCCAATGCCTTCGAGGCCAAGGCGATCGTTTTCGACGGGCCTGAGGACTATCACAAGCGCATCGACGATCCGAAACTCGGCATCGATGAGCACACGATCCTGTTCATGCGCGGCACCGGGCCGCTCGGCTATCCGGGTGCGGCGGAAGTCGTCAATATGCGGGCGCCTGGCGCGCTTCTAAAGAAGGGCGTGCATTCGCTGCCTTGCGTCGGCGACGGGCGGCAGTCCGGCACGTCGGGCTCGCCTTCGATCCTCAATGCCTCGCCCGAGGCAGCGGCGGGCGGCGGTCTGGCGCTGCTCAAGGACGGCGACCGGGTGCGCATCGATCTCAACAAGGGCACTGCCGACATCCTGATCTCGAAGGAGGAGCTGGAGAAGCGGCGCGCCGCGCTCAAGGCCAATGGCGGCTACACCAAGATTCCCGAAAGTCAGACGCCCTGGCAGGAGATCTTCCGCGCCAATGTCGAGCAACTGTCGGAAGGCATGGTGCTGAAGCCGGCCGTCAAATATCAGAAGATCGCGCAGTCCAAGGGCCTGCCGCGCGACAATCACTGATGCCGGCCCGCCTCGCCGAGCTCGAGCCGGGGAGCTTCGCGGGCGAGGCGGCGCGCAATTTCGAGAGCGTCAGCGATGCCGGCTTCCGCGCGACATTCAACGCGGTGGGTGCACGGCTGTTGGCACTCGAATTCCCGGATGGCTTCGATGCCGTGGCGGGGCCTGAGCGCATCGAGGACATACTCGAGAGCGAAGTATATGCCGGGGCCATCTGCGGACGCTTCGCCAATCGCATCAGGAAGGGACATGCCGTCATCGCCGGCAAGACGCATCAGCTGACCGTCAACGAGCCGCCCAATCATCTGCATGGCGGGACGATGGCGTTCCACCGCAGGAACTGGGCGGCGGAGATCGTCGAGGATACGCTCGTCTTCTCGCTGGCGTCGCCCGATGGCGATGAAGGCTATCCGGGCGAACTGAGCGTGCGCTGCGTCTATCGCTTCGACGGGCCGACGCTCATCTGCGAGCTCGAGGCGACGACCAGCGAAGCCACCATCGTCAATCTCACCAATCACGCCTACTGGAATCTGTCGGGGGCGGAGACGGTGGCCGACCACTATCTGGAGCTATCAGCCCAGACCTGGACGCCGACCAATGCGGAGCTGATCCCGACGGGCGCCATCAGTTTCGTCTCCGGTACAAATTACGATTTCCGCGAGCCGACATTGCTCGAAGAGGCTTTGGCCGACGGCACCGGCTTTGACAGCAATTTCTGCCTGGAAGGCGAGCGTCACACGCTGCATCACGCCGCAACCTTGTCGGCCGCGGGTCGCGCTTTCGACCTCTTCACCACCGAGCCCGGGTTGCAGCTCTATACGGCCGGCCATCACGGGCCGGGCTTCAAGGGCAAAAAGGGCCAGTCTTTGCGGCGTTTTGGCTCGGTCGCGCTCGAGCCGCAGAACTGGCCGGATGCGCCTAATCAGCCGTCCTTCCCCGCAGCCCTGCTCGCACCCGGCGAGACCTATCGCCACCGCATCGAGTGGCGGTTCAGGGTGGGGTGACCTCTCCGCCCGTTATGGCCGCCCTCGAGGCGGCGATCCAGCCTATCCGTCTAACGGCCGAACGACGTTAAGCCTGGATGGCCGGGTCAAGCCCGGCCATGACGGAGTGGAGTGGCTGCGCAGTCTACACTTGCAGCTCCAGCTTCAGCGTGTTTGCTACACCCACCCGCCGTCGACGGTGAAATCCTGATTGGTGCAGCCCGACGCCTCGTCGGAAGCGAGGAACAGCGCCATGCGGGCGATGTCGATCGGATAGAGTTTCCGCTTGAGGCACTGGTGTTTCATGATCTCCTTCTCGCCCTCGGGCGTGACCCAGAGTTTCAACTGGCGCTCAGTCATGATCCAGCCGGGTGAGATGGTGTTGACGCGAATGTTGTCGGGACCGAGATCGCGCGCCAGCGACCGGGTCAGGCCGGTGACGCCCGATTTCGACGCCGTATAGGCGGCCATGCCGCCCTGGCCGATCTTCCACGAGGTGGAGCCGAGATTGATGATCGAGCCGCCGCCCGCCTTCTGCATCATCGGTATTATGGCCTGGGCGGCGAAGAACTGATGCTTGATGTTGATGGCAATGCGCTGGTCCCAGTAGTCTGGTGTCATCTTGTCCCAGGCATGGCGCTCGTCGTGAGCGGCATTGTTGATGAGGATAGTGATTGGCCCCAGCACGCGCGCGGCTTCGGCGATCGCCGCTTGCAACGCCTTGATGTCGGTGACGTCGCATTGGCCGAACCAGACCTCGCCGGTGAGCCGCGCTTTCAACGCCTCGCCCGGCTCGCTCGCGATGTCGACAAAGGCCACTTTCGCGCCCTGCTTGGCAAATTCCTCGACGAAGGCCGCGCCGATGCCCATGGCGCCGCCGGTGATGAAGACGGTCTTGCCCTTGAGGCTCGGATAGATAGCCGCTGTCATGACTGCTCCCAATTGTATGATGTATAGTGGGGGGTCCGTTGGTTACAGCGAAAGCCGCCGTCATGGCAAGCTTCATCCGGGAGGACGACCCGACATGACCATCGCGCCGATCACACATCCCTATCTCGTGAGCATGGCCGGCTATAATGGCTGGATGAACGGCAAGGTCTATGACGCCGCGGCGCGTCTGCCGAGGGAAGAGATCGCGCGCGACCGCGGCGCCTTCTTCAAATCGATTCTCGGCACGCTCAATCATCTTCTATTCGCCGATCTGGTCTGGCTGGGCCGCTTCAAGGACGGCCGGTCGCGCGTCAGCGGCGAGAGCAACGTCCTGTTGCATGAGGATCTCGCCAACCTGCGCCAGTCGCGCGATGCGCTCGATCTCGAGATCGTCAACTGGGCGAATACGCTCGAGGAGGAATGGCTGGCGCGGCCTTTCACCTTCAAGACGCTGAAGGGCGATGTCGAGTTCACCTTCCCCGCCGCCCTCCTGGTGATCCAGATGTTCAACCACCAGATCCATCATCGCGGCCAGGTCACGACGCTTCTGACGCAGGCCGGCGAGGATGTGGGCGTGACCGATATTCTCGGCCTGCCGGGATTGGAGGAGATGGTGCATCACTCCCTTGCGAAGAGGGGTCAGAGATGGGGGGCAAGGTGAAGGGTGACGATCATTCTCGCGAATTTGCATGACCGAGTTCCCTCCCCCTTGTAGGGAGGGTAATTACCTTCAATGCGCCGCTTCCCAGTTGTCGGCGGCGCGGGCATCGACCTGCAGGGGCACGGCGAGCTTGACGGCCGGTTCCGGCGCCTTCTCCATCACGTCGCGCACCAACTCCTTCACCGCCTCGATCTCGGCATCGACCGCCTCGAAGATGAGCTCGTCATGCACCTGCAGCAGCATGCGGGCGCCGAGACCGGCCTTGGCGAGAGCCGCCGGCATGCGGATCATGGCTCGGCGGATGATGTCGGCCGCCGCCCCCTGGATCGGCGCGTTGATCGAGGCGCGCTCCATGAAAGAACGTTCGGAAGCGTTTGGCGACGTGATGCGCGGGAAATGGCAGCGCCGGCCGAAGATCGTCTCGACATAGCCTTTTTCGCGCGCCCGCTTCTTTGTCTCCTCCATGTAATCACGGATGCCGGGGAAACGCTGGAAATAGGTCTTGATGTAGTTTCCCGCCTCCTCGCGCGAGATGGAGAGCTGGTTGGCGAGGCCGAAGGCCGAGATGCCGTAGATGATGCCGAAATTGATGGCCTTGGCCTGGCGGCGCACCAGAGGATCCATGCCCTTCACCGGCACGCCGAACATTTCCGATGCCGTCATGGCATGGATGTCGAGCCGGTCGGCGAAAGCCTTTCGCAATTGCGGAATGTCGGCGACATGCGCCAGCACGCGCAATTCGATCTGGCTGTAATCGGCGCTGATAAGCTTGGCGCCTTTAGGCGCGATGAAGGCGGCGCGGATACGCCGCCCCTCCTCGGTGCGCACCGGAATGTTCTGCAGATTAGGATCAGTCGAGGCGAGCCGCCCGGTCGAGGTCGCGGCCATCGCGTAGGATGTGTGGACGCGCCCCGTGTCGGGATTGATGAAGCTCGGCAACGCATCCGTATAGGTCGAGCGCAGTTTGGCGAGCTGCCGCCAATCGAGCACCTTGCGGGCGAATTCGATGCCCTGCGTAGCGAGATCCTCGAGCACATCCGAATCGGTGCTCCAGGCGCCCGTCGCGGTCTTGCGCCCGCCCGGCAGGCCCATGCGGCCAAACAGGATGTCGCCCAATTGCTTGGGCGAGCCGATATTGAAGCGCTCGCCGGCGAGCTCATAGACCTGCTTCTCGATGTCGGCGCCTGAAGCGGCGAATTCCCCCGACAGGCGCGCCAGCACGGCGCGGTCGACCAGAATGCCCTCGCGCTCCA
This sequence comes from Nordella sp. HKS 07, assembly GCF_011046735.1. NCBI lineage: Bacteria > Pseudomonadati > Pseudomonadota > Alphaproteobacteria > Hyphomicrobiales > Nordella > Nordella sp. HKS 07. The sequence continues at coordinate 2,490,904 of NZ_CP049258.1, read as the reverse complement.
TATTGGCGAGCACGGGAACAAGCGGACGCTCCAGCGTCTGATAGACGGTGGTCTTGTGCTCGCGCGCCAGGCGCTCCTTGAACAGCATCCACAGGCGCAAGGTGATGTCGGCATCCTCGGCGGCGTAATGGGTGGCGCGGTCGAGCGGCACCTTGTCGAAGGTGACGCCACTCTTGCCGCTCCCTGCGACCTCCTTATAGGCGATCGGCTTATGGCCGAGATGCTTCTCCGACAATTCCTCCATGCCATGGCCGTTGAGGCCGCTTTCGAGCGCATAGGACATCAGCATCGTGTCCTCGATCGAGGCCACCTCGATGCCGAGGCGGCGGAAGATCAGGAGATCGTATTTCAGGTTCTGACCGATCTTGAGGATGGACGGATCCTCCAGCACCGGCTTGAGCAGCGAGACGGCATCGGCGATCGCCAATTGCGTGATCTCGTTGCCTGAAAAATCGAGCCCGTCGCTGGTGCGGTGGCCCACCGGGATGTAGCAGGCCTGGCCGGCATCGACGCTGAGCGAGATGCCGGCGACATTGGCCTGCATCGGATCGAGCGAGGTCGTCTGGGTGTCGAGCGCCACGTAACCTTGCGCACGGATGCGCTCGACCCAGCGCTCGAGCGCATCCTTGCTCGTGACCGTCTTATAGTCATCATATTTGACCGCGAGCGCGCGGAGCCTTTCCGCCAGGGCGCCGGGCACGGGCTTCACATCAGCAGGCGCAGCCGCGGCTGGCTTCGCCTTTTCCGCCTTGGCCGCAGGCCTCGCGGCAGCAGGTGCGGGCGGTGGCGCTCCCTCGACGCCTTCGGGCGGCCAGCCCTTGATCTCGACCGCGATGGCCTCGATCGCCGCCGCATCGGCCTCGAGATCGGCGGCGACACGACGCATGAGCGAGGAGAATTCCATCGTCTTGCAAAAGCCGATCAGATCGGCGGCACGGGGCTCGTCGACGAGGAACGTATCGAGCTTGTGATCGACCGGCACATTCTGCTCGAGCGTCACGAGCTGCTTGGAGATGCGCGCCTGGTCGGCATATTGGATGAGGCTTTCGCGCCGCTTCGGCTGCTTGATCTCGGCGGCGCGCGCCAGGAGATCCTCGAGCGAGCCATATTCGGTGATGAGCTGGGCGCCGGTCTTGACCCCGATGCCCGGCACGCCCGGCACGTTGTCGACCGAATCGCCGGCAAGCGCCTGGACGTCGATGACCTTGTCGGGCGCCACGCCGAACTTCTCCAGCACCTCGGCCTCGCCGAGTTCCTTATCCTTCATCGTGTCATAGAGCGCCACGCCCTTGCGCACGAGCTGCATGAGGTCCTTGTCGGAGGAGACGATGCGCACCGTGGCGCCGACCTCGGCGGCTTGGCGCGCATAGGTGGCGATGAGATCGTCGGCCTCGAAATCATCCTGCTCGACGCAGGCGACGTTGAAGGCGCGGGTGGCCTGGCGGATGAGGCCGAATTGCGGGATGAGGTCGGCCGGCGGATCGGGCCGGTGCGCCTTGTAGTCGGGATAGATGCGCTTGCGGAAGGTCTGTTCCGACTTGTCGAAGATGACCGCGAGGTGCGTGGGCTTTTCGCCCGCCTTCATGTCCTTGAGCAGCTTCCACAGCATGTTGCAGAAGCCCTGGACGGCGCCGACAGGCAGGCCGTCGCTCTTGCGCGTCAAGGGCGGCAAGGCATGATAGGCGCGAAAAATATAACCGGAGCCGTCGATCAGATAGACATGATCGCCGGATTTGAGGGGGCGATGTTGGGACATGCCCCATAATGCCACCCTCTCTCTTACGCTTCCAGTCTTCCCGGCTGACTGCTGACAAGTTCTGACTTACGCAGGGTCGCAGGCAGGCGCGCCCATTGCGGGCGGATGAAGAGGAAGCTCAGAGGTGTCTTGCGCACCGCGAGATAGAGGAGCACCGGCCCCGCGACGCCCGCCAGGGTGACGATGAGCGAGACGAGGGCCAGATCGTCGACGAGGCCGGTCTTGAGCAGCACGGTGCGGGTGGCGGCCATGAACATGAAGAAGGCGAGATAGATGACGATGGATTGCTGGCCGCAATAGCGGATGACGCCGGCGAGCTTGACGCGCGCCAGGAGAACGCTCGCCGAGATGACGGCGCTGGCGCCGATGAAGCCCAAGGCGAGGCCGATGCCCGGCAGATGCGACCAGCCCCTAACCACCAATATGCCATTGATGGCGCCCCAGGCGAGGAGGCCGGCCAGGATGGCGAGCGGGTTGAGGCCGCCGACCTCGCGGGCGAAAGCGAAGATGTGCGGCGCCAGCCAGTAGCCGGCGAAGAAATAGACGAAGCGGCCGGCGAATTCGTCGATAACGAGCCAGCCGGTCTCGATCGGCGCCATTTCGAGCACAGCGGCCACCGCGAAGACGAGAAGCGGGGGAAAGCGGCGCAGGGCCTTGGCGGCGACGAAGAAGATGGCGAGCAGATAGATGAACCACAAGGTGCCGAAGGGTTGGACGAAGCCCAGGCCATAGGCCTGAAGGGCGGCGAGCGGTCCCTCCGCCTGGATGATGCCCCAGCTCTTCATGCCGTATTGGATGGTCATCCACAGGATGTAGAAATAGGCGAAGTGCAACAGCTTGGTGTCGAGATAGGTGCGCCAGGGGCGGTCGATGCGGGCGGCGAGAAACAGGCCCGAAATCAGGAAGAAGTCCGGCATGCGGAAGGGCCTCGCCCATTCGATGAAGCCGTTGAGCCATGACAGCTCGCCGGCCGCCTTTTCGACGCCGAGCGTCGAATGCATCATGACGACCAGAATGATACAGATGCCCTTGGCGTAATCGACCCAGTCGATCCGCGTTGCCGCCGATGAAGTAGCCCCCGTCAACATGTCGCCTCTCTCCCTGTGCCACCGCGGCACGGACTTTGCCCTGTCCTCGCAAAGTCTATGCCGAAGGGCCTTAACCAATGCCCCTGCTGGTGGTTGGACTATCGCATGCGCAGTTTTCCAACCGGGAGTTGCCTCTCCAATTCTCCCTCCTCTCCCCTCCGATAAAGAGCCCTCATCCGGCCTTCGGCCACCTTCTCCCATTGCTTCGCAACAGGCGAAGGGGAAAGCTGGCGGCCGGCGCATTGGCATGCTCAGATGCGGCATGGACCAGTTGCGGGTGGCGACACCGGAAGACCGGGCGAAAGTGAGCGAATTGCTGGGCCTCTCCTACGCGGCGCTGATGGCGGAGGCCTATCCGGCCGACCTTCTGGTGCGAGCTCTGCCCTCGATCACGAAGGCCAATCTCACCCTTCTCGCGTCGGGGCGTTATGCGGTGATCGAGGAGGAAACAGGCCGGCTCGTCGCCTGTGGCGGCTGGAGCGTCGATCGGCCCGGCTCACACGAGGTGATGCCGGGCCTCGCCCATATAAGGCATTTCGCTGTCCATCCCGAGAGAGTCCGGCACGGACTGGGGCGCCGGCTTTACGCATGGTGCGAAGACGCCGCTCGCGCCGCCGGGATGACGGCATTCGAGTGCCATGCGAGCCTGAATGCCGAAGGCTTCTACCGGGCGCTCGGCTTCGCCCGCAGCCGGGAGATGAGCCTGCAGCTGACCGCGGACGTGACGCTCCCGGCCATCGAGATGAAATCCAGCCTGCTCTATTCGGAAAGCCTGCCGCCGCGATGAGAGAGCGACATCGCCGCCCGATAGGCGGTCGGCGAGCGTTTGCCGGGCATGTTCGCTTCAAGCACGATCTCGTCGACGAAGCCCTGGTTGATCTCGACCTCGACGCATTGATCGAGCTTGTCGACCAGCCAGACGCGATAGCCTTCGTCATATTTGGCGTCATAGCCCGAATCGTCATCGGGGATGCGGCCGACCAGCGGCTGTGACGGCACGAGCATGATCTTCGGCTTGGGGAATTCATAAGTATGCCCTTCATAGGCATAGCCGAACATGATGCCGGAGGAGAGCGTGCTCTCACCCTTCGATTCGGAGCCCAGATAGACGGTGCCGAACAGCTTCATGGTCAATCCCAGCTGGTAGGTACTGCCGACCGGGATGACGATCGGTCCGGGCCACGCCGCGCGGGCTTCGAGGGTCTGGCGTTTCGGATCCTTCCGCAAGGCCTTCAGGACCTCGATCACATGATCGATGTCCTGCCTGGCTTTGTCGGGCTCGCTGAGATCAATACGGATATTCGCCGCGCCGTCGAAAGACGAAATGGCCGCCTTCGGTCCACTGAAGACAAGCCCCGGCTTGCCGGGAATGCCGTAGAGGCGGACCTGCGTCGGGTTATAGTGGCCGTCGGCATTGGTCGGCTCGTTCGTGGCATTCGCCGAAGTATAGGTCGGTCTGTGATAGTCGTCACTCATGGCCTTCTCCCTGAAACTGCCCTCACAAAATCTCTCGCCAGCGGAAATTGGTCTCGAAGCGCTGAGCCAGCGCCGCCGATTGCGCGGCGCCGCGATCGCATAGAATGTCGGCGGCCCCCATGAAGCTGAGCGCGTTCGGGTCGAGGCGCGGCCAGGTCTGTGCCAAAGCCAGCGCCACCTCGTCACGCGCTTCGATGAGCGCCGTCTTGAACAGATAGGGCCTGGCCCGGAAGGCCTCGGCGGTGAATTGCGAGATGGACCGCATCTGGGCTGCGTCGACCTCGCGGATGTCGATCTCGACCAGCGCCTCGTCGGCGAGGCCGCGTTCGGCAAGGCGCCAGTGGAAGCCGTCGACGATGGTGTCGAAGACGGCGCCGGTGAAGGGCCGCGAGCGGTCATGGATCTCGCCCGTCACCTCGCTCAGGCGACGGGCATTGCTGGCGAGACGGATCTGGCGGTCGCCGGTCAGCTCGGCGATGCGGTTGAGCTCGTTGAGGACGAGAAGATTGCCCTGGCAATGGCGCAGCAGACGGTCCAGGCCGGAATCGAAATGCATGAAGGAGATGAGCGAGATCAGATCGGCATTGGCCTCGTGGAAGGCGCCGAAATCGCCATCGCCGAAGCCGCTCTCCGCCACGCCGTAAAGCGAGAACAGGATGGCGTGGCCGACCTCATGGGCGATGACATCGAAATTGAGGGCGAAGGGCGAAGCCTCGCCATTGCCGTCGCGGTCGACGCCGAGCTCGAGGAAGCCGAAGCCCGACTGGGCGTTGCGCCATTCGACCCAGGGGATGATCTCGAGCCGCTCATAGGTGTCGGCGAAATACCACGAGATCTCGCGGCCGAGAAAACTCTCGAAGATATCGAGGACGCGCTGCGCCGAGGCGAAGGCATGCGCCGCGATGAATTGCCGGCTGCCGGGCTGAAGCTGATCGAAATGGCCGTCGGGCCCGGCCTCGGCCGGCGGATGCGTCGCGCCAACAAAAGGGGGAAGATAGGGAAATTCGTAAGGCTCCTTCTCCAGGAGCGGGTCGCGCACATACATGCGCCGGTTGGCGGGGCCGGGTTGCAGCCGGTCGGGCGGCGTCGAGATCCAGACCGGCTCGGGCTTGTCATAACCCGACAGATAGGGGGCTTGCGGATAAAGGAGGAAACGGCAGCCGAGCCCGGAGGACGCCCCATCCTCTTCGGTGACCGACAAATCTCCGTTCTGGCGCCTCATGGCACAAACCTACCATGGGGAAAGTCGGTTGGGAATGTGGCATCGTCCGGCAGCGGGATTTTCGCATGCTCGAGGTCGCGCACGAAATTGGTCGTCCACACGAACTTGTTCCGGCGCGGCGGCGGGTTGACCTTGCCGAGATGGCGCAGTGCCGCGACGGCGTCCTGTTTCTTCTGTTCGACAAGACAGGCCGCCAGCCGGCCCGCCTCGAGCCGGCCCGCGGCGGCGACATTGGCCAAGGTGCGGTCGCGGAAATTGAGCGCGCGCGCCTGCTTCTCCAGCAGGGATCGCTGGCCGGCGTCGATGACCCCCAACCGGCTGCCGCGCCTGATCGTCATCAGAAGGTCGATCAGAGCGACGGTGAGCGCCTGGGCTCCGAGCTCCGGTGGCGTGTGCACTACCGCAACAGCATCATCGGGGGCGCCCGGCCAGCGCCGGTACCAGCGATAGATGAGGCCGACACCGACCATGCCGAAGCGATCGAGCTCGGCCGCCCTGAGCGCGCCCATGCTCGCGGCCCCCAGAACCGCGATGCCCCGGTCGAGCGCCCACAGGATTTCCTTGTGCCGGACGGCCGGTTCGGACTGGAACACACCGTCGATGATCAGGATGGCGCTGGCATCGTGGCGGCGCACCGCGGTCAAGATCGCGCCTTGCGTGGCGGGTGGAAGATAGACGGCATCGGCGATATTACTTGCCTCCGCCACCGAAAGCGTCGGACCTAGAAAGACGACCGGCAACGGCGCTGTCATGCGATCACGCCTCGTCCAAAGGGGCGAGATCGGGAACGAGAACCTTGACGGCCGCGAGATCGGCAAAGGGCGCGGTCTCGAGATCGACGACGAGGATGGATGAAAGTCCCAGCTCCAGGAGACGGGCGAGCCAGTCCTCCCCTGTCCCGGTGAAGAGGGACTCGAAGCGCATCGGGCGCGGGCCGTCGCGCAGCAACCGGCGATGCGCCTCGATCATGTCCCAGTCGGGATAGCGCGGATAGGAAAGCCGCGTGATGTCCTCGCGCGCCCCCGATATCGCGGCAAGGCGCGCCTGCGCCGCTTCCCTGATGGCGCGGCAGGCCGCCCTGGCTGGATCGAGGCCGGCGGCGGAGCCTTCGGCGGGAAAGGGAATGAGCGTGCCGCTCTGCGAATCCGCTTCGAGCAGATGGCACCAGATGACCGGGACGCCGCCAAATGCTTCAGCCTGCCAGAGCCCGGCCAGAAGGCCGGCGCCCTCCACCTTCTCCAAAAGATCGTTGAGATCCCGGTCCGCGATGGTGGCGGGATCGATACGGCGGCGCTGGAAGAAGCCGTGGGTCGCTTGCGCGCGTGACAGCGCGTCGCGCTCGAAACATTCGAGCAGGCCATGCAGCACCGCGTCGTGACGTGTGCCCGCCACCGCAAGGCCGCTGGTTGAGGCCTTGAACCAGGCATCCTGCCGGTCGGGCGGGTGGACATAGGCGGTGTGGACGAGGCCCATCGGAATGTACGCCTTCGAAGAGGAGACCAGGTCCTCGGCGTCGACCCAGGCGATGTTCTGGCCTTGCCAGGATGGCGGGCAGTCTTCCGTCAGATGGCGCGCGAATGTGGCGGGAGCGACGGCGAGAGCCTCCGCCGCGGCGGTCGTCGCCGTGAAATGCGCGACGCGTTCGGCGAAGAAACATTCCGCCGCTTCGAGAATGGCCGAAAGGGCGGCGACTTCCACCGTGGCGCCCTTGCCCTGGCTCACGGAATTGGACAGCGACAGCGGCCGCGCCGCCTGCATGACGGGAATGCCGATGCGGTCGAGGCCGGTGATGTCGCCGAGCCGCGTGATTCCCAAGTCTCCGAGGCGCTGCAGAAGGCTGCGCAATAACTCCGGCGCCGCAGGCCCGATGCGGCCGTCGCGGTCACCTCGATGCATCGGGCGGTGGTTCGGGATGGGCGAAGAGAATGCTGTCCGGCTCCACCATCTTTTCCGCCTCGTGGACATGCGGGCGGTAGCGTTCCAGAAGCTCCTGCGAGAAGCCCAGGGCCACGACGGTGCGATAGGTGCTGATCAGCAAGGTGACGGCTTTCTGCTCGAGCGCGATGCGCAAGGCGCTCTCGGCGGCGTCCATCAGGAGTTCGGGTGCCGCCCCGATCTGCGCCAGAAGCCGCAAGCGGCGGTGATGCAGTTGCGCCAGCCAGTAGGTATGGCCGCTTTCCTCGACCGCGGCGACCGCGGCGGCGACGTGCCGCAAGCCTTCCTCGGCATCACCGGCGAGGCCCAGCACCTCGGCCAGCATCTCGTTATAGACGGGTAGATCCTCGGGCGTGTCGACCTTGGCCTGAAGGGCGAGCCCCTCTTCCATCATGACGCGGCCGGCGCGCGGATCCGCGGTGACGCCGAGGCTCCAGCCGTCGAAGATCATGGTCTTCGCCAGGAGCGCCGGCAGGCCATGCCGTTCGGCGAGTTCGCGCATACGCGCCATGATGACGGCGAGCGCCTCGAAATCGCGCCGGTAGCGATGCAGCATGGCGGCGATGTCATAGGCATGCGCCAAGCTGCCGAGATGGCTGATCTTTTCAGCCCAGGCGACCGATTGCTCCACCGAGTCCACGGCTTCACTGCCCTGCCCGGTCATCCACAGCGACAAGCCGCGCTGGCCGAGGCCGCAGACCTTGGCGTCATGGCCGCCGAACAGCGTGAAATTCTCCGCTCCCCGGCCTTCGTCATAAATCGCCATGCCGGCATCAACGGCCTCGATGCAGGTCTCGTGGTGGCCGACATTAAAATCGATGGCCCAGACGCAATGGCGCGTCTGCAGCTGGACCTCGGCATCGTCGACATCCTTGAGATCGGCGAAGATGGCGCGGGTGCGGCCGAGCCAGGCGGTGAAATCGGGTGCGGTGAACCACCAGCCCCAATAAACCGGGAAGAGCTTGGGTTGATCCTCCGGCCGCTGGCGCCGCGCCAGCGCCACGCCTTGCTCGTAAAGCTCAGCGGCGCGCGGCGACTTCTTGCCCTCGATGCCGGTGAGCACCGGACACAGCGCCGCGATGACCGCGAGCTTGAGCCGGTCCTGGTCCTCAGGCTCGGCGGCGTCCACCAGCGCCAAAGCATGGTCGAGCAGCTGCTTCGCCTCGGCCAGCGCCGAATGGGCGGAGTTCTCCTTGCCGGCCTCGACATAGGCGCCGATCGCCTCGTCGATGAAGCCGGCGCGCTCGGCATGGTCGGCGAGCGCCGAGGAGCCGATCCAGGGGGCGAGATCGCGGTTGTCGGTGACGAGATGGAAGATGCGGCCATGCACGGCCTGGCGCGTCTTGCGCAGGAGGCTGTTGTAGATCGTGTCCTGGATCAAGGCATGGCGGAAGGAATAGGACGGGTAGCCGGGGATGCGGTTGCGCAACAGGATGCCGGCATCGCCCAAGGCCTTCAGCGAATCGAGGATGATGCCGGTATCGAGGTCCGGCAGGACGCCGCAGAGCAGCGAGAAATCGACATCGCGGCCGGCGACCGCTGCATAACGCGCGATATCCGCCGCGGGGCCGAGATTGGCGAGCCTGGCCGCCAGGATGCTCTCCAGCGCGGCACCGCGCGCCATGGTGGTGCTCCTGGTCAGGGTTTCGGTCACCGTGCCCTGATTCTCGCTCATCCACTGGCTGAGCTCCTCGACGAAGAGCGGATTGCCGTTGGTGAGATCATGGATGGGCTCAAGCAGCGCCTTGGGCAGGAGTTGTGCGGCTTCCGGCCAGCTCTGCTCCAAGGCCTGGCGCGTCGCCTCGCGGTCAAGCGCTGTGAGCGCGATGAGGCTGGTCTCGCCATTACCGGGGCGCAGCTGGGGATCGAATTTACGTGAGGTGACAATGAGCAGCACGGGATGGTTGGCCACGCGCCGCGCCAGCGCCGCCAGGATCATCGATGATGTCGGGTCGATCCAATGGGCGTCTTCGATGGCGATGAGGAGCGGGCCGTCGGCGGCGAGCTTGGCGAGGCAGTATTCGGCGGCCTCGATCACCTTCTCGCGGATGGCTTCCGGCGAGGCGCCCTTGAGGCCCAGATCGCCGGCATCCTCAGCACCTAAGAGAAAGGAGAACAGGGCCGTCACCTCACGGTCGGTGATGCCCTGGCGACGAAACAGCGCCTCGACGCGGGCGGCCGTGATGCGGCGCCCGGCCTGGCCGGCATTCTGGGTCAAGGCCTGGAGCAGCGGATGCAAGGTCTCATTCACGCCGCCCGGCGCGCATTGGAAGAGGAGCAGGCGGCGCCTTGTCGGGCGGGCGGCCTTGCGGATCTCATGCAGGAGGCGGGACTTGCCGATGCCGGCCTCGCCTTCGAGGAGGAGGACATTGCCGTGGCCGGCCAGCGCTTTTTCCCAGCAGGCGAGCGACTGCGCGAATTCGCGGTCGCGCCCGACGATGCGGGCCCTGAGCTTGCCGAAGGCGAAGAAGCGGTCGAGCTGGATTTTATGGCGCAGCGCCTGCCAGGCGCTTTCCGGCTCGAAGCCTTTCAGCGTCTGCTTGCCGAGGAAGCGGAAGGAGAAGGAGCGCCCCGCCAGCTGGCGGGTGAGCTGCGAGACGACGACAGCGTTGGGCCGCGCTACCGTCTGCAGCCTGGCGGCCAGTGCCGGGGCGACGCCGGTGACTCTTTCCGGCGTGAGGCTGCCCTGGCCGGCCGGGGCCTGGGCGATGATGGCCATCGAGGTGGCGACGCCAATGCGCACTTCGAGGGGGATGGCGCCGCGCCCGGCCGAGCGCTTCTGGCAGGCTTCGATGAAAGCGAGGCCGGCTTCGACAGCGAGGGAAGCGGTGTCCTTGGGGTCGGTGGGCGAGGCGAAGATCGCCATGCCGCCATCGCCATAGGTATCGGCGATGACGCCGCGGTTGCGGGTGACCGCCTCGGCCGCGGCGGCGTGGAAGGCGGTCATCAGGTCCTGATAGTCCTCGAGATCGAGGCGGCGCATGAGGTCGGTGGACTGGACGAGGTCGTAGCACAAAGCGGTGACCTGCCGGCGTTCGCCGGCGGAGGCCAAATCCGCCTTGCCCGACCGCGCTTGCGCGGCCGGTCCTGGTTTAGATGGTCTAGCCGCCATCGGATCCCCAAACACTATCTTGGGCGTAAGGTAGCACCGGATGCGGGAAGGGGAACCCTCAATCAGGGATATGTATGAGGTGACAGGGGCGGGGGTCTTGTTCGCCCCGAAATCCGGCTCGGGTCGACGGGGCCGCTTGTCAGGCGGCTGCGGCATCGGCTGCGGCTCCGACCGCGCAGGCCTGTCGGGGCTTCGTTTTTGCCGCCGGCGCGCCCATCCTCCGGCGTTCCGGATGACCTGGGAAAGAGCAGGGATTTGCAGGCATTTGCAGGGTATTTTCGCAAAAAAATTCTTTAGGCCCAACAATATCAATGGATTAACGCCAAAGATCGGGGCGGAGCAGGGAATTTGCCGATACGAAGAACGGGGAATACTTAAATTCGACATGCTTGCCTCTCCGGCGCCGGTTCACCGACGCTGGTATCCTGCGGTCCAGCCCACGAATACAAGGGCAATGAGGCAGCCGGACTGCGGATATGCCGACTGCCATCTGCCGATGGGCGGAGGCAGCGTCAGATCTCTTCCTGGACGCGCGCGCCGAGCTCTCGCTGGAATCGTACGTGGACAGGTTGCGGCGCGCCTCCGGCTTCGGCTATATGTCGCCCACTCTTCAGATGCACCCGTAGCTCAGCTGGATAGAGTGCTGCCCTCCGAAGGCAGAGGTCACAGGTTCGAATCCTGTCGGGTGCGCCATTTTCATCGGGGTCTATACCGGAGACATGGGTCACGGATTATTCCGGAGACATAGGTAACACCTTTGGGCCGAATGGGTTCTCCAGTGGTTCTATCCGGCATTCCGTATCATCGAAGTATCCGAGATCATAGTCGATGAAGGTGACGAGCCAGATGCGCCCTGTGGCCTGCTTGATGCCAATCTTCTGGTCGGCAAAGACTTCGCTGAGAATTGCGGTGTATGGACGTCCGCATAGCGCCTGGCAGCTCCATAATCTTGGGAGCTCCTGGCAAAGCTCAGATATCCCGTCGCCGCCGAAAAGCGTAACCTATTCTCCGGCATCACCTGTTACCTATGTCCCGAGTAGGACAGAAACGATAAGTGAACCAGCGAACAGCTTTTGCTCGCTGACGCGATGACAAGCGGTATTTTGGCGGGATCATCATCTTTGGCAGCAAGAGCCGTTGAAGGTCGATGTGATGGAGCATTACGCCAATTTTGCAGGAGCAGTAATCCGCTTTGCTCCCCTGCCTCCTCGACCGCATAATTCCCAAATCTCGTTCATGTCGACTCCATCGCTGATTGCTGTTTTCATTTTTGCGAGCGCGTTGTCGGAGAACCGATCGAACTTTGACTTTCCAAACTCAAATGTGTGCCTGCAGTTTGGATCATTATCGATCCCAAGATGCCGGCGAAGCGCAAGCGACTTCGGGGCACTCAGTTTCGTCGACTCCGCGAGCATTTGGGCACTCAAGTAATACTTCTTCTGCAGATCGACTTGTCGAACAGCCGCCGCACCCTCAGGATCATCGCCACCAACAAACCTTACTGGAGCACCCTGCTTCTTTGAGAAGTGAACGGTGAGAGTCGGCCCTCCACCACTGATCGCACTATCAATCGTATTCAAGCGAGGGAACACTTTGCCAAGTTCAATCCGGTTCTTTATTGCTCGTTCGATACGACTTATGTCCTTTTCCGAAATCTTCACCTCCTCCGCAACAAGCGCTTCCATGGCAAGCAGAGATCGAATGCGTGCGCGGGCTTCGTCGCGCTTGCGATTACCAGGCTTGAGCAATTTTGAAACCAATTGAAATTCGCGGTCTACCAAGTATTCAAAATCGCCAGACGGCATAGTGGAAACCGGCAACACTCTCTGCGGGATTCGCGAATTAAGATCGAAATCAAGAGCGCGTTTCAGATAGGAATCAAAGGCCGTAATTACTGCCCGTGAGTGCATATAAAGAAGGTCTTCTTCGACTATCACAATCCAATGCTGCTCTGCGTCTCTTAGTGCATCAATTGCGCGCATTGTTCCTGCCTCAGATTCGGTCAGCCCGTGATCCTGACGACAGAGATGAAGACATCTATCGAATCCTATGCTCATGCCGCTCGCTTTGTCGAACACTTTGACCCGATGTTGCACCAAGACGGCTTTCAATAGCATCTCGCAAGCATGCTGTAGGTGCAATAGGACCGAGCATATACGGCCCTCATCTTCATAAGAATTAAAGGTGGTCATAGCCATGCGAAGGGATGAGATGGCCTTATTGCTGAGCGTCCGAGTATCTCGAATTAATCGCATTCACTACTCCCTTACAAAAGCGGCCTCGAGCCGACTTCAATCATTCCGTGACTCCCTGCGGGGTGTGCGAGCATAGCTGGCTATGATCGATACTGTGTCTCCTGCGGTCCGCAGCCATATTATGGCTTCTATTCGGGATCGCGACACTCGCCCGGAAATTGCAGTTAGGCGACGCCTGCACGCAATGGGTTTTCGCTATTTGCTCCATAACAATTGTTTCCCCGGGCGCCCTTATTTAGTCATGCCAAAGTTTATGGCTGTGATATGGATTCACGGATGCTACTGGAATGGTCATGATTGCGCAGCAGCGAGGCTGCCGTCATCAAACGAGTCGTACTGGCATCCGAAGATTGCGCGAACCAAGGAGCGAGAAAATAGAATACTCAAGCCATAGCCGCACTTGGCTGGCGCAGTCTCGTAATTTGGGAGTATTGCCTTCGTGGCAAGAATGCACCAAGCATCTATCATATCCTGCAAGACACCGCCATTTGGTTACGGGAGTTAGGGTACTCAACAGAGTTTACAGGTGCTTCAGTTTCCAAACGAGTGCGCTAACGTATCGGTTCAATATTAACAAGACACCGACCCGATCGGCTGACTTTGTCAGCGGTGCTTCGATTTCGCGACGATGTTCCTCAGCCTCCACTTGTGACGCCAGGGCGGCTTTCATCCGAAAAGGGACGACACTCCCAGCTTCGACAGCTCGGTGTGAGTCGGTGTCATTGTCGTCCTGGTCGGGATGCGCTTGTCGGCGGGAACATAGCGGCCGTGGCCCGCAGACCCGCAGAACGACTGGTATTCCGCAATGACTTCCCCCGCAACAGGGTGATCGCCGGCCAGCCCATTATGCCCATCCCCTGACAGGGGGTATAATCGACCGCGTGATGAAGACCGCCATTGTCGATCGTCGTCTCATACTGGTCGTCCCAGATGCAGATATCGGCATCGGACCCGACCGCGATGGTGCCCTTGCGCGGATAGAGGCCGTAAATCTTGGCCGCATTGGTGAATTGAGCGCCACGAAGCGGTTGATGTCGATCCGCCCCGTGGAAACGCCTTCCGAGAACAGGATAGGGGAGCGTGTCTCGATGCCCGGCACGCCGCTCGAGATGCGGTTGAACGGCACGTCGCCGCCATGCGGGAATTTGCCGGATTTGTCGAAGCGGTAGGGGCTGTGATCGGAGGAGAAAACATTGAAGAAGCCGTCCTCGAGCCCCTGCCAGATGGCGGCGTCGCTGCCGGGCCAGCGGGGCGGCGGACTGCACAGCGCCTTGGCACCCTCGAGGCCCGGCCTGTCGAGATCGGTCGAATCGAGTGCGATATATTGCGGGCAGGTCTCGGCGTAGACGGTAACGCCCCGGCGCCGCGCGGCCGCGATAGCCACAACATGTTCTGCGGACTCGTGACGCACGCATTGTCGAATAACAAACCTGCGCCCTGCAGCAAGCTGAGTCCGGCATCACGTGTTGAATCCTTACTAACCGTATGAGAGATAAGTAAACGAATTTACCCTGGGTGAATAATGGCCAAGACGGATGCCGCCATTCTGAATTACTGGCGCTCGGCAGTCGCCGATAGCGCGATCGGAGATGCCTGCCTGAACGGCAAGATGCTCAAGGAGTTTCACAGCCTGTCCCGTGAGGAAGTCGAGACCGGTATTCTTAGACAAGAGGCCGTCGATTTTCTCTTTGACAAGGTGCGGGAGCATGTGTGGCGTATCGCGGTCAGCTACCGTCCGCTCCATGTTCGACGGCAGAGCCGGCATAGCCAATCGCGTCGTGACGGCCTTCCGCTCGAAGTCACCCCGGTCGTGACCGAAGCACAGGTCACGCGCGAGGGCCGAATCCTGCCCAGTCACAGCGTAATTGCACGAGACATCCTCGATCCGCTCGCGCGCGGCGCCTTCTCCATCGGCCGCGCCGCGGATCTCGACAGCTTTCTGACGGCCCAGCCCTTTTCGGTCAAAGAAGAAGACCCGGATCTTTGGCAACGCCATGAGGACCATTGGCGGAAATTGATGGATGAAGTCGGCGGCAACTGGCCAGCCTCGGACCCAGAATACCAAATCGTCGGCCACGGGCTAATTCGATCTGCGACCGAGGCGGCAGAGACGGTGAAACAGATCCTCGCCCTGAGCGATACCTTGATCCACGAACAGCCGGAGAGCCCGCTTCTGGCGAATTTCGCACGCAGGGCTCCGTGCAACATCGAACCCGGGCGCCAAGCCCCCTTCCCATTGGCGGAGCGCCTCGGTCATTCCAACGATGAATTCCCCGTCGCCGATCGTCAGCGCGAAGTCCTTGCACATCTGGCTGCGGCGCGTGACGGCGAGATTCTTGCTGTGAACGGTCCACCCGGCACCGGCAAGACGACGATGCTCCTGTCGGCGATCGCCGGGCTATGGGTGCGTGCCGCGTTAGAGCAGGCCAATCCACCGTTGATCGTCGCGGCATCCACCAACAATCAGGCCGTCACGAATATCATCGACGCCTTCGGAAAGGACTTCGGGCAAGGTGAAGGCCCCTTTGCGGGGCGCTGGCTGCCGGAGATCAAAAGCTTCGGCTTGTTCCTCGCCGCAGTCAGCAAAGAGGCGGATGCTTCGACGAAATACCAGACCGAACGCTTTTTCCAGAAACTCGAAACACCGGAATATCTGAGCCACGCACGTGCGACCTATCTGGAGGCTGCTCGGAGAGCTTTCCCGGACCTGACGCAGACGAATGTGGCAGCGGTTGTTGCTGAACTGCATCAGCATCTGCAAGAGGAAAGCGGATTGCTCAAGCGGGCCGATGAGGTTCACGCAAGATGCCGCGAGGCGGAAAATGCTGTCCGGCGGATTCTGGGGGATAATCCGGAAGCCGCGTTTGCCAGATGCCGCGACGCGATGGAGCGCAACACAGCCGAAAAGGCCGAAGTCGACGCACTTCTGCACAAATGGGAAGATTGGCTTGCGGCTGAGCCGATGCTGTATTCGCTATTCGGTTTCCTGCCGCCGGTGGCACGCAAGCGAGTCCTGCGGGCGCGAGTGTTTCTGCGCGACGCGGGTGCACCTAATGCGCTTTCGGTAGCCGAACGTGTCGGGGCAATCGACGACCGACTGAAGAAGCATTCGCGCGATACCGCGGAGCGGGTAAAAGAGGCTACGGAAGCCTATAACCAGGCCGAACGAGCCGTTGCCGAGCAAAAGGCACGGGAAGAGGAATGGCGCACGCTGGCCAGGACGCTGCTCGCGAACGCAGAGGATGGCACCGATCTGCTGGAGTTCGACCGCGCGGCCGATCGTTTCGTGCGATTCCGTCTCTTCTTACTCGCCACCCATTACTGGGAAGGCCGCTGGCTGCTGGCAATGGAGAAGGCGTTGCCGGCACTCCACCGGGTGCAGCAAAGCGGCCGCGGCGGCAACGATCGCAGCATGGTCGTGCCGATGTGGTCCCGCCGGATGATGCTGACGCCGTGTGCCGTATCTACCTTTGCGACCCTCCCGAGGAAAATGACTTGCCGTGACAACGCTTCGGGCAGCTATCGCACGGAATACCTGTTCAATCACATCGATCTTCTGATCGTGGACGAGGCCGGCCAGGTGCTGCCGGAAGTCGCGGGACCATCCTTCGCTCTGGCAAAACGGGCATTGGTGATCGGGGATATCCAGCAGATCGAACCTATCTCCGTGCTGACCGCCGCCGTCGACACCGGCAACTTGATCGAGGCGGGGCTTCTGCCCCCCGAAGGAGGACGAGAAGCTTTACAGGCGCTTAGTATGGTCGGTCTTACATCGCGCAGCGGAAGCACGATGCGGCTCGCGCAGTCAGCCTGCCGCTTCTATCCCCATCCAGAGCTGGAACGGGGCCTCTATCTCTTCGAGCACCGGCGCTGCCGTGACGAAATCATCGGCTTCTGCAACGACCTTTGCTACAAGGGAACACTGCAACCCATGCGCGGCCCGGTCAAGGATGGCGGGTTACGTCCGATGGGCTATCTTCATGTCAACGGCATGGCGATGTCAGCGGGCGGCAGCCGATTCAATTCGCTCGAGGCGCAAACCATCGCTGCCTGGCTCGCCGCCAATGCCGACGAGCTGAAGGCGCACTATGGCAAGCGTCTGGAAGACATCGTCGGAATCGTCACGCCCTTCGGCCGTCAAGTCCGCGAAATCCGCAATGCCTGTGCCGCCCAAGGCATCGACATCGGCCGACACGGCATGACCATCGGCACCGTTCATGCGCTGCAGGGCGCCGAGCGTGATGTGGTCATCTTTTCGCCGGTCTATTCGAAGCATGCCGATGGCGGTTTTATCGACCTCTCTCCCAGCATGCTCAACGTGGCAGTCTCGCGCGCGAAAGACGCCTTTCTCGTCTTTGGAGACATGGATACGCTGGCTTCCGCACCGCCAGGCAGCCCGCGATCCGTCCTCGCGCGCTTCCTCTGGAAGGATAGTGCGAACGAGATTGCTTTCGAGGTGCCATCACGAACTGATCTGGCCCCGGGGAAACGAGCGATCGAAACCCTGCGCGACGCGGCCCAGCATGACGCCTTCTTGCTGAAGGAACTCGCGAGCGTCCAGCGCAGGCTTTGCATCGTCTCACCCTGGATCAACATCGCGACCATGGAACAGATGGGCTTCACTGCCGCCATCACCGCAGCTCACAAACGCGGCGTCGAGGTGGAGATCTACGCCGATCCCCATTTGACCCGCGCCCGAAGCAAACCAGGACAGGATATTTTCGCAGAAGCCAAAGAAACATTGGCTGGGATCGGCGTGAAGGTCCATGCAGTCGAACAGCTTCACAGCAAGATGGTATGGGCGGACGACACGTTGCTTTCGGTCGGCTCGTTCAATTGGTTCAGCGCCCACCGAACTGGCGAATTTGCCCGTCACGAAACCTCGGTTGTCTATCGTGGCAAGCATTTGGGGCCTGAAATCCAGGTCCTCGAAGACAGCATCAAAGCCCGCACTCTATCCTGCTATTAAAGCGACGGATTTGCTCTTACCGTGAGTGCGGTCTGGCAGATCCAGGTAGAAGCACACGGCATCTGTTCAAGAACTGGCGCCGGTAAGTTCGTATCCGCGGGTCACATTATTCCGATCTTCCGTCACGGCCGGCATAGCCTTGCGAGGCGACTGTCCATAAATCGGCTCGGCACCAAAAGACTTGAAGGCAAAACACGAGATTTCTTGAAACGTGGCTGACTTCGCTCGCGATCATATTTCGGGGCTCAACACCGCGTTCCCCTACTATGCCACTAGAGACATCGGGGCGCGTCGCATCGCCGGACATTTGCTGGGCGGCAGCACTGGTTGATGTGCTGATCGGAGTGCGTGTCTGGGCGATCGTCCGATATGGATTTACACGTCAGCCTTACCACGGCCAAATGTCAGGAGTTATCAGCGGATTGTGGGGATGATGATTTTCGCTGCCCTGAGCGCTGTCGGAAGCCCGACCTTCCGCCGGCGGAGCGTCCGCTCACCACCGGACGCGGAACCCTGCAGTACCATTCAACGCGTAGCTATCGCCGAAACTCTCCAGGCTGGTGTCGACCCAGACTTCGCCATAGATGGAGTATTTGTCGTCGTCCCAATTGTGGGTACCGCCAAGCCCCAGCCCGCCCCACAGCCGCTCGGGGCGGGACTCGACCGCCAAGCCGGCCACGTCCACCTCCGTGCCGTCAAGAAACTCGTAATAGAGATTGGCGATGCCATAGGCATGGTTGCGCCGTGTCTTGCCGTCATCGTCCTTCCAGCTCTGCTCCCAGTCGGCCGAGAGGCCGAGGCGGCCGCGCAGGCTGTCGCCATTCTCAAGTGAAACCTCGGTGCCGAACGCATCGGTGAAGCTATCGAAGTCGACCTGCGAATAGATGAGCTGCGCCTGCGGGGTCAGAGCCCAGTCCCCGTCGAGGTCCACTGTCTGGCCAGCCTCGAGGGAGAGCGCATAGCCGAAGCCGTCATTACCGTCGACTTCCGGGTCGAGGCTGTCGGAGGAAAGATCGCTGTCGAACCAGGTCAGCGCGGCCTGGGCATCGACATAAAAGCCGCTGGTGTCGAGCCAGGTCAGCGTGCCGCCGAAACCATAGCCGTCGCTGGTGATGTCGCCATCGCCGACGGGCGAGTTCACGTCGCTCTTCGCCTGGCCGTAATGCGCGGTGATGCCGCCGATCAGCTTGCTACCATCATCGGCCTCGTGCAGCAGGCCGTCGAAACCGGCCTGAAGCTTCCAGAGGTTGGTGTCATAGTCCGTATCCGTGGTGGTGAGGCCGGGTTCGATATGGCTGTGCGTGCCCTCGATGCGGCCCCAGATCGCCCCACCCTCGATAACGGTCTGACCATCGGCATAATATTTTGCCTCGTCGTCGGTGACGGGGCATTTGAAGTCCTGCGCGGGATCCTTGCAGAACACCGTCTCCGGCGGCCGCGCCCACTGACGGTTGCCGACGCGCTGCTGCATCGTCGGCAGGCCGTTCAGCGCCAGCAGGTTCTGCGGATAAGCCTCATACACCGGAACAGCGGGCTGAACGGTGGGCTCGAGCCCTAGCGAGCGCAGATACCAGTTGCCGTCGGCGCTGTCGGCGCCGACGCCATTTTGGAACAGCGAATAGGCAAAGGCCCCAACCACTATTGCCGGCTGGCCGTTCGAGGCCGTGAAATCACCCTTCAGCACAAAGACGCCTGGTGCCGAGGCGGCCTTGTTGCGCACCTCCACAAGTTCGATGCCATTGCCCGGGGTCAGAGCTCCGCTACCGCCGACATTGGTTACCGAGATGACCGTCGCACCTGTGCCCAGCTGGGTACCATCGACGATCAGCATGTCCGAGAAGGAATTGGTCTGACCCCCGAGTGGTATGCCGTCTTTGAACACAGCATTGAGCAACAACTGGCCGCCATTGGACACATACAGGCCGCTACCCCCTGCACCGCCGGCGGTCGCGTTGGCGGTTATGACCAGTGTATTGCCCACGGCCGGACCCCGCAGGTCCACGATGCCGGCATTGTCGAACTCCTCAAGATTGACCAATTGGCCCTGAACGACGCCCGCGCGGTTGAGGTCGTAGAAACTTGCCTCCAGCGGACGGCTGGGGATGCCGGTGGTCGGAACGTAGTATCCGGTCGCGTCCGTCGTTGTCTCCCCGGTAACCGGCAACAGCCGCACGACGCCATTGGCCGCATTGAGGAACAGGTCGTTGCCGGCGCCGAAATCGGAGATAGCCACGGCTTTGGTATCGCCACTACCGTCACCGTTTGTGTCGGCGAAGTTGCGGATATCGAAGGAATTCGGGGTCAGGTTTTGGAATGTATCGTTGCCGGCACCGAGCGTGACATAGCCGGTGATGGTGCCGTTGTTGACGATGTTAATGTCGCCTGTAAATCCAGCCCGATACGGGTCAACCGACGCAACGGCGCGATCGGACAATGCCCCGACACTGCCATTGTTCGTCAGCGTGGCGGTGCCGCCGGCCGCGCCCAGCATGACGCCAGCGGCCGGCATGCCGAAGTCAGGGCTCGGTCCTGCACCGGTCGCCGATGGCTGCCAGCCGCCCATCACCGAGCCGCCCGCCGCGATGTTGACGGACGTTGATGTGCCGGTGGCCTGGATGCCGGCGCTGAACTCGCCGCTGGTGGTGATTTGAGTCGCATTGACTTCAACGGGGAGGTTCGTCGAGCTGGCCCAGATGCCATGGGATTCAGCCCCACTGGTGGAGATCGCGGCGGTGGCGCTGACCGTGACCGCGCCCGAGGGCGTTCCAGCAAACACCGGGACGGTTCCGAACTCGGGATCGATCGCGAATCGTGCAATCTGGCTATTGCTCTCGGCGAAAATACCCATGGCGACAGAGCCGCTCGTCGTGATGGGACCAGTGGAGGTCACATCGATGCCGCCGCCGCCGGACAGAGCCACGATACCGATGCCGTTCCCACCCTGTGTCGTAATGCCTGGGCCTGTGTACTCCACAATTATTGGCGCATCGAGAGCGCTAAAGGCCCGAATACCATTCGGTCTGTTGAGGGGATCGCTGGCGTCCGCCGGTCCGATGCTCGTAATTCTCGAAGCCACGATCGCGGTTACCGCTCGATTGTTCGCCGCGGTGGCCGAGCCTGCGAAGACATAGACGCCGGGGCCTCCACGAACCGGGCCGCTTGTGTTGATGACCGTGCCGTCATCGGTGATGGCCGTCGCCGATCCGTCGCCGCCAGCCCAGGCGAGGATGCCGCGGGGCGCGTTTCCAACGCTCATGTCGATCGTGCCACTATGGTAAAGTACGGTTGCGTTGCCAAATCCTTCGGTTCCGGTCGGGAAGGGGTCACCGTCATGAGCGAGCAGGCCGTAGCGCCCGTCGACGATCGTGACATTGCCGGAAGCTTCGAGGATGGCGTCGCCATTACCACGGTTGTCCACCTGAATGCCGCCCGATTCAATTCCGCTCGAGCTCAGGCCCGGGCCGCTCCAGACTACGCTCGCGAGATGAGGGGTTCCGGCAGTGTTTGGCATTGCGAATGCCAATATCGCCCAGTCGCTGGCGGTGCCGTTCACATCAATCGTGGTGTTCGTTGCGTTAATAACGGCGTCACCACTGGACTGTATTCGCAGTCCGGTCTGGTTATTGCCACCGGGATTGGCTGTATTGGTGATGACAACGCCGTCTGCAATTATGGAGATGTTGGCGCTGGCCGAAGTCGTGTTCGTCCAGTTGGCGGCGTTGACGGCATTAATGCCCGGTGCGGGAATGACGACGTTGACGCCCGGTTGAAGCGTGATGTTGATGGGACCGCCGCCGTTGCCGGTATCGACGTCAATGCCGCCGGCATAAGGGTTGCCGCCCTGTGTGCAGATGGTGTTATCGGCAGGGCCCGCGCACTGCGCTTGCGCCGATTCCGGAGCAAATATAAAGGAAAACACAAGGGTAGAGGCCGCGACAAGCACAGATGTTCCGGCCTTGATCAATCGGCCCTTCACTGTGCTCCTTCGGCCGCGCGGCAGCTCCAGGAATTCAAGTAATACAGACAAAATACAACCGTGTCGCGAATGCGCGCACGTAGAGGTGTTCTTCGTTTGAACCTCGAATAGGCGCATACGCGTCCTTCCCCAAGGACGTGCGAACCAGACCTAGCTAAGTGGCTGCCGTAGAACCCCTTCCGTAGATGTTCCATGTTCTACCAAAAAGCCCCAACCGTCAATTTCATTGGCCGGCTATATGCAATTTTGCGTTGCATAGTGATTTATTGGCAACACTTGACTCTCTAGAGCGTTCTGATTCGAGCAGGGAAAGGCAAGCTCTCTTCGGACCAGCCCGAGCGGATGTGATTTGGGCACTCCCCCTCATGTGGTATCGTCAAGTGATCCTTGGATTGGCCAGTTCAAATTCACAGCTCCTTTGACGGCCATGATCTGGACTCGACCTCCAAGGCCTGTCTTTGCGATCTGGGTGTGCAGATGGGAAATCGGAAAGCATTGAACCGCCATAGGCTGCCCCCAGACCAGCCCCCCGATCTCGCGCAAATTTACGATACAATTCCCATCGGTCTCGCTTTTCTTTCGCCCGACTGTCGCTACCTCCAGATCAACCAGCGCATGACCGAAATCTGCGGCATTCCGGTCGCCGACCATCTGGGTCGATCCGTAAGAGAGACCTTGCCCCGGCTTGCAGAGCAAGTTGAGAGCATCGTGCAATCGGTCATTGCCACGGGCGAACCGATCACGGGTATCGAGGTCAGTGGCGAGAGGCCCGATGAAACGGGTACCGACCGCTTTTGGACGACCAGTTGGCAGCCACTGAAAGCCGGCGATGGCACGATCATCGGTGTCAACGTGGCGGCAGAGGAAATCACTCATCGGAAACGAACGCAAGCCGCACTGGCGTTCGCCAATATCTCCCGGCAAACCACGATGGATGCGATGACAGCGTCAATCGCCCACGAGATCAATCAACCCCTGGCCGCCGTTGTGACCAACGCAACGGCTGGATTGCGTTGGCTGGCGCACTCGCCGCCCAACCTGGACGAGGCGAAGATGTGCCTTGAACGCGTCGTCAATGACGGGCACCGGGCCAGCGCGATTGTCGCCAGTGTCCGTGGCCTCTTCGGAAAGAACACGTCCGAAAGAGTAAGAGTTGACCCGAATGAAATCATTCGTGAGGTTCTCTCGCATGTCCACGGCGACATTACGAACGGCAATGTGGCGCTGCAAACCGCGCTCGCAAAGAAGCTGCCCCAGGTCCTCGCCGATCGAATACAGTTGCAGCAGGTTCTCTCGAACCTGGTCTTGAATGCGCTGGAGGCGATGAGTGAGGTTGCCGATCGCGAACGAACCTTGATTGTGAAATCGGATCGGCAAGAGCCAGACGCGGTTCTTCTGACATTGGAGGATACGGGTCCCGGAATTGATCCCGCTTATCTGGACCGTATTTTTGACCCGTTTTTCACGACCAAGGCAAAGGGGATGGGGATGGGACTGGCGATCTGCCGCTCGATTATCAAGACGCATGGCGGAGATCTTTGGGCATCGTCAAAAGCTTCTGCAGGGACAATCCTGCATCTGACGCTGCCCATCGCTTGATTATCTAGATTTCCATCCTCGCCGTGGGGCATTACTTCGTGCGCGGCAGGTCTTCATCGCAAAGCAAGTCGAGTACCGACCGGACAAGATCTCGACCTCAATCGATCCGCGCGAGCACCTCTTCGAGCTTCGTCACGAATTGCGGCCAGCCCATGCGGGCGCCGTGGTAGAAATGCGGCCGATCCGGCGCGAAGCCCGACTGCTCCATCCGCAAAAGCGTGCCGGTTGGCGTGGCGGTGAGGCGCCAGGTCACGGTGCTCCGCAGTCCATTGCCTGACTCGTCACCCACCGAATTCCACGTATAGGTCAGCACCTTGTGGGGCTCGACGGCGGTGACCTCGCACGCGAAGACAAAGCTTCTGTCGGGCTGCGGGTCGATCTTCACGGTGAAGCGATGCCCTGTCACGGCATTGAAGTCCGTCTTCGCCAGCCATTCCGCGATGAGATGCGGCTCTGTCAGCGCGCGCCAGATCTTCTCGGGCGGATAAGGCAGCTCGCGCTCGACAATAACGGCGCGCGTGCCGGTCGATGTGTCATTCATGGGTCGTTTTGAGCTCCGCTTCGTCTCTCACATGCGCTCGCCCGGCAGCGCGGCTGCCTGCTTCACCCAGTCCATGAACAACGCCTCGTCGATCTCGTCGTTCTCATAGATATCGAGATAACGCACGTCCTTCTGCTTGGACGGGCCGGGCGGTTGCGGGTTGAAATGCGCGCCGCGAAAGAAGGCGACCTTCACATATTTCGTCATGCAATGAAGCCCCAGAAACCACACACCCTGCTCCGTGCCGTAGAAGGGCGAATTCCATTTGACCGCCTTCTCGACCGCAGGCACGGCCTTGACGATGAGCCTGTCGAGTCTTCTGCCGACGTCGCTTTTCCATCCCGGCATTGCTGCGATGTACTGTTGCACTGGCGCGTCGCCATAGGCCTTGGCGATCTGCGGGTTGCCACCCGAGAGCAGGACGACGCCGTCAGCCGATTTTTTCAGCGGTGCTTTGCCCGGCTTGCTCTTCGCGCCGGCAGTCTTCTTCTGCGTCATGCTCAAACCTCGCTCGGTTTGGGCCGCTGGCCTTGCGTCTTCCGGACATAGGGCAGGAAGAACATGTAAAGGCCGGTGATCATCATGACCAGAAGCGGTGGCAGCGGCAGCATGTAAAGCCATTCCATTGTCTGGCCTGTCGCCACCGCGATGACATTGGCGATCACCGTCACCGTGAAGATAAGGGACAGCCAGCGATGCCCCTGCCTGATGAGCTTGTTCCAGTTCATTTATCCATCCTTTTCAGAAGGCTTTCGAGATCGTCGAAGCGGTTCTCCCAGAAACCGCCCATCTCCCTGGCCCAGTCGACCAGGGGGCAAAGCGCCTCGACCTTGGCACTGTAATAAGTGAGGCGGCCTTCCGGGCGGTCGCGCGCCAAGCCTGCCTGCTTCAGCACCCCGAGATGTTTCGAGACGACAGGCTGGGAAATGCCTGCCCGGGCGGTGAGCGCGCCGACCGTCAGTTCCCCCTCGCGGCACAGCCTTTCGAACAGGGTCCGGCGGGTCGGATCGGCAAGGGCGCGAAAAAGCAGGTCCTGAGGGGTCAAGTCGAATTCATACCTGGCTGGCTATCGATCGAACGTATAGCCAGAGAGGTATGAATGGGTCAAGCGCCAAGCGGCTTGAAATAAACTACACCATATGGTGTAATATATCCATGGATCATCTGAGCGACGTCCTCACCGCCATTTCGCATCCGACGCGACGCGCCATCATCGGGCAGCTGGCGAAGGGGCCGGCCCGCTTCTCGGATGTCGCCGCCCCCTTCGACACCGCGCTGAACGCGGTGACGAAACATCTGAAGCTGCTCGAGAGAGCGGGACTGATCGAACGCCGGAAACAGGGCCGCGAAGTCTTCATATCGTTTCGACCCGAACCGCTGCGCGAGGTGGCGGGATGGGTGAAGGACTATGAGCGCTTCTGGACCCAGCACCTCGACCGCTTCGAGCGATATTTCGCGGACAAAAACGAGAAGAAGGCCAAGGGAAAATGACGATCGTCCCGGCCAGGACTGTCGAGATCAGGATCGAGCGCACGATACCGGCGCCGCGGAACGAGGTCTTCGATGCGTGGCTCGATCCGAATATCCCAGGCTCTCCCTGGCATGAGCATGAAGAGCTGATCGTCACGGCGAAGGCGGGCGGGCTCTGGTACTGGCGATCGCTGGGCGGCACGCCGCATTATGGACGCTTCATCGAAATCTTGGCGCCGGCGCGCCTTCGGCATTCCTGGATGTCGCCCAACACCTTGGGGCTGGAGACGATGGTCACGGTGACGTTCCAGAGCAGAGGAGACGGCACGCTTTTGACTCTCCTGCATTCGGGCCTGCCGGCCGACGAGCCGGCGCGGGCCCATGAGAAGGGGTGGAACGCCATCTTCGGCAGATTCGGCAACATCTTCACCGGCGCGGCTGACAAGGGAGGGTGCACACCATGACCGACACGATGCAAGACGACGTGATCAGGCTCTGGCCCGACGGCCCGCCGACGACGCTCGAAGGCGTCGGCCCCGAGATCGACTATCGGGGACCGGTGGGCGTTACGGCGGATACGGTGCTGCTGCGCAATGTGTCAGATCCGACGCTCAGCGTGTTCCGGCCGCAGACGCCGAACGGTGTCGGCGTGATCGTCTGCCCTGGGGGCGGCTGGCGCATCCTGACCTGGCAGCATGAAGGAACGGATATCGCGCGCTGGCTGATCACACAGGGCTACACCGTCTTCCTCCTGAAATACCGTGTGAGCGCAACGCCCGCGGCGCCGGCGGAATTCGACGCTTATATGAAGAAGCTGTATGCGCAGATGGATCTGACGCGGGAGGCGCGCCATGCGCCGCGGACCATCAGCGACCTCTTTCCCGCTTCCACCGGCAAGGCCCGCCAAGCGGCGGCCGATGACGGGCGCCGGGCGCTCGCCATCGCGCGCCAACGGGCGACGGAATGGGGCGTCGATCTGAACAAGATCGGCATGATCGGCTTCTCCATCGGCGCCTGCCTCGCGGTCGATGTTGCCATCGATCCCGGCGCGGCGCCGCTCGCTTTCGTGGCACCCATCTATGGCGGCGACAGCGGACGCCCGGTCCCTGAGGATGCGCCGCCGCTATTCGCGGTGGTGGCGCAGGACGATCTCCTGGTCTGCCGGCTCGTCGAAACCCTCTATGCCGACTGGACCGATGCCGAGCGTTCCGCCGAACTGCATGTCTTCCGTCGTGGCGGTCACAGTTTCGGTCTGGCGAAGCAGGACCTGCCGTCCGACCGGTGGGCCGATCTGTTCCAGGACTGGCTTGCGGATCTCGGCTTGGCGTAACGGTGCCGGTCCGCGATTGGTTTTGATCGGTTTCCACCCCTTGCGATGCATCCCTGCCCTTCGCGTGAAGCCCTTGCGGATCGATTGCCTGGGGCCCACCTAAGCGCACCAAACGCTTCAGAAACGGGCTCCCCATGAAGAAAATCGGATTCCTCTCCTTCGGACATTGGACGCCCTCGTCCCATTCGCAGACGCGCTCGGCGGCGGATACGCTGCTGCAGTCCATCGACCTCGCGGTCGCGGCGGAGGAGCTCGGCGCCGACGGGGCCTATTTCCGCGTCCATCATTTCGCCCGCCAGCTCGCCTCGCCGTTTCCGCTGCTCTCAGCCATCGGCGCCCGGACGAACCGCATCGAGATCGGCACCGCGGTCATCGACATGCGCTATGAAAATCCCTTTTACATGGTCGAGGATGCGGGCTCAGCCGACTTGATCGCCGGCGGCCGCCTGCAATTGGGCCTGAGCCGCGGCTCGCCCGAGCAGGTCATCGACGGCTGGCGCTATTTCGGCTTCCGTCCGCCGGAAGGAAAGAGCGACGCCGACATGGCGCGCCAGCATACTGAAGTCTTCCTCCAACTCCTGAAGGGTGAGGGTTTCGCCGAGCCCAATCCGCGTCCCATGTTTCCCAATCCGCCGGGGTTGCTGCGCCTCGAGCCACATTCCGAGACCTTGCGGCCGCGCATCTGGTGGGGAGCGGCCACCAACGCCACCGCCGAATGGGCGGCCAAGCTCGGCATGAACCTGCAAAGCTCGACGCTTAAATTCGACGAAGGCGGCAAGCCCTTCCACATCCAGCAGGCCGAGCAGATCCGTGCCTTCCGCGCCGCCTGGAAAGCCGCCGGCCATACGCGTGAGCCGCGCGTCTCGGTCAGCCGCAGCATCTTCGCGCTGATGGACGACCGCGACCGCGCCTATTTCGGGCAGGGCAATCAGAGCGCCGAACAGATCGGCTTCATCGAAGCCGACACGCGCGCCATCTTCGGACGCAGCTATGCCGCCGAACCCGATGTGCTGGTCAAGGAGCTAGCCAAGGACGAGGCCATCGCTGAGGCCGACACGCTGCTCCTCACCGTGCCCAATCAACTCGGCGTCGACTACAATGCGCATGTCATCGAGTCGATCCTGAAGCATGTCGCGCCGGGCTTGGGCTGGCGGTGAGCTGAGCCGTTTGAGTTATGCCTGCTCGATCTCTCGTTCACCTTGAAGAACGACCCCCAGTCTTGAGTCGGGGGATGCTCGAAGGCTGTCGTCTCAACGACGACCATCGACCGGATGGCTAGGGGGAAAACTCGCTCCCTGGGCACGTCTTGGACATTTGCGAAAGCGGCGTTATGGTCTTCCCATTGTGGGCCCGCGCACCAGGCATCGCCGACGTCAGGAACGTGTCGCTTCTAGGTAGGTTCTGGAGAACGGGGATGGCGGAGAAGTCCTCCGTGATGACCTTATGCGTTACCAGGGGCGGTGCAGTTTCCGATTGCCTCGAGAAGTTCCGAATTTCGCCTGTCCTTTGAGAGAGCTGATGTGGCCGTGCATCCAGCCTGACGTCTTCGAAGGAGGAAGCCCTTGTCCACCCCCGTCATCGCCGCCGGAGCTCCCCCGGAGCCGGACATTCAGTTCATCGTGCGGCTGGAGAAGGTCGACAAGTTCTTCGGCGCTGTGCATGCGCTGCGTGGCATCGACCTCGCCATCGGGCGCAATGAAATTGTCGGCCTTATCGGCGACAATGGCGCGGGAAAATCCACCCTCATCAAGGTGATGACCGGCGTTCTGGCGCCGACATCGGGGCGCATCTTCATCCGCGACAGCGAGGTGAATCTGGCGGAATTCTCGGTCCGCATGGCGCACGACCTGTCGATCGAAACCGTCTACCAGGATCGCTCGCTGGCCGACAAACAGCCCCTGTGGCGGAATTTCTTCGTCGGCCGCCAGATCACCGACCGCTTCGGCTTCATCGACATCAAGAAGGAAAAGCGGATCGCCGAGCAGATCCTCAAGAGCACCATCGGCTTCCGCGGTGTCGGCATCACGGTCGATTCGACCGTATCTAACCTCTCCGGCGGCGAAAGACAGGGAATCGCGATCGGCCGGGCCATGCACTATAACGCCGATCTCATCGTCCTCGACGAACCCACCGCCGCCCTCGGTGTCGCCGAAGTGCGAAAGGTCATCGATTTCGTCCGCCGCATCAAGAGCTCCGGACGCGCCTGCATCTATATCGAGCACAATCTCGCCCATGTCCACGAGGTGGCCGACCGGCTTATCGTCCTCGATCGCGGCCGGATCGTCAGCGAAATATCGCCGAAGCAGATGTCGGTCATGGAGCTCACCGAATACCTCATCGAAATCCAGCACCGGCAATGACGGATCGAACGGGCAAGATGCTGCACCAGAAACCCTCGATCTTCCAGCGGGTCGAGGGCCTGCCCATCATTCTCGTCTTCGCCCTGATCCTCATATTGTTCATGTATCTGGCACCGGATGTCTTCCTGCGCCCCTTCCAGTACACGACCTTCCTGTCGACGCTCCCGCCTGTGATCCTTCTCGCGGTCGGCCTCACCTTCATCATCGGGGCCGGCGAGATCGATCTCTGCTTCCCGGCGATCCTCGGATTTTCCGGCTTTATCTTCGCCGTGATCTTCAAGGAAGGCCCGGCCGTGATCGCCAGTCACCTGGGCTTGAGCGATGCCAGCTGGCTGTCGCCCGGTCTCGCCGGAGAGATCGTCCGCATTCTCGCCGTGGTGATCGCGATCGCATCGGGCGTTTTGGTCGGCTTGATCAACGGCGTGCTTGTCGCCAAGATCGGAATCCCGTCCTTCATCGCGACGCTGGGCACCCAGTTCATCTGGTACGGCATGGCGGCGGTCCTCTCCGGCGGCAAATCCTATGCGCTGCGCGGCGCCGAGGAGAGCTCGGTGTGGCATATTCTCGTCGGCCGGCCCTTCGCCAGTTCCAGCATCGACTGGGTCCAGCAGTTGCCCATCCAGGCGCTGTGGACGGCGATCATCGTGGTGGCGATGTGGTTCATCCTCAACCGCCATCGATTTGGGGAGCACACGCTCTTCATCGGCGATTCCAACGAGGTGTCGCGCGTCGTCGGCATCGATGTGGAGCGCGAGAAGATCAAGCTCTTCACCATGATGGGCGCGCTTGCCGCCCTCGCGGCGATTTTTCTGACGCTCGAGAACAAGAACTATTTCGGCAATCAGGGCCAGGGCTATCTGCTGATCGCCATCGCCTCGGTGCTGATCGGCGGCACATCGATCTTCGGCGGCCGCGCCACCATCGTCGGCACCCTGTTCGGCTGCTTCATCATCGCCGTGGTCGAACCGGGCCTGGTCGCCACCGGCCTTACCGGCGCCTGGGTGAATACCGTGCGCGGGCTGATCTTCCTGATCGCCATCATCTTCTATCTGTTTGTCGAGGAACCTCACCGCCGCCGCGATTTTTTCGCGCGCTTCCGGAGGACACAGGGTTTCGGCCGCATACGTCCGGTCGAATGAGCGCCGCGACTTTTGTCATGGAGACGAAAGGCGACGCGGACATCGAAGGGAGAGACGACCATGAGAATGTCAGGACACCTCGTGGCAGCAGCCAGCGCCGCGGCACTGCTGATCACGGCTGGCGCCGCGTCGGCCCAGGAGCCGATCGGCAAGGGCATCACGATGTATATGCAGATGGGCGGCACGGCCGGCGACGGCGCCACACTCGCCCGCCAGACCGGCGCCGCCGAGGCGGCCGCGGCGTTCGGCGTCGATCTCAAGTCGCAGTTTTCCGGCTGGGCGCCGGAGACGATGATCAACCAGTTCAAGGAGGCCGTCGCCGCCAAGCCGACCTGCATAGAGATCATGGGGCATCCCGGCGGCACCGCCTTCCACGATCTCGTCAAGGGCGCGTTCGACCAGGGCATCATCGTCACCGTCGGCAATTCGCCGATGACCGACCTGCAGGCCGAATTCGGCACGAAGGGCATGGGTTATGCCGGCGTCGACCTCTATGCCGGCGGCACATTGACCGCCCAGGCCATGCTCGCGCAGGACCTGAAGGCCGGTGACGAGGCGATGGTCTATGGCGTCTTCAGCCAGGCCGAACGCGGCCAATCCGAAAAGGGCCTCGCCGACACGCTCGAGAAGGCCGGCCTCAAGGTCGACCGGCTCGAGGTCAGCCAGGAGGTGAACACCGACGCCTCGCTGGCGACCAATGTGCTCACCGCCTATATCCAGGCCCATCCCAACCTGAGGGCCATCGGCACCCAGCACGGCAACATCACCGGCCAGATGGGAGACATCCTGAAGAAAGCCGGCAAGAAGCCCGGCGAGATCACCGTCGGCGGCATCGATCTTGCGCCCGCGACAATCGACGGCCTGAAATCAGGCTATGTTTCCGCGACCCTCGACCAGCTCCTCTACCTGCAAGGATTCATGCCGGTCGTGCAATGCGTGATGACGGCGAAATACAAAATGCCCGGCCTCAGCCTCAATACCGGCGCCGGTACCGTCACGCCGCAGACGATCGACGCCCTGGTCACGCTGATCGACGGTGGCTTTAGATAACGCTTCATTTGAGCGCCGGGCGTTCTCATGGAATCACCTCGGCGCTCCATCTCCTTGACTTTGCGCATCGGCTTGTCCGAAACGCCGCTGCGCGTGGTCGAGTCAGGCCCGACCACAAGCTTTCCGGTTCGATGCTCTAAACACTTAGGGAGTAAAGCGATGAAGACTGCCGTTCTGGTAAGCATTCGTCTATGCGCGCGAGTCCTTACAGCCATCGGCCTCGGGCTGGCCTTGGTGCTTGGCTTCGCCCATGGGGCCGTCGCGCAACAAAATCCTGTGACAGCGATCGACATCGCGCTCGAACCCGACGCGACGATGCTTCAGCACGCGAAGGACGCCAACGCTCGCCTGCTCAAGTCGTTCCCGAAGGGTTTTGCTCTGGATGAGACACACCACCCGCACGTTACAATAGTGCAGCAGTTCGTCCACACCGCCGACCTCGATAAGGTATTTTCCGCGGCGAATGCGGTTCTGGCCAAAGAAAAACCTTTGTCATGGAAGCTGAAGGCTTTCAAATATTACTACATCCCGTCTCCACCGGTGGGCCTCGCCGGGATCGTCGTCGAACCGACTAAAGACCTGCATCGGCTGCAAGATGAGCTGATCAAGGCGGTTGCGCCCTACACCGTGAAGACCGGGACCCCGGCGGCGTTCTTCAGCGAGGATGGCGGACGCGATATTCAAAAATCGCTGATCGATTACGTCTCCCACTTCGTTACGATGGCGGCGGGCAAGCACTTCAATCCGCATGTGACGATCGGCGTCGGAACGGAAACCTATTTGAACAAGATGCTGGCCGAGCCATTCGACTCGTTCACGTTCTCGCCGACCGGCGCATCGGTCTATCAGCTTGGCACCTTTGGCACCGCCCGGAAGGAACTGAAGGTGTTGCCGCTGACGCCCTGAGGCGGGACACGAGTTTCGGAAAACCGCTTCGCATGGTCGGGGCAAGCCCGACCACAAGCTTTTCGCGCCGGTGCTCTAGACTAGGTAGTCGCCGTCGCCTCATCCTTCAGCGACCGGTGCCGGCTCTCGCGCACCGACAAAGCCGCCGCCGCCGAGATCGCGGCGCAGAGCATGATGTAGAAGGCTGGCATCGTCGGGTCGCCGCTCGTCTCGATGAGCCAGGTGGCGACCGCCGGCGCCGTGCCGCCGACGAAGCCGAAAGCGACATTGTAGGACGCCGACACCGCCGAGCAGCGCACATGGCGCGGAAACACCTCGCAGAGCGTGATGGCGTTGACCGCGCCATAGGAGCCGATGAGCAAGGTGAAGCCGAGCTGTCCGAGAAAGACATTGATGACGCCGCCTGCCTGCATCAGCACCATCAGCGGCCAGGAGAATAACAACAGCCCGATCGCCGCCCCCGCCAGGATCGGTCTGCGGCCGATGCGGTCGGAGAGGCGCGCCATGACCAGCACCACGCCGAGCAGGATCACCATGTTGAGCGAGTTGATCCACAGCGCCGTGCGCGCGCCCATGTCGGCGGCGAGCTTCAGCCAACTGACGAGATAGACGAAGATCAGATAGAAGGCGACAGCATTGACGAGGCTGATACCCACCGCCTGCAGCATCGCCAAAGGGTGCTCGCTTAAAGCGCGCAGCAGCGGCGAGCCTCCCTTCGCGGCGGGCTTGTCGAAGGGCATGCGCCGGCGCAGCAGGAAACCCGCCACACCCACCAGCACGCCAAACAGGAACGGCACACGCCAGCCCCAGGCCACGACCTCATCGAGCGGCAGAACGTTGAGAACGAGCGCGCCCACGGCCGAGCCGAGCAGGATGCCCCCCGTGGCGCCGAACACCGCCCAGGCCGTCGCCGCACCGCGCCTTTCCGGATGCGCGGTCTCGGCAAGGAAGACGGCAGAACTCGTATATTCGCCGCCCACCGCCAGGCCCTGCATCATGCGGCACAAGATCATCAGGAGTGAGGCCCAGACGCCGATCTGGGCATAGGTGGGCAACAGGCCCATGAGGAGGGTCGGGACCGCCATCGCCACCACCGACCAGAGCAAGGCGGGGCCGCGGCCGACACGGTCGCCTATATGGCCAAAGAGAATGGCGCCCAGAGGCCGCATGAAGAAGCCGACGGCAAAAACCGCATAGGCGGCCAGCAGGGAGGTCAGCGGATCCTCGGCTGGAAAAAAGAGGCTGCCGATGGTGCGGGCGAAGAAGCCGTAAATGGCGAAATCGTACCATTCCATGACATTGCCGACGATGCCGGCCCAGACCACGCGCCTTCGATCGCTTTGGCCTGCGTCAGCCGTCAAGGGCGTGGAAACTTTCGCCATATCGAAAACCCTTGATCACGATCCCCCACGCCACGATATCCCGGAACATCGGCCAGTCACAAGGAGAGGAACAGCCGAAACGTCCTGACAAGCGCGGGATGCAAGAAAGCGGCGCCGGTTTTTCGCAGGAATCCCGTGCTACAATCGATCACGTTTATGAGTTTGGAGTCCGGCGGGTCAGGAAGTCCACCACCTTGCTCGTGCCATAGGCCGACCAATGGACCATATCGACATAATATGACCAGATGGCGAGTTTGCTTTTCCTCGCGTCCGCCTCGCCCTGCGCCAGGGTGCCGATATCGCCCCAGCGAAAGCCCGCCGCCTTGACCAGGCTCTCGAGCTCGGCGCGCTGTTTCTCGCGCCGCGCCGTCGGGCTCCATTCGGAACCATCGATGCGCGTCATTTCGGGCATGACCATATTGACCGTCGGCGCAAACATCACGGTTACCTTGCCGATCTTCTCGCGCGCGACGATTTCCTTGAGCGAGTTCACGACCTCCCCGGGCGTGCCATAGGGAATCTTCTCGTCGAAGTCATTCTCGCAATAGACATAGATGAGCTCATCGATCCGGCCTTTGTAGCGCGCGGTGGCGGCCTCGAGCCGGCAATGAATCTGCGCTGCCGTGGCGCCGGGAACGCCGAGATTGACATAATGGCGCGCCTGATCGCGAGCCTGCAGTTGCGAGGCAATGGTCGCGTCGTCGTCGATCATAGCGCCGAAGGCGACGGAATCGCCCGCCACCAGCACGACGCGATCAGCCGTGACCTCGGGAACCGTAGTCCGCTCGCCCTGCGCATTGGTCGTGAGCGTCGTTGGCGGCCCGCCATATCGCTGAAAGAAGTCCTTAAGCTGCGGATCGAGCTTTTTGTCGACCTGGAAAAAGGCGGTGGGAAAACCCAAGGGGCCGAAGGCGGAGGAACGAAGGATGATGGCGGTCATGCGCAGATTGGGCTTGAGGCCCGGACAACCGTTCTCGAGCTGGCCGACGGCCGAATCCGTGGAGCGCACATCGTAGGGTGTGCCGCCGATGCCGACGTTCTCCGCCTTGATGAGCGGGACAAGCTCGGCGAGCTCCCGGGGATCGGCGAAATAGGGCTGGTAGGCGGACGCATTGTTAAAAGGGGGGGCAAGGCCGGCGAGCGTGCTCAGCTGATATAGGATGCTGCGATGCGGCTTGCGCCATTCGGCGATGGAATAGCCCCCCTCGAAGACCGCCAGCGTGAGAATCGAGAGCAACACGGAGACGAGGACATAGGCTATGGCGTTCTTCACTTTTCGCCTCCGATCTTGCGGCTTTCGTCAATCCAGCTCGAACCGATCCTCATGGGAGCGCTCGAGCCGTCAGCCCCAGGTGCGATGGCGCCACGATAGAGCAGCAGATCGTGCGGTTACAGGGGCGGCGCAGGCCTTTCACTGTCCGGCGAAGACCCTCCGATAGGCGTCGTTGAGCGCCGGCCAGCCATGGTCGAGCGCGTCTTTGCCGACGATGCGGCCGACCGGACGGCCGTCGAGGTATAGCGCCAAGACATCGAGGCAGATATGCCAGCCGGCGGCGAAGCTCGAAATCATATCGGGCGTCTTCGTCCGGTGGCGCAAGGTGAGGCGCGTGCCGTCGCCGTCAGGCTCAAGCTCCCAGGTCAGGAGATCGGCGCCCCATTGAAAGGCGAGACACCGTTGCGACTCCACCACAGTGACTTCGGCCACGCTTTCCGGGCCGTTTTCCTGGTCGGTCATGCGCAAGCTGAACGGACCTACACGGTCGAGGGCGCGGCTCGCGACGAAAGGCATCCATTCGAGCTGCTCTCCAGGCTCAATCAAGGCGCGCCAGACCTTGGCGGGTGGATGACGCAGGCGCCGGATGAAGACGAGTGTCGCCTCGCCATCACCCAATTCACGCGAGACTTCGGCCAGCGGACCCGGTGAATAATTCTTAGGCGTCATTCACTCCTCCATTCGGTCGAGATGCCGTTCCAGCTTATCGAGATGGCGCGTCCACAATTCGCGATAGGGGCCAAGCCAGGCATCGATCGCCTGAAGCCGCGCCGGCTCAAGACGATAAAGCCGCTGCTGCGCGGCGCTGCGGCTTTTGACGAAACCCGCCTCGCGCAGCACCTTCAAATGCTTGGAGACGCTGGGCTGTGGGAGGCGCAATTTACGGACAAGGTCGTTGACGCTCAACTCGCCGTTCCTCAGCGCATCGAGAAGGTTGCGCCGCGCCGGCTCCACCAGAATGGCAAAGGCATCGGTTTGCATATTCGTATATTCCCTGACAAGTATATTCCTGTCAAGGAATATATTGCCTCTAGGCGCCGCATTGACGCCACAGCGCCCAGCTATTGAGTCCACATGACCTGACATCTTTCCCTTCCCGATCCGCGCACCGGCATTCGACAGCCGGATTGCGTCTGAAAGGGAAAGTCATGTCACATACCAAGATCTTTCTGGGCCGCGCGGCCCGCGCCTCGGTGCGCAACACCGATCATCTCGAAAAACTGGCGGCCGATGTCGTCGCCACCATCGCGGTGCCGCCCGGCATCGAATTCGCCCGCTTCACCCATGCGGGTAAGACCTACGCGCTGAGCGCCCGGATGCTGGTCGAGGTCGAGCTCCTGGAGAACCGGGTGCCCAATGTTGTGATCAGGACCGGGCAGATGGCGAAACCAGCCCGGCGAAGACGGGCGTGAACCGGCTCAGGCACCGGGGGGTCGTCTCAGGTGAGCCTGAGGCTGACGCCGATGCGGCGCAGTCCCAGTTTCGTGATGACCCGCTTTGAGGCGAGATTGTCCTGATCGGCACCATAGAAGAGCCGGCGGGATCGGAGCTCCGGCAAGTGCGTCCAGGCGGCGGCGACGCGCGCGGCGAAACCCCGGCCGCGAAATTTCGGCACCGTAACGAGGCCGAGCTCGGCGCCGTCACGCCCAAGACGCGCGGCGAAGGCCATGGCCGCCACCTCACCCGCTTCCAAAAGCAAAACCCAGGGCGCCCAGAGATCCGCGATCCCGCGCACGCCGAGATCAACGAGATGGGGCGGCATGCCGTCCCGCTCGACCTCGGCGATGAAGCGGTCGCCTTCGGCGCTGCCGGAGGCGATCAGCGGTGCGCCCCGCGCATGGTCGAGGCCATGCGGGAGCTCATGGACGAGCTCGAGGCTGCGCACGAGCGGAAGGCCGGCTCCCCTGAGCAGCGCCTCGTAGCGGTCGATGAAACGCGGCAATGCACCCGGTTCGTGGAACGGCTGCTCCTGCGTGAGAGATGCGGCGATCTCCGCCGCCACGCCATCGGATACCTCATGATGCAGCCTTGCGACACGGCCTTCCGCGCAGCCGGCGAGCCAGAATCTCGGACCGGCCGAGCGGTCGGGGTCGTTCTCGCGCGCAATGCGGTCCCAGGACGTCAGCACGAACAGCGTTCGGGCCTCGAGATCGAGCAAATCGAGATCGGACATTGGGCTTTCCCCCACTTTATGTGCCTGCATTTTTCAGGATGGTCAGTCCGCCCATTCGCGGTCGGTGGTGAAGGCGATGGTCAGCCAGCGATCAGGCCCCTCGCCGCCGATCGCCTGGCCGATCTCGTCGCGCAACGCATCCCATTCCTCGATCTTCCGCGCCGGCCAGCCGGTGGGCGCGATGAAATAAAGCTCGATCTGGCGGCCGCGGCCGACCCTGGCGACATAGGCGCGATGGGAGAGGAAGCCGTAGCGCGCGACAATCTCCTGTGCCACCTCATCGACCTGCTGCTTCAAGGAAGCGGGGGTGACGAGAAGGATATCGGCGAGCGCCTGCCTCACCGTGCCGATGGGCATCGGAATGATGACAAGGCAGACCAACGCCAGGACCAGCGGATCGATATAGGGCGAGAGATATTGATAGGACGTGCCCTGGATGAGATAGCCGATGACGAAGGCGACGAGCAGCGCGGCGGTGATACCGCCAGACATCACCCAGGCCTTCTCGTCGAGCTTCAGGAAATCGGATTTGATGCGGCGGTTGGCGCGCCTGTCGAAGATCGCCATGGCGAGACAGGTGACGAGCGTGATCGCGGCATAGAGAATGGCGATATCGAATTCGAGCGCCCGACCGCCGGTCATCAGGCTGCCGACGGCGTTGATCAGCGCATAGATCGCCGCTCCCATCAGCAGCACGCCATTGAGCAACAGCACCATGGGCTCGAGATGCCAGAAGCCCATGGTGAAATGCTCGACAAGACGGGTGCGCAGCGATCCGGAAGCGGTCGACGACGCGATAAGATTGGCGACAAGCAGCGCCACGATGGTCATACCAGCATCGGCCAGGGAATAGATGCCGTCGAAGACGATGGCGAATGAGCCCGAGAGCAGGCCGATGATGATGCCGAAGGCCGCGACGAACACGGTCACGGCAATGGACAGGCGCAAAATACTCCGCTCGCTCAGCATGAGCGTGAGCATACAGTCGAGGCCGGCGGGGGCAATTGATTTCCCCTCTCCTGCAAAGGGAGAGGGGAAGCTTTTGGAAAGGACCGCCCTACATGCTCGGGAAATTGGCCGGCAGCGGCGTGCCGATCCATTTCACGGACAGTGCCGAGAGCGAGCCGTCGAGCAGGCCCAGATGGATATAGGTGTCGAGCCACCGCAGCAGTTCCGGGCTGCCCTGCTGAATGCCGATATAGCAGGGCGAGAATTGCAGGATGAATTTGGGTTTCAACTGCAGCTTCGGGTCCTTGTCCATCATGTCCTTGGCGACGACGTCGGCCGTGGCGAGAAAGCTGCGCCTGGCCCGAGGTGAAGGCCGCCGCGGCGGTCGCGTCATCATCGAAGCGGATGATCTTGGCATTGGGCGCCGCCTTGGTGAGCTCGAGATCCTGGGTCGTGCCGCGGGCCACAGCGATCGTCTGGTCGGTGAGCTCGGAAGGCTTCGTCACCGCGATGCTGTCCGGCCCGAAGACGCCGATGGAGAGCGCCGCATAGGGCGAGGTGAAGGCGATCTGCAGGGCGCGCTCAGGCGTGGCGCCCATGGCGGCGATGACGATGTCGAGCTTGTCGGTGGCGAGATAGGGCACGCGGTTGGCGCCGGTGATCTGCTGCAGTTCGAGCTTCACACCCAAAGCTCCGGCGATGTTCTTCGCCATGTCGACATCGAGGCCGACCGCCTCGTTGTTCTTGTCGACGGAGCCGAAAGGCGGCACGTCGATCGGCACTCCGATGCGCACCACGCCATTCTTGATGATCTGCTGGAGGTCGGCGGCTTTGGCCGGCAGAGCGGCAAAGAGCCCGGCCAGCAGTAAGGCGAATATCAACTTGGTCAGATGTCTCATGTCATTCTCCCTAGGCTTGATATCATTCTCCTGGTTAGTGAAGCACGGCACTCAGAAAGCTTCCGAGTTCCGCCGTACGCGGCTTCTGCAGGATCTCGCGCGCGGGGCCATCCTCATGGATGCGGCCCTCATGCATGAAGATCACGCGGTCGGCGACGTTCCTGGCAAAGTTCATCTCATGGGTAACGAGCATCATGGTCATGCCCTCCTTGGCCACACCTTCGAGGACGCGCAGCACCTCGCCCACGAGCTCAGGGTCCAGTGCGGAAGTAATTTCGTCGAACAGCATCAAAGCCGGCTGCATGGCGAGCGAGCGGGCGATGGCGACGCGCTGCTGCTGGCCGCCCGACAATTCGTCCGGATAGGCATGGAGCTTCTCGGCGAGGCCGACCTTCGCCACGACCTCGCGTGCGATGGCGCGCGCCCTCTCCTGATCGAGCTTCTTCACCAGCTTCAAGGCGAGGGTGACATTGCGCTCGACATCGAGATGGGGAAACAGATTATAGCTCTGGAACACCATGCCGGCCCTCTGGCGCAGCATATTGAGATCGGCGTCCTTGGCGGTGACATCGATGCCGGCGACGAGGATCTTGCCCGCCTGCACCTGCTCCAGCCCGTTGATGCAGCGCAAGAGCGTCGACTTGCCGGAGCCCGAACGGCCGATGATGGCGACGATCTCGCCCTTCTCGACGTTCAGCGACACGTCCTTCAGCACCTCGACCGGGCCGAAGGCCTTGCGGATCCGGGTGAGCTCAACGAGCAGCATGGAGTCTCCTTTCGAGCCGCCGGCTCATTTGCGACAGCGAGAAGCACAGGACGAAATAGACGGCGGCGACGACAAGATAGACGCGCAAGGGCGCGAAAGTGGCGCCCGAGATGATCTGCCCGGCGCGCGTCAATTCGACGAAGCCGATGAGGGCGGTGAGCGAGGTGTTCTTCACGAGCTGCACCAAGAACCCGACGGTGGGCGCTACCGCGACGCGCAGGGCCTGCGGCAGCACGACATAGAACAGGCGCTGGCCATAGGTCAGCCCCAGGGAGGCGCCCGCCTCCCATTGGCGGGGCGACACGGATTGCAGGGCACCGCGCCAGATCTCGCCGAAGAAAGCGGCGGCATAAAGCGAGAGCGAAATCGCCGCCGCCGTCCAGGCGTCGACCTGGATGCCGATGAGCGGCAGGCCGAAGAAAAAGACGAAGAGCTGGCCCAGAAGCGGCGTACCCTGGATGAGATTGATATAGAGAAGTGCCAGCCAGTTGGCGGGCCTGAAAGGCACGATGCGCAGGGCGGCGATGACGAGGCCGAGAAGACCGCCGCCCAGCATGGCGATCAAAGCAAGCGCCACCGTCCAGCGCGCCGCGAGCAGCAGGTAGACGACATCGGCGCCGGCGAATTCGCGGATCATCGGGCCGGCCTCCTGACGAAGACGAGCCAGTAGATCGCCGCGAAGAGGGCGCGGAAGGCCAAGGTGAGCAGGAGATAAGAGAGGGTAATCAGCGTATAGGCCTCGAAGGAGCGATAGGTGCGCGAATCGATGAAGGCGGCCTGGTGAAAGAGCTCGGTGACGCCGATGGAGGAAACGACGCAGGTGGCGAGCATGATGAGCACGAACTGGCTGGCGAGTGCCGGATAGATCGCCTTCATCGCCTGGAACAGCACGACATGGCGGAAGGTCTGGGCGGCGGTGAGACCGAGCGAGCGGCCGGCCTCGATCTGGCTGCGGCGCACCGATTCGAAGCCGGCGCGCAGGATCTCCGCAGCATAGGCGCCCATATTGATCGAGAGGGCGATCACCGCGGCGAGATCGGCGCTGAGCCTTATGCCAAGCGAGGGAAGGCCGAAGAAGACGATGAAGAGCTGCACCAGCAGCGGCGTGTTGCGTATCGCCTCGACATAGATGCGCGCCGGAACATTAAGGGATCTGGCGGGATGGTTCGAGGCGATGGCGACACATAGGCCGATGAGCAGGCCGAGGATCATGGTGAGGACAGAAAGCTGGAGCGTGAGCAGCACGCCCGAAATAATCTCGTCCTGGTAGCGCAGCAGAATCTCGAAGCGGAAATTATAGTTCATCGGCGCAGAGCCCCTTCTGCGACGCGGCAGACTTCTCCAGGTTTCTACACGATGATGAGATCACGGGACACACCGCTGAGAAGTTCCGCCCCGGTCTCGGTCACCAGCACATTGTCGATGATGCGCGCTCCCAATCCTTCCTTTCCGATGAAGACCGGCGGCTCGATGGTGACCACCATGCCGGCCTCCAGACGATGGGCGCTCGCGCCGATCAGCGCCAGGCTCTCGGCCCAGCTCGGCGGGAAACCGGGGCCGAGGCTGTAGCCCGACAGATGCACGCGGTAGGGCTCGAGCCCCGCCGCGGTGATCACGCGCTTGGCCGCCTCATGAGGCACGCTGGCCGGCACGCCGGCGCGGATCGCGGCGATCATCGCGTCGGAAGCGCGACGCACCGTATCATAGAGCTCGCGCATGCGCCGCGTCGGCGGACCCAGCGCAAATTGCCGGCCGATGGTCGCGGTGTAGCGTTTGGCGGTGGCGCCGAATTCGATATTGCCGAAATCACCGGCCGCCAGGCGGCGCCCGGTCGGCGCGCCGTGGCTGAAGGCCGAGCGTGGGCCGGACACGAGATTGATCGGGCTCGCGGCGATACCGCTGTCCTGCTTGAGAAGCGTTTCGTAGACCGCACCCGCCAGCGCCAGCTCGGATGCGCCGGGCCTGAGCTCGGCGATAAAACGTTCGAGCCCCTTATCGCAGAGCGCCGAAGCCTCGCGGATACAGGCCTGCTCGGCCGCAGACTTCACGAGCTTGAGATCGGCGATGAGATCGCTCGCATCGACAACACGGTCAGGCCCCAACAGATCGCGCAGCGCCAGATAGTGATAGGGATGGAGATAGAAAGCCGGCACTTCGAGACCGATGCGCGAGCCCAGGAGCCCGTGCCGGCGTGCAAGACGAGCGAAGGCGGCGATGGGATCCTCTGTCTCGCCGCCGCCGAAGCCAAACACCTCGTCGGCGAGCGAGCAGGTCTCGAATTCATTCACCTCGCCGTGGCGCGTCAATATCCGCAGCGGCTCGCTTGCCGCGCCGATGAGAAGGCACTGGAATTCCTGATAGCTCTTGGCGTCGCTGCCGGTCAGCCAGTGGATGGAGGCCGGATGGACGGCGATGAGCCAGTCAAGGCCACGTTCGGCCATGCGGGCCCTGACGCGGCCGAGTCGGTCGGCGAATTCGGCAAGGGTGAAGTCCTCCTTGGCCATCAGTCGCGTGTCACTGCCAGAGCCTCGATCTCGATCAGGAGATCCTCGAAGGCGAAGCCCGCGACGCGCAAGGCCGTCACCACCGGACCGGGCGATGGATAGAATTCGCGCTGCACGCGGGCGATCACCTCGCGCTCCGCCGCGATATCAGCCCAGCTGCCCTCGGCGTGGTAGTAGATATAGAGCTTGGCGACATGCGTCTCGTCGAGGCCCGCTTCGGCGAGCGTCCGGCGGATGAAATTGAAGACATTGCGCGACTGCGTCTCCATGTCATGGCCCACTGCGCGCGCCCTGGCGTCGGCCGAGATCTGGCCGCCGATGAAAGCAAGCCGGCCGATCTTCCAGCCTTGCGTGAACTGGTTGCCGGGAATGCTCCAGTCCCAGTGACCGGCGGGCTGCAGGCGCTGCTTTTCGTCGCCAAGGACGCCGATGCCTTCGACCTGGATGAGCTCGTCGGCGAGGCTCAGGCTCTCTATGCGCAAGCCGGCGCCGGCGGCCGAGGGCACCGACATATAACGCCGGCGCACGGCCGTCATCTTCTCCCAATAGTCGGTGACGGCGCGGCCTTCGCCGAAGAACCGGAAATAGGTGTTCTGGCGCATCAGATTGCGGCGGTCGCCGCCGCCCGCCTTCAGCATCGTGTCGAGATTGCGGAAGGCCTCATCAGTCTGGATCTCGATATCGCCCAGGCCGAGGAGACGGCCGTCGCGGTCGAGGGCGCGCTGGCCGCCAAGGAACAGCATATTGCCGACCTTCCAGCCGTGGACGAAAGGCGAAGGCTTTGGCCAGCGCCAATGTGCCGGCGGATCGAGCACCTCGCGCTCGGCCCCGATGACGGCCCAGGCATCGATCATGAGGCGGGCGACGGCGCGGTCGAGGCCGCAATTGATCTCGGTCGTGGTGGGGCCGGGATAGGTGAAATAGGTGCTGCGCACCTCGTCGAGCTCGGCCATGAAGTGCGCGATAGAGAGGTCGTCGGGCGATGAGCTGAAATAGATATTGTGCTTCACGACATCGGCCAGCGTGGCGCCGGCCTGGGCGAGAAGCGCTTTCAGGCGCTCGAAGATCGCACCGGCCTCGGCCTTCACATCGGTCGCGCCATCGCCGGCGTAGAGCCCGCCGACAAAAACCAGATTGCCGGCCCGTACGACCTCCGGCGTGTCGCCGTCCGTGGCGGAGAAAAACTCCAAATACACCTGGGGCTCCCTTTTTTCTTTACTTACTTGCAAGTAAGTATTTTGTCAATCGGAGAGCTCTCGGTAAATCAGGCAAATCGCTCTATTACGAGGCCATGAGCGAGATCGACACCCACCAGGCCATCAAGGACACCGCCCTCGAGCTTCTCGTGCGCAACGGCTATCG
Source organism: Nordella sp. HKS 07 (assembly GCF_011046735.1). Lineage (NCBI taxonomy): Bacteria > Pseudomonadati > Pseudomonadota > Alphaproteobacteria > Hyphomicrobiales > Nordella > Nordella sp. HKS 07. Next base: position 2,447,413 of record NZ_CP049258.1, on the reverse strand, counting down.
CGGCGCCAGCTTCGGCCACATCGCCGAGGAGCTCGGCATCACGCGCGCCAATATCCACTACCATTTCGGCGGCAAGCAAGCCCTCGTCGAGGAGGTGCTGGATGACTATGTGCGGGTGACGCTCGTCACCTTGCGGGAGGTCTGGTCGGTGGAGAATTCGAGCCTCGGCGACAAGATCGAGGCGATGATCGGCGTCAGCCGCAAGCGCTTCCAACATTTCAACGCGGCCGGTGAAAGCGGGCAGCCCTGGAGCCTCATCTCGCGTCTGCGCCAGGATGCCGACCTCCTCAGCGCCAAGGGCCGGCAGATGCTCGATCATTTCGGCAGCGAATTGTTGGCGATCTTCGCCGCGGCGCTGGCGACGGCGGCGGCGCGCGGCGAGCTCGCCGACAATGCGCGGCCCGCCGACGCGGCTTTGATCCTGGCGGCGATCGCCGACAATGCAGCGCCAATCACGCTCACCGAAGGAGGCTTCGAGCGCCTGGAAACAGTCTATCGCGGCCTGCAAAGGATGATCGAAAAGGCCTGAAATCGGGACATAATAGGAAGATCCGCATGAGCCTGTTTGCCTTGGTGACCTTTCTCTGCGCGCTTGGTGCCGGCCTCACCGCCGGAATCTTCTATGCCTTCTCGACTTTCGTGATGGCGGCGCTCGCCCGCCTGCCGCCCGCCGACGGCATCGCGGCGATGAATTCCATCAATGTCGCGGTGATCAATCCGTGGTTCATGGCGGTGTTTTTGGGCACGCCGCTGCTCTGCGCTGTCGCGGCCGTACTGGCGCTCACGAACTGGAGCTCCTCGGGCAGCGCCCTCATTCTCGCCGCCGCTCTTCTTTATGTCGCAGGCTCATTCCTGGTGACGATTATCTTCAATGTCCCCTTGAACGACGCGCTGGCCACGGTCACGCCCGCCAGCAGCGAGGGCGCGCTAATATGGCAGCGCTATCTCGCGGAATGGACGTTCTGGAACCATGTGCGCACGGCGGCTCCGATCGCGGCCATGGCGTTCTTCATCATCGGACTGCTGCTGCAGAGAAATTCTGCTGTCTGAAAGAGCCTCAGATCAGCGCATATAGACGTCGCGATAATAGGACGGGCGATAGGGCGCGCGAGCCGGGTGTACCGGCCGCAGCGCCAGTCGGCGCGGCACCATGCCATCTTCAATCCTGTCGACAACCCATTGGGCGGCGCGGAAAGATAGCACATAGACGATCAGCACCCAGCCGAAGCCAAGAAGCGCGGCCAGCGTGATCACCGAAAACAGAACCTTATGTGCCGACAGGGTCATTGACTCCTCCCGCAGGAAACATCCCAGATCTTTTAGTAGTTGCCGTCGGCCCGCCCGGGAAAACCACGGAGCTTCAGGGGCGGGCCGGGCTTCGGCCGGCTCAACGAGCCTTGCCGAAGCACATGCCGATAACGCGATCCCGCGCGAAAGGTTCCGCCCGTTCCGGCCTCGATTGCCTTAAGTAAAGTTCATGTCATTCAGAGGAATGGCCGACGATGCTAGCCGCCCCAGCCCACAGATAGGGCGGTGAGCAGGCAGAAATCGCCACCGTTCTCTCTGCGGAAACATTGCGGAACCGGTGCGGGATGCGGCTGTCGAACAGATAGGATTCGCCCGCCTTGAGGACGCGCACCTGATCGCCCACCGTCACTTCGAGCTCGCCTGCGATGATATAGCCGCCTTCGCTGGAAGCGTGCTGGAGATATGTCGAGCCGGTATCGGCGTCGGGCTCGTAAATTTCATGAAGGATTTGCAGATTGTGGGTTCGGGCATCGCCGATCTGGCGGAAAGACATGCGACCCGTCCCGTGGCCGATCGCATGGGTGGCGATCTTCGAGGTGAGGTCGATGAGATCACCCGGCCCGAAGAAAGGCCCGGCCGGCAGCTGGCGCTCATGCTCGAAGAAATCGGCCATGCTGACGCCGAGCCCGGTGAGGATCTTGCGCAAGGTGGCGACCGACGGGCTGATCTTGTTGCGTTCGACATGGGAGATCTGGGCGTGCGGGACGCCGCCGCGTTCGGCCAGCTCGCGTTGCGAAAGACCGGCAGCGCTACGCATCGCCTTCAGGCGCGCGCCGATATCGAATGACGGTTCCATCTGCTCAGACCTTCCCTTCGCCTCTTTGGGCTAGTGTCCCGAATCCGAAGTTCGCCACAGCCAGCGGGACCTTCTGGGCGAACTTCGGATTCGGAAGGACACTAGATCACGATGAGTTTGGATCGAATCGATCCAAACTCATAAACGTGATCGATTCTTATATGTTGGCGCGGGATTCTTGCGAAAAACCGGTGCCCACTTTTTCGCATCCCACGCTAGAAAACCTAATGATTCTAGTGTGCTTTTGAACGCGAAGTTCCTGTCGGTGCAAGCCGCCTGATATCAGGAACTTCGCGTTCAGCACACTAGTCCCGCTCCGCAGCACGACCGGGACCAGACAGGTAACGTCAGCCCGCCGCGGCGTAGATCCTGCGGCCGCCGAGATAGGTCGCGAGCACCACCGTGCCGAGAAGCTCCTCAGGCGTAGCGGTCGCGAGATCGCGATCGATAACGGCGAAGTCGGCGAGCTTGCCCGCCTCGATGGTGCCCTTGGCCTGCTCTTCGCGACCGGAATAGGCGGCGAGATAGGTATAGCAGTTGAGCGCTTCGATATTCGACACCGCCTCCGCCGCATAAAGCGACTGGCCGCTGTCGGTCTTGCGCGCGACGATGGCATACATGCCGCGGAACGGATTGACCTGGCAGATTGGAGCGTCGGAATGTCCGGGCGCCACGACGCCGTTGTCGTTCAGCGTACGGTGCGGCCACATCCATTGCATCGCCTCAGCGCCGCGATTGCGGACATAGGCATCGCCCAGATCATAGGCGAAGCCGGTCGCCGAGGAGGCGATGACCTTGAGCCGCTTCAGCCGTTCGAGGATTTTGGGCGTCACATAGCAGCAATGCTCCACCCGGAAGCGGTGATCCTCCTTGGGCAGCTCCGTCAGCGCCTTCTCATAGCCGTCGAGTACGAAATCGATGCCGCGGTCGCCGACGCCGTCGGCGCAGACCACGAAGCCGGCTCTGTGCGCCTTGGCCACGTAGTCCGCGAATTCGTCGACATCATGCAGCAGCATGCCGTAATTCGGCACCGGCTCGCCTTCGATGGGAGTACCGACATAGGGCTCGTGATAGGCGGCGGTGCGGCCGCTGGTGCTGCAGTCCGGGCACCATTCGACACCGATGATGCGGATGAAATCGTCACCGAAATAATTGGCCATGCCGGAAGCGATCACCCGATCGATGAAGTCGCCGTCGCGGCCGCTCAGTATCGCACCGACGCGGATACGCAGATCGCCCTTCCTGCTCATCTCCTGATAGGCGCGATAAGCGAGCTCGGTGGTCAGTGAATTGTGGACCGAGGTTACACCCTTGCTCGCATATTCGTCGAACACCATCGTGAGGCCGCGCTTCAGGTTCTCATAGGGGACGGCATCCTGAAGCGGTTTGCCGATCGCCTCGGCGGCGGTCTCGCGCAAAAGCCCGGTCGGCCGGCCATTGGCGTCGCGATCGACGGAGCCGAATTTCAGGTGATCGTCACTGCCCGGCTCGAAGAGCTTGTGCTGCTTCAGGGCCAGACTGTTGGCGAGCCCGACATGGCCGTCGGTGCGCAGGATGAAGACCGGCGCGGCGGGTGCGGCGGCATCGAGCTCGGCGAGCGTCGGATAGCCGCCGAGCTTGACGTCGTCATAGCCGTAGCCCTTTACATAAGCGCCGGCCGGCAGCTTGCCCGCCGCGCTGGCGATGTAAGCCAGAACCTCGGCCTTGCTGCGGAACTTCGGATAGGAGAAGCACACCCATTCGGTGATGAGATTGGCTTCCATATCCGGATGCGAATGCGATTCGATCAGCCCCGGTATGACATGCCGGCCGGCGAGATCGACCTCCTCGGCCAGCGGAAAACGCTGCTTCGCCTCGGCGCGGCTGCCGACAAAGGCGAAACGGTCGCCGATCACCACGAAGGCGTCGGCCTGCATCTGCTTCGGCGCCATGGTCAGCACGCGGCAATTGGCATAGATCACCGGCGCGAAGTCCGTCTGCTGCATCATATTCATCCCGAAATCACCTCATCCGCTCGCGCGTAACCACGAAGCATCCTGCAAAAAGGACGTGCTCAAAACCCAGCCTCCTGGGGTGGATTGAAGAACTGCCCCATCGATCGACGGGCACGCTAACAGCCATCAGCGCCATGTCAATAAATCGGACAAAATATTGAGCGTATTTAATTGATCGCAAAGCGCGATATTGCAGGTGCGAGCGACTTTCTGGTTGAAATCCTTTGGAACTATCGTTCCAGTCCGCTCAAAATTTCATCCGTCACAGGACGAAAAGAGACCGTCTTTTGGCGTATTGGTCAGACGCTCCGGCGCCTCCTATAAAGGCACTCCGGGCCACGCCCGCAATTACAGTCCAATGGCCCATCCCCGGGCCAAGCGAGAGGAAGCCTTATGGATCGCCGTCGTTTCATCACCACTTCCGGAACCCTTGCAGCCGCCGCGACGACGCTCGCCGCGCCCGCCATCGCCCAAATCGCGCCCGAGCTCAAATGGCGGCTCACCTCGAGCTTCCCCAAAAGTCTCGACACGATCTATGGCGCGGCCGAGGTCTTCGCCAAATTCGTCGCCGAGGCGACCGACAATCGGTTCCAGATCCAATGCTTCCCGGCCGGCGAGATCGTGCCGGGCCTGCAGGCCGCGGACAAGGTGTCCGACGGCACCGTCGAGATGGCCCATACCTGCTCTTACTACTATTGGGGCAAGGATCCGGCTTTCGCCTTCGGCACCGCCGTACCCTTTGGCCTCAATTCGCGCCAGCAGAATGCCTGGTTCTATCATGGCGGCGGCAATGAGCTGCTCAACGAGTTCTACGCGCCCTACAACTTCATCGGCATGCCGGGCGGCAATACCGGCGCGCAAATGGGCGGCTGGTTCCGCAAGGAGATCAAGACCGTCGAGGATCTGAAGGGCGTCAAGATGCGCATTGCCGGCTTCGCCGGCGCCGTCATGCAGAAGCTCGGCGTGGTGCCGCAGCAGATCGCCGGCGGCGAGATCTATCCCTCGCTCGAGAAAGGCACGATCGATGCGGCCGAATGGGTCGGCCCCTATGACGACCAGAAGCTCGGCTTCAACAAAGTGGCGCCCTTCTATTATTACCCCGGCTGGTGGGAAGGCGGCGCGGCGCTGCATTTCTTCATCAACAAGGAGAAATGGGAAGAGCTGCCGAAGAGCTACCAGTCGGTCATCACCGCGGCGGCCATGGCGGCCAATGTCGATGCGCAGGCCAAATATGACCAGGTCAATCCGGCGGCGCTCAAGAAGCTCGTCGCCGACGGTGCCAAATTGCGGCCCTATCCGCAGGAGGTGATGGAAGCCTGCTTCAAGGCGGCGAATGAAACCTATGCCGAGATCTCGGGCACAAACGCCGCCTTCAAGAAGCTCTACGAGGCGATGGCGGCGCAGCGCAACGACGCCTATCTGTGGCAGCAGGTCTCGGAAAACACCTTCGACACCTTCATGATGAACCAGCAGCGCAAGAAAGCGTTGTAAGATTTCATTAAAAATTGGTCATTTCTGCCCGCTCCGGAGACGCCGTCTCCGGGGCTTTTTTCATCCGGGCGGCGAGTCCCATTGAATATGCAACCGGCCGCCTTATAAAAGTGGCGGACGGACTCGCCGGATCGAGAGAGCGGGCTGTCGCTGCGAGGAAACATCGGCCGGCGCTGCGCCGCCGGCTCAATCGCGCATGGGCTGATCCGAAAGGCCTGCAATCTTTCGGGCCGATGCGTCCAAGGAAGGAACACCGGAATGGATCGCCGTAAATTCATTGCGTCTGCCGGAACCGCGGCCGCCGCGACGACTGCTCTTGCCGCCCCCGCCATCGCCCAGTCCGCGCCTGAGCTCAAATGGCGCCTGACCTCGAGCTTTCCGAAAAGTCTCGACACGATCTTCGGCGCGGCCGAAGTCTTCGCCAGCAATGTCGTCGAGGCGACCGATGGCAAGTTCCAGATCCAGGTCTTCCCGTCGGGCGAGATCGTCCCCGGCCTCCAGGCCGCCGACAAGGTGACCGACGGCACGCTCGAAATGGCGCATACCGCGTCCTATTATTACTGGGGCAAGGACCCGACCTTCGCCTTCGCCACCGCGGTGCCCTTCGGCCTCAATGCGCGCCAGCAGAATGCCTGGATGTATGAAGGCGGCGGCATCGACCTGATGAACGAGTTCTATGCCGCCTATAACATCCACGCGCTGCCCGGCGGCAATACCGGTGCTCAGATGGGCGGCTGGTTCAGGAAGGAGATCAAGACCGTCGCCGACCTCAAAGGCGTCAAGATGCGCATCGGCGGTTTCGGCGGCAAGGTGATCGCCAAGCTCGGCGTGGTGCCGCAGCAGATCGCCGGCGGCGAAATCTATCCCGCCCTCGAGAAGGGCACCATCGATGCGGCCGAATGGGTCGGCCCCTATGACGACCAGAAACTCGGCTTCAACAAGGTGGCGCCCTATTACTATTATCCAGGCTGGTGGGAAGGCGGCCCCATGCTGCACTTCTTCATCAACAAGGAGAAATGGGAAGGGCTGCCGAAGACCTATCAGGCGATCATCGTCGGTGCGGCGGCGCTCGCCAATACCGATATGCAGGCGCGCTACGACCATCTCAATCCGGCGGCGCTCAAGAAGCTCGTCGCCGACGGCGCCAAGCTCCGCCCCTTCTCGCCCGAGATCCTGGAAGCGTGCTTCGACGCGGCGAAGGAAACCTATGCCGAGATGAATACCACCAACGCCGCCTTCAAGAAGGTGCATGACGCGGTGATGGCCTATCGCGCCGACGCCTATCTGTGGCAGCAGGTGGCGGAAGCGAGCTACGACAATTTCATGATGGCGCAGCAGCGCAAGAAGGCGTTGTAATTTTCCCGCAGCGGCAGGACTGTCCCTTCTCCCGCCTGCCTGCGGGAGAAGCCGGGCAAGACTTTGTCCCCCTCACATCTTCACCGCCTCGACGACGCTGACGGGTGAGGCCGTGGGCACAATACGGGTGAGTTTGAAGCCTGCCTTGGCGAGCAGAGCCTCGTACTCCTCGCCCGTACGCTCCTCGCCGCCCGGCACGGCCAGCATCACCATGTCAAGGATCTTGCCGAAATGCGGCTCGTTGCGGCCGGGCAGCACCATCTCGACGATGAGAAGGCGCGCCTCGGCCGTCATGGCCTTGTGCAGATTCCCAAGGATCGTCAGGCACTGCGCCTCGCTCCAGTCATGCAGGACATGCGAGAGGATATAGGCGTCACCACCTTCCGGCACGGATTCAAAGAAATTGTGGGGCGCTACCGACACACGGTCGCTTACGCCCTTGGCTGACAGGAAGGCCGGCGCGTCCTTCACCACATGCGGCAGGTCGGCCAGGATGCCGCGCAAGCCCTTATGGCGAAGCAGGATCGCGGCCAGCATGTTGCCGGTGGCACCACCGACATCGACGACGGTCTTGAGGCCGGAAAAATCATAGGCCGCGGCGACGGCCGGCGGCTCGCTGCCATGGATGCCGACCATGGTTTCGCTGAACAGCGACGCCGCCTCGTGATGCCGCCCCAGATAGTCGAAGACCGCCATGCCGTTGATCTTCTCGAAGGCGGTGCCGCCGCTGCGCACGCTTTCCGTGAGTTGGTCCATGGCCGTGCTGAACCAGGGAGAAGCGAGAGTGAGAACGGCGGCGCGGGCCGAACCCGCGACGGCCTTGCCTGATTTGAGAGCCTCGCCGAGCGGTGTCAAAGCAAACCGTTTGTCCTCGCCTTCATCGAGAATGCCGAGACCGGCGAGGCTGCGCATCAGCCGGTGCAGTGCCGGCGCATTGAGCCCCGCCTTGCCGGCGATCTCGGCGGCACTGCGCGGACCTTGCGCCAGATGATCGGCGAGGGCGAGCTCGGCCGCCGCATGGACGATGCGCGACACCCAATAGGCGCTCGCCATCTGGATCAGCTGCATGTCTGGCGGAAGGGCCGGTTCCGATGGTTTCACGGCGTCAGGCATGTGGCCTCTCCCTACTCAACGCCCCCGACAATGTTAGGCATCAATCCGCGAAAGGGTCAATCGAAGGACGGCGGGCCGGTGAGATCGCCGCCGCTGCCGTCGGTCGGCACCGTGATCTCGATCGTATTGGGATCGACCGTCGGGCCGGTGCCCTTGTAATGCATGATCATCGCCGGAAAGGCGATGGCGAGCGCCACCATGATGAGCTGGATCACCACGAAGGGTACGGCGCCCCAATAGATCTGGCCGGTGGTCACGGGCGCCAGCGTCGCGCCCGTGATGCGGTCCTTGTACGGATTTCGCGGCGCCACCGAGCGCAGATAGAAGAGCGCGAAACCGAAGGGTGGGTGCATGAAGCTCGTCTGCATGTTGATGCCGAGCAGCACGCCGAACCAGATGAGATCTATGCCGAGCACCTCGGCGGGTCCCGCCAGCAACGGCACGATGATGAAGGCGAGCTCGAAGAAGTCGAGGAAAAAAGCCAGCACGAAGACCAGCAGATTGACGAAGATGAGAAAACCGAGCTGGCCGCCCGGCAGGCTGGTGAGCAGATGCTCGACCCATTTATGACCGTCGACGCCATAGAAAGTGAGCGAGAAGACGCGGGCGCCGATCAGGATGAAGATCACGAAGGCGGAGAGATTGCTCGTCTGCTCCAGCGCCTGACGCAGGAGACCGAGATTGAGCTTGCGGCGCGCCAGCGCCAGAAGCAGGGCGCCGGCCGCCCCCATGGCGCCGCCTTCGGTCGGCGTGGCGATGCCCTGGAATATGGTGCCGAGCACCAGGAAGATGAGAATGAGCGGCGGCAGGAGATCGGCGATGATCTTCCACACCGCGGCCGAGATCGGCCGCGACGGCGCGTTGAGAAGCGACACGCCGCCGCCGACAAGCCCGAGCAAGGCGACAAAATAGACCCATTCGCCGGCGATCCAGGCGATGAGATCGAGCAGAAAGTCGAGGCCGCGCTCCGACGCCGGCGCAAGGGCCGCGAAGCCGGCGGCGAAAGCGCCGGCCGCCTTCCACACCACGCCCAGCGCCAGCACGAGGAACAAGGCGCCGACGATCGTCGCCAGAAACTTCGGCATATAGCGCAGGCAGGCGACATAGACGAGGTAAAGGGCGGCGAAGAGACCCAGCATCGCCAGCATGCGTGGGCCCTCCGCGACGACGCGCGCCTCGATCCACTCGCTGACCCCGGGCAGGAAGGCATTGATGAGATCGATGCCGAGCTTCGGCGCGAAGAGCACGATCATGCCCCAGATGATGAGGACGAGCGGGAAGGCGACGGCGATGATCACCGGACGGTAGTCGGCGCCCTTGCCGAAGGAACGCGCCTCGGCCGGCAGTGCCGGGGCCGATTTCGGATAGATCATCGTCATGATGAAGACGTAGATCATGTAGAGCCCGGTCAGCACGAGGCCCGGAATGATGGCGCCCTTGTACATGTCGCCTACCGAGCGGCCGAGCTGGTCGGCGAGGATGATGAGCACGAGACTGGGCGGAATGATCTGCGCCAGCGTGCCGGACGCCGCGATGACGCCCGAGGCGAGGCGGCGATCATAGCCGTAGCGCAGCATGATGGGCAGCGAGATCAGGCCCATGGCGATCACCGAGGCGGCGACGACGCCGGTGGTGGCGGCGAGAAGAGCGCCGACGAAGATGACCGCATAGGCGACGCCGCCCCTGACCGGACCGAAGAGCTTGCCGGCGGTGTCGAGCAGTTCCTCGGCCATGCCGGATCGCTCGAGAATGAGGCCCATGAAGGTGAAGAAGGGAATGGCGAGCAGTGTCTCGTTCGCCATGATGCCGAAGACGCGGTCGGGCAAGGCTTGCAGAAAACTCGGCGAGAACATGCCGAGCCAGATGCCGAGCGCGCCGAAGCCCAAGCCCACGAAGGCCAGCGAGAAGGCGACCGGATAGCCGAGCAGCAGGAAAATGACCAGGGCGGCGAACATGATCGGCGCCATGTTGGCCATGAGGAAGGCGGTCATGCGATCAGGGCCCTTCTATTCAAGCGGCGCGTGGTGGCCTTGCCCGGCATGGGGGTCGGCGATCAAACCGCGCATGACGGCGATGCGCTTGATGAGCTCGGAGATGCCCTGGAGGAAGAGCAGGAAGAAGCCGGCGAGGATAAAGGCGCGCGCCGGCCAGATGATGAGGCCGCCGGCCGAGCCCGACATCTCGCCCGAATACAAGGCGCGCAGCACGAAGGGCGTGCTCTCATAGATCATCAGCGCGGTGAAGGGCAGCAGCATCAGCACATGGCCGAAGATGTCGATCCAGTTGCGGGCGTTCTGCGACAGGCGGCCGGAAAGAATATCGATCCGGATATGCTCGTTTCTTTGCAACGTATAGGCGGCGGCCAGCATGAAGACCGCGCCGAAGAGATACCACTGCAATTCGAGCCAGGCATTCGAGCTCATGTCGAAGGCCTTGCGGATGATCGCATTGCCGGCGCTGACGATAATGGCCGCGAGAATCAGCCATATGACGTTGCGGCCGATAAAGGCCGTGACCGCATCGATCACGCGGCTCAGAGCGAGCAGTCCGCCCATCTGGAAATCCTTCCCCATCTTGGGGCAAATCCTTATCGACAAAGTCTTCAACTTTGTCGGGATTTGCCTTTTCTGTCAGCAGCGTGCCGTCCGCCGCTGTCGCCCGGGTTGACCGGGTCGGTGATTTGGAGCGAAAGATTAGAGGCAAAGCCCGCGAGGCAAAAGCCTGTTTTGAGCGCCGTTCATGCTACCTTCGATTAACCCCACGATCCGCCCGGACGGACGTCAGTCCCAGACCGCCGCCCTCATCCAGAAGGGGGTGTGCCGTTATCTGCGCGCGGCCGGCTTCGCCACGCTGAGCGAATTCACACTCGCCTCGGGCCGGCGCGTCGATGTCATGGCGCTGTCACCGGCGGGGCAGATCTGGATCGTCGAGATCAAATCGTCGCTCGAGGATTTCCGCACCGATCTCAAATGGCCGGAATACCGCGATTTCTGCGACAGGCTCTATTTCGCCATCACGACCGATCTCAGCCCCGAGATCATGCCGGCGGAAGCCGGACTGATCATCGCCGATGGCTGGGGCGCGGAGGTCCAGCGCAACCCCGCCGAGCACTTGCTGCACGCCTCGCGGCGCAAGGCGATGACCTTGAGCTTCGCCCGCGCCGCCGCTCTCAGGCTGCACGGACTCTATGATCCGGAGAATCTTACTTAGGAGCACGCTTGGCGAGGATGCGCTGCAAGGTACGCCGGTGCATATTGAGACGACGCGCCGTTTCCGAGACATTGCGGTTGCACAATTCATAGACGCGCTGGATGTGTTCCCAACGCACCCGGTCGGCCGACATCGGATTTTCGGGCAATGCGGCGCGCGCCCCGCCGGAACCGGTGAGCGCGCTGTAGACCGCATCGGCATCGGCGGGCTTCGCCAGATAATCGATGGCGCCGAGCTTCACCGCGGTGACGGCGGTGGCGATATTGCCGTAGCCGGTCAACACCACGGCGCGCGCGTCGGGCCTTGACCGGTGCAGCGCCTCGATCACGTCGAGGCCGTTGCCGTCGCCCAAGCGCAGGTCGACCACCGCATAGCCTGGGGGCTCCTTGCGCACCTGCTCGACGCCCTCCGCCACGGTTTCCGCCATGCGCACGACGAAGCCGCGCGTCTCCATGGCACGCGCAAGTCTCGTCAGAAACGGCTTGTCGTCATCCACCAGAAGCAGCGTCAGGTCCTGCGGCAAGTTCGGTTCGGTCATCAAGATTGATCCTTTCAGGTTCCCTTATAGGGGCGAACTTGTCGCATCTCAAATCCTAGGACGCACATTACGGTTTACGCTGGGCGACATCCACCCGCGCGCGTGGCCAGGAAATGCGAACGCTGGCGCCATGGTCGGGGTAAGTGCGATTGGCCAGCGCCACCTGGGCGCCGGAACGCTCGAGCAGCGTCTTGGCGATGAAGAAGCCGAGGCCCATGCCTTCGTGGCGGCCGGCGGCGTCACCCGGATCACCCGGCCCGTAGCCCTTACGCGAGGTGACGAAGGGATCGCCCAGCCGGTCGATGATGTCCTGCGAGAAGCCGGGCCCGTCGTCGCGCACCGTGATGGTGACGTCGTTCGCCGACCAGCGTGCCTCGACATCGACACGGGTCGAGGCGAAATCGGCGGCATTCTCGATGAGGTTGCCGAGGCCATAGGTGATGGCGGGATTGCGCTCGAAGACCGGTTCGCCCTCGAGCTTCGGCTTGCCGTCATCGTCGGCATGGGCATCGACGGCGATGATGACGTCGGACCCGCGCAAGGGCGCCACGATGTCCTCGAGCATCACCGGCAGTTTGGCCCGCGCCAATATGGCGTCAGCCGGCGTGTCGCGATTGGCGAGACGCGAGAGGATCTCGCGACAGCGCGCCGCCTGGCTGATCAGGAGATCGATATCCTCGCCGGTATGACCGCCTTGCGGCAGTTCGCGCTTCAGCTCCTTGGCGACGAGCGCGATGGTGGCGAGCGGCGTGCCGAGCTCATGCGCCGCCGCCGCGGCGAGCCCGTCGAGCGCCGACAATCGCTGCTCGCGCGCCAGCACCAGCTCAGTGGCGGAAAGTGCGGCCGACATCTGGCGCGCTTCCTCGGCGATGCGGCGCGCATAGATGGCGGAGAAGACGACGCCGCTCACCAAGGCCGTCCACATGCCGAGAATATAGATGGTGGGAAGCTCCAGCGGCGCCTCGGCGAACCACGGCAGCGGCAAATGATCATAGGCGAGGAAGCTCGCGCAGATGAAAGCGAGGGCGCCTAAGAACAGGGTCCATTTGATCGGCAGCGAGGTGGCCGACACGGTGACCGGCACCAGGAAGAGGAAGGCGAAGGGATTCTGCAGGCCGCCGGTCAGATAAAGCAGCAGCGCCAATTGCAGGATGTCGTAGCCGAGAAGGGCCGCCGCATTGCGGTCGGTGACGAGATTGCCGCGCCAGCGCAAGGTGAGAAAGATGTTGAGCCAGGCCGAAAGCGCTATGGCGGCAAGGCACCAGCCGACCGGCAGATGGAAGCCGAGGAGCCAATGCACGACCACCACCGCCGCCGTCTGGCCGGCGACGGCCAGCCAGCGCAGGCGCACCAGCGTCTTGAGGCGCAAGCCCTGCTGGCCCAGGCCGAGGCCGGGCAGAAAGCTTCGTTCGTCATCGGCATCGAGGGGGAGGTCGGTCGGCATGGCCCGCTTGTAGCAGAGTGACCGCCGGCCGTCAGCGCCCGCGCAGGTCGTGATTTACGCGCGTGGCGAATTCACGGAAACTCACCGTGATCTAGTGTCCCGAATCCGAAGTTCGCCACAGCCAGCGGAACCTTCCGAGCGAACTTCGGATTCGGAAGGACACTAGAAAACTCGAAGATTCTAGTGTGCTTTTGAACGCGAAGTTCCTGTCGGTGCAAGCCGCCTGATATCAGGAACTTCGCGTTCAGCACACTAGTGGCGGAAGTGGCGCATGCCGGTGAAGACCATGGCGAGTCCGAGCTCATCCGCCGCCTTGATGACCTCGGCATCGCGTAGCGAGCCGCCTGGCTGGATCACTGCGGTGACACCGGCTTCCGCCGCGGTGATGAGCCCATCGGCAAAGGGGAAGAAGGCATCCGACGCCACCACCGCACCTTTGGCCAGAGGCTCGGGCAGTCCGGCCGCTTTGGCGGCCTCGGCGCTTTTCGACGCCGCGATCCGTGTCGAATCGATACGCGACATCTGCCCGGCGCCGATACCGACGGTGACCCCCGCCTTGGCATAAACGATGGCATTCGATTTCACATGCTTCGCCACGGTGAAGGCAAATTGCAGATCGGCGAGCTCCGCCGGCGTCGGCGCCCGCTTCGTCACCGTCTTCAGATCGCTCGCATCGACATGGCCGGCATCGCGCGACTGGAGGAGGAAGCCGCCCGCCACGGTCTTGAACAGCTGGCCGGGGCTTCTGGGATCGGGCAGATCCCTGGTGACGAGAAGGCGGAGATTTTTCTTCTCCGCAATGATGGCGCGGGCGCCATCGCTGGCGCCCGGCGCGATGATGACCTCGGTGAAGATCTTCACGATCTCTTCCGCCGCGGCTTCGTCGATCGGACGGTTGAAGGCGATGATGCCGCCAAAGGCGCTCACCGGATCGCAGGCGAGAGCCTGGCGATAGGCTTCGGCCAAGGATGACCCCAGCGCCACGCCGCACGGATTGGCGTGCTTGACGATGACACAGGCGGCAGCGCCCGCTACGGCGAACTCCGCCACGCATTCGAAAGCCGCATCGGTGTCGTTGATGTTGTTATAGGAGAGCTCCTTGCCCTGGATCTGCGTCGCGGTCGCCACCCCTTCGCGGATCTCGGCACTTCTGTAGAAGGCGGCCGACTGATGCGGGTTCTCGCCGTAACGCAGCGTCTGGATGAGCTTGCCGCCAAGTGCTGCATAATCGGGCGCGTCGTCCTTAAGCGCTCGGGTGAAATATCTGTGCGATGGCCGCATCATACGATGCGGTGCGGGCGAAGGCTTTCGCGGCGTAACGGCGGCGCGCTGCCTCGCCCACCGCCCCTTGATGCGCATCGAGCTCGGCGAGCACGCCCGCATAATCGGCGGGATCGACAATGACGGCGAGACTGCCGTGATTCTTGGCGGCGGCGCGGATCATCGCCGGCCCGCCGATGTCGATATTCTCGATCGCCTCGTCCCACCGGGCGCCCTTCGCGGTCACTTCCTCGAAGGGGTAGAGATTGACCACGAGGAGCTCGAAGGGCTCGATCGCCTGGGTCTGGAGGGCTTCAACATGCTCGCGATTGCCGCGATCGGCGAGCAGACCGCCGTGAATCTTGGGATGCAAGGTCTTGACCCGCCCGTCCATGATCTCGGGGAAGCCCGTCACCACCGATACATCCGTCACCGCGAGGCCTTCGGCCTTCAGCGCCTTGGCGGTACCGCCGGTCGAGACGAGCGCTATGCCGTGCGCGATGAGCGCCTTGGCGAAATCCACGAGACCCGTCTTGTCGGAAACGGAAAGCAAAGCGCGGCGGACGGGTGGGGACATGAGGAGGCCTATGACTTGAGACGTGACATGCCGGATGACCCACACACCCTCACCCTGGGGAGCGAGCGCGAGCCAAGCCTCGAAGGGTATGCCGCAATCGTCTCGCCCTATCCTGATGGATGCTTCGAGGGCCGCTGCGCGGCCATCTCAGCAAGAGGGTATTTCGATCACCCGAAGGTGAGGGGTGATCTAGCACAGGCGATGCGTTGGATCACAATGACTTTGGCGCGTTTTCCGCCCCAAAGTCATTGTGATCCATTCTTAAGGATGGGAGCGGGATTTGTGCGAAAAACCGGTGACCACTTTTTCGCATCCCGCTCTGCCATCAGAAAGGCAGTTCCGGCGCCCGGTTCTGTGTCGCTTCGCGGCGATCGCGCTTCGCCAGGCGCTTGAACGCCCAGTTCACCCGGTCATGCCGGCCGATAACGCCCTTGAGCACGATCTGCTGGGTGCGGCGCGGCTGCGGAAGGCCCGCCAGATGGACACTGTCGGCCAGCTCGACCACGCAACCCTTGGCGGCGAAGCGCCAGGCGGCGCGGTTGGCGAGCATCAACATCACCGTGCCGCCATCCTTGGATAAAGTCGCCTTGACCGAGGGATGAAGATGGAAGCGCAGTGTGTAGGACATGCCGGTGAAGTCGGGATCGCTGGCGCCATCGCGGATGAAACGGTCTTCGCCACGGAAGTCGTCGCCCGCCGCACCGAGATAGAGATCGCGCTCATGCAGGAGATTGCCGTCGAGCACGTTGCCGCCATGGAAGATGGTGCCGTGCTGGCTCGTTTCGCTGATGCCGCGCCGCTCGCTCTCTTTCTTTCGTAGCGCCCCGGTCCAGCGCGCCAGCGCCCCTTGCGCGCGATCGGCGGCACCTGCGTCCAGGCTCAGCGTGTTGTGGGCGGCAGGACCCGAGGCGGCATAGATCCAGCGCTTCGAGCCGTCGGCCGGATAACCGCAATTGACGACGATGCGGGCCGGGCCGTCGGAAAATTCGAAAGCCAGCGGTCCCGAACAAGCGGCATCGGCGCCGAAATCGGCGATCACCAGCGCCGGGCCCTGCGCCATGCGGCAGAAGCCCGAATAGGCGGCGAGCGACACCGGCCGGCCGAGCGTCGTGTCCTGGCCGAAAACCGCCCGCATCTGGCGCACCGCCGGATCGGCGACGCCCTGGATGACGGCAAGTCCGTCATCGCCATGGCTGAAGAAGCGTAGCATCGGCAGCATGCGCTCGATGCCGGCGCTGAGCCGCTGCGGCAAGGGCTCACGCGCGGCGATGATGGCCGAGCGCAACGGCACGAGATCGAGCAGGAGATTGAGCAAGGTCGCGGGATTGCGCGAGACATGGCCGCCATCGGGCAAAATCTGCTCAGCGATCGCGAGCTCGAGGCGCTCATAGGCCTCGGCGCGGAAAGCCAGCGAGGATTCGAAGGCGGTGACCGCATAGGCAAGGGCCAGCGCCTGCTCGATGCGGCCGGGCTCATGCGCCATCTGCGCGGTTTCGCGCGCGACGAGGCGCAGGAACTTATCCTCGAAAGTAGTCCCCGCCCCCCTGAGCAGGAAGGGCGTGTGGCGCACCAGCGCCATCAGCCTGACCGCCGCGACATCCGGGCGGCGCGCCTCCTGGGGCAGGCTGCGCGACGCAGCGAGCCAGTCGAGGATCAGCGTACGGGCGAAAGCGCGGTGCATGGCCGAGCCCGCCGCTTCGAGATGGGCGAGCCAAGTGAAGCCATGCAGCTCGATGAGCCAGGCCGGCTCGAGAACCGGCTTCAGGAAGATGCTGGTCGTGCCGCCCGAGATCGTCTGACCGGCGAGAGTGAAGCGATTGCGGTAGATCTGGCGGCCAAGTTCGGGATTGCCGAGGATCAGCGGGATGATCGGCCGGGCGAGCCGCGAGGGGCGCCAGCGGCGCACCAAGTTCCTGCCAAAATCCTGAGCTTTCTCAATAGGTTGAAGCGCAGCTTCGAGGGCCATGCGAAGGGCGCCGAATAACTCGAAACGGGACTCAAGGGCGCGCAGCATGGCGGTGATTCGACGGGCTCGCTCATGGATGGATGGGGCTCGGTCGCCATTGGAGAGCGGTAAGGTTAAGGATTGGCTAATGCCAGCCTGCTGCCCACCCTACTGGCGTCCGAGACGGGCCGCGTAGAACCCGTCAAGTCCTTGATCTGTCCCGATATTCATCGAGGGCAGGGTGCGCAGGTCACCGGCCTCGGTGATGAAGTGGGCCTCGCCTGCGACATCGGCGGGCGACAGCGCCCGGCGGGCGAAATCGGCGTGGCTTGCCAGGAAGCCATCGACTTGCCGCTCGCCCTCCTCGGGCTCGAGTGAGCAGGTGCAGAAAAGCAGACTGCCGCCAGGCTTCACGAAGTGCCGGGCATGCGCCAGCAGCCGCGCCTGCAGTTCCACCAACTCGGCGAGTTGAGCCTCGCTCTTGATATGGGGCAGCTCGGGATGGCGCCTAATGGTGCCGGTCGCCGAGCAGGGCGCATCGAGCAGCACCATGTCGAAGAGCGGGCCGACAGGGAAATCGAGGGCGTTGATGACGTGCAATTCGGCCGCAAGGTTCAGGCGGTCGAGATTCATCTTCACCCGGCTCATGCGCGTCACCGACTGGTCGATCGCGGTGACAAGGGCGCCACCGCCGGCGAGCTGCGCGGTCTTGCCGCCAGGTGCCGCGCAGATATCCAGCACCGTCTTGCCCGCGACATCGCCCAGAAGCCTGACCGGCAGAGCGGCGGCGGCATCCTGCACCCACCAGGCGCCTTCATCATATCCGCTCAACGTCTCGACGGCGCCGGGCTTCTCCGAGAGGCGCACGGACCCCGTCGGCAAGGCCACGCCACCCAGGGCCTCAGCCCAGATTTCCGGTTCGGCCTTGGGCGTGATGTCGAGCGGCGGCGTCCTGACATGGGCGCGGGCGATGTCATGCGCGGTCTTTTTGCCGTAAGCCTTGACCCAGCGCCGCCACAGCCATTGCGGCACGTTGAGATGCGGCTTGTCGAGCGGCTCGACGCCGACGAGCTTGCGCAGCACCGCATTGATCAGCGCCGAGAAATGACGCGAGTCGCGGTCCTCGCGCGCCAGCGTGACGGCGAGATCGAGGACGGCGTGCGGCGGCGCGCCGAGATAGAGAAGCTGGGCCGCGCTCAAGAGCAGGATCAAGGCCGTCTTGCCCGACTTGCGCGGAAGGCGCTTGGCCATGAAACGGTCGAGCACCGCCTCACATTCGCCTTTGCGGCGCAAGGAGGTCTGCACCAGGGCGGTCACGAAGGCGCGGTCGCGCGGCTCGAGATCGCCTGTATGCTCGCGCATGAGCGCTTCGTCGAACGGCCGGGCGTCACCGAGAATGGCGGCAAGTATGGCGAGCGCCGCGCGGCGCGCCGGCAGTCCCGCTTTGCCGCTCTGCACTTTGAGCGCGCTTAACCCCATGGGCCTTTTTGACGCCGCTCAGCGCCGGGGCCTTGGTTGTTGCGGGGTGCGGCGGCCGTCTGGCCGAATTCCCCGGCGATCTTTTGCAGCGCCTCGATACGGTTCTCGGTCGCGGGATGGGTCGAGAACAAATTGTCCATGCGCGCGCCCGACAGGGGATTGATGATGAACATGTGAGCGGAGGCGGGATTGGCTTCCGCCGTATCGTTCTCGATGCGATGCGCAGCACCCGAGATGCGGTTGAGCGCGGAAGCGAGCGCCATCGGCTTGCCGGAAATCTCCGCACCGCCGCGATCGGCCGAATATTCGCGGGTGCGGCTGATCGCCATCTGCACCAGCATGGCGGCGAGCGGCGCCAGGATGATCATCGCTATCGTAGCGATTGGACCCAGACCCGAGTTGCGGTCGCGGCCGCCGAAGAAGAAGGCAAAATTGCCGAGCATCGATATGGCGCCGGCAATGGTGGCGGTGATCGTCATGATGAGCGTGTCGCGGTTGCGGATATGGGCGAGCTCATGCGCCATCACGCCTTCGATCTCATCATAATTCAGCGACGACAGTAAACCGGTCGTTGCCGCGACCGCAGCATTCTCAGGATTGCGGCCGGTGGCAAAGGCGTTGGGCTGCGGATTCTCCATGACATAGACTTTGGGCATCGGCAGGCCGGCATTCTGCGAAAGGCGCTCGATCATGTCATAGAAGTCGGGTGCGGCGGCGCGGTCGATGGCGCGCGCGCCATGCATGCGCAGCACCATCTTGTCGGAATTCCAGTAGGAAAACGCGTTCATGCCGAGCGAAAAGATGAGCGCCATGACGACACCCGTCTGGCCGCCGATGGCATAACCGACCGCCAGAAACAGGGCCGTCAGCCCCGCCAGCAGAATTGCGGTACGCATCACGTTCATCGGCCTGGTCTCCTCATGCCAAGTCACCCGCCTTGCTGGGGGCGCAATCGGGCCCTTATATGATGGTTATGACAAAGGTCCAGGACAAGACCGAAAAGGCGGTTTCGGACGCCGCCCGGCGCGCGCTGGCCGAAGCCGAAGCCCGGCGCAAAGCGGCGCAGGCGCCTCGACTTCCCACGGAGGTCAATGGCCGCGACGGCCCGGAACCCACCCGCTTCGGCGACTGGGAAGTGAAGGGCATCGCCAGCGATTTCTAGAATCCCAACGCGCGGCGCACATCCTGCGGCGTGACACCTTCGGCGCGCAGATCGCGGAGAGATCTGCTGCCGAGACTCTTCGACAATTTGCGGCCCCGCGCATCGTCGATCAGCCCATGGTGAAAATAACGCAGCGTCGGAAGCGCCAGCAGCTGCTGCAGCACGAGATGGATCGATGTGGCCTGAAAGAGATCGCGGCCGCGCACCACATGGGTGATCGCCTGACGCGCATCGTCGACGACGACGGCGATGTGATAGCTCGTGCCGATATCCTTGCGCGCCAGCACGACATCGCCCCAGGCTTCAGGGCAGGCGCGCTCATGAACAACCTCGCCTGAGCTTTCCTCGCTGAAGGACAGGGGTTCGCCTATGCGCGCCACGGCGTCGTCCATGACGATCCGCCAGGCATGGGGCAGAGCACGCGCCAGGCGCGCCTCGCGTTCATCCTGGCTCAGCTGCCGGCAAGTGCCCGGATAGACCGGCTGCCCCTCGGGATCACGCGTCTCATGCGCCGCAGCCTTCAGCGCGATATCGCGGCGCGAGCAGAAACAGGGATAGAGCAGTCCCGCATCGCGCAGGCGCTGCTGGGCGGCATGATAACGGGCAAGATGGGCGCTCTGGCGCAGCACCGGCTCTTCCCAGGCGAGGCCGAGCCAGGCGAGATCGGCGAGCATGGCCTGGGTGAGCTCGTCGGTGCAGCGCGGCTGGTCGATATCCTCGATGCGCAAAAGGAAACGCCCGCCCGCCTCACGCGCCATCCTCTCATTGAGGAGCGCCGAAAAAGCGTGGCCCAGATGCAGGCGGCCATTGGGGCTCGGCGCGAATCGGAAAGTGGGACGGCTCATGACTGTTCTCGACGGTGAGATGGCCTATAACACGCGCCATGTTCAAGACCATCGAGACGGAAGCCGATATCGCCGAAGGCGTCGCGTGGCTGCGCGCCCGCGAGCCGCGCTTCGGCGCCGTCATCGAGGTGAGCGGCCTGCCGCCGCTGCGGCGCGCCGAAGGCGGGCTGCCGGGGCTTCTGCGCATCATCACCGAGCAGATGATCTCGCTCCAGGCGGCCGAGGCGATCTGGCAGCGCCTCGCCCGCGACCTGGCGCCGCTCGACCCGCCGGCCATCCTGAGGCGGCGACACGCTACCTTGATGAGGCTCGGCCTGTCCGGCGCTAAGAGCCGCACCTTCCACGCCTTGGCGCGGGCCGCGCATAAGGGCGAGTTCACCGTCGAAAGCCTGCATCTTAGGCCGGACGAGGAGATTATCGCCGCACTGGTGGCGCTGCCCGGCATAGGGCCATGGACAGCCGACATCTATGTACTCTCCTGTCTTGGGCGGGCGGATGCCTGGCCGACCGGCGACCTGGCGCTGCAGGCCGCCGCCGCGCATCTGTTCGGGCTGGACAAGCGGCCCGATGCCCGCGCCATGACGCGCCTTGCCGAAGACTGGCGGCCATGGCGTTCCGTAGCGGCAAGATTACTCTGGGCGCATTATCGCAGCCTCAAGGGCCTGCCACAGGCTGTAGTGTGATTAAAAAGCGCTTCACAGGCCTGACACACAAGATGTAGAATATAGCCGTTATGTTAGAGGAGGAAGGTGCCGGAGTTCACCATCCAACCATATCTCCGGAGGCATGCCCTGCATTGGTCCTCAATGCGGATTTTCGGCCTCTGAGTTATTACCCGCTTTCGCTGTGGAGCTGGCAGGACGCCATAAAAGCGGTCTTTCTCGATCGTGTGAATATCGTTTCCGAATATGATCGTGTGGTGCGCAGCCCAGCTTTCGAAATGCGCATCCCCTCGGTCGTGTCGCTCAAGACCTATGTGAAGCCGGCGCGCAACCCGGCCTTCACCCGGTTCAACCTTTTTCTGCGCGACCGCTTCACCTGCCAATATTGCGGCGATCGGAGGGACCTCACCTTCGACCACGTCATCCCACGGTCGAAAGGCGGTCAGACGACGTGGGACAATGTGGTGACGGCATGCTCACCCTGTAATCTGCTCAAAGGCGGCCAGATGCCCAAAGAGGCGCGCATGTGGCCCGAACACAAGCCGGTCCGGCCGACCATCAGCCAACTCCATTCCAATGGCCGCATGTTCCCGCCGAACTTCCTGCATGACAGCTGGCAGGACTATCTCTACTGGGACACCGAGCTGGAGCCCTGATCGCTCATCGGCGCAGCGGCAGACCTCGATATTTCATCCAAGAACGCGAGACGACAGGGAAGGCCATATCAATCGGCCGCCGTGTCATGACTGTTGCGGTATCGGCACAGGCAATGCCACGATGATTTGCGCATCGGACTATCCGAAAACCGCTTCGCTTGGTCGGGTCAAGCCCGACCACAAGCTTTTCGGTCCGATACGGCTAGCTAGATCTTGCGTGACGCGCCCTTTAGCGCGACGACCGCGAGCACGGCGCAGATCACCGCATTCCAGCCGGCGAGCGAGAGACCGAAAATGCGGATCGCTGCCTCCTCGCAGCTCACCACCGGCTCGTTGGTGAGGCTGGGCAGGCCCTCTCCCACGCTGCCGCCGCAGGTCGTCGGACCCGGCCAGAACTTCCATTCGGCGCCGGCGTGATAGATGCCGAAGACGCTGTTGGCGATGAAGATGAGCGCCAGCAGGAGCAATCCCCAGCGGGCGATGCCGGCATTGCTGCGGGCGACGCCGGCGACGATCAGGCTCAGGGGAATGGCGGCGTAGTAAGCCCAGCGCTGCATGTAGCAGAGGGGGCAGGGCTCATAGCCCGCCCACTGGAACAGGAAAGCGCCGATGATCGTCAGCAGGCTGACGATGAAGATGAACATCAGGGCATTGCGTTGGGTGATCATTTGTCCTTCTGCAACTGCTCGGGCCGATGCTCAGCACGCGGCGATCGTGCCGCCGCCGAGATACTTGGCGGCGAAGTAAAGCGCAATGAGTATGGCGGCGGCAAGGCCGGCGAGGAGGCCCAGCCGCTTTTCGATGAAATGACGGATCGACCAGCCATAGCGCCGCATGGCCCAGGCCAATGCCATGAAGCGGGCGCCGCGGGCGATGATGCAGGACAAGACGAAGAAGGTGAAGGAGACCTGGACGACGCCCGCCAGGATCGTGACCACCTTGATCGGGGGCAGATGGGCGAGGCCCGATGTCACCAGCAGCAGCATGATCGTGTCTTCACCGGTGCATTGGCGCAATTGCTCGAATTCGTCGAACTTGCCGTAGAATTCGAGCACGGGCCGCGCCAGCGTGTCATAGGCGAAGAGGCCGAGGAAATAGCCGGCGATGCCGCCCAAGGTCGAGGCGATGGTGGCGACGATGGCATAGCGATAGGCGCGTTCCGGCCGCGCCAGCGCCATGGGCAAAAAGAGGACATCGGCCGGTATGAGGAAGACCGAGCTTTCGATGAAGGCGATGACGGCGAGCCAGACCTCCGCCGTCTTGCGGGCGGCCAGTGAAAGAGTCCAGTCATAAAGGGAACGAAGCATGGCGAAGTTGTCTAGCTGGAGAGAAGGGTTCCGTCGAGGGTCTGCCTCAACGCGGGTCGTAGGCGTAGTCGGCGAGCAGACGAGCGGCCGCGCGCGCATCGAAATCGGGACGACGCACGAAGATGGAGAGATCGTTAACGCGTACGATCTCGCGGGCGATGAGGGCCGCATCGTGATAATGCAGCCGCGAGGCATAATCGTGAAAGGCGACAAAGGCCTGATCACCGGCATGGAGCAGCACCTGGACGAGGCAGGCCACGCGGAAGCGCCCGTCGATGAGATAGAGGTCTCCCTGGGCCGCGGCGGGGTCGCCCCATATGCTGGCATGATAGGACGGCCAGCGCTCACGCGCCGTTTCGTTGGCAGGAAAGCCCCACTCCCCCGTGTCGCCGATATCGACGAAGGTGAGATTGGGGAAGAGCCGCGTCTTGCGGGCCCGGCATTCCGAGGCGACGCGATCGAGCCAGGCCTTCGACGAATCCAGGCTCATCACCTGCTCGCCCGCCAGCGACGCCGCCAGCACGGTGCTGGCGCCTGAGCCGAATTCGACATAGCGGCGGGCGCAGCGGACAAAACCGGTGAACAGGCTCCATTCGTCGGGGCTCATCGTCACATGCACGGTCGGTCGACCTCCTGAAGTTTCCGGATTTGGTGGTGCTGGAACGGTCAATCGTGCCCGGGGCGCACACGGCGCAACGACTTGACCTTGGAATTGCGCGACTTGGCGTCAAGCCGACGCTGCTTGGAGGCCTTGGTCGGCTTGGTGGCGATGCGCTTTTTCGGCCGTATCGCGGCGCGGCGCAGAAGCGCCAGGAGCCGGCTCCTGGCTTCGGCGCGGTTGCGCTCCTGCGAGCGATGCGTATCGGAGGCGATGACCAGCACACCCTCGAGGGTCAGCTGGCGCCCGGCGAGAAGCTGCAGGCGCTGAATCATGTCGATGGGCAGAGCGGCGCGGGCAAGATCGAAGCGCAACTCTACCGCCGTCGCGACCTTGTTGACATTCTGCCCGCCCGGGCCCGAGGCGCGGATGAAGCGCTCGCTGAGCGAGTCTTCCGGGATGGATATTGTGCCGGTGATGCGGATCATGCCGGCAATCTAGCGCGCCTCCCCGCGAAGTGGAATCACTTCGCCGAAAAGGATCCGCCGGACGTCCCAAGAAATTGGGACGTCCGGCGCATCCGGACCCGATTACGCGGCGACGGCCCTATGGCCGAGGCCGACAAATTGCAGAAGGCCGAATAGACCGACGGCGGCGGCCTGGAAGATGACGAAGCCATGGCCCAGCGCATTGGGTGCCAGCCAGCCCAGAAGCACGACAATTGACCCGAGCGTCCAGAGCGCGTTGCCGGCGATGATCAGCCAGACCGGCGCCACCGGGATGGTGCGGCGGGTCGCGGTCCAGAGGACGAAGAGGACATAGGGCACGAGCAGGAGTCCGGCCTCGAAGAGAAGCTCTCCCGGTATGGCGAGTAGTCCGGACAGAAAGCCGGCGCCGGCGATCATCAGGGCCCCGGTGGCGCCCGATGCGACGGCATCGGCGAAGAGGACGTAACGGAGGAAATCGGGGTGGCGGGTCAGCATGACAGGCTCCTTTGTTGCTGGTGCGATGATGCGGAGCGCCAGGAAGCAAGTCGATTACCTTGGAGGTCATGGAGCCGACGCGGGCCCTCGGCTATCGTGGCGCCATGAACGATGTCCCCAAGACCTTCGGCGACCATCTGCGCGACTGGCGCCGCCGGCGCCGCGTCAGCCAGCTCGATCTCGCCTCGGAAGCCGAGATCTCCACCCGCCATCTGAGCTTCATCGAGACCGGCCGCTCGGTCCCCTCGCGCGGCATGGTACTGCGATTGGCCGACGTGATCGACCTGCCGCTGCGCGAACGCAATCAGCTGCTGCTGGCGGCGGGTTATGCGCCGGCCTACCCCGAACGCAAGCTCGACGATCCCTCACTGAGCGCGGCCCAGGACGCCATCGGTCTGATCCTCAAAGGGCACGAACCCTATCCGGCACTGGCGGTTGACCGGCATTGGACACTTGTCGCCGCCAACGGCACGGTGACGAAGCTCATGGCGGGAGCGGCCCCCCACCTCCTTGCCGAGCCCATCAATGTTTTGCGCCTCAGCCTTCACCCGGAGGGCCTGGCGCCCCGGATCGAGAATCTGAGCGAATGGCGGGCGCATCTGCTCGACCGGCTGCGCCGGCAGATCGACGTGACCGGCGATGCCACCCTGGATGCCCTCCTGGACGAGCTCAGGGCCTATCCGCATCCCGCCAGCCGGACGCCGCATCCCGATTATGGCGGAGTGGCGGTGCCCTTCCGGCTCAAAATGCCAGAGGGCGTTCTGTCGTTCTTCTCGACCACCACGGTTTTCGGGACGCCCGTCGATGTCACCTTGTCGGAGCTGGCGCTGGAAAGCTTCTTTCCGGCCGATCCTCAGACGGCCGAGGCGCTGCGCCAGCTTTCAGGTTGACGGAAGGCCCGGCCTCCCTCTACATCCTGCCCCTGGTTTGGCCTCTGTGGCGGAATGGTAGACGCGGCAGACTCAAAATCTGTTGCTCGCAAGGGCGTGGGGGTTCGAGTCCCTCCAGGGGCACCAATAAAATCAACTGCCTAAATCCGAACGACAAGCCAGGCGGCGATGGGCTCATCGGCCGCGTCCGCACTGTGTCCTCAAAATGGGGCTGCAGCTGAGGCAGGCATCATGCGCGCGGCGTGCCAGGGTCGGGCGGCGTCGGCGGCTTAAGGGGGGCGGGATGGTTGCGCCCGGCGTCGGGCCGCATGTAACCGGGCCTCTGGCACGCTTGGCTCGGGAGGGCAGCTGTGTGCATATTGATGGTGCCTAAACGCGCTTACTTTCGGCGATATTGTAGTGATCATGGATCGCCCTTACGATCTCCTTAAACTTTCGATTTCATGAAGGTTCACCGGTGGGATCCAGCAGGATGCAAGTCACTACTGGGATGGTTGGTCAGGGGTTTTACAATCGCCATTCAGCACCACAATGGGCAGCGATTGAACACGTCCTGCCCTGGCTTGAAATCGCCCTGGAGTCGATGGAGCTGCCAGTTGCGCCAAATGCCATTTCACTGACAGACTTCGGATGCTCAGAAGGCAAGAATTCCGTTGCTGTCATGCAACGCCTCCTGCCCGTGTTACGGCGGCGAACACATCAACCGCTGTTGACCATCCATAGTGACCTTCCGACCAATGACTTCTCCGAGCTCTTCAAGAGATTGCAAGCGGACGGAAAATCGGTTTTTGCGTCTGAACACACTTATGCCAGCGCGGTCGCCGGCTCAATGTACGACCAGCTGATTCCGGGGGCAACCGCCAGCGTAGCGATGAGCTTCAATGCGATCGGATATCTCAGCCGGCGGCCGCTTGACCACCTTCCCGGATACATTCTTCCAAACGGGCCAAGTGCGATCCGCAACATTGGCATCGTCAGCAAGGAGGAGCGTGCCGCATTCGCCCATCAGGCGGGGAACGATATGACCGCCTTCCTAAAGGCAAGAGCCGCCGAACTTGTGAGCGGCGGCAAGCTTCTTGTCCAGGTTTTCGGCGCAGACGGGAACGAATGCACTGGCGATGGGATCTATGACGCATTGAATGATGCGGTTCTTGAATTGTGCGACGCCGGACGGATATCGAGGGAAGAGTACGCTCGGTACTATCAACCGATCTATTTCCGAACGCTTGCGGAACTTGTCGAGCCAGTATCAAGGCCCGATGCCGAACTTGCCTCGCTCTATAGACTTGAGCGGGCAGAGACCTATGATGCAACGGTTCCATTTGTAGAACACTATCGGACCAACGGAGACACGGCCGCGTTCGCACTGGCCTTTACCAGCTTTTTCCGCGCCTTTACCGAGCCCGTTTTCAGAATGACTCTTCGGGACCGCACCGACATTGATTCGCTTGTGTCAGATCTATTCTCAACTTCAGAGCGCCTAATACGTGAGAATCCCGAAAACTATCCGTTCCGCAACATCTGTGTTGCCGCCCTCATGACGCGTCTCTAGCCGGGGCTACGTCGAAGTGGCCACATTTTCTCCGCTGGCTACGCGTTCCATGAGAGCTTTCTCTGCATTTTTTGTAATAGGGAGGCGACACGCCCATTCGACTTCGTCGCGGGTCAAGCCCACATCCTGGAGCACCCGATCATCAAGCCGGGCCAGTCGGCCTATCGCTCCCTGGGACAGCCAGTTGCTGATGACGCGTTTGAAGAATCCCAGCTGACCCGGTGTAGTCGCCACAGCCTTGGCATGGCGTCGCTTGTCGAGGCTTTGGACAGCAATGTCGGTCATTGCAGTCTCTCCTTGTCACGAGACGAACAATTGACCTCACCGCCGTAAAAACGGTGTGGGGCTGCCCGGCAAAAGGCTGTGAAAAGAGCGTGATAACACGCTATAAGGGAGCATCAGGAGTCACAAGATGTTGCGGCTCAAACTGTTCGGGCAATTTGAAATCGTGGGAGCGGACCCGCCGATTGCCCTGTCCAGCCATAAACTCAGCGCCATGCTGGCCTACCTGGCTATGGCTGAAAAGCCGGTACCGCGCGATCAGCTTGCAACTCTGTTATGGGGGAATCATTTCGACGAACAGGCGCGCCAGAATGTTCGTCAGGCTCTGGCAAGGCTGCGCAAAGTGATCGGGAAGGAAGTGCTGGTCTCCAGCGACGAGACTGTACAGCTGAATCCAACGATGATCGGCAGCGACGCTCGCGACGTCGAAGGCCTGATCCGCTCTGATACGCCGGAAGGGCTTGAATCAGCGACCAAGCAACTTGGACTGGAATTCCTAGCAAGCACCGACATCCGGGAGCCTGTTTTCGAAGAGTGGCTGCTCGGCATGCGTCGGCGTTTTCAGAAACTCCTGGCCGATACGCTTGTGCGTCTGGCCAGGAGTGAGCTTGGACTGAGCCGGGCCGATGAGGGGTTACGCCACGCGGAGGCCTGCATTTCTCGCGACTATTTCCGTGAGGACGCCCACCGGCTGGCCATGCAAGCGCTGGCAGCGCTTGGTAGACGCAGCGAGGCGGTGCGGCGATACCTGGAACTGACGCAGCGTTTGAAGCTGGAATTGGGTACTCTGCCCGAGGCAGAAACGGTCCAGCTTGTCGATCAATTGCGCAATTACGGATCCCTTGATGCGCCCATAGTTTCGCAAAGCAAGAAACCCTCCATCGCCGTCCTGCCATTTGCCAATCTCAGCAATGAACCCGAGCAGGAGTATTTCGCAGACGGCGTCGTCGAGGAGATAATCACTGCCTTGTCACGCCTTCACTGGTTGTTCGTCATCGCGCGCAATTCGAGCTTCACGTACAAAGGTCGCGCGGTGGATGTGCGCCAAGTTGGTCGTGAATTGGGGGTTCGTTACATTCTGGAAGGGAGTTTGCGCAAGTCCGGGGCGCGTGTCCGCATCGCGGGGCAGCTCATTGACGCGGAAACCGGTGCCACCATCTGGGCTGACCGCTTTGAGGGCGAGCTCCAGGACCTGTTCGATCTGCAAGACCAGATCACAAGTCATACGGTGGCAGCCATGTCGCCTCGGCTCGAAGAGGCGGAGATTGCACGATCCAAGCACAAACCCACCAGCAGCCTGGACGCGTATGACTGCTACCTGCGTGGACTTGCCGGCTTGAACTCATGGAGCCGCCAGGGCAGCAAAGATGCTCTCCATTACTTCAAACGAGCTATCGCGCTCGATCCGAAATTTGCTGCCGCCTATGGTCTCGCCGCCCGCTCAATCGCACAACGCAAAGCCTTGAACTGGATGGAAGATCAGACACAAGAGGAAAATGAAGCGGTATATCTTTCCGAGAGGGCGGCCGAATTCGGCCGCGAGGACGCTGTTGCGCTCGGCACCGCCGGCTTCGCGCTTGCATTTCTGGCTGGACGTTTCGCTGATGCCGATGCGCTCACAGAACGCGCACTCCGGCTCAATCCGAATTATGCGTGGGGATGGTTCTTCAGCGGCTTCGTAAAGGCGGTCAGTGGCGAGCCGGACCTAGCCATTGAGCGATGTTCAAGGGCTCTCGACCTTAGTCCTCAGGATCCCCACAGCTACAGCATGGAAATCTCCATAGGCACGGCCCATTTCTTGGCCGGGCGCTATTCCGAGGCGCTTGCCCAGGCGGAAAAAGCTTCTCGCCTGCAGGCTCACCGATTTAGCACACTCACCTTGATCGCCGCATGCAGCGCTTATCTTGGCGAGCAGGAGAAGGCTGAATCTGCCGCCGAGCGACTGCATGAACTGGAGCCCAATCTACGGCTAAGTAATTTGCATCGTCGCTGTTACCCCATGAAGCGCAGCGAAGACTTTGACCGGTTGAAGGAGGGCCTGCGCATAGCGGGGTTTCCGGAGTGAACGTGGCGTCGTCACAGTAGTTATCCGGACAAGGTGATTGGGTGCAGCCGTCGGATCTCGGTATTCCTCAATCTCATGCTTTCGACCATAGGCATTCAAAGCTGGGGACCGCGCCCGGAAAGCCCTTGAGGCGCCGCGCGACGCGGTTGCTGAAAATGTCCCGACGCCCGTCCTTCCGGTAAATGTTCTCCGAGGCCAGGATCTGATCGCCTTTTGCCCGCGAGCACAAACGCGCGGCAAGCTGAACCGAACGACCGAACAAGTCGTTGCTGTCTTCGACGGGTTCGCCGCAATCCAGCCCGATACGGACATGTATGGGCTCGGGA
This sequence comes from Nordella sp. HKS 07, assembly GCF_011046735.1. NCBI lineage: Bacteria > Pseudomonadati > Pseudomonadota > Alphaproteobacteria > Hyphomicrobiales > Nordella > Nordella sp. HKS 07. The sequence continues at coordinate 2,417,574 of NZ_CP049258.1, read as the reverse complement.
TTGCCGGCGTTGTACCGGTTGAACTCCCGCTGGATCAGCATCGCGGAATCAACGGCGGCCTTCGATAGAGGAAATGAAGCCATGATGCCGTCTCCGGTGTGCTTCACCTCCTGTCCGCCAAACCGCTTCAGGCATCGGCGAACAATCGCGTCATGTGCCCTGACCAGTTCGGTTGTCATCAGGTCGCCGAGACGCTGGGTTATGCTCGTAGAACCAACGATGTCGGTGAACATGATGGCTCTATGCGCCGCCTCCGACAACGCCGATGAATGACTAGTGGTCAGCTCGGGGTCGTGAATGCGGCCGAGAAAAGCCTCGATTGCGGAAATCGAGACCTCGAGGATCTCACCGGGAATATGCCCGTGGGCATCGCGGTGCACACATTGCACCGCATCCGCGCTTGGCGCGTCAACAAGACAGAAGGTCGTGCCATTTCTCTCATCGAACCAATAGGTGAGGAACTTCACGCCGTACTTATCTTGAAGCTCCAGGTCCTTGCGGTGCGCCTCTGCCACGTCTTCCGCAGTTCCTCCGGCTATATCGTGCCGGTCCATATAAATAGGCATAGTCTACTCCAACATCGCTTAGTGCTGCATTTGGCCTCCCAGTCCCTTGCTCAGCTCTGCCAACCCGCCCCGTGAACCATGAGCTCCAGACAGCTTCGTTATTACTCGCCAAGTATCTCACCGGGACGGTACAGCAGACCGCGCTCCGACAGGCTGGGCTTGCGGCAATAGTCGCCAAGCTGGCCCTGTGGGGTCGGATCCCCGGCATAACCCCACCAGCCGTCACTTCGGAGCCAATAGTTTCCATCCGGTATGGAAACGCAACCCAGCTGTTCCAGTCGCTGAATTTGTGCCGAGTTCAAGAACTGGCCATTCACGATCACGTATCGTTGGGCGTCAGCTGGACTTGCGACGAAGCTACCGGCTATTCCCGCGAACAGGAATGCCATTATCGTGATACGAATTTTCATGGGCTTTGCCTCCACTATCCGTAGAGAAGCACGAGCATTCTATTATTCGGCCAATGAACCGTCTGTGATATTTCCCACAAAGCTCGCCGCGTCACGGCGCCGCCGCGACTGCCCCTTGCGACGACTGGATACAAGTCGTTATTTGAAATTGGCGGCCACGCAGCGGCTTTGAGTTCCAGCAAGCCCCGCTGGGAAACTAGAGCAATACTGAAGTTCGCGCTTCGTATTGCCTATTATCCATGCGATCCCTTCCGGAAACAGATTTGACTCAGAGGCTGTCGTCCTGGGCAGCCGTTCTTTCGTTACATCCAGAAGAACATATTCGCCCGCAGTATTGAAGGGCCGAAAGGTCAAGGTGCATGTCGCACTGAGTGAAATTTGCTGGACGACGGTGCCGCGTGTGGCGACCCGATGGTCTCCACTGCAGTAAAAAACCTCCGAGGTGCTCGGGTCCATATAGGCGATCGTTGAATAGCATTCGGAGTACAAAAGGGTCCCCTGATGAGACTGCGAGCAGATCGTTGATATGCCTGTGGCCAGTTGAGCGCCTGGCGCGACGCCTGCGGTGCTCGTCGCGATCGAGAGACCGATGATAAAACATCGAGCAAGACAAAAAGCGGGGGTCATTTGAACGTCGCCGCGACACATCGGTTCTGAATGCCGGCCTCGCCGGCAATGAACTGGGAGCAGTATTGAATTTCACGCAGATTGCGGGCGGCGACCCAGGCCACACCGTCCGGATACAGGTCCATTCTGGAACGCGGAAGTACCGGCAACCCGTCCTCGGTCATGTCCAACAGCGTGAAGCCGCGGCTGTCTGGATGCGTGTCAAATAAGAGAGCGCACTGCGCCTTCGCCGATATGTCGTGGACCTTGCCTGCGCGCGTAACGACGAGATGGACGCCTTTGCAGTAGAATATCCGGGCGTTTGCAGGTTCGGCATAGGTGATGGTGGAATCGCATTCCCAGAAATGATACTGGCCCAAGTCGTACTGCGAGCAGAAGGTGCGCACGTTCTGTCCAATCTGGTTATCCTGCGCCTTTGCATCCAGCTGGCCTGGAAGAAAGCCGAGAATAGCGACGGACAGCAACCGCTTGAACGAATCCGGATTCATCATCTGGCTTACCGCAATTCCAGACACTTGCGCGCGCGGCTTGCGGCGATGCCGCCCAGACGTGGGCCCTCAAGTGCCCGTGAGCCGGAAATACTATAATAATATTGCCGACGTGAGAACCAGGACGGCTTGCGCGTCACCAGGAGGATATCAAACATGACGACGCCTCAGCCCCTGCGCTCTCGCGCCTTGCGGGCGAACCTTAAATTCGCCGTGGCGTTGGCCGTCCTCATTCTGCTGCCGGCCTGGTCGCTCGGCTATTGGCAAGGTTGGCTCTTGTGGCTGCATGTCTGCATATGGTGCTTCGGACTGACCCTCTATTTCCTGAAGCGCGATCCGGCGCTGGCGGAGCGGCGGATGGAAGTTGGCGCAAAGGCCGAGCACCTCCCCTCACAAAAACGCATCCAGGTCTTCAACAGCGTCGCGATCGTCACACTTTTCGTCGTGTCGGCACTCGACGCCGGCTCGAGATGGTCGTCAATGCCGCTTGCCGGCATCATGATCGGCCATGGGCTCGTCATCCTGGGCTTTCTCATTATCGCCGTCACGCTCAGGGAGAATTCCTTCGCCGCCGCCACGGTCACAGTCGCCGAGGGCCAGCGCATCGTCTCGACCGGCCCCTATGCCTGGATTCGTCACCCGATGTATGCGGGCGCTCTCATTCTCTGCGCCGGTATCCCGTTGGCGCTCGGCTCATGGTGGGGACTTGTGGTCCTGCCGCTCTTGCTGGCCGGTCTTGTTGCGCGCCTGATCGATGAGGAACGCCACCTCGTGGCGCATCTTGCCGGCTATGCCGATTATTGCCGGCGCGTCCGTCACCGCCTGGTGCCCGGTCTCTGGTAGCAACGAACGAAGCTTTGACTAGCGGCGAAAAGGCGGGCACTAAACAGTGGACATCCGCCTGCCGCTGAAGGGAGTACTTCATGGTCAACGAAACACTCGCCGGCGTTTTCGCGCCCGTGCTCACCCCCTTCGACAGGACGTTGAAGCCCGATGCGCCGCTTTTCGCCAAATATTGCGGGTGGGTGCTGTCGCAAGGCGCGGGGCTTGCGGTCTTCGGTACCAACTCCGAAGCCAATTCCCTCACAGTAGGGGAAAAGCTCGAGCTTTTCTCGCTGCTCATCGACAACGAACTGCCGGTCGAGAAGATGATGCCGGGCACCGGCGCCTGCGCGCTGCCCGATGCTGTGGCGCTGTGCCAGGCGGGGGCCAAGGCCAAGACCGCCGCCACTTTGATGTTGCCGCCCTTCTATTACAAGGACGTGTCAGATGACGGATTGTTCGCCTTTTATGCCGAGACGATCGAGCGCGTCGGCGACGCAAATCTGAAAATCTGCCTCTATCACATCCCGCAGGTTTCGGGGATCGCGATCAGCCTGAAGCTGATCGAAAGGCTGATCAAGCAGTATCCGGATACCGTTGTCGGGATCAAGGATTCGGGCGGCGACTTCGCCAACACCAAGGCGATGCTCGATGCCTTCCCGGACTTCCGCGTCTTCTGCGGCTCGGAGCGCTTCCTGCTCGAAACGATGCGGCATGACGGAGCCGGTTGCATCTCGGCGATGGCCAATGTCCATCCCGGCGCCATCGTCAATCTCTATGAGACGCGCGCCAATGCCGACGCGCAAGCCAAGCAGGACGCACTCAACGCGACGCGCGCCGCCTATGACGGCATCGCGATGATCTCAGCGCTCAAGCGCACGATCGCCGAATATGGCAAAGCGCCCGGCTTCAAGACGATGCGGCCGCCGCTTACCGATTTCCCAGACGAGGCCTGGGAAGCCCTGAAGACCAAGCTCAGCGCGTTGAGCCTCAAGACGCCCAATCTCGACAAGGCGCTGAGCTAGACCTGAGCTTAATCCCTCGACAGGAGCCGCATCGCGGCGAGCGTCAGGAGGAAGCTCGCGACGGTGATGACGGCGCTCAGCGCATAGATGAGCGAGACCTGCGTGCTGTGCGAGGCCGATGCCGTCCACAAATAATAGGGCAAGGTCATGATGCCGCCGCGCGCATAGAGGGTGCGCGGCAATTCGTTGAAGGATAAGAGAAAGCTGAAGAACAGCGACGCCGAGATGCCGGGCATCAGCAAGGGCAGCTCGATGTCGAGGAAGCGGCGCCAGCGCGGGGCGCCGAGGTCGCGCGCCGCATCGAGCAGTCTGTGGTCGAAGCGGACGACGACGATCAGGATGCAGAGCAGCGCGAATGGCAGGGCCCAGATGAAATGGGCGAGGAAGACCGACCAGAAGCCGGTGCGGATGCCGATGAGACCGCGATAGAAAATGAGAATGGCAATACCGACGAGAATGCCCGGCATCACGATCACCGACAGATAGGTGGCGAGCAGACCGCCGCGGCGGTGCGCCAGCGGGACGGCGCGGCCGATCAGCAGCGCCGCGGCAGTGGCGTTGAACGAGACGAGAAGGCCGATGCCGACGCTGGTGGCGAGCGGCCGCGTCCATCTGGAGTTTTCACCCTCGAAAAGCGAGGCATACCATTCAATCGTCAGCGGCCAGGGGATGCCGGTCAAGGGCTGCGCGCTGAAGGACAAAAGGACAAGACCGAGGATCGGCAGATAAAGCAGGACCATGGCGAAGACGCCGCAGGCGACCGCGAACCTCACCCCGTTGCGGGTGAAGAGACCGGCCGGCGGCAGGCTGTTCCGTCCGCTCACGACTGCATCCCCGCAAATATCCCGCCTTCCGCCGCCTGCCGGCGCGCCAGTACCAGGCGCGCGATAAGGAAAGCCAGCAGCATGGCGAGGACGAGAAGCGACGCCAGCGCGGCCGCACCCGGATAGTTCATCGCGCGGATCAGGTCGTCGAAGGTTTCGGCGATGAGCGCCACATTGCCGCCACCCAGAAGCGTCGAGGCGACATTGTCGCCGAGCATCGGAATGGCGGTGAAGACGAGGCCGGCGGCGATGCCGGGCGATGCCAGCGGCACGACGACATGGCGTAACGTCGTGAAGGCATCGGCGCCGAGATCGCGGCTCGCCTTGATCAGCTCATCGTCGATCAGAGAGAAGGATATGAAGAGCGGCCAGACCATGGACGGAAAATAGGGACCGATCAGGCCCAGATGCACCGAGAATTCGGAGAACAGCAGCCAGCCCACGGGGTCGGGCGAAATGCCCGTCTGGGCAAGGAAGATGTTGACGAGCCCTTCGCTGCCAAGGATCGAGCGCCAGACGATGGTACGCGCGGCGGGGCTCAGAAAGAACGGGACGACGAGCAAAATGAGAAGGGTGGATTTGAGCCAGCCCGGCTTCATCCCCTTGGCGAGCCACAGCGCAAAGGGAAAGGCGAGCAGCAATTCGATGAGGGTCACGACCACCACGATGCGCAAGGTCCGCAGCACGATCTCGATGCGGAAGTCGACCAGGATGTCGGCATAGGCCTTGGTGGATAAGGCCCAGACGAAGCCCAGCCCCTTGCCTTGGATGAAGGAGATCACCAGGAGCGACAGAATGGGCAGGAGGACGCCCAGGACCCACAGCACGGTGAGGGTGCCGATCGCCGCCTGCTCGACGCCGGTGCCAGCCTGGCCTTTGCGCATGGCGGACATGATCGCTTCCTTAAGGAATGCGGGCGGAGCCGGAGACCAGCCCCGCGCCGATCACGATCCGTTCAGGGTCGGACCGACCCGAACGGATGAACGTGATCAAGTTTCTAATTTGGCGCGTGATCAGAGGAAAACCGGTAGCCACTTTTTCTGATCACGCGCTGATATCACGCGTTGCGGAAACGCGCCATTTCGGCGTCATGTGCCGCCAGATCGTCGGGTGCGCCGCCGATCCAGTAGTTCGGGTTGAGGAACTTGGTCTTGACCTTGACGATATTGGCTTCGACTGCGGCGACCTTGTCCGCGGGCCAGCCGGCCGCTTTGGCGTATTCGAGGCCCAGATCCATGCGCGATCCGGTATAGCCGCGCAGGACCGCGAGTTCGGCGGCATAGGAGCCGCCGAGAAACCAGTCTAGGGCGCGATAGATCTCCTCGATATTCTCGCGCTCGGCCGCCTGCACGGGGATCGAGGTCGCATGCATCCAGTTGATGTGGAAATCGCTGCAGGTCGCGTATTCGACGTCGTGGCCGCGGCCCTTGACATCCTTCACCGCCGGCTCCCAACAACGCTGCACCAGCACCTCGCCATTGACGAAATTGGCGATCTGCTCGTCATAGGTCTTCCACAGATTGCGGAACTGCCCGGCCTTCTTGCGCTCGATCATTTAGTCGGCGGCGGTCTTCACTTCGCTGGCCGTCATATTGGCGGGATCGGCGATCTCGGCGAGCTTGCGGTCCTTCAGATACATGCCGCCGATCATCAGCGCGATATTGTCGCCGTCGATCGACGCCTTGCCGAGCGTCTTCTCGTTGTTGAGCAGGATGTCCCAGTTGAGCGCTTCCGGCGGGCGGATGAGGCCGAGCTTCTCGGGATAATAACCGAAGCTGTCGGCATTGTAGTAGAGCGGCGCGGCCCAGTCCTTGTCGTCGCCGGCATAAAGCACCGGGCTGCGCTTCACGCTGTCGGCGATGCCGGCATAATTCTTGAGGCGCGACGTGTCGAGCTGCGCCACCTGGCCCTGCTTGACCATCGGCTTCTGGACGCCCGCCAGCGTGTTGATGAGATCGAAGCGCTCGCCCGCGTCATTAGCGAGGATCTCGTTATAGAGGGCGCCCACATCGTCGACATTGAAGGAGGTGAACTCCATCTTGAGGCCGGTGTCCTTCTCGAACTGGCTCCAATCCTTGAGCGCCACCGTCGGTCCGCCCATCATGCGGATGGTGCCAGGTGCGGCACGCGCGCGCCTGATGCTGTGGTGGATGAGCGAAGGCGCGGCGAGCGCGCCGACGCCGGCGGCAAGGGTCTTGAGCACCGCGCGCCGGTTCAATGGCCGGCCCTTCCTGCGTTCAGTCATGTTTCTTCCCTTTCGATGATGTTTCTTGTTGGCCTGCGCTTTCGGGCCCGATGCTGCCGATCACGCAGTTCTCGGGTGCGAAACTCAAATCGGCAGCTGGCGGCAGCACATCCTCGGCGCCGTCGAGACGGACCATCATCTCCCCGACCGGACTCTTGAACGGCACGTCGGTGAAACGGCCCTTGTAGACGGGAGCGCCGGCCCTGCCGCGCAGATGATTGGTGCGGTCGGCGGCCTTCGCGATGTGGATATGTTCGGCCCGAATGGCGGCGAAGGCGGTATCGCCGGGACGCAAGTCCCTGGCGACGACACGGCCGCGGACCGTCGCGCCGGCGATGTCGATTTCGGCGTCCCGGGCCGACACGCGAACAATACGGCCGCGCAGGACATTCTCGAATCCCATGAAGCGCGCGGCGAATTCGCTGGCGGGACTGGCGAACAGGTCGCGCGGGCTTCCCATCTGCTCGATCGTGCCGGCGCGCATCAGCACGATGCGGTCGCTCATGGTGATGGCTTCCTCCTGGCTGTGGGTAACCAGGATGAAGGTGGCGCCGGTCTTGCGGCGCAGCTCGATGAGCTCGAGCTGCATGTCGAGGCGCAGGCGCTCGTCGAGGGCGCCCAATGGCTCGTCGAGAAGCAGGATGTCGGGGCCCATGACCAGTGAACGCGCCAGCGCCACGCGTTGTCTTTCGCCACCGCTCAATTGATGGATGCGGCGATCATATTTGTCGGGCAGGCGTACCAAGGCCAAGGCTGCTTCGGCGCGGCGGCGGCGCTCCTCTGGCGTCACCTTGCGGATGCGCAGGCTGTATTCGACATTCTCGCCGACGCTCATATGCGGAAACAGCGCGTAATGCTGGAAGACCGTCGAGACATTGCGCGCCTCGGGCGGCACGCCCGCGATCGAGCGGCCGTTCAGGCGCATCGCATCGGCGGAATCAGGTTCCTCCAGCCCGGCAATGACGCGCAGCAGCGTGGATTTGCCGGACCCCGACGGGCCCAGCAAGGTCAGGAACTCGCCTTTGGCGACGTCGAGGGAAATGCCCCGCAAGGCGAGCACGCCGGAATAGCTCTGCCGCACATTGGCCAGAGTCAGGATGGGGTCGGAGGCTGTCCCAGGTCCGCTAGTCGCCAGTTCAGACATTGTCCCGCTCTGCTTGGACGAAGTTCGGATCGCCGCTCTCGACCCGGCAAGCCTACTTTATCGTTACAGATAAAATAGACCGCGCTTCAGAAAAAATGTCAAGCGCTGCGTATTGCCGAAAAATATGGTGTCTTGTTGCCATTCGAGAGCGCCAACGCAATACCTTCCAAGATGGCGCCCTTGACGAGTTCGTGATTTTAGCTTTAACGTTTTATACCTTAAATCGCGAGATCACCTCATGCATGCCACCGCCACGCTCCGCGAGCATCTCTATACGGCCGTCCTTTCCGACGTGATGGACGAGATGGGACTGACCACGCAGGCGATGCGTCCCTTCGTGCGGCCCGTCGACGACACGCTGATCTTCGTCGGCCGCGCCCGCACCGCGCTTTTCACCAACACCTATTCGGTTCTCGAGGGCGAAAATCCCTATGAGCTGGAAATTCGCCTGGTCGACGATCTCAAGCCCGGCGATGTGGCGGTCGTCGCCTGCGGCGGGCCGACCGACCGCATCGCGCCATGGGGCGAGCTCCTGTCGACAGCGGCCACCGCGCGCGGCGCCGTGGCCTGCGTCACCGACGGGCTGGTGCGCGACGTGCGCCACATCAAGGCGATGAAATTTCCCGTCTTCCATGGCGGCATCGGCCCGCTCGACAGCCGCGGCCGCTGCCGGATGATCGAGATGGATCGCCCGATCGATTGCGCCGGCGTCCGGGTCACCGCCGGCGACTGGGTATTCGGTGATATCGACGGTGTCGTCATCATCCCACAAGGCGTGGCCGACGAAGTCTTCACCAAAGCGCTCGACAAGGTCACGCGCGAGAATCGCACGCGCGACGAACTGCGCGCCGGGCGTCTCCTTGCCGAAGTCTACGAAAAATACGGCGTACTCTGAGGTCGGCCATGACGGCTCCCGCCAGCTTGCGCTTCGCCATCGATACCGGCGGCACTTTCACCGATCTCATTGTCGGCGAAGCGGATGGCAGCCTCACCATGCATAAGGCTCCGACGACACCCGCCGATCCGGTGGCCGGCGTCATCGATGTGCTGAAGGTTGCCGCCGCCGCCAAGGGCGAGAAGCTCGCCGATTATCTGGCGCAGGGTGAGGTGCTGGTGCATGGCACCACGCATGCGATCAACGCCATCGTCACCGGACGCACCGCGCGCACCGCCTTCCTCACCACCGAGGGCCATCCCGACACTTTGGTCTTCCGCGAGGGCGGGCGCCAGGATGCGTTCAATTTCACTATCCCTTACCCCGAACCCTTCATCCCTAAGGCACTCACCTTCGAGATCGAGGAACGCATCATGGCCTCGGGGGAGGTGCGCACGCCTCTCAACGCGGCGAAGCTCGCCGCCCTGTTGAAGGAGCTCCCCGGCAAAGGCGTCGAGGCGATCGCCGTCTGCCTCCTGTGGTCGATCGTCAACCCTGAGCACGAGCTCGCGGTCGGCCGGCTGATCGAGAAACATCTGCCCGGCATGCCCTTCACGCTGTCGCACCGGATCAATCCCTCCATCCGCGAATATCGACGCGCCATGTCGACCGCCATCGATGCCGCGCTGAAGCCGATCATGGGCAGCTATATGCGTGGCCTCGACCGGCGCCTCAGCGATGTCGGCTTTGCCGGAAGGCTCCTGGTGGTGTCCTCGCAAGGTGGCGTGATGGACGCCGCCGAAGTGGCCGAGCAGCCGGTGCATCTCATCAATTCCGGCCCGAGCATGGCGCCGGTCGGCGCCAGGGCCTATTGCAGCGGCGGCGACACGGACACGCTGATCGTCGGCGACACCGGCGGCACGACCTTCGATGTGTCGCTGGTGCGCAACGGGCGCATCCCGCGCACGCGCGAGACCTGGCTCGGCAAGCCCTTCTCCAGCCATCTCACCGGCATGCCGTCGGTCGACACCAAGAGCATCGGCGCCGGCGGCGGCTCGATCGCCTGGGTCGATGACGGCGGCCTTCTGCATGTCGGGCCGATCAGCGCAGGCGCTGTGCCCGGGCCCGCCGCTTATGGCCGCGGCGGCACGCGCCCGACGGTGACCGACGCCTCGGTGGCGCTGGGCATCATCGATCCCCTGCATTTTCTCGGCGGCAGGATGAAGCTCGACCGCGAGGCGGCCGAGGCGGCGATCCAGCGCGATGTCGCTTCGCCTCTCGGCCAGAGCGTCGAGGCGGCCGCTGATGCGATCATCGAGCTTGCCACCGAGCACATGGTGCAGGCCATACTCGACATCACGGTCAATCAGGGCATCGATCCGCGCGAAGCGGCCTTCGTCGCCGGCGGTGGTGCTGCGGGGTTGAATTGCGTCGCGATCGGACGCCGGCTCGGCTGCCGCACGGTGCTGGTGCCCGAGACGGGTGCCGCGCTCGCCGCGGCGGGCGCGCTGGTGTCGGATCTCGTCGCCTATCACCAGGCGATGCTGTATGCCACGAGCAAGGATTTCGATTTCGCCGCGGTGAACAAGGTGCTCGCCGATCTCGAGGCGCATTGCGAAGCGTTCCGCCGGCAGATCGGGCCCGATGCGATCTTTGTCGGCATCGACTGGTCGACGGAAGCCCGTTATCCCGACCAGGCATGGGAAATCGAAGTGCCGTTGTGCGTGAGCCGCTTCCAGGAGAACGCCGATGTCACCCGGCTCGTCGCCGATTTCCACAAGACGCATCAGGACATATTCGCGGTGAGCGACGAGGCCTCCTCGATCGAGACGATCGGCTGGGCGGCGGCGGTGCATTGCCGCCTCGGGGCCACGGCGCCGGGCCGCATGCGGCACCAGCAGGACGGCGCGATCGGCCAGGATCGTCAGGTCTATTTCAAGGATAGCGGCTGGGTGAAGGCCAAGGTCGCCAGCATCGACGCGCTTGCCGGCGATGCCGTGGTCGAGGGGCCGGCCATTCTCGAATCCGGCTTCACTTCGATCGTAATCGACCCGGGCGCCCGCGTAGCGCGCGATCGGTCCGGCACGCTCGTCATCGATATCGGAGCTTAGGGAGACGCATGCGCGACAATCCATCGAACGCCATGAACCGCGTCCAGCTCGCCGTGCTCACCGCCCGCTTCGAGGGCGTGGCGCGCAAAATGGCCAATACGCTGCACCGCACCGGGCGCTCGGGCATCCTCACCATCGCGCGGGACTTCTCCTGCGTGATTCTCACCGCCCGGCATGAACTGCTGACCGCCTCCGACAGCCTGCCCATCCATGTGCTGCGCGGGCCGGAGGTCATGTGCAAGACGATGACCGACAATCATCCGCAGCTCCGCCGCGGCGATGCCTACCTGCACAATTCACCCTATCATGGCTGCACCCATCCGGCCGATCACAGCATCCTGGTGCCGGTGATCGACGACGACGGCATCCATCGCTTCACCGTCCTCGCCAAGGGACATCAGGCCGATTGCGGCAATTCGCTGCCGAGCACCTATATGGGAGCGGCCAAGGACGTCTATGCCGAGGGCGCCCTGATCTTTCCGGCGGTCAAGATCCAGAGCGACTATCAGCATCAGATGGACCTCGTGCGCATGTGCCAGTTGCGCATCCGGGTGCCCGAGCAATGGTGGGGCGACTATCTCGCCACCTTGGGCGCGGCGCGCGTCGGCGAGCGCGAGATCCTGGCCTTAGGCCGCGAAGTCGGCTGGCAGGCGCTCGAGGACTATGCCAGCGCCTGGTTCGACTACAGCGAGGAGCGCATGCGCGCCGCGATACGCGGCATGCCCAAGGGCCGCATCACGCGCAAGAGCCGGCACGATCCCTTCCCGGCTACGCCTCCGGATGGCGTCGAGGTCACCGTCACCGTCGACATCGACCCTGAGGCCGAGCGCATCGAGGTCGATGTACGCGACAATATCGGCTGCCTGGAGAATGGCCTCAATCTCTCGGAAGCCTGCGCGCGCTCGGCGCCGATGGTCGGCATCTTCAATTCCATCGACCATACGGTGCCGAAGAACGAAGGCAGCTTCCGCCGCATCTCGGTGCTGCTGAAGGAGAACAGCGCCGTCGGTCTACCGAAGCACCCGACCTCCTGCTCGGTGGCCACCACCAATCTCGCCGACCGGGTCTCCAATCCGGTGCAATGCGCCATCGCGGAGCTCGGCGACGGTCTCGGCATGGCCGAATCGGGCGCCTGCATTCCAGCTTCTTCAGGTGTCGTCTCCGGAGTCCATGACGGCCAGCCCTTCGTCAATGAAGTCTATCTCGGCTGCACCGGCGGCGCCGGCGCGCCCTCGACCGATGGCTGGCTCACCATCATGCATACGGGCAATGCCGGCATGTGCTACCAGGATTCGATCGAGATCGACGAGCTCAGGCATCCGATCTTCGTGAAGGCCAGGCGGCTGATGGCGGATACCGAAGGGGCGGGCAGGTTCCGCGGCGCGGTGAGCGCCTATTCGGAATTCTCACCTGTCGGCTGCGCCATGACGGTTGCCTATGTCAGCGACGGCAATGTCAATCCGGCGCGGGGTGTGCGTGGCGGTCTCTCGGGGGCGCCCTCCGCGCAATATGTGCGGCGCGCCGGCGGCGCGCTCGAGCCGACACCGGGCTGCGCCGAGGTGCTGGTCCAGCCGGATGAGGCGATGGTGTCGATCAGCTGCGGTGGTGGCGGTTACGGGCCGCCCGAAGCGCGCGACCCGGCGCTGGTGCTGCGCGATGTGCGCGAAGGCTGGGTCAGTCGCGCCAGGGCCGAAAGCGTCTATCGTGTCGCCGTTACCGATGCGCTCGAGCTCGATGCGGCACGCACCGCGAATTTACGGAAGGGATGACGCAGTGTCCTCATGCTGAGGTGCGCCCTCGGCCCTTGAGCCGAGGGCGCCTCGAAGCATCCAACAGGATACAGTGAGATTGCTGCAACAGACCCTTCGAGGCCCACTTTCGGTGGGCACCTCAGGGTGAGGGTAATGCGTGGACAGATTTCGCTATGCGTTAATCCGACTCGCCCGGCAGGAGTGTCACGTCGAACAGCATCTCGCTTTGCTTGAAACGGCCTTCCGACAGGCGGGCGAGCAGCAAGGCGGCGCCCTGCTTGCCCATCTCATAAGCGGGCGAGGCGATCGAGGTGAGGCGCGGACGCACATAATCGATGAAGGCGAAGCCGTTGCAGCCGGTGACCCGCACATCGCCCGGCACCGCGAAATTGCGGTCCTGCGCCCAGGTGAGCGCGGCGCAGCCCATCTGGTCGTTGCCGCCGAGCAGCGCGTCGGGCAGGCCGTTGCGCTCAACATAACGCGCAATGGCAATCTGCGTGTCGGCGATCTCCTCGCTGCCGCAGGTCACCGTGTCGAGCCTCGCGCCATGGCGTTCCGCCACCGCCATGACGCCGGCCTGGCGCGCGGCCATTGCCGCCCAGCTCTGGGCCGGCACCAGCAGCGCCAGCCGCCGGGCGCCCCGCGCGATGAGGCGCTCGGCGAGGAGCTCGCCGGCCTTGTGATCGTCCTGGCGGACCGACAGCGTGTCGGTCATGAAATCCGGCGCCTGATCCTGGAAAATTACGATCGGCTGGCCGGTATCCTCGAGCTGGCGATAGAGCGCGCGGCGCTCCTGCTGGGTGCCGGAGGCCATGATGCAAAGACCATCGGTCTGATCGCGGCGCAAGAGATGCAGATCGGCGACCGCGGCTTTGCGGATGCCGGTGACCAGCAGGCCATAGCCGTGGCCGCTGAGATAGTTGGAGATGCCGGCCAGGATGTTGCTGGTCATCAGATCGGCGAGGAAGCGCGGCTGCTCGTCGACGACGATCAGACCTATGGCGCCGCGCTGCGACAGGCGCAGATTTCGGGCGCCCGCATTGGGACGATAGTTCAATTCGCGAATGGCGGCGGCGACCCGTTCGCGCGTCGCCTCCGACATCAGTTCCAGCCGGCCGTTGACCACGTTGGAAACCGTCGTCATGGAGACGCCCGCCCGCCGGGCGATATCGCGCAAAGTCACCCGCTCATCAGCCATGTCCCGTTCCGTCCGCCTCCATCTGGTTCAGCCGCCTACTTTAACGTTACTCTAGCCGAAAAGCGTGGCCCGGCCAGCCGTTGACCACATCTATCTTCACAAGGAAAAGCACCATGTTCACGAAGATCATCGCCGCCGACGGCGCTCCCAATACCGGCTCCTATTCCCCCGCCCTCAAGGTCGGCGATTTCGTCTTCGTGTCCGGACAAGGCCCCATCGATCCCCAAGGCAATATCGTCGCCGGCAGCATCGAGAGCGAAGTGGCGCTCACTCTCGACAATGTCAAAGCACTGCTCGCCGCGGCGGGCGCGCGCATGGATCAGGTGGTCAAATGCACATGTTATCTCGCCGACATCGCGGATTTCGACGCCTTCGACCGCGTGTACCGGACTTATTTCGGGGAGGTGAAACCGACGCGCACCACCGTCGCCGCGGGTCTTTCCGGCATCAAGATCGAGATCGACGCTATGGCCTATGTCGGGCGGTAGGCGGATGCTTCGCCCGCAGGCGACGTGGTTGACTTGACTTCCGGGGAATATGGACTAGCTTCGGCGCGCCATGATCACGTTTCCGAAACGTCAAATGAAGAAGGAGGCTCGGCGCCTTAAAGCCGACCTCTCGCCCGGACGCGCCTAACGCAGCTCCCGCGTCCGGGATAATCAGGCATTTCACATCACAATTCGAAGATGCGGCGCCGTCGGGCCAGCCGGCTTCGATCACATTCATCACCTCGGGCGGAATCCGCCTGAAGTGATCACGATCCAGGAGTTTTGCGGTGAGATTTGTGGATCTCTTTCAGAGTGACGACATCATATTGGACCATCCCGCCGATACCGGCCCCGCGGTGCTGGAGGCGGTTTCAACTCATTTGAGCGCCAGGAGCGGCGCCGACATGGAGACGATCCGGGCCGCGCTTACCATCCGCGAGGATGTCGGTTCGACCGCGATCAATCATGGCGTCGCGATCCCGCATGCGCGTCTGGGCTGCGTGACGGCGCCCGCCGCCACCTTCATGCGGCTCGCCCGGCCGATCGATTTCGATGCTCTCGACGGACACCCCGTCGACCTCGTCTTCGCGATGATCTGGCCGGCGATGCCCAAGGAGCATTCGCTCATCGGCCTCGCCGAACTGTGCCGGCTCCTGCGCGAGCCGCCGCTGCTCCATTGGCTGAGGGAAGCCGCAAGCCCGCGCGAGGCGCGGATGCTGTTGTGCTGTACGGCGGAGATCATCGCCGCGCGCGATGCGCGCACGCGCCAGCGCGTGCCTGCCCGCTTCTCGCGTCCGCAGCCGATGCCGGCATGAACGCGCCCGTCCGCCTGCAATATGGAGCGCTGCCGCACCGCCCGTCGGCCCAGGGCGGCAGCGACATAATGCTGATCACGTCGCGCGACACCGGCCGCTGGATCATCCCCAAGGGCTGGCCGATGCGTGGCAGGAACGGCGTCGAGGTGGCGGCCCGCGAGGCCTTCGAGGAAGCGGGCGTCGAAGGCGAAGCCGCGACGCAGGCGATCGGCGCCTATCACTACCGCAAGCGCCGGCCGAACGGGCGATCCCTCATCTGTCGCGTCGAGGTCTTTCCCCTCGGCGTCACCAACGAACTGGGGCGCTGGCCGGAATGGCATCAGCGCCAACGCGCCTGGTTCGCCGCGGCGCAAGCAGCTGAGCTCGTCGATGAAGCCGAGCTCAAGACCCTCATCCTCACAATGAGCGAGATCACCTTACGATGATACAGACGCCCTATTATCTGATCGACAAGACGAAGCTCGCCCGCAACCTCGCCATAATCGACGAGGTGCGCGAGCGTTCCGGCGCGAAGGTCCTGCTGGCGCTCAAATGCTTTGCCACCTGGTCGGTCTTCGATCTGATGCGCGCCCATATGGACGGCACGACTTCCTCGTCGCTCTACGAAGTACAGCTCGGTCATGAGAAGTTCGGCGGCGAGACGCATGCCTATAGCGTGGCCTTCGCCGATCACGAGATCGACGCGGTGATGTCGCATGCCGACAAGATCATCTTCAATTCGATCGGCCAGCTCGAGCGCTTCGCCGGCAAGGCGGCGGGATTGTCGCGTGGCCTGCGGCTCAATCCGGGAATCAGCTCCTCGGGCTTCGATCTCGCCGATCCGGCGCGCCCGTACAGCCGGCTGGGCGAATGGGAGCCCGAGCGGATCAGATCCGTGCTCGGCCGCATCGACGGCTTCATGATCCACAATAATTGCGAGAATGCCGACTTCGCGCTCTTCGACCGGATGCTGACCGAGATCGAGGAGCGCTTCGGCCTGTTTCTGCGCGAGGTCGACTGGGTGAGCCTCGGTGGCGGCATCCACTTCACCGGCGAGGGCTATCCCATCGAAGCATTCTGCGCGCGGCTCAAGCGCTTCGCCGAGCGCCATGGCGTGCAAGTCTATCTCGAGCCTGGTGAAGCAGCGGTGACGAAGAGCACCACACTCGAGGTGACGGTGCTCGACACGCTCCATAACGGCAAGGATCTCGCCATCGTCGACAGCTCGACGGAAGCGCATATGCTCGATCTCCTGATCTACCGGCAAAGCGCCAAGGTCAGCCCCGATGCTGGACCTCACCGCTACATGATCTGCGGCAAGTCGTGCCTCGCCGGCGATATTTTCGGCGAGTTCAGCTTTCCGGATCGGCTGAAGCCCGGCGACCGCATCTCGATCGAGGACGCGGCCGGCTACACGATGGTGAAGAAGAATTGGTTCAACGGCGTGCAGATGCCGGCGATCGTCCTGCGCGAGGCCTGCGGCCGGCTGAACCCTGTGCGTCAATTCTCTTATGAGGACTATCTCGCGAGCCTGTCGTGAGACCCTCATTGAACCCCTAGTGCGGGAGGCGAAAAGGCAGACACCGGTTTATCGCAACAACCCGGCGCTAGGATATTGGAAGCGATCACGTTCATGAGTTTGGACTCAATCGTGATCTACGAAAGGAAGCACCCTAACGAAATGAAGAAGAATGTTCTCATCATTGGCGCCGGCGGCGTGGCACAGGTGGTCGCGCATAAATGCGCGCAGTACAACGATCTCCTGGGCAATATTCATATCGCCTCGCGCACCATCGGCAAATGCGAGGCGATCATCCGCTCCGTGCATGAGAAGCGCAATGCCGTGACCGGCCGCCGTCTCACCGCGCATGCGCTCGACGCGCTCGATATCGAGAAGACCGCGCAGCTCATCCGCGATACCAGCAGCCAGATCGTCATCAATGTGGGTTCGGCCTTCCTCAACATGTCGGTGCTGTCGGCCTGTCTCGCCACCGGGGCCGCCTATATCGACACCGCCATCCACGAGGACCCGCGGAAGATCTGCGAGACGCCGCCCTGGTACGGCAACTACGAATGGAAGCGCCGCGACGAATGCGCATCTCTCGGCGTCACCGCATTGCTGGGCGCGGGCTTCGACCCCGGCGTGGTCAACGCCTATGCCAGGCTCGCGCATGACGAGTATTTCGACCGGATCGATTCGATCGACATCATCGACGTGAATGCCGGCGACCACGGGCGCTATTTCGCCACGAACTTCGATCCCGAGATCAATTTCCGCGAATTCACCGGCCAGGTCTGGTCGTGGCAGAACCGGCAATGGACGGCGAACGCGATGTTCGAGGTCGCCGAGGAATGGGACTTGCCGGTGGTCGGCAAGCGCATCACCTATATGACCGGACATGACGAGATCCATTCGCTGTCGCGCACCCTCGATGTTCCGGACATCCGTTTCTGGATGGGCTTCGGTGAGCGCTACATCACCGTGTTCAACGTGTTGAAGTCGCTGGGCCTGCTTTCGGAACAGCCGGTGACGACGGCGGAAGGCCAGAGCGTGGTGCCGCTGAAGGTGGTGAAGGCGGTGCTGCCCGATCCCTCGTCGCTGGCGCCCGGTTACACGGGCAAGACCTGCATCGGCGATCTGGTGAAGGGCGTCAAGGACGGCCAGCCGCGCGAGATGTTCATCTACAATGTCGCCGATCACGCCGACGCCTATCGCGAGGTCGGCAGCCAGGCGATCTCCTACACGGCAGGCGTGCCGGCGGCGGCGGCGGCGATCCTGATCGCCAGAGGCGACTGGGACGTCGGCAAGATGGCGAATATTGAGGAACTGCCGCCGCGGCCTTTCCTCGCGCTACTCGACGAGATGGGACTCCCAACCCGGATCAAGGACGCGGCCGGCGACCGGGCGCTGAACGAAACGACGGGCGCGGACGATATCCCCGCACCCGTGGCTGCGATACAGCGACGCCGCGCCTGACGATGCGCATGGCCGCCCCGCACGGGGCGGCCAAAACTCTCGCCGCCGACCTCGCTAGTTTACTCAATCTCGACAAAATTCGAACATAAGCTAACGCTTCGCGGGAATAGTCTCGAACAGGCTTTGGGTTGATCTTCGTCTCCGGCTGAGGTAGTTCGGCTGATAAGACGGGGCATTCAGGATTGAGAAGGAAGACATTGTGGCGGCACGGTTACGTCTCAAGGCCCTGAGTCTGGTCATTGCGGGCAGCCTCGCCGCGACGCCGGCCCTCGCCGGCCCCTCATTGGTTCTTGACGCCGCCACCGGCGAAGTTATCTCACAGGATCGCGCCGGGGAACCCTGGTATCCCGCCTCCCTCACCAAGATGATGACCGCCTATGTCGTCTATGAGAAACTGAAGCGCGGCGAGATGCAGCTCGACCAGAAGCTCACTGTGTCCGAGCTTGCCTCGAAACAGCCGGCGAGCAAGGTGGGCATGCGGCCGGGGTCGACGATCACCGTCGATCTCGCCTTGCAGATGCTGCTCGTCTATTCCGCCAACGATATGGCCTATGTCCTGGCGGAAGGTGCGAGCGGCACTTATCCCGAATTCGTGAAGCTGATGAATGCCGAGGCCCGTCGCCTTGGCATGACGGCGACGCACTACGCCAATCCGAACGGCCTGTTCGATCCGCGTCAGGTAACGAGTGCCCGCGATATCGGCGTGCTCGCTTCCGCCATCCTGCGTGATTACCCCGAGCGCGCGCATTATTTCTCGCAAGACCATGTGAGCCTTGGCAAACGGCAATTGCGCAACCGCAATAGCCTGTTGCGCCAGATGAAGACGGCCGACGGCATGAAGACCGGCTTCGTGTGCAATTCCGGTTTCAACCTCGCGGCCTCGGCGAGCGAGAACGGCCGCAAGCTCATCGCCGTCGTGCTCGGCGCGCCGGGCGGCAAGGCGCGCGCCGATCTCGCCGAAATGCTGCTGACGGCTGGATTCGCCAAGCCGCCGCAGCCGCAGCAGATGCGCATCAACCAGATCGCCAACGACGAACTCGGCGCGCTGGTGCCGGTCGATCTCACGCAGACCGTATGCAAGGGCAAGCCCACCGCCGTCGCCAAGGCCTCGGGCCTCACCGGCTGGGGCGTATCTTTCGGCTCCTATGACAAGCCGGAAACCGCCGACATGGCGCTGCGCGGCCGCCTGCTTGGCGTGCGCGACATGGTCGACAACTCGACCAGCGGCGTGGTGCGCGTTCCCGGCGCCAATGGCTACAACGCCATGGTATGGAATCTCGATCAGAACGCCTCGCTTACGGTGTGCTCGGCGGCCCGCCAGAAGCCGAATGGCTATTGCGAAGTGATGACGCCGGAGAACTTCGCCTCGATTGCCGCGCTGGCGCGTGCAACCGAAGAGCGAATCCAGCCCGCCGCGGCGCAGGAAAACACCAGCCCGCCGAAGAAGAAAAAGCGCAAGAAAAACTAGAGCGTTTCCCGCGAAAGTTGCTCGACTTTCGCGACAAGGAAGCGCTCCAGATATATGTAAGCGAGCCTTTTCCCGCTCTCTCTTGAAAAACGCACGCGCTTGTGCGCTCAATACGCAGCGAGTCAACCTGCCGTGATGTGGGGGCTTCTGGGTGATCTACGAGATCTGTGTGGATTCGGTGGCAGGCGTGCGCGCCGCGAAGGAAGCGGGCGCCCATCGCGCCGAGCTCTGCGCCAATCTTCTCGAAGGCGGCACCACGCCGAGCCTCGGCCTCATCCGGGCGGCGCGGCGCGTCACCGGCATCGGCATCCATGTGATCATCCGGCCACGCGGCGGCGACTTCCTGTTCGACGATGACGAATATGCGATCATGCAGACCGACATTGCCGCCGCCAGGCAGGAGGGCGCGGACGGCGTCGTCATCGGCCTTCTCACCGCGGAAGGCGACGTCGACGCCGAGCGGACGCGGGCACTGATCGCTCTGGCGCGTCCCTTGTCCGTCACCTTCCACCGCGCCTTCGACATGGCGCGCGATCCTTTCGCGGCGCTCGAGACGCTGATCAGCCTCGGTGTCGACCGCATTCTGACATCGGGTCAGGAGGCTAGCGTACTGGAAGGCCTCCCGCTCATTTCGGAACTCATCAAGCGCGCCGGCGAGCGCATCATCATCATGCCGGGCGGCGGCATCACGCCGCGCAATGCGGGTCGCATAGTCCAGGCGGCGCATCCGAAGGAGACGCATTTCGCCGCACTCACCGCTGAACCCGGCGGCATGCGCTTCCGCCGCGATCACGTCTTCATGGGCGGCGAGCTGCGCCCGCCCGAATTCGACCGTCTCGTCACCTCAGGCCAGATCATCCGCACGGTGATGAAGAACACAACAGGCTGAGGAGGAAAGGGCCCATGAGCGAGGATCTTGCAATAACCGAATCGGCGGCGAGCCTGGCGAAGCGAATCCGCGCCAAGCAGATATCGCCCGTTGAAGTGGTGGACGCCGCCATCAAGCGCATCGAAACGCACAATCCGAAGATCAATGCGCTCGTCATCTTCGGCTATGAAGACGCGCGCAAGGCCGCCAAGGCGGCGGAAGCAGCCCTCATGCGCGGCGACGCGGTCGGTCCCCTCCATGGCGTGCCGATCGCCATGAAGGACTGCTTCGACTTCAAGCCCGGCTGGGTCACCACTTTCGGCGGCATACGGGCGCTCAAGAATTACGTCGTCAACACCTCCTGCATGTTCACCGAGCGGATGGAGAAGGCCGGCGCCGTCATGGTCGGCAAGACCAACAGCCCGGTCTTCGGCTTCCGCGGAACCTGCGACAACTATCTCTTCGGCGCCTCGAAGAACCCCTTCGATCTGTCGAAGAATACCGGCGGCTCGTCGGGTGGTGCTGCAGGTGCGGTGGCGGCGGGCCTCCTGCCTCTGTGCGAAGGCACCGATGGCGGCGGCTCCATCCGCATCCCGGCCTCCTGGTGTGGCGTCTTCGGCTACAAGCCGGCTTTCGGGCGCGTGCCGCTGGTGACGCGGCCCGATGCCTTTGGCGGAAACATCCCCTTCATCTTCGAAGGCCCGATCACCCGCACCGTCGAGGACAGCGCGCTGGCGATGAGCGCGCTGCAGGGCTACGATTCGCGCGATCCCTATTGCCTCGAAGGCACGGTCGATTTCATGGGCGCGCTCAAGCGCTCGATCGCCGGCAAGAAGATCGCCTATACGCGCGACTACGGCATCTTCCCGGTCGACCGGCGCGTCGTCGCCGTGGTCGACAAGGCGGTCCAGGCTTTCGAAGAGGCGGGCGCCCATGTCGAGGAGGTGAAGATCGACATCCCGCATTCGCACCGGACTTTAAGCGACATGTGGTGCCGGCTCATCGCGCCCAAGCAGGTGGCGGCATTGGAAGGCTTCAAGCGCGAAGGCATCGATCTCAAGCGCGACCATCACGGCGACTTCCCGCCGGAATTCTGGCACTGGGACGAGATCGGCCGCCGGCTGACGGTACCAGAGCATATAGAAGACGAGATCATGCGCTCCGACGTCTTCGACGCGCTGCGCAAGGTGCTCGACCGTTACGACTATCTGGTGTCGCCGACGCTTTCCTGCCTCGCCGTCGACAATGCGTCGGACGGCAATACGGTAGGGCCGAAGGAAGTCGAAGGCGAGGAGATCAACCGGCTGATCGGCTGGTGCATGACCTTCCTCATCAATTTCATCGGCTATCCGGCGGCGACAGTCCCGGCGGGCCTCGCGTCAAACGGCCTGCCGGTTGGCCTGCAGATCGTCGGCCGGCGCTATGCCGATGAAGACGTCTTCGCCGCCAGCGCCACCTTCGAGCGTCTGCGTCCGTGGATGGACACGTACAAGCAGTGCAAGTTGTAGGGGACTGTCCCCACCCGGCGCTGCGCGCCACCCTCCCCGTTAAGAACGGGTAGGGAGAAGATATGTACGATCCTCTCTCCTCGCGCGAAGCGTGGGGAGGGTGGCGAGCGAAGCGAGCCGGGTGGGGTCTTTCCACGTTCCAGTTCCCGGACTAGCGTTAATAAGGTTCAGCCGGGACGGCCCATGGACAATCGTATCGCGTTTGCTCGATCGCTGCGAAAGGCGATGACACCCGAGGAAGTGAAGCTCTGGGTCAGGCTCAGGACGTGGCGCGGCAAGGGCTATCACTTTCGCCGGCAAGCGCCGATCGATGGCTATGTTCTCGACTTCGTGTGCAAGTCGCACAAGCCGATCGTGGAGGTCGATGGCAGCCAGCATGGCGAAGATCGCGGCCGCGCCCGTGATGAAAAGCGGGACGCGCACTTTCGCGCTAAAGGCTACCGCGCTTATGGAATGCCGACGTCAATCAGGATCCCGATGCAGCGGCCGACACGGTCTGGGCGTTTCTGCAAGGGGAAAACCCCTTCGCTTAGTTGCCCCACCCGGCGCTGCGCGCCACCCTCCCCGTTCCGGGGAGGGAGCAACGGTCACCACAGCGTGTAGCCGCCGTCGATCACGAAGCTGGCGCCGGTGACGTAGCTCGAGGCATCGGAGGCGAGATAGACGGCGAGCGGGCCGATCTCCTCGGGCTCGCCGGTGCGACCCATCGGCACGGCGCGCACGAAGGTCGCGATGACCTCGGGGTGTGTCTTCGACCAGGCGAGATTGGGCTCGGTCATGAACAGGCCGGGGCAGATGGCGTTGACGGTGACGCCGCGCGGCGCCCAGTCGGCTGCGGTGGCGCGGGTGAAGTGGATCACCGCCGCCTTGGTCGTCTCGTAATGCCGCCCGCCAATGCCGCGATTGGCGATCATGCCGCTGATCGAGGCGATGTTGATGACACGGCCCTTGCCACGCTTGAGCATCTCTGCACCGATCATCTTGGTGCAGATGAAGCAATGCGTCAGGTTGAGATCGACGCCCTTCTGCCAATCGGCGAGCGAAGTCTCCTCGATCTTCGAGGCGAGATTGCGTCCGCCGACATTATTGACCAGAATGTCGACGGGGCCCGCCTCGGCCAGCACACGGCGGCAAATATCCTCGCAGATAGCGGAATCGGCGATGTCGCCCTGAAATGTCCAAACCTGCCGGTCCCGCGCGCGAACCTCCTCGGCGGTCTTCGCCAAGGCGGCCGGATCGCGCCCGTTCAGGATGACATCGGCGCCCGCTTCCGC
The DNA here is from genome assembly GCF_011046735.1 of Nordella sp. HKS 07. NCBI lineage: Bacteria > Pseudomonadati > Pseudomonadota > Alphaproteobacteria > Hyphomicrobiales > Nordella > Nordella sp. HKS 07. The sequence continues at coordinate 2,394,112 of NZ_CP049258.1, read as the reverse complement.
CGCCGCCAGCGCGATCGCCCGCCCGAATCCACGGCTACCGCCGGTAATGAAGAGACGCTTTCCATCCAGGCGGAAACGATCGAGCACATTCATGGACGAATCCTCGTTGAGATGTCTTGGCACCTTTAATTTATCTGATAATCTAGGGCTTCCGACCTGTCGAGACCTCTTCAAGAGGAGGACACCGAACACGTGCAGACAAGTCTCCTTCGCCCAGCCTGGAACCAGGGTTCAGCGAAGGCAGCTATTGCGGGTACGGAGAATCTCGCTGACCATCGCGTTTGCCAAATAAAACGACAGCCCTGAAGGGCTGAATCATCCGGGAGAAAACAATGAAGATACGCAAGGAAGAGGAATATATTTTACAGGACGCGCTCGTCCGGCAGCTGCGGCAGGGCCGCATCGACCGGCGCGAATTCCTGACGCGCAGCCTAGTCGCGGGGCTCGGCCTCGCCGGCATCGGTGCCGCCGCCAAAGGCGGCATCGGTGCGGCGCGCGCGCAGAACCGTCCGCTGACCCCCACCTTCTATCAATGGATCGAGGATCTTCACCCGAGCATTCCAAAGGTGAACGAGAAATTCCCCGGCCTCAACTATCAGATCGCGCCGGTCGAAGGCTTCGGCATCGAGCGCTTCGTGGCCGAAGCCAAGAACAAGGAAAGCACCTGGGACGTCTATGTCGGCCAGACACCTTTCGTCGAAATGTCGGCGATGAAGGAAGCCGGCGTCATCGAGCCGTGGGACGACTATATTCCGAAAGAGGTGATCGACGACATGATCCCCTCGATCCGGGCCGAGAACACGATCGACGGCAAGCTCTATGGCTGGCCGTTCTTCCTCGACGTGATCGGCAATTCCTGGCATTCGGGCCTCACCACCAAGGCCGGCCTGCCGGATCAAGCACCCGCCACCTGGGATGATCATCTGGCCAACGCCAAGAAGATCATGGACTCGGGAGCGGCTCCCTTCGGCGCCACTTTCGACTCGCATGGCTGGCGCTCGCTGGCGCCGATGGCGCACAGCATGAACCCCGATGTCTACACCTCCGAAGGCCTGTTCGACTTCACCAGCGAGCCGTCGGTCGAGGCGTTGAAGTTGATGAAGGCCATCATGGCGGTGTCGCATCCCGACATCCTGCTCGAAGGCGCCTCCGATGGCGGCGTTAACGGCACGCCGGACGAAGTGGCCTTCGCCGCCCAGCGCGTCGGCTACTTCACCAAGTACTTCAATGCGCCGTTGCGCATGGCCCAGAACTGGGACGACCAGAAGGCCCTGCATCTCGGGCCGCTGCCGAAATTCGCCAATGGCGCAGGTTCGACGGTGTTCTGGACCACCGGCAGCGCCTTGTTCAAATACGGACAGAACAAGGAGAAGGCGGCCGAATACATCAAGGCGCTCACCTATGATCCGCAGATCTGGAAGGACTCGATCGCCGGCACCGAGACCAGCCATCCCGGCCAGCTGCCGCCCTACAAGTCGATCTATGCGGAATGGGAAACCAACAAGCCCGACTGGATGCCGGACTTCGTGGCGCTGGTGCGTGGCCAGCTCGACAAGGCCAAGGCCATCAACAACCACATTTTCGGCTTGCAGCAGTTCGTGATCGGCAAGCCGATCTGGGAAACCTACCTCAAGGGCGAGGAAGCCGATCCCAAGGTTGCGCTGCAGAAAGTCGTCGACGCCGTGCAGGCCGAAATGAAGCGCGGCAAGTAACCAGGGGCGCGGGAACCGGTGTTTCGGGCCCGGTTCCCGTTTGCTTTAGCGAGCGTCTGTGCGCTCTTGTGAAGAGCGGCGCATCCAGCAAAGCTTGGAATAATGGTTGAGACGACCGCCTCCGATCGAATAAGCTTGGCGCCCCAGAGCCGTCTGGGCGAGCGCCTGACGAGCTTGCGCCATGCATCGAGTGCCTGGTGGTTCCTGCTGCCGGCCGTGATCTTCTTCGTCGGCTATCAAGTCTATCCGATCTTCCGCGTCCTGTGGATCAGCTTCACCAACTATGAGTTCCTTTCCAGCGATCCGGCTGAGTTCGTCGGCTTCGCCAACTACGTCGCCGCGGCCAAGGATCCCCTAATGTGGGCGAGCCTGTGGCGCGCCACGCTCTTCACGCTAATGTTCCTGCCCGGAACGATCATCCTGCCTTTGCTGCTCGCCATACTCATCGACAAGGTGACCAATCCGAAGCTCGCCACTTTCTATCGCGTGGTGCTGCTCATTCCGGCGGTGATCCCGAGCACGCTCGTCTTCGTGCTGTGGAAATGGATGTATAATTACCAGGTCGGGCCGATCAACCACTTCCTGGTCGACACGCTCGGCCTCTTCACCTTGCAGAACGCGCCGCAATGGCTGGGCGGCACGCCGCTGACGCTACCCGCCATCGCCGTCATGGAATGGTGGTGGGGGCTCGGCTATCATACCATTTTCTTCCTCGCCGGCCTCGCCGCGATCCCCAAGGACCTGCCGGAAGCAGCGCGCATCGACGGGGCGAGCGAATGGAAGATCTTCTGGCACATCACGCGTCCGGCACTGGCGCCGATCATGATGATCCTCATCGTGCTACGCTTCGGCAGCGCCATGGCGGTGATCGACGAATATCTGATCTTCGGCGGCTTCAACCGTGACACGCCGACCTATACCTGGACCATCTTCATGTATGACCAGGCGTTCAAGCTCGGCCTGTGGCGGCAAGGCTTCGCCGCGGCGATCGGCATGATCGGGGCCATGGGCATGATGGTGGTGATGGTTATCCTGATCCGGCTCTTCAGGCCGAAGGGATAGGATCATGACCGACATCACCGTCACCGCCAAACCTGAGCAGAGCTGGTTCGCCCAGAACAAGGCGTCGCTTATCCGCCACGGGGTCATCAATTTCTTCATGCTGATCATCCTGGCGCCGCTCGCCTGGGTGCTGATGATGTCGATCAAATCGCGCCCCGATGCGATGCGCGGCGATTTCTGGCCACGCAAATTCGACTTCGGCCACTATGCCTATGTGTTCGAGAAGATCGATACGCTGCCGGTCAATCTGTGGAACAGCATCTATGTCACCGCCGGCACAACCTTTTTCACCAGCGTTTTTGCGATTCTTGCCGGCTATGCGCTGGTGCATATGCGGCCCAAGGGCGGCGGGTTCGTCGTCGCAGCACTTCTCGTCTCGCTCTATTTCCCGACCCGCGTGGTGTCGATCATCAGCGTCTACGAAATCCAGAGCTTCCTGGGCCTCATCAACAGCACCAGCGGGCTCATCCTGCCCTATATCACGCTCAACCTGGCGATCAGCATCCTCATCATGCGCAGCGTCTTCCAGCTGGTGCCGCATGAGGTGGTCGAGGCGGCAAAGGTCGACGGGGCCGGTCCGGTGCGCACCTTGTGGGAGATCGTGCTGCCGATGGCGCGCAATGGTCTCGTCGTGGTCTTCATCGTCAATTTCGTTACCGCCTGGGGCGAGTTCCTTTTGTGCTCGACGCTCACCAACGACCAGACGGCGCGCACCATGCCGGTGGTGCTGGCGGGCGCGCAAGGCGGGCTTGGCCAGTGGTCATGGCCCAATCTCGCCGCCGTCTATATGATCGTGGTGCTACCCGGCATCATTGCCTTCACCTTCGCCCAGAAGCTCTTCTTCAAGGGCCTGATGGAAGGCGTGGTGAAAGGGTAGACCCCACCCGGCGCTACGCGCCACCCTCCCCGTTAAGGACGGGGAGGGAGAAGCCGCCAATCTCACGAATAGCTGAAGCGCGGGCGCCAGTCGCCGGGCCCGCCGGGCAACAGATCGAAGAGGTGCCAGGCGGCGCAGTAGTCGTCGAAGGGACCAAGGCCGGCATTGGAGACGCGGACTACCCCATCACCCTCGCGCCGGAAGACCGAGATGCCGGGCATGCAGCCATCCTCATAATAGCCCATGTCGGCGGCGAAGCCCTTGTCCTTGAGGCTCACCATCGGGAAGCGCCAGCCGCGGCCTTGCGCGAAGTCTCGCTGTATCTCGGGCGGATCGGGGCTCGCCACGACGAAGGCGGCGCGATCGGCCAGATGCTGATAGATGCCGTTGAAGCCGTCGGCCCATAATGTGCAATAGGGACAGCTCCTACCCATATTGTGAATGACGATCAGATCGTCCTTGCCTGCAAAGAGGTCGGACAGCTTCACCGGACCGGCGAGGGTCGCGAACTCATAGTCCTTCACCGCCTGCGGTTCGGCCTCGTCCTTGAGCGCTCGCATCTTGGCGCGGATATCGGTGATCTGGCGACGATAATCGTCGAGCTTGATCGCCGCAGCCTGGTATTTCATCATCGCCTCCCGTCTTTCTTCACATTCACAAGACTTCAAGATCTGGGATCACGTTTCGCCGGTCCGCGTTTGGCGGCCTTGTGCTTCTCGATGCCATCCAGCGCGCCCGCCAGCGTGTCGAACTGTTCCTGCCAGTATTTGCTGTAGCGATTGATCCAGACAGCGGCCGAATAAATCGGCCCGATGGTCAGGCTGCAGCGGCTAATGCGGCCGGTGCGCTCCTGTGCGATGAGACCGGCGCGCACCAGGACCTGGATATGGCGCGACACCGCCTGGAGCGAGATATTGAACGGCTCCGCCAGCTGCGACACGAGCATCGGCTGGCCGTCGAGCCTCTCCAGGATGGCGCGGCGCACCGGATCCGACAGGGCGAAGAACACCTGATCGAGGGACGCCGTCTCGTTCACCGCGTCGTTCTGGGGCGCCACAGCCAGCTGGTTCGTTTTCATTCCCGGATATTATCAATACATATGTTGATAGTCAATTTATGCGTTGACGATTGAGTGGGCGCCCCCATGCGCGCGTGGTGAATCGGCCATGTTTTGCAGGGGCTGACGAAGGGCGATCAATCGCTTATATCAGCGACCCATGACTGACCTGCAGATCCTGCCCGTTTCGGTGATCACCGGCTTCCTCGGCGCCGGCAAGACCACTTTGCTCAACAGCCTGCTCAAGGACCCGATGCTCGCCCAAGCCGCGGTGATCATCAACGAGTTCGGCGAAATCGGCATCGACCATCTTCTCGTCGAACGCTCCGAGGAGAACGTCTTCGAGATGTCGTCGGGGTGCCTGTGCTGCACGATCCGCGGCGATCTCATCGACACGATGCTGAAACTGATCGCGCGGCGCGATGCCGGCGAGCTCAAGGCCTTCGACCGCATCATCATCGAGACGACCGGTCTCGCCGATCCCGCCCCGGTTCTGCATACGGTGATGAGCGAACCGGATCTCCTCAAGCGCTGCCGGCTCGAAAGCGTCATCACCGTCGTCGACGGGGCGCAGGGTGAAGCGACGCTCGATGCCCATGCGGAAGCGGTGAAACAGGTGGCCGTCGCCGACCGCCTGGTGCTGACCAAGCTCGATCTGCTCACCGGACGGGAGGGCGAAGACGCGCTCCACGCGCTGATCGCCAGGCTCCGGGCGCTCAACCCGGCGGCCCGCATCCTCACCACCCATCGCGGCGAGGCGACGGCCGCCAGGCTTCTCAATAGCGGCCTCTACAATCCTGACACCAAGTCGCTCGACGCGCGCAACTGGCTCAATGCGGAGGCCTATGAAGCGGGCGAGAAACGCCGGCGCCATCGTCATCACGGCCACCAACATCATGACCATGGCCACGATCACGAACATCATCACGACGTGTCCCGTCATGACGACCATATCCGCTCCTTCACTTTCTCGGACGAGCGCGCCATCAGCGCCGCCGGCCTCGACATGTTTCTGGGACTGCTGCAGTCCTTCCATGGCGCCAACATGCTGCGCATGAAGGGCATCGTGAAGGTCGCCGATGATCCGACGCGCCCAATCGTGCTGCATGGCGTTCAGCATATCTATCACCCGCCGGTCAGGCTTGCCGCGTGGCCCGATGGCGATGAGCGCACCCGTCTCGTCTTCATCGTGAAGGATATCGAGAAACACCTGATCGAGGATCTGTTCAAGGCGTTCACCGATCAGATCACCGGCGCCGGCGCCTTCCACACCGACAAGACTCTTTCGCTCAACTAGACCGGAGACTCACCGATGCTCAAGATGTTCGGCCTCAAGAAATGCTCGACCTGCCAGAAGGCCATGGGCTATCTCGACGAGAAGAGGAAGGCATATCACTTCAGCGACGTGAAGGAAGACGAGCTCAGCAAGGACCAGGTCGCGAAATGGTCGAAAGCCTTGGGTGGCTGGGAGAAGATGATCAACCGCGCCGGCTATACGTGGCGCGGCCTGCCTAAGGCAGAAACGGAAAACCTCACCGAGGCGAAGGCCGTGACGCTCGCCCTCAAGAATCCCTCGCTCATCCGCCGCCCGCTCATCGAGCACAAGGACGGCTCGGTCACCGTAGGCTTCTCCGAGAAGGTTCGGGGATTCATCGGATAGTTCAAACGCGTCATCCCCGGCGAAATCCGGGATGACAGAATTGGGGATTGCGGGACTATCCCCGCACCAGCGGCCTCGTCATGCAGGTCGGGCCGCCTTCGCCCTTGCGGCAGATTTCGTCGCCCTTGATGACCTCGACCTTGACACCCGCCACTTTCATGCGGCGTTCGGTCTCGGGATTGTCCGCCACCATCATGGCGTGGCGCGGTCCCAGGGCCAGGACATTGCAGCCCATCGTGTCGAATTCCCTGTCGGGCACTTCGACGAAGCCGATGCCGCGGCTTTCCAGGAACTGCACCAGGCGCACCGGCATCAGCGGCAGATAGACCACCGCCAGGTTGCGGTCGAGCGGGCTCAGGACCGACATCAGATGGAAGACGTCGCCCTTGCCCTTGTAATGCGGCAGGTCGAATTCGAGGATCTCGACATCGCGCCCGGCCAGGTTGCGCAATTGCGCGATGCCTTCGCGGTTGGTGCGGTAGCCGATGCCGGCGAGCAGCGTGTGGCGGTCGATCCAGACCAGATCGCCGCCCTCGACCGAGCCCGGCCCCTCGATCTCGCCGGCGATCGGGATGCCCAAGCTTTCCAGATGCGCGCCATTGACGGCGGCCTCGCGGCGGCGCTGCGGCTTGCCCATGAAGGGCCGCACCAGGCCGCGCGGCGTCACGATCAGCGCGTCATGCGTGTAGATCGAATCGAGGGTGAGCCCGTCGCCGTCGGGAAGCGAGATGACGTCGGCGCCGGCCGCCTCGAGAAGCCGCGTCACTTCGGCGAATTCACGGCATGCCTCGGCGAGGTCGGGCCGCGAATGATAGTTCAGCGGCTTCCATTCGGCGTCGAGCCGGGTATCGTCCCTGAAGGCCGTGGCGGGCGAGCGCACCACCACCTTCTTGAGTGAACCCCAGTTGTTGAAGGCGCCGAAATCGAAGCTCATTTGTGCCGGATCCTGAATATATGGCGGCCGTCGCTCGCCTCATGCGAAAGGAGCTCGTGGCCCTGCTCGTTGCAGAAGTGGGGAACATCTATGACGGAAGCGGGGTCGGTGGCAATGAGACGCAAAGTGTCGCCGGATTTGAGGCTGTCCAGGCGCTTGCGGGCTTTAAGCACTGGCAGCGGGCACAACAGGCCCGCCGCGTCGAGTTCATGTTCGGTCATGGCGGCCACTATAGCGAGCCTCCTCTCGACCTGCTATGCCGGTTCGCCTGACGGGAGATCTAAATGCCGCTGATGACCAAGCTTGCCACGACCGGCCGTGTCGAGGCGCTGCTCAAGAATGCCGACCGCACCTCGGGACTGGAGAAAGCCCGCAGCGACTGGCTGGCCTTGCGCTTCGACGGGATCGTGGGCGATTGCCATAGCGGGCTAACGCGCCCCGCCGATGTGCGCACCATCAAGCAATATCCGCGCGACACGCCGATCCGCAATGTGCGCCAGCTCACCTTGCTGTCGGTCGAGGAGCTCGCCGACATAGCCGCGGTCATGGAGATCCCCGAGGTGAAGCCGGAATGGGTCCGCGCCAATATGGTGACATCGGGCATTCCCGACCTGACCCTGCTGCCGCCCTCCTCGCGGCTGCAATTCCCCTCTGGCGCCACCATCGTCGTCGACATGGAGAACGAGCCCTGCCGCTATCCGGCCGATATCATCGCCCGACATAATCCGGAGCAGAAGGTCGGCTTCGTGAAGGCGGCCAAGCACAAGCGCGGCATCACCGCCTGGGTCGAGCGCGAAGGCGATGTGGCCTTGGGTGATGCGATCACTATCTGGATTCCGCCGCAGCGCCTCTATGGCGCGCCTGCCGCGTGAGCGGCAGCGGCGATATCGCCGGCTGCATCCTGGCCGGCGGACAATCGCGCCGCATGGGCGAGGACAAGGCGGGCCTGCTTCTTGGCGGCGCGGCATTGATCGACCTTGCCATCGCGCGGCTCAAGCCGCAGGTCGCGACACTCATCGTAAACCGGCATGACGAAGCGACATCGCTCGAAGTGCCAGGATACAAGGTCGTGACGGATGCCCCTGGCGACCATCAGGGGCCGCTTGCCGGCATACTGGCGGCACTCGTCTGGGCGCGGCAGAACGGGATCGAATGGGTCGCAACCGTCGCGGTCGACACGCCGTTCTTTCCGCGCGATCTGGTGCGGAAGCTCAGCCAAGCTGCGCGGGACAAGGATATGGCGGTGGCGCGTTCGGGCGCTAGGCTGCATCCGGTCTTCGGCCTGTGGAAGTCAACGCTGGCGTCGGCGCTCGCCGACTATATGAAGGACAGCCGGCGCTCGGTGCAGCACTGGGTTCTGGCGCATGAGGCCGGCATCGCCGAGTGGCCGAAAGAGCCCTATGATCCGTTCTTCAACCTCAACGAAGCGGCCGATGTGAACACTGCCCTTCGCATCCAGGCCGAGTACCGGCCATGACGCAGAAGATCATTGGCGTCGCCGGCTTCAAGAACGCCGGCAAGACCACGCTGGTCGAGAAGCTGGTGCGCGAATTGACGGGACGCGGCTATCGCGTGGCGACGGTCAAGCACGCGCATCACTCCTTCGACATCGATCATGAGGGCCGCGACAGCTTCCGCCATCGCGCCGCCGGCGCCAGCGAGGTCGCCGTCATCTCGCGCCAGCGCTGGGCCATCATCCATGAATCGCGCGGTGAGGAGGAGCCGTCCTTCGAGATGATCCTCGCCAAACTCACGCCTTGCGATCTCGTCATCGTCGAAGGCTACAAGCATGGCGACCACCTCAAGATCGAGGTGCGCAATCTGGCGCTCGATCATCCGAAGCTCGCCGGCGAGGATCCGTCCATCGTGGCGATCGCCGCCACCGGGCCGGTTCCCGACGCGCAGGTACCGGTCTTCGACCGCGATCATGTCGAGGCGCTCGCCCAGTTCATCATCGCGCGCATGGAGCTCAGTCCGAAATGACCCCAGACGACGTGATCGATTTCTGGCTCAAGGCCGGGGAAGAGCGCTGGTTCGTCAAGGACACGGCTTTCGACGGCGCGTTGTCGGTCCGCTTCAAGGAGGCGCTGGCGAAAGCGCGCGACGGCGCCTTCGATCATTGGGCTGAGACACCGCGCGGCATGCTGGCGCTGATCCTGATGCTCGACCAGTTCTCGCGCAATATCCATCGCGGCTCGCCGCTCGCCTTCGCCGCCGACAAAAAGGCCCTGGCGCTGGCCAGGCGGGCGGTATCGCATGGAGACCATCTCACAGTTCCGGCCCCGCTCGCCATGTGGCTCATCATGCCTTTCGAGCATGCCGAGGATCTCGACGCGCAACGGCGCTGCGTGGCGCTGTTCGCGGCGCGCCAGCCGGACATGGTCCATTGGGCCAAGCTCCATCTCGACATCATCGAGCGCTTCGGGCGCTTTCCGCATCGCAACGCCATCCTGGGCCGGAAATCGACGCCCGAGGAGCTGGCGTTTCTGGCGGCGGGCGGGTTTTCGGGCTGACGCCTCGCCCTTCGGCGCGGTGTTGTCAATCCGGTGCGAACTGGTCTAGATAAGCTTGGCGCTTCAAACAGGAGGGGAAGTCGATGTTACATCAGCACTTCCATTGCAGAACTCGTGGACCTGTCTTCGCCCCGCGCTCGATCTCGCGGGGCTGACCGAGGAACGCATCGCCGTCTCATCGTCAGCCTTTTTGGGCACAGTTGGTTGTGCCGCCCTGACTTGATGAGACTGCAATGTCCCTTATCTCCGCCAAAGACCTTTCTCTGATCCGTCGCGAGTCCCTTTTCAGCGGGCTCAATTTCTCCGTCGCAAAAGGCGACCGCCTCGGCCTCGTCGCGGCAAACGGGCGCGGCAAATCCTCGCTGCTTCGCATCGTGGCGGGCGAGGAAGAAGCTACGACAGGAGCCGTGACATGCATGCGCGGCCTGGTCATCGCCTTCGCATCGCAGGACGTGCCCGAACGCCTCTTATCCTTGAGCCTCCATGACACTGTGCGCGACGCGCTCGCCCCGGAAGTCGCCGAAACAGAGAGCTGGCGGATCGATATTCTGCTCGATGATCTCGAGGTGGACGAGGCCATAAGGCGTCTAATTGTTGGCAGCCTGTCCGGCGGCTGGCAGCGGACCATGCTTCTCGCAAGGGCGGCCGTGGTCGAACCCGATCTGCTTCTCCTGGACGAGCCGACCAACCATCTCGATATTGGCCGGATCGGTGTCTTGGAGCGGTTTCTTTTCGCCTTGCCGCGCGACTGCGCGGTGATCGCCGCGAGCCATGATCGCGCCTTTCTCGATGATATAACCAACCGCACCCTGTTTCTGCGCCCGGAGGACAGTGAAGATTTCTCCCTGCCCTATTCCCGCGCCCTCCAGGCACTGGAAGAGCGCGACGCGGCGCGCGATCGCCGGTATGAAAACGACATGCGCAAGGTCAGGGCGCTCAGGCAGCAAGCGGCAAAGCTCAAGAACATTGGCATCAATTCGGGCTCCGACCTCCTGGTCGTAAAGACCAAGCAGCTTTCGGAGCGGGCCGACAGGCTGGAGGAACAAGCGCGGCCGGCGCATCAGGACCGCTCGGCCGGGGCGATCCGCCTGACCAACAGCGGCACCCATGCCAAGGCGCTTGTGACAATAAATGATACGGCAATCACGACGCCGGACGGGCGGGTCCTGTTCCGCACCGGGAAGCTGTGGATCGAAAATGGCGATCGGATCGCTTTGCTCGGCGCCAACGGGACGGGCAAAACCCGACTGGTCGACAGACTGCGCGCGGCTCTTGCCAGGGAGGATCCGCATATAAGGGGTGCTGCGAGCCTCCAGCTCGGCAATTCCGATCAGGCACTGTCGCAACTCGATGCGTTTCGCACACCTTGGGATGCGGTGAAGCGGTCCAGCGACCTGACCGACCATCAGGCGAGGTCGCAACTCGCCGGAACGGGGATCAGCATCGACGCGCAGTCAGCACCGCTCGCCAGGCTTTCCGGCGGCCAGCGGGCGCGGCTGGCGATGCTGCTCCTGCGGCTGGCGCAACCCAATTTCTACCTGCTGGACGAGCCGACGAACCACCTCGATATCGAGGGGCAGGACATGCTGGAAGGCGAGTTGATCGAGCATGGCGCCGCCTGCCTTCTGGTCAGCCACGACCGGGCCTTCGTGCGCGCCGTGGCGACGCGGATCTGGGTGATTTCAGGCCGGAAGCTGCTCGAGGTCGACGACCCCGGGCCGATCTTTGCGCAACTGCTGGCCGGGTGAAGGTGTCGGAATCGGCGCGCCCCTGGTCGTTCCATCTCACGACCGTTGAACAGAGCTCACTAATGTGCCCCAATTAGAGCAAATCCCGCCAAAGTTGGAGACTTTGGCGATGAGGATTTGCTCCAACATATTGATCTGGTGCGGATCCTTTTCGGCGACGTGATTCCACGTCGCCGGGATACGCTCTAGATCGAAGGGATATCGAGGAGTCATCATGTCGGCGTTCCCCGAAAAGGCGAAAGTTGTCATCATAGGGTTAGGCGGCATCGTTGGAGCCTCGGTCGCCCATCACCTGATCGAGCGCGGCTGGGACGACATTGTCGGCATCGACAAGTCCGGCGTACCCACCGATATCGGCTCGACAGCACATGCCTCGGACTTCTGCTACACGACGAGCCACGATTATCTTTCGGTCTGGACGACGCAGTACTCCATCGACTTCTATGAAAAGATGGGACACTACGCCCGTATCGGTGGTCTGGAAGTCGCGCGTACCGGCCACGACATCTGGATGGAGGAAATCAAGCGCAAGCTCTCCTCGGCCAAGGCGTTCGGCACCAGCGCACACTATGTCTCGCCCGCCGAAATCAAGAAACTGTTTCCGCTGATCGAGGAAGATCAGGTGATGGGCGGCATGTTCGATCCCGACGCCGGCCTCGTCATTCCGCGCTCGCAGACGGTTGCCGGAAAGCTGATCGACGCGGGTGAAAAATCCGGCAAGCTGAAGGTCTTCGGCAATACGCCGGCGACCGCGCTCGTCATCGAGAAGGGCCGCATCAAGGGCGTCGTCACCCATCGCGGCACGATTTTGGCCGACCATGTCGTCGTCTGCGCCGGGATCTGGGGGCGCCTGATCGCCGCGATGGCCGGCGAGGATCTGCCGGTGATGCCGGTCGATCATCCGCTGTCCTTCTTCGGCCCCTTCAACCAGTTCGAGGGCACCGGCAAGGAAATCGGCTACCCGCTGCTGCGCGACCAGGGCAACTCCGCCTATATGCGCGACACCGGCGACCCCAAGACCGCCGAAGGCGGCCAGATCGAATGGGGATATTACGAACAGACCAATCCGCGCCTCTGCCATCCACGTGACATTCTCGAAAAACACGAGGCGCGCCTGTCACCCTCGCAGCGCGATCTCGACATGGAACAGATCCTCGAACCGCTCGAGCGCGCCATGGAGCTCACCCCCATCCTCGGTGAGCTCGGCTACAATGAAAGCCATTCCTTCAACGGCCTTCTGCAGGTGTCGGCCGCCGGCGGGCCGTCCTGCGGCGAGAGCCAGAAGGTGCGCGGCTTATGGTATTGCGTCGCCATCTGGGTCAAGGACGGCCCGGGCTACGGCAAGCTGATCGCCGACTGGATGACGGATGGCCGCACCGGGATCGATCACGCTTCAATTGACTACGCCCGTTTCTATCCGCACCAGCTCGAGGAAAAATTCATCGAGGGCCGCACCCGCGAAGCCGCCCAGAAGATCTATTATCCGGCCGTGCATACCCGCGAGCCCTATGCGACGGGCCGCAACATCAAGCGCTCGCCATTCTACGAGCGCGAGAAGGAGCTTGGCGGCTATTTCATGGAGCTCGGCGGCTGGGAGCGCGCGCATGGCTATGCCGCCAACGAGCACCTCCTGAAAAAATACGGCAACCGCGTGCCTCACCGCGAGAACGAGTGGGACAGCCGCCACTTCTGGCGCGTCTCCAACGCCGAGCATCTCGCGATGAGCGACGATTGCGGCATCGTCAATCTCTCGCATTTCCACATGGTCGACATCGAAGGGCCGGACCATGTCGAGCTTCTCGAATGGCTCTGCGCCGCCAAAATCGGCGGAGACGGCAATATCGGCAAGGGTATCTATACTCACTTCCTCGATGACGAGGGCATGGTGCGCGCCGACTTCACCGTCTTCCGCCTGGCCGACCGCTGCCGTCTGGTGAACGGCGCCGATGCAGGTCCGCGCGATTTCCATTATATGCGCCGGATCGCCGAGGATCGCGGCCTGGACGTCACGATCACCGATGTCTCAGAGAAATATGTCACCATCGGCATCTGGGGTCCGAATGCCCGCGCGACGCTGAAGAAGGCCGTTGCCGATCCGGCCGGCCTCGACCCGGAAAACTTCCCCTTCGCCGCGATCAGACAGATCGAGATCGGTGGCATGCCGGTCACCGCCTTCCGCATATCCTATGTCGGCGAGCAGGGCTGGGAACTGCATATGAAATATGAGGACGGGCTCGCCGTCTGGGACGCGTTGCGCGCAACGGGTGTCATGGCCTTTGGCGTCGAGACCTATGCGAATTCGCGGCGGATGGAGAAGAGCCTGCGCCTGCAGAATGCGGACCTCCTTACCCAGTACAATCTCATCGAGGCCGACCTTGCTCGTCCGAAGGTGAAGGAAGCGGACTTCCGCGGCAAGGCGAAGCATCTGGAATACAAAGCGCGCGCGCATCAACCGGCCATGCTCTGCACGCTGGTGATGATGGAGAACACCGACAGACAAGGCGTTGCGCGCTATCCCGTGGGCAATCTGCCGGTCATGGATCCGGAAACGGGCGACGTGCTGGTCGATGAGCTAGGCCGTCGCTCCTACACGACCTCCATCGCCTATGGCCCGACCATCGGCAAGAACATCGCGCTCGCCTACCTGCCTTGGGCCTATTGCCAGGAAGGCCGGCAGCTGAATGTCGAGTATTTTGCCGAGACCTATCCGGTCGAGGTGGCCGGCGTCGGCTACAAGCCGCTCTACGACCCGGAAAACCTGAAACCCAGGAGTTGAGCCTGCGCCCGTTGGCGGGTCAGGGCATCGTCGCCTGCAGGAATGAGGTGACGGCAAGCCAGCTCGTCCCCACATAGACGGCGGCGCTGCACCATTTCGCGATGCGGGCGAAGCGGGCACTCTGAAGACGCATCGCCGCGAGCCTGGCGACGAATAGCACGCAGGCCAGGTCGAAAGCGAGGCTGAGCAGAACATAAAGCGCGGCGAGGACGCCGAGCTGCGTCACCAAAGAATGGCTTTGCTGCACGATAGGCAGAAAGAACGCCGAATAGAAAAGCAGCGACGTGGGATTGCTGACGGTGACCGCGAGCCCATCGAAGAAAGGCCGCGACGACAGATTGCGCGTCTTTATACCGGCAGGCTCGGTCGCGATCAGCACCGTGCTGGCCGCCAGCCAGGCGAGATAGCCGGCGCTTGCCAGTGAGAACCAAGGGAAAATGCCGCCGAAGAACTGGCTCGACAACAGAAAGGACAAGCCCAGCAGGCCGACCAGCGCCGTCTCGCCGAGCCCGACGCCGAGGACGGTGCGCACACCTACCGCCTGGCCGCCGCGCAATGTGTTGCCGACGACGATGGCCATGCAAGGCCCTGGCGTCGCCAGGATGATGGTCGTAGCCACCAGGAAAGCGCCCAAGGTCTGCCAATCCATGTCGAATTCCCCATGCGCAGGTGCATTCGCTTCGGGGAAGAGACTTAAAAGTCTCTCGGACGCCTGGCTGTGCGGATTGTCACAACGAAGGGAATAGATTTTCCAGCTCTCACCGGCATTCCCCCTCTCCCGCGCGCGGGAGAAGGGGAAAGTCACTACAGCTTCCTGAGCCACACGCTGTGGATGATGTGATCGGCGCCCTTGCGCAGAATAAGATCGGCGCGCTGGCGCGTCGGCACGACATTCTCGCGCAGATTGACGAGATTGATCGTCTCCCAGATGCGGTTGGCGGTGGCACGCGCTTCCTTGTCGGTGAGCGAGGCATAGCGATGAAAGTAAGATTTGGGATCGCGGAAGGCGGTGTCGCGAAGTGAGAAGAAGCGTGCCACATACCAGTCGTGAATGACGTCCTCGGCCGCATCGAGATAGATCGAGAAGTCGAAGAAGTCGGAAATGAAAGGAATGATCTTGCCGTCACGCGGCGGCCGGCCCGTCTGCAACACATTCAGGCCCTCGACGATCAATATGTCCGGCTGATCGACGGTCACGCGCTTGTCGGGCATGACATTGTAGGTCAGATGCGAATAGACGGGGGCGGTCACATTGCGCCGGCCGGCCTTGATGTCGGAGAGGAAGCGCAACAATGTCGGCAGGTCGTAGCTTTCCGGAAAGCCCTTGCGATTCATGATGCCCTCGCGCTCGAGGATCTCATTGGGCAGGAGGAAGCCGTCGGTGGTGACGAGATCGACCTTGGGATGATTGGGCCAGCGCGCCAGGAGTCGCTGCAGGATACGCGCCGTGGTGCTCTTGCCGACCGCGACACTACCGGCCATGCCGATGACATAGGGCACCTTGGTGCCTTCGGCGTGCAGAAACTTGCCGGTAGCGCGGAACAGCTCCTGAGTGGCGGCGACATAGAGATTGAGCAGGCGCGACAGCGGCAGATAGATCGCCACGACTTCGGCCAGATCGATCCGGTCATTGAGGCCGCGCAATTCGTCGATATCGGCCTGGTCGAGCGTCATCGGCGTGTCGGCGCGCAATTTCGCCCAGGCGTTGCGCTCGAAATGGCGGTAGGGCGAAATCTCGTCGCGCAGCGAATCCATGTAATTCACACCTGCTTGCGGCCGGCCTTCTCGGCGATTCCGGATGTTCCGACGCGCTTCTCGAGCTCGCCCATCACGTCCGACAAAGGCAGGCCCGACACTTCGAGCAGCACGACCAAATGATAAAATAGATCCGCGGCCTCGAGCTTGAGATGGTCACGGTCGCCTTTGACCGCGGCGAGTGCGGCCTCGATCGCCTCCTCACCCACCTTCTTGGCGCATTTCTCGATGCCCTGGGATAGGAGCTTGGCGGTGTAGGAGATTTCGGGCGAAGCACCCTTGCGAGCGGTCACCGTGTCGGCGAGCTCGGCGAGGACGTCCAGCCGGTGGCGTAATGTGTCTGTCATGTTCCTGCCCCTTCCTGCATTCTTAACATCTCGCGCGCTTCCCGGCGAAGCGGTTTTGCTTCGCCGAGGATTCGCGCCAATTCAATATGTTGGCGCAAATCGTTGGCGCCAAAGTCTGCAACTTTGGCGGATTTGCTCATCCCAGCCGCATGGGAATTCCTCGTTCAGCCATATGGTTCTTGGCCTGGGAAATGGTGAATGTGCCGAAATGGAAGATCGAGGCGGCGAGGACCGCCGTGGCATGGCCGTCCCTTATGCCCTCGACCAGATGATCGAGCGTGCCGACGCCGCCCGAGGCGATGACCGGCACCGGCACGGCATCGGCGATGGCGCGCATCAAGGCGATGTCGAAGCCCCGGCCGGTGCCGTCGCGGTCCATCGAGGTGACGAGCAACTCGCCAGCTCCCAAGGCCACCACCTCCTCGGCAAAAGCGACCGCATCGATGCCGGTGGCATTGCGCCCGCCATGCGTGAAGATCTGCCACTGGCCCGGCGCCACCTGTTTCGCGTCGATAGCGACGACGATGCACTGGCTGCCGAACTTTTCCGCCCCCTCGCGCACGAAGCCACGGTTGTTCACGGCGGCCGTATTGATCGAGACCTTGTCGGCGCCAGCGAGCAGCAGCTTGCGGATGTCGTCGGTGGTGCGCACGCCGCCGCCGACGGTCAACGGCATGAAGCAGGCCTCGGCGGTGCGACGCACCACGTCGAAAATGATGCCCCGGTTCTCATGCGTGGCGGTGATGTCGAGGAAACACAGTTCATCGGCGCCGGCCTTGTCATAGGCCTTGGCTATCTCGACCGGATCGCCCGCATCGCGCAAATTCACGAAATTGACGCCCTTGACGACGCGACCGTCCTTCACGTCGAGACAGGGAATGATGCGGGCCTTGAGCATCACGCGGCCTCGGCAATGAGCTTCAGGGCCTCGCGCGCATCGAGGCGGCCGTCATAAAGCGCGCGACCCGATATGGCGCCTTCGAGGATGGCGCAATCGGGCTCGAGCAGGCGCCTGATGTCGGCGAGCGAAGCCAGCCCGCCCGACGCGATGACCGGAATAGCCACAGCCTTGGCGAGTGCCAGTGTCGCCTCGATATTAAGGCCCTTCAGCACGCCGTCGCGGTCAACGTCGGTGAAGATGATCGCCGCAACCCCGGCATCGGCGAAGCGGCGCGCCAGTTCGATCGCGGTAAGCTCCGATGTCTCGGCCCAGCCTTCGACCGCCACCTTGCCACCCTTGGCGTCGATGCCGACGGCGATGCGGCCGGGAAAGCGGCGGCAGGCCTCCTTCACCAGATCGGGATCGCGCAGCGCCACGGTGCCGAGGATGACCCGGCGGATGCCGCGCGCCAGCCAGGTCTCGATCTGGCCCAGGTCACGGATGCCGCCGCCCAGTTGCACCGGGATGTCGATGGCGCGGAGGATCGCCTCGACGGCAGGCGCATTCACCGGCTTGCCGGCAAAGGCGCCGTCGAGATCGACGAGATGAAGCCAGCGGAAGCCCTGCGCCGCGAAATCGCGCGCCTGGGCGGCCGGGTCGTCATTGAAGACGGTGGCCTCGGCCATGTCGCCGAGCTTGAGGCGCACGCACTGGCCGGCTTTCAGATCGATGGCGGGAAACAGGATCATGGGCGCCATCTCAGGAAATTGGCGATGAGCGCCAGACCCAGCGCCTGGCTCTTCTCGGGATGGAACTGGCTGCCGGCGATATTGTCGCGGGCGACGAAGGCGGTTACAGGCCCGCCATAATCGGCGGTGGCAATCAGCGCCGCGCCGTCGCTCGGCGCCAGATGATAGGAATGGACGAAATAGGCATGAAGTCCGGCAGCCCCGAGAGCGATACCGTCGAACAGCTGATGAGGCCTGGCCGGGTCCAGCGTGTTCCAGCCCATATGCGGGATCTTGAGGGTGGGATCTCGCGGCTCGATCACTTTCACATCGCCCCTGATCCAGCCGAAGCCCTGTGTCTCGACATGCTCGAGGCCACGATCGGCCATCAATTGCATGCCGACGCAGATGCCGAGGAAGGGCTTGCCGCGGCGAACCTCGTCGGCGAGCGTCTCCCACATGCCGGGAACGGCTTTGAGGCCGTCATGGCAATCGCGGAAGGCGCCCACCCCCGGCAGCACAATACGCTCGGCCCGGCGTACCTCTTGCGGGTCCGATGTCACGGCGATCCGGGCGGAGGAGCCGTCATCGCGGGCGGCACGCTCGAAAGCCTTGGCCGCGGAATGGAGATTGCCGGAGCCGTAATCGATGATGGCGACGAGGCTCATGTCCGGCTGAATCCCGGAAAGATGAAATCGGGCTCGGACGATTTCCAGTTGCGCGACAGGCCGGGGAGCGCCGGTGTGTCGGACGCCGGCGGCTCGGCGGCGGGGAGCGGCACACCACCTTCGCTGAAGAAGCGGTATTCCGCTTCCTCGAGATCATCGCCCTGGACCAAGCCTACTTCGTCGTAGCCGCGCCGTGCATAGGTCCAGCGCAGCAGGTCGTTACCCTGGAAGCCCAGAATGAGATTGATGGCGAGGCCGGAAATGAGCCGCACCGCATCGCCGAAACCCAAGGCTTCGGCGACGGCCCAAATCAGCAGCTGCGCCGAGACGGCGATGACGAGGACGATCCACATGCCCTTGGCCGCGAGCCAGAGCAGCGGGAAGAGCAGGGCCCACCAGCTGAAACCCTCGCGCACGAAGACGACGTCGTCGGCGCCGCGGCCCTGTTTGTTATGGGCGGTCCACCAGGCCATTATTTGCTCAGCGACCCCTTGGTCGAAGGAATGCGGTCCTTCTGGCGCGGATCGATCTCGATCGCCTCGCGAAGGCAGCGCGCCAGCGCCTTGAAGCAGCTTTCGGCGATGTGATGATTGTTGTCGCCATAGAGCGTTTCGACATGCAGCGTGATGCCGGCATTCATGGCGAAGGCCTGGAACCACTCGCGCACCAGCTCGGTGTCGAAATCGCCGATCTTCGGTCGCGAGAAATCGACCTTCCAGACAAGGAAGGGCCGGCCCGACACGTCGATGGCGGCGCGCGTCATCGCCTCGTCCATCGGCAGATGCAGGCTCGCATAGCGGCGGATGCCCTTGCGGTCGCCGAGCGCCTTGGCCACCGCCTGGCCCAGCGCGATGCCGGAATCCTCCGTCGTGTGGTGGAAATCGATATGGAGATCGCCTTTGGCGCGAAGCTTGATGTCGATCAGCGAATGGCGGGCCAACTGCTCCAACATGTGATCGAGGAAGCCGACGCCGGTCTTGACGTCATAGGCGCCGGTGCCATCGAGCACGACGCTCGCGGCGATCTCGGTTTCGGTGGTCTTGCGTTCGATGCTGGCCTTGCGCATGGCCCTCTAACCCTTTGTTGCGGCGGTCTCTTAGCAGGTGCAGCAAGCCAGCACCACCCTTTCACTGCCGCCGAGTTAACTTGGCCGTCAGGCGCAAGGCTTTTCTTCTCGGTTATCAAGGCCTACATGACGGCCAGCCGGGCCCCGCCCGGCCCTGGATCACGATCAATTCAGATCGTACCGACCTGAATTGATAAACGTGATCGGAATCTTATGTTTGGCGCGCGATCGGACGGAAAACCGGTACCCACTTTTCCTAATCACGCGCTAGGTTTGGCGACGAAAAGGACTTCCATGAGCGATCCCCAGCAGTGGCACGGCACGACCATACTGAGCCTCCGTAAAGGCAACCGGGTGGTGATCGCGGGCGACGGCCAGGTCTCCATCGGCCAGACGGTCATCAAATCCAACGCCCGCAAGGTCAGGCCGCTGGCCGGAGGCTCGGTGATCTCGGGTTTCGCCGGCGCGACCGCCGATGCCATGACGCTGTTCGAGCGGCTCGAAGCCAAACTCGAGCAATATCCGCTCCAGCTCACCCGCGCCTGCGTCGAGCTCGCCAAGGACTGGCGCACCGACCGCTATCTCAGGCGCCTGGAAGCCATGATGATCGTCGCCGACACGCAGGTCAGCCTGGTGCTCACCGGCACTGGCGACGTGCTCGAGCCCGAGCGCGGCGTGATCGGCATCGGTTCGGGCGGCAATTATGCGCTGGCGGCGGCGCGGGCTCTGATCGATACCGACATGGAAGCCGAAGCGATCGCCCGCAAGGCGATGGCCATCGCGGCCGAGATCTGCGTCTACACAAACAATAATCTGACCGTCGAAAGCCTCGCATGCTGACACGCGCCGATCTCGATGAGGCCGTGAGGAGCGGCATCATCACGGAAGGCCAAGCGGCGGCGTTGCAGGAGCTGCCGGCGAAACGCCAGGCGGCGCGGCATCTTCATGGGGCGGGCGACGAACGCTTCGTGTTCATGAAAAACTTCAACGAGTTCTTCATTGCGCTCGGCGTCGTGCTGCTCAGCATCGGCCTGTGGGCGGCCAATATCACCTTCCTGGGGCTCGGCGCCGGATTCATCATCATATTCATCGCCGTGATGTGGGCGCTCGCCGAATATCTGACGCGCCAGCTCAAGCTCACCTTGCCCAGCATCATACTGGCGCTGTTCATCGTGCCCGGCATGGCTTGGCAGCTCTACGGGCTGCTCCAGATGGGCAACAGCGACATGGGATGGGCGGGCTTCCCGCAGAGCCTGCTGATCCCCGGCCTCGCCGCGAGCCTCGCCGCACTTCTGTTCTATCTGCGCTTCCGGCTGCCCTTCGCGCTTCTTCTTCTCGCCGGCAGCCTGGTCGCCGCCTTCATCGCCGCCTATGCGAGGCTCTTCGGTGAAACCTCAGAAGCCGTCACCTATGGTCTATTCCTGTTCGCCGGACTGGCCACGCTGGCGGCGGCGCAGTGGTATGACAGTTCGGACCGCGAGCGCCTGACGCGGCGCGCCGATTGCGGCTTCTGGCTCACCTTGATCGCGGCCCCCTTGATCGTGCATCCGATCGCCGGGCTGATCTCGTCGGGTGAGGAAATGACGCCTGAGACGAGCCTCGTCACCGTCGCCGTCGTGGTCGTCTTCACGCTCGCCGCCCTTATCATCGACCGGCGCGCCTTGCTCGTCTCCTCGCTCGCTTATCTGGGCGGCGCCATGGTCTATGCCTTCACCCGCCTCGGCGGCGAGCAGAATGCGACGTGGATCACGCTCCTCCTCATCGGCGCCAGCGTCATCCTTCTGGGCGTCGGCTGGCAGCGGGCGCGACGCGCCGTGATGTCTTTCATTCCTTTATCCCTCACCCAATATCTGCCTGTCGTCAGAAGCTGAGTTATCCATGACCGACTTTACTCCCCGCGAAATCGTTTCCGAACTCGACCGTCACATCGTCGGCCAGAAGGACGCCAAGCGCGCCGTCGCCATCGCGCTGCGCAACCGCTGGCGGCGCAAGCAGCTCGAGGGTTCCTTGCGAGAAGAGGTGATGCCCAAGAACATCCTGATGATCGGACCCACCGGCGTGGGCAAGACCGAGATCGCGCGCCGCCTCGCCAAGCTCGCCAATGCGCCCTTCATCAAGGTGGAGGCGACGAAGTTCACCGAAGTCGGCTATGTCGGGCGCGATGTCGAGCAGATGATCCGCGACCTGCTCGAGGCGGCGATCGGCATGGTGAAGACGGCGCGCCGCAAGGATGTCGAGGCGCAGGCCCATATCAATGCGGAAAGCCGCGTGCTCGATGCTCTCGTCGGCGTGAATGCAGCAGAGACGACGCGCGAGAGCTTCCGCAAGAAGCTGCGCTCGGGCGAGCTCGACACCAAGGAGATCGAGGTCCAGGTGATGGATTCGCCGGCGGTGCCGAGCTTCGACATTCCGGGCATGCCGGGGGGTTCGGCGAGCGTGATCAATCTCTCCGACATGCTGGGCAAGGCCTTCGGGCATCGGCTCAAATCGAAGCGCTTGACGGTAAAGGCGAGCCACGAAGTTCTGCTCGCCGAGGAAAGCGACAAGCTGCTCGACCAGGAGCAGATCACCCAGGAGGCGATCGACGTCACCGAGAACAACGGCATTGTCTTCCTCGACGAGGTCGACAAGATCTGTGCCCGCTCGGAGCGCCAGGGCGCGGATGTGAGCCGCGAGGGCGTGCAGCGCGATCTCCTGCCCCTCATCGAAGGCACGACGGTGTCGACCAAATACGGTCCGGTGAAGACCGATCATATCCTCTTCATCGCGTCGGGCGCCTTCCACATCGCCAAGCCGTCCGACCTGCTGCCTGAGCTGCAGGGCCGGCTGCCGATCCGCGTCGAGCTCAAGGCGCTGACACGCGACGATTTCCGCCGCATCCTGACCGAGCCGGAGGCGAGCCTGATCAAGCAATACAAGGCGCTGCTCCAGACCGAGGGCGTCACGCTCGACTTCAGCGAGGACGGCATCGACGCGCTCGCTGATATCGCCGCCGAGATCAATGCGGCGATCGAGAATATCGGCGCCAGGCGTCTGCAGACCGTGATGGAGCGGGTGCTCGACGATGTGAGCTATTCGGCGACCGACCGCTCCGGCGAGACGGTCAGGATCGACAAGGATTTCGTCGAGAAGAATCTGGGCGATCTGGCGCGTAATACCGATCTGTCGAAGTTCATTTTGTAAGTGCTTCTTGTCCTTCCTCCTTGCGGGGACGGTGGTTCATCCGGCCGTAGGCCGGGTGAACCGGATGGGGGTCGGGTGGTCGCGCAAGTGCTCACGCGCCACCCGACTCCCACCCCGACGCTTCGCGTCGACCCTCCCCGCAAGGGAGAGGGTGAGTTCATTTCTTCTTCAGCTTCTTGCGGTTGAGCACCGCGAGCATCTCGGCGAGCTCCTTCTGGTCGAGCTCGGAAATGTCGTCGGCCAGGCGGTTGGCGAGCTCGGTCGCCTGGGGTGCCAAGCCCGACGTGTCGATGACGACGCGCGGATGCGAGATACGGGCAAGGCGCACGACATCCTCCGCCTCGTCCCAGATGATGTTGAAGTAGCTGATGATGCGCTGAAGCAGATGCCAGCCCGGGCGCCCGCGCTTGCCATGCTCGAGAGCGGAGAGATAGGCGCTCGACACGCCGATCGCTTCCGCCATCTCCTTCAAGGTCACATTGCGCTCGGCCCGGAGCTTGCGCATGCGTTCGCCGAAGGGCGTCATCTTCCGCTGCGCTCCTTCTTGCGCAATTTCACATAGAAGGCTCCACCGCCCCCATGGCGCGGATGGGCCGGCTGAAAGCCGGCGATATGCTCGCGGAAGCGTGTCTCATGAAACCATTCGGGCGCCAGGCGCCGCAGACGGCCCTGGCGCTCCGGCGCGTGATAGTGATCGGAGCCGTGCAGCGTGTGGCGCGCGAAGGGCGACGCGCCCTTGCCGGTGATGACGAGAACGAGGCGCAGGCCGCGCGCCCGCGAATCGATCAGGAAGTGCAAAAGACGGTCATGCGAGCGCTCGATGCCGGTGCCATGGAGATCGATGCGCGCCTCGATCTCGACCTGGCCGCGCGTCATGCGCCGTTCCTGGCGCCGGTCGAGGCCGGTGATCGGCGGCGGCTCATGCCGAGAGACTGGTGGCCGGGCGATCGCTTTCTGCGGTTCGGCGGGCGTGGCCTTCGCCTTGACACCGAGCGCCGGGATATCGGCCTTGGCCGGCGGCTTTTTCTTCGCCTTGTGGAGGGGCTTGACGGTCCGGGCGACATCCTCCCATAGCGCATAATCGGGCGGGAGCTTGCGGATCATTGCTTACTGAGCAGCCTCTTGGCCAGCGCCTTGGGCAGGAGCACGATCATGCGCCCCGGGCTCTTCATATGGCCCGCTGTCAGGGCGGCCGCCTCGCCCGCGCCCCAGAAGACATCGCCGCGCGCATGGCCCTTGATGGCCGTGCCGGTGTCCTGCGCCACCATGAGATTGCGGAACGGCGTGAGCGTTCCGGTCTCGCCGCGGGGCGCTTCGGTGTCGAGCCAGATCGGCGTGCCGAAGACCCAGAGCGAGCGGTCGATGGCGAGGGAATGGTACGGCGTGAGGGCGACTTTCTGGGCGCCGGGCGGCCCGAGCTTGGGATCTTCCACCGTCACTTCGCGAAAGAACACGAAGGACTTGTTCTCCCACATGAGGGCGCGCGCGTCCTTCGGATTCTGGCGCATCCAGGCGCGGATCGCCTGCATCGACATGTCCTCGCGGGCGAGGATGCCGCGTTCGACGAGAAGCCCGCCAATGGCGGTATAGGGCTGGCCGGTCTTAGCGGAAAAGCCCAGACGCATCGTCCTGCCCTCGGGCAGGCGCACACGGCCCGAGCCCTGAACCTGAATGAAGAAGGCGTCGGCCCAATCCTTGAGCCAGACGAGCTCGAGGCCCTGGCCCTTGAGCGCGCCCTCCTCGATCTCGCGGCGGGTGAAATAGCCCTGCGGCTTGCCGTCGACCAGGCGGCCATAGGCGAGGCCCAGGCGCTTGGCGGCACGCTGATCGAAGGCGACGAGATCGGCGGGCCGGGCATAGACCGGCACCTTATACGCGCCGCCGGGCGTCAGACTGCCTTCCGCCTCGGGCTCGTAATAGCCGGTGAACAGGCCCTCGGGCCGCGCCGGATCATGCACGATCAGCGGCGTGAACGCCGCCTCGAAGAAGGCGCGCGGATCACTGCCCGCAGTCAGCGTGGAGCAGACAGCGAGCCAGTCGCGCCTGGTGCCGCCATAGGCGACCTTGCGCCGGAAGGCATGGCCAGTCGCCTCGATTTCGGCGCAGGAACGCTTGAAGGTGGCGAGCGCAGCCCGATGATCGGCCTCACTCCAGCCGGCGATACGGTCGAAGGAGGTCGGCTCGAGAATCGGAGAGGCCGCGGCGCTCATGATCGATGACATGACCAAAAGCAGCGCCGAACTCAAGAGCCGGCGCATGTTGGTTTTTTGGCGCATCGGCTTTTCCGAAAACCGCTTCACACGTTTTAGGCCGATACGCTATCAGCCCGTCTCGTCCGTGGCCGCGAGTTTCCAGTTGGGATCGCGCGAGCCGGTGTCGCGCTCGAAGGTCCACACATCGGTGACCTCGCGCACCTGCTTCGGATCACCCTCGATGACCTCGCCCGCCTTGTTGAGCGTTGCCGAGATAAACTCGGCGAGGAAACGGATGGTGATCGTGGCCTTCTTGCCCTTCATATCAGCACCAACGACGTCCGTCTTGTCGATGCCGACGAAGCGCGATTCGAGCACATTGCCGACCTTTTCGCGCTCCTCGATCGCTTTGGCGAAGCCTTCATAGACATCACGCGAGAGGAGATTCTTGAGCGACTGGCGATCGCCCTGGGCGAAGGCGGTCACCACCATCTCATAGGCGACCTTGGCGCCGTCGACGAATATCTGGGTCGAGAACTGGCTGTCGGCGGCGGCGATCTTCTCCAGGCCCTTGGCGACATTGGAATCGGCCTCAGCATAGCCCGACCAGACAGGTTCAGCCGGCTTGTCCAGCACGGGATTGTCGGGGGCGTTGTCGCGCTGCGGCATATTGATGACATTGCCGTTCGGTTGCGGCTTTTCAGCGCGGCGCTGAGCGGCATAGGGATCGAAAGGCGGCCGCTCGTTGCCGGTCCGTTTGCCGAGGACCGAGCGCAGGCGCAGAATGACCACCACTGCAATCGCAAGGATCAGCAAATTGAGTGGATCAAAAGCCTGATTCATCATTTCGGCGGGTCTTTCGTCTGGCACAAATTGAAGTCACTGTCGTCGCCCCCTTATATAGGGGGGCTTGGGAGCGGACCAAAGTCCGCCGCCTTTTCAGTTCCTACAGGTTTCAGGTGATCAGAACCATATTTTTTGTCCTTTTTGCGCTCGGCCTTCTGGAGCTCTTCCTGCTGGTTAAGACCGGGCAATGGTTCGGCGCGTGGTTTCCCCCTCCTGGCGGTGATACTGGGCTTTGTGGCGGGCGGTGTGACCATCCGCCATACCGGGGTCAAATCGCTGAAGGAAATCGCCCAGGCCAGCCGCAGCGGCCAGACCGGCACGGACGCGGCGCTTGGCGGAATCCTGGGGTTTTTCGCCGGAATCCTGTTCATCCTGCCCGGTCTCCTGTCGGACGCGGCGGCTGTTCTTTTGCTGCTGCCCTTCGTGCAGCGGATCATCGGACGCCGCTTTATCCGGCCGGGCGCCCAGACGCGACGGGGTACGGTGGTGATCGACGGCGAGGCGGTTGAAATCATCGACGAGCGGTTGCCGCGCCCTGATCAGGACAACCCGTCGCCCTGGAACCGGTAGTGCCGTAAAGCTTGCGGGTCGTCGGCCATTTATGATAGCTGGCGGCCCATCATCCTTCACGAAAGGCACGACAGTCCATGGCCAAGACGCCCAAGCAACCGGCCGCCACCAATGGCGGCGCGCATGACGACGAGGCCCCTGAAGCGGTCGCCGCGCCGGAAACCGGCACGATCGATCTCGAGGCCGCCGCGCCGCAGGAAGGTGGTCAGCCGTCGATGCGTATTCTCGGCCAGTATCTGAAGGATCTGAGCTTCGAGAACCCGCACGCGCCGGGCTCGCTCGCCCCGCAAAAGGCGCAGCCCGAAATCAGCATCTCGATCAATGTGAATGCCCGCAACCTGGCGCCGAATGACTTCGAGGTCGAATTGCATATCGACGCCAAGGCTACCGCGGAGAGCAAGGTCGTCTTCGCTGCGGAGATCCTCTACGCCGGTGTGTTCAGGCTCGAGAACTTTCCGCAGAACATGTTGCATCCGGCGGTGCTCATCGAATGCCCGCGCATGCTGTTCCCCTTCGCCCGCCAGATCCTCGGCGATGCGACGCGCAATGGCGGCTTCCCGCCCTTGATGCTCGACCCGATCGATTTCGCCGGCATGTATCAGAAGCGCATGGCCGCTCAGGCGCAAGCCGCGGTCTGATCCGCCCGGATCGCCTCGGCATATTTTCCCTCTCCTGCCAGCGGCGGGAGACGGGGCGCAGCGGACAAGATCAGTCCGTAGACTGAATATCAGTTCAGAATCTCGTTCCACAGCGCCTTCTCGCCGATCTCGGCGAGGAGCGCTTGGTGCGCCGCTATTTCAGCTTCGGTGAGCCGGCTCGGCAGCGGACTGGGCCTCGCCCGCACAAGACCTTGAGGGGTCATCGCGGTGCGTGTCTTGACCGAGATGGCGGAGAGCGACAGCGCCGCCTGGCGGCCGCCGATCAGTTCGAGATAGACATCGGCCAGCAGTTCCGAGTCGAGCAAGGCGCCGTGCTTCTCGCGCTTCGAGTTGTCGATGCCATAGCGTTTGCACAAGGCATCGAGGCTGTTTGGGCCCATGGGATGCTTCTGGCGCGCCAGCCCCAGCGTGTCGATGACGCGCTCGGGCAGGATCGCCGGCCCCTTCACGCGCGCGAGCTCGGCATTGAGAAAGCCGACGTCGAAGGCGGCATTGTGGATGATGAGGCTGGCGCCGTCGATGAAGGCGATGAATTCGTCGGCGATCGCGGCAAAGACCGGCTTGCCTCTCAGGAATTGCGTCGACAGGCCGTGGATGGCCTCGGCATCCGGCGGCATATCGCGCTCGGGATCGATATAGTGATGGAAGACCTTGCCGCTCGGTATGTGATTGATGAGCTCGACGGCGCCGATCTCGACGATGCGATGGCCTTTGGCGTGTTCAATGCCGGTTGTCTCGGTGTCGAGAACGATCTCACGCATCTTCTTTGTCCCGAATCAGCCCTTGGAAAGCTCGGCAATTATACGCCGGACCTGGGCGCGGGCGTGATCGAAACCGCGGCCGCTGTCCACAATGAAATCGGCGCGGGCGCGCTTTTCGGCGTCAGGCAGCTGGCGCGCCAGGATGCTCGCGAATTTCTGCTCCGTCATGCCGGGCCGGGCGAGTACGCGGGTGCGCTGGATATCGGCCGGCGCGGAGACGACGACGATCCTGTCGACGTCGCGATCACGGCCGGTCTCGAAAAGCAGGGGAATGTCGAGAACCGCGAGCGGGGCGTTGCGTTCTCGAGCATCCTCAAGGAATTTCTCCTGCTCGACGCGCACCAGCGGATGCACGATCGCCTCGAGTTTGGTGAAATCCTCAGGCTTGTGGCCGAGATGGCGGGCAAGCTTCTGCCGGTCGATGGCGCCGTCGGTGATGACATCCGGAAAAGCCCGGGCGACGGGCGCCACCGCGGCGCCACCCTTGTCGTAGAGCCGGTGCACGACCGCATCGGAGTCGCAGACCGGCATCCCTTCCCCGGCGAACATCCCGGCGGTCACTGATTTGCCCATGCCGATCGATCCGGTCAGGCCGATCACGATCATCGCCGGTATCCGGGATCGATATCGCGGGCGACAAGGTCATAGAGATCATCGGTCACTTCAGGGCGGGTGCCAAACCACAATTCGAAGCCGCGGACCGCCTGGTGCAGCAGCATGCCGAGCCCGGGCACGATCGGATTGCCGCGCGCCTCGGCGCGCTTGAGCAGATCGGTCTCGAGCGGCGTATAGACGATGTCAGTGACAAGAGCGGTATTCGGCAGGTTGCCGAGATCGATCTCGAGCGCCGGCTGGCCGGTCATACCGAGCGATGTCGTGTTGATCACGAGATCGGCATGGCGCAGCAGGTCGCTCGCTTCGGCCCAGTCATGCGGCTCCGCCCGGCATCCGAAATCGCGCTTCAGCTCTTCCGCCTTGGCGCGCGTACGGTTGGCGATAAAAATCCGGCCGGCGCCAGCATCGAGGAGCGCTCCGACAAGGGCGCGGGTGGCCCCGCCGGCGCCGAGTATGACCACGCTTTGCCCCGCGGCACGCCAGCCGGGGTGGCCGGCCGCGAGGCTCGCAAGGAAACCTTCGCCATCTGTGCTAGTGCCCCATAATTCGCCGTCGCGGGCAAAGACCGTATTGACGACACTGAGCCGGGCGGTCGCCGCATCGGCAGTGCGCACCGCGCGGAAGGCCGCTTCCTTATGCGGGAGAGTCACATTGCAGCCGGCGAGGCCATTAGCCATGAGGCTGGAGAAGAAAGCCGATAGTTCCTCCGGCTTCACCGGGAGCCTTTCATAGCTGCCGGCAATACCATAGCGCTTCAGCCAATAGCCGTGGATGAGCGGTGAGCGTGAATGGCTGATCGGCCATCCAATGACACAGGCTTTCCGGGTCATACCGGCACGGCCCCTTTTCGTCTCAGGAAATCCAGCAGCGGCAGCAGCGGCAAGCCCAGTATGGTGAAGTAGTCGCCGTCGATCTTTTCGAAAAGCTGGGCACCGAGACCTTCGAGCTTGTAGCCACCGACCGATGTCGTCACATCGCCGCCCACCTTCACCAGGTAGTCCTCGAGAAAGCCGTCTGAGAAGGACCGCATCGTCAACGTGGCCTGGCCCAGAGTCTGCCAGACGATCTTTCCATCCTGGGCGCAGCACAAGGCCGTTTCGAGTATATGGCGGCGGCCGCGCAGCTCGGTCATCTGGCGGCGGGCATCCTCTGCGCTGGCCGGCTTGTCATAGGCCCTACCGGCGAGATTGAGAACCTGATCCGCGCCAATGACCAGTGCCCCAGAAACTCGATTCGCCACCGAAACAGCCTTGGCGCCCGCCAGTTTCTGGGCGAGATCTCCGGGACTTAACCCATGAGAGTGTCGTTTCAGCTCCGTTTCGTCCACATCCGGCGCAATCGTTTCGAAAGTAAGCCCGGCTTTGGCCAGAAGTTCGCCTCGGATCCGGCTGGTCGAGGCCAGAACCAGTTTCATGAACTAGAGTCCTCTTTCTCATGACGCTCACGCATCAGGTTGATGATCGCGGCAGCGGTCTCCTCGATCGAGCGGCGGGTCACATCGATGATCGGCCAATTATGGCGGCTGCACAGTCTGCGCATATGTGACAGCTCCGCCGCGATCGCGCCATGATCGACATAGTCGGTCTCGCCCTGTTCATTCATCGCCAGCAGCCGGTGCTTGCGGATCTGGGCGATGCGTTCGGTACTGGCGATGAGACCCACGACGAGCGGTCTGGTGACCGTCTCGAGCTCTTTCGGGGGCGCGATATTGGGCACGATCGGGACATTCGCGGTTTTTATGCCGCGATTGGCGAGATAGATGCTGGTCGGCGTCTTGGAAGAGCGGCTGATGCCTGTCAAGATGACATCGGCCTGCTCGAGATCCTCAGCATGCTGACCATCGTCATGGAGCATGGTGAAGTTCAAGGCGTCTATGCGGCGAAAATATTCAGCGTTGAGAGCATGCTGGCCGCCGAGCTGAGGACGCGACTGGGCATTGAGATATTGGGCGAGGCTGGCGATCACCGGATCGAGGATCGAGATGCAGGGAATGGAGAGCTCGGCGCATCTTCTCTCGAGCTGGGTCCTGAGCTCGGTGTCGATCAGCGTGAAAAGGACCACTCCCGGCTGGCTTTCAATCTCCGTCAGCGCACGCGCGAGCTGTTTGGACGTGCGCACCAGGGCATAGATGTGCTCGACGGGTTGATAGTCGCCATAATAGGCCATGGCGGCGCGGGCCACCGTGTTGAGCGTTTCGCCCGTCGCATCCGAGATCAGATGCATGTGGAAAAATCTTGGCGAGGACACTGGGAAGGCCGGGGATCACTTGTGGATAAAGGGCGCCGGTTAAGGCCTTGGAAAGGTTTCTATCATTTTGTTGGTGGGGTAATCCACAATTTCCCCGGCAAGAATTCCCACCCGCTTATTCTGTGGACAATGGCGCGGCTGTTGACATCAGCCTGATGACCTGTGGACGATATCGCGTACTTAGAGCACAACTCTTTGAGAAACATGCGGTATTTTGCATCAGCCTGTTTCCCTCAGCAGCACTGGGAAAGTGTGATAACAGGTCCCGGTTGGCAAAGTCTGGACAAGGTCAGTATTCATGACTCTCGACCCCCAGCATCCTAATCAGACTCTCATCTATTCTATTCTATTGGTATGTACTCATGAATCATTCAGCGCTGCTCGACGTCTTGAAAGGAAGAAAGCCTTCGAGGCGTCCAGTCTGGTTCATGCGCCAGGCAGGCCGCTATTTGCCTGAGTATCGGGCAACGCGGGGCAAGGCGGGTTCGTTCCTCAAATTGTGTTACGCGCCCGATCTCGCGAAGGAAGTGACGCTGCAGCCATTGCGGCGCTTCGACGTCGACGCGGCGATCGTCTTCGCCGACATATTGGTCGTGCCGCAGGCGATGGGGCTGGGTCTTGCCTTTGCGGAAGGCGAAGGGCCGGTCGTCGAGAAGGTCAGCGGGTCCGACCGGGTGAATGCCTTGCGGCCGCTCGATGAAGCGGAGGAAGTACGTCTCGTCTGCGAGACGGTGAAAGCCGTCAAGGCGGAATTGCCACATGATATCGCATTGATCGGTTTCTGCGGCGCCCCGTGGACGGTGGCAAGCTACATGATCGGTGGCGGCGGAGAAGGCGGGCGGGAGGTGGCGCGCGCGGTTGCAGCGAGCCGGCCGGAGTGGTTCACCGTTCTGATGGAGCTGGTGATCGAGGCATCGGCGGCCTATCTCGTGCGTCAGATCGATGCAGGCGCCGATGTGGTGCAGATTTTCGATTCCTGGGCGGGAGACCTGCCGGGCTATCTGCAGGAGACACTGAGCGGGGAGCCGATCGCGGCCATCATAACAAAGGTCCGGGAGCAGAGGCCGGGCGTGCCGGTGATCGTTTTCGCCCGCGGCGCGGGAGCGGGCCATAAGCGGATCGGCGAAATGACCGGGGCTGAATGCTTAGGGGTGGAGACGTCGATGCGGCTCGATTGGGCGCGGGACAATCTATCGGCGGCCCATGCCATTCAGGGCAATCTCGATCCTCTGCTGGTGGAAGCGGGCGGCAAGGCTTTGGAGGAAGGCGTGGAGGAAGTGGCTCGTGTCCTGCCGATGGAGCGGCATATCTTCAATCTGGGGCACGGGATGCGGCCGGCGACGCCGCCAGAGCATGTCGATCGGGTGGTGAAAATCTTGCGCAAACGAGATGGATAGCTGGCTATGGCGTATCTATGGCTCAAGGCATTCCACATCATTGCGATGGTGGCCTGGATGGCGGGGTTGTTCTATCTGCCGCGGCTGATGGTCTATCATCGGCGCACCGCGGTGGGCGGGGAAACCTCTGAAATCTTCAAGACCATGGAGCGCCGACTGCTCAAGGCGATCATGTATCCGGCGATGGGTCTGACCTGGGTCTTTGGCCTGGCGCTGATCTGGGTGACGGATGCGGCGGCGAATCCGAGCCTGTGGCTATGGGTCAAGCTTCTGGGCGCTGTCGCGATGACGGCCTTTCATTTGTGGCTGGCAAAATTCGTCAAGGCGTTCGGCGAGGATGAGCGGCCGCGCGATGAGGGGTTCTTCCGGCTGATCAACGAGGTCCCGACGGTGCTCCTGATCGTCATCGTGATCATGGCGGTGGTAAAACCGCTCTGAAAATTAATAGTTTTCAAGGGGAGCGGATTTTGTTAAAGCTCTCGCGAAGCAGTGACCGGTTCAAGGTTCCCCCCTCAAAGGACCGGCAGGATTCTTCTCCAGAATCAGCTCCCTCCCTCGCCCGCCGGGCCCCTTGTTTAAGACCCGGTACCTCAACACCGATTTTTGGTCGATGCCGGCTTTTCCGGCGTCCACGATAACCCCCATGACAACCATTTCAGAACTCAAAGAAATAAAACTCCATTCCCTGAAGGAAAAAACACCCGCGGAGCTCCTGGTCATCGCCGAGGAGCTGCAGGTCGAGAACGCCAGCGCGCTGCGCAAGCAGGAGCTGATGTTCGCCATCCTCAAGAGCTTGGCGGCACGCGACGTCGAGATCATCGGCGAAGGCGTCGTCGAGGTGCTGCAGGACGGCTTCGGTTTCCTGCGCTCTCCCGACGCGAATTATCTTGCCGGTCCCGACGATATCTATGTGAGCCCGAGCCAGATCCGGCGCTTCACCTTGCGCACCGGCGATACGGTCGAGGGGCAGATCCGCAGCCCGAAGGACGGCGAACGCTATTTCGCGCTGCTCAAGGTCAACACGATCAATTTCGAGGATCCGGACAAGACCCGTCATAAAGTTCATTTCGACAACCTGACGCCGCTCTATCCGGACGAGCGGCTTGAAATGGAAATCCAGGATCCGACGAGGAAGGATTTCTCGGCCCGGGTGATCGATATCGTGTCGCCGATCGGCAAGGGCCAGCGCGGCCTGATCGTGGCGCCGCCGCGCACCGGCAAAACGGTGCTCCTGCAGAATATCGCGCAGTCGATCACCTCAAACCATCCGGAATGCTATCTGATCGTTCTCCTGATCGACGAGCGCCCGGAAGAAGTGACCGATATGCAGCGGTCCGTTAAGGGCGAAGTCATATCGTCGACCTTCGACGAACCGGCGTCGCGACATGTGCAGGTCGCCGAAATGGTGATCGAGAAAGCCAAGCGCCTGGTCGAGCATGGCCGCGACGTGGTCATCCTGCTCGATTCGATCACCCGGCTCGGGCGCGCCTATAACACCGTGGTGCCCTCATCCGGTAAGGTGCTGACCGGCGGTGTGGACGCCAATGCGTTGCAGCGGCCGAAGCGGTTCTTCGGCGCGGCGCGCAATATCGAGGAAGGCGGGTCGCTGACGATCATCGCCACAGCGCTGATCGATACCGGCAGCCGCATGGACGAAGTGATCTTCGAAGAGTTCAAAGGCACCGGCAACTCGGAAATCATCCTCGACCGCAAGGTGGCGGACAAGCGTGTCTTCCCGTCGATCGACATTCTGCGCTCCGGCACCCGCAAGGAAGAGTTGCTGGTCAAGCCGGACCTGCTGAAGAAGACCTATGTTCTGCGCCGCATCCTGAACCCGATGGGAACCGTGGATGCGATCGAGTTCCTGCTCGACAAGTTACGCCAGACCAAGACGAATGGCGACTTCTTCGACTCAATGAACGCGTAACAGCGCAAGCGCTTCATCGACCTGTTCAACTGTTTCAGCCGGGGCGGCACAGACCTGTCCCCGGCAGAGATAGGCGCGTGACTGGGATCCTGAGGATTTGTGCCGGGCGGGATGGGCCGCGGGCAAACTCTCCGGGTCAGCGATCCACTGTATGATAGCATTTGTGCCGGTCGCGGCGATCAGCCGCCGGAAACGCGGATCGCCGAAAGGATCGCCTTCCCTCCCGCTCATGACGATCTGCACCGGATCGGCAAGTACGGTGAAGGCGTCGATAAAGCTCGCATAACCGAAGGGATTGTTGATCGCCTCGGCGGCGAAAGCGCGGTGGATGGCGTGCGCCTTGTCGAGGTGGGCTGGATCGCCGGTCAGATGATGGAGAGCGGCGAGATTGCGCAGCATGACGGCGTTGGCATTGGGAGTTGCATCGTCATGGCCCTGAATGCCTCGATGAATGAGGCCCGCTTCGGCTGAGGCAAAGGCGAAGGCGCCTCGTTTGGCATCCCAATGATGATCGATCATGGCGGCGCAGAGCTTCTCGGCCAAGACGAGGTGATTGCCGCCCGGGGTAATGGCTATCAAGGCCAGGGCGGCCGTGATCATGTGGGCATAACCCTCAGCGGTTGCGTCATAGCGCAATCGCCCAGCGCGCCAGGAATGATGAAGGCGCTCCTCCTTCCAATGATGTGCGATGATGGCGGCGAAAGCATCCTGGGCGAGTTTCGCCCAATCCGGCCGCGCCAGCAGGAGAGCGGCGTCGGCGAGAGCCGAGATCATGAGGCCGTTCCAATCGGCGAGGACCTTGTCGTCATAGCCGGGCGGGATGCGCTTGGTGCGTGCGGCAAAGAGAATCTGGCGTGAGGCCGCGAGACGGCGCTCACTCTCTTCATCGAGAAGCGGGAGAGACTTCAGTCGATTGAGGATGGTGTGGCCTTCCCAATTGCCGGCAGGGGACACATCGTAGATCTTGGCGAAGAGCGGGAAGTCGGTTTCGGAAAGAAGGCCGGCGATTTCTGCTGCGGTCCAGACGTAGAATTTGCCCTCCTCGCCTTCCGAATCTGCGTCGTAGCTCGCGGCAAATGCGCCGATCGGGGTCGTCATCTCACGCTGGACGAAGCCGATGGTCTCCTCGATTCGGTGGTGGAACAAGTCGTTGCCGGTGCGGCTGGCGACGCGTGCCAGGAGGGAGACGAGCTGGGCGTTGTCATAGAGCATCTTCTCGAAATGCGGGACGAGCCAACGGGCGTCGACTGAATAGCGTGCGAAGCCGCCACCGAGGTGATCGTAGATGCCGCCCTGGCAGATATGGGTCAGGGTGGTGATAACCGCGTCGGCGAGGCGGTGATCGTGGTCGCGCTCGGCCATGGTCCAGAGAAATGCGAAAAGCGATGCCTGCGGGAATTTGGGGGCGCCCTTCAGGCCGCCATGCTCAGGGTCGATAGCGCGGAGAAAAATCTGGGCGGCGTCGCGGGTGATATCGAGGGTAAGCGTCGCCTCCGCCTGTGGTTGTGTCGACTCGCGGCTGAGGGCGGAGAGGATCGCGGTGGCGTTGGTGGCGACCTTGTCGCGCTCCTCGCGCCAGATGCGGTTTATCTCCTTCAGCACATAGCGGAAGCTCGGCCGGCCATAGAGGGACTCCTTAGGGAAGTAGGTGCCGCCCCAGAAAGGGTGACCGTCAGGGGTCAGGAACATGGTGAGCGGCCAGCCGCCCTGCTCGCCGAGCGAATGCAGCGCCTGCATATAGAGGCGGTCGACATCGGGCCGCTCTTCGCGATCGACCTTGATCGCGACGAAATGGGCGTTCATGAGATGGGCAGTCTCTTCGTCCTCGAAGCTCTCATGCGCCATGACATGGCACCAATGGCAGGCGGCATAGCCGACGGACAGGATGATGGGCTTGTCCTCGGTGCGCGCCTTGGCGAAGGCGGGGTCGCCCCAGGCCATCCAGTGGACCGGGTTGTCCTTGTGCTGGAGGAGGTAGGGGCTGGTTTCGTCTTTAAGAAGATTTGCGGATAATGCGGTCATAACGCCATGCTAGCCCGTTGAGGCCTCAAGGGAAACCTGGCGATGGAACACAGTATCGATTCGAATCCGAAATGAGTGAAAGTAGTACCATTTTCGCCCTTTCTTCCGGCAGCGGAATGGCCGGCATCGCGGTCATACGGCTCAGCGGAGCCGGGGCATTCGCGGCGGCGCGGAGTCTGGCCGGAGTCCTACCGGCGCCGCGGCAGGCGGCCAGGCGCGCCTTCCGGCATCCGCAGACAAAAGATATCCTGGACGACGGACTGCTGCTGGTCTTTCCGGGGCCGCACAGCTTTACCGGCGAGGACGTGGCGGAGTTCCATCTGCATGGCAGCCTGGCGGTGGTCCGCGCCGTGCTGGAGGCGCTGGGCGGCATGGCCGGCCTGCGCCTGGCGGAACCGGGCGAGTTCACTCGGCGTGCTTTCCGCAATGGCCGGATGGATCTGGTGGCGGCGGAGGGAATCGGGGACTTGATTCGGGCCCGAACCGAAAGGCAGCGCAAACAGGCGCTCCATCATGCGCTGGGTGGTGCATCGCAGGTCATCGAGACCTGGCGCCGGGATCTCATCGCCATATTGGGCCGTGTCGAGGCAGCGGTGGATTTCTCCGACGAGGCGGATGTGGCGCGGGCGACTGTCGCCGATGTCAGGCGACGCCTGGATGACCTTATCGGTCGGATGCGGTCGGCGCTGGCGGAAGCGGACCGGGCCCAGGCGCTGCGCGACGGGCTCAAGGTGGTGCTCGCCGGCCCGCCCAATGTCGGCAAATCCAGCCTGCTCAACCGCCTGGCCCAGCGCGAGGCGGCTATCGTTTCGGCCATACCGGGAACCACGCGCGATGTTATCGAGGTCGCGATGGAATTCTCCGGCGTGCCGGTGATCCTGACCGATACCGCCGGTCTCAGGGCCTCGACCGAGGACGAGATCGAGCGGATCGGCATGGACCGGACCGGCCGGGAACTCGCCGGCGCCGATATCATCGTGTGGATGAGCGTACCGGATAGCCCTTCAGGTCCACCGCCCGATCTCGATTCGGAGACGTTATGGATCGAGAACAAGACCGACCTCGCCGCCGGCATACCAAAGTCCCAGGCGCAATACCGGATCTCGGCCAAAACCGGCGCCGGTATGGCCGAGTTCTTCGCGGCACTGGAGGATCGGGTGCTGGGGATGGCCGCCCATGCCGATTCAGCCGTTCTGATTCGGAGCCGTCATAAGCAGATCTCTACGTCCTGCGTGGAGAACCTGCTGCGTGCTTCTGCTCAGTCGGCGGATCATCTGGAACTGATGGCTGAAGCGCTGCGCGCGGCGGCCTATGATATGGGCCGGCTGACTGGCAGGATCGATGTCGAGGATGTTCTGGATTCGATTTTTCGCGATTTCTGCATCGGGAAATGAATCGGTAACCATGTCCGGCAAGGAATCGGTAACTAAGTCACGGATGAGTCACGATACTTTTGCTTAACCTTGTTTCACGTGAAACCAGTGGATGAGTTTTGACGTTTGGGGCCGGATTAAGTATGAGCGGCGCATGAAAACACATTTCGATGTCATCATTGTCGGCGGCGGACATGCCGGCTGCGAGGCGGCCGCGGCCGCTGCCCGCCTCGGCGCCAGGACCGCGCTGGTGACGCATCGCTTTGCGACAATCGGCGAGATGTCGTGCAATCCCGCCATAGGCGGACTCGGCAAAGGCCATCTGGTGCGCGAGATCGACGCGCTCGACGGGCTGATGGGGCGCATCGCCGATGCGGCCGGTATCCAGTTCCGCCTGCTCAACCGCTCGAAGGGCCCCGCCGTGCGCGGGCCCCGTGCCCAGGCCGACCGCAAGCTCTATCGTCTCGCGATGCAGGCAGCGATCCGCGCGCAAGCGTCGCTCGAGGTCATCGAGGTTGGCGTTTCGGCGCTTTTACTCGAGGACGGCCGCGTCGGTGGAGTCATCGGCGAGGATGGGCGTACCTTCACCGCAGGCGCTGTGGTGCTGACGACCGGCACCTTTCTCGACGGTCTGATCCATCTCGGCACTAAGAAGATACCGGCCGGCCGCGTGGGCGAGCCGCCGGCGCTCGGACTCTCGCAGCAGCTGCGCGATGCCGGATTGAAACTCGGCCGTCTCAAGACCGGTACGCCGGCGCGTCTCGACGGCCGCAGCATCGACTGGGCGCGGCTCGAAGAGCAGAAAGGCGATGCGGATCCCGCCGCCTTCTCGATCCTCACCACGGCGATCACCACACCGCAGATCTCCTGCCATATCACCGAGACGAATGAAGCGACTCACCGCATCATCGCCGACAACCTGCATCTGAGCCCGATGTATTCAGGCCAGATCGAAAGCATCGGCCCGCGCTACTGTCCGTCGATCGAGGACAAGATCAATCGCTTCAAGGACCGTTCGGCGCATCAGATCTTCCTTGAGCCGGAGGGACTCGATGACGACACCATCTATCCGAATGGCGTCTCAACCTCGCTGCCCGAGGATGTGCAGGACGCTTTCCTCAGGACTATTCCAGGCCTCGAGCAGGTGCGCGTGATCCGCCCGGGCTATGCGATCGAATATGACCATGTCGATCCGCGCGAGCTCACGCCCGCGCTCGAAGTGAAAGCCCTCCCCGGCCTTTTTCTCGCCGGCCAGATCAACGGCACGACCGGTTATGAGGAGGCCGCCGCACAGGGCCTCGTCGCCGGCCTCAATGCGGCGCGCCAGGTCTCGGGCCGGAGCCCCGTGATATTCGACCGCGCCGAGGCCTATCTCGGCGTGATGATCGACGATCTCGTCACCAAGGGTGTGTCCGAGCCCTACCGCATGTTCACTTCGCGGGCCGAGTATCGCTTGAGCCTCAGAGCGGACAATGCCGATGAACGCCTCACGCCCAAGGGCCTGGGCCTGGGTCTGGTGGGTGGCGAGCGGGCGCGCATTTTCGCCGGCCGCCAGGCGGTGCTGGCCGGGGCCCGCCAGGACGCGCGAAGCCTCGCCTTGACCTCGGCCGAGGCGGCGAAAGCTGGGCTCAAGGTCAATCAGGATGGCAAACGTCGCTCTGCCCTCGATCTCATCGCCGCCCCCGATGTCGGCTATGAGCGGGTCGCGGCCATGTGGCCGGAATTCGGAAGCCTGCCGCGCTACGCACGCGAGGCGCTCGAGGCCGATGCCCTGTATTCCGGCTATCTGGCGCGCCAGGAAGCCGACATCGTCGCGTTGCGGCGCGACGAGAGTTTGACCCTGCCGGCGAGCCTGGACTACGCGGCCATCCCGTCACTGTCGGCGGAGTTGCGCCAGAAGCTGAACCGGGTACGGCCGCAGTCACTTGGCCAAGCCGCCCGTATCGACGGCATGACCCCGGCCGCGCTCACCGCCATACTCGGCCATGTCCGCCGCTACGCGCTCAAGGAAAGCGCGTGAGCAAGGCAGAGACCGGCAGAGAAGCTGTCCTCAATCGGTTCGGTGTTTCACGTGAATCAGGTCAGCGGCTCGATCTTTATGTGAGCCTGCTGCTCACCTGGCAGGCGCGGATCAATCTGATCGGGCCTTCGACAAGCGACGACGTCTGGACCCGTCATATCGCCGACGCGCTGCAGCTGCTGCCGCTCCTGCCGCGGGATCTCGAGAGCCTGGCCGATCTTGGCAGCGGCGCCGGCATACCGGGGCTGATCCTCGCCATCGCCCTGCCGATCGAGGCGCATCTGTTCGAAAGCAATCTCAAGAAGGGCGCCTTCCTGCGCGAGGCGGCCCGCCAGACGGTGGCCCGGGCCCATATCCACAGCACCCGGATCGAGCATGCGGCGGCCGATGCAGCCAGGATGAAAGTGGGCGCGGTGACCGCGCGGGCACTTGCCCCGTTGCCCAAGCTCCTCGATTTTGCCGCACCTTTCCTCGAAAATGGTGCCATAGGCTATTTTCACAAGGGACAAGATGTGGATGCGGAATTGACCGATGCCACCAAATCTTGGAAACTGCAGCTTGAAAAGCACCCGAGCATGACCGATTCCCGCGGCATGATTCTCGTGGTGAAGGAGGCCCACCGTGTCCGTCGCTGAAAAGTTGCTGCCACAGACATCCACGCCCCGTATCCTGGCGCTCGCCAATCAAAAAGGCGGCGTGGGGAAGACGACGACGGCGATCAACCTCGGCACTGCCCTGGCAGCTGTAGGCGAGACCGTGCTCATCGTCGACCTCGACCCGCAGGGCAACGCCTCGACGGGCCTTGGCGTGGCGCGCCGACCGCAGCAGCGCTCGACCTATCACATGCTAATGGGCGAGGCGGAGCTCCAGGACATCATCGTGAGCTCGGGCATACCGCGTCTCGATTGCGCCCCTTCCACCATGGACCTGCTCGGCGCCGAACTCGAGCTTTCCGAGATCAGCCGCAAGACCTACCGGCTGGCCGACGCCATCCACCGGCTCGATGCCGATCCCAAGGCGCGCCGCTACAGCTATATCCTGGCGGACTGCCCGCCCTCTCTCAATCTCCTGACCATCAACGCGCTGTCGGCCGCCGATGCGGTGCTGGTGCCGCTGCAATGCGAATTTTTCGCGCTGGAAGGCCTGAGCCAGCTGCTCAAGACCGTAGAACGGGTCAAAGGCACACTCAATCCCAGGTTGTCTGTCCAGGGCGTCGTACTCACTATGTTCGACCGGCGCAATTCACTCTCCGAGCAGGTGGCGCAGGATGTTCGCAGCGTGCTGGGCGACAAGGTCTACCAGACGGTCATACCGCGCAACGTCCGGGTGTCGGAAGCGCCATCCCACGGCAAGCCGGTCTTGCTGTACGACCATGAATGCGCCGGGTCCCAGGCCTATATAAGGCTGGCCTCGGAAATCATCCGCCGGGAGCGCGATCTGCGTGCGGCGTAACCGATTCGCAGCCGCAACGAACTCTGTTAAGGTATTGTTAACTATATGATTCGCGCGATTTAGGGGCGCCCATGACCATGATGACACAACCGCAAAAACGCCGGCTCGGCCGTGGCCTCGCAGCCCTCATCGGCGACGATACGACGGAAGACGCGGTGATGGAGGATGCACGCAGCCTCCGCCATCTGCCGATCGAGTTCCTGCACGCCAATCCCAACAACCCGCGCAAGCACTTCGCCGACAGCGATCTCGAAGACCTGACGCGCTCGATCCGCGACAAGGGGCTTCTACAGCCTCTGGTGGTGCGTCAGCGCAACAACGGTGAATACGAAATCGTCGCCGGCGAGCGGCGCTGGCGAGCGGCGCAGCGCGCCGGGATACATGAGGTACCGGTGCTCGTCCGCAACCTCACCGACGGCGAGGCGCTGGAGATCGCGCTCATCGAGAATATCCAGCGCGCCGACCTCAACGCGCTGGAAGAAGCCCGCGCCTATCAGCAGCTGATGGATCAGTTCAGTTACACGCAGCAGCAACTCGCCGATTCGGTCGGCAAGAGCCGCAGCCATGTCGCCAACACGATCCGCCTGCTCTCGCTGCCCGAAAGCGTGCGCCGTCACATCGAAGACGGCGCGCTCACCGCCGGCCACGCACGCGCGCTGGTCGCTACAGATTCGCCGCACGAGCTCGCCGAGAAGATCATCGAGCTCGGCATGACGGTTCGCGAGGCGGAAGGCCTGACGCGCAGCGAGGCCGAAGCCAAAGGCAAGCCCGCCGCCGCCAAGGCGCACAAGGACACCGACACGCTGGCGCTCGAAAAGCAGATTGGCGAAGTGCTCGGCCTCAAGGTCGAGATTGTCAACAAGGGTCGTGCCGGCGGTACGCTCACAGTGCGCTACAAGTCGCTGGAGCAGCTCGACGACGTGTGTAACCGGCTGGTGAGAACGTCGTAGATTGAGGCCTGTATTCGCAACTTGAGGTGCGACCCGACCTCATGCCGGGGGAGCCTCGAAGGGTTCATTGAAATAGACTTGCTCTATCCTGATCGATGCTTCGAGACCCGGCTGCGCCGGGCACCTCAGCATGAGGGTCTATTGTCCCTCCGCGTACGGATCAATTTCTTGTATTGTGGCGGTGCTGCAACGCCAACCGCGCCAGCGACAGGAAAGCGCGGTGAGTGATCTGATCGTTGAGCGCCGACAGGATCGTGGTGCGGGTGTCGCGCGTCGCCCGGCCGATCATCTCGGAAGCGGCAAGCAGCGATTCGCCATCCCACAGAGCAACCTGGCGCTGCAGCACCGGCTGTTGTTTGTAAAAAATCGGGGGCCGCGCCTGGCGCACCGCCATTTCGGGCGACTTGCCGCGCTCTACGTCGACCCGGAGCCGGGTTAGCCGGGCGGCATGATTGGCCGCCATGGCGAGAAGCCCGGCGCCGCTCTGGCCCGAATCGCGCAGGCGCATAAACGCCTCATCGGCATCGGCGAGCGCACCGTCGAACACCGCGTTCAACAGGTCGTCGACCGACAAATCGGCGACATCGCCGCACACCGCCTCGACATCGGCCAGCGTCACCCGGGTCCTGCCATGGCAATAGAGCGCCAGCTTGGCGAGCTCCTGACGCGACATGCGGCGATCGGCGCCCAGCAGGTCGATGAGCGCCTGGCGTACCTCCAGATCGGTGGCGAGGTCCTTGGCGTCGAGTTCCTCGACGATCAGGCGCTCGAGATCGACCTCCGAATCCTCATAACAGGGCACGATCCACAAATGAGCGGCGGGCTCAAAGAGGCTGCGCAAGGCCGCCGTTTTGGCGAGTACGCCGGCCTCCGCCACGACCAGATTGCCGGGCCGGTCCGCCACCAGCAATGGCACCGCCTTGGCAAATGCGCTGCCGGCATTCTCGACCCAGACGACACGGCGGCCGCCGCCGAAGGACAGAGCCTGCGTCTCATCGACGAGCCGCGCCGGGTCGCCGGCGAGATCGCTAT
The DNA here is from genome assembly GCF_011046735.1 of Nordella sp. HKS 07. Classification (NCBI taxonomy): domain Bacteria; kingdom Pseudomonadati; phylum Pseudomonadota; class Alphaproteobacteria; order Hyphomicrobiales; genus Nordella; species Nordella sp. HKS 07. The sequence goes on along the minus strand of NZ_CP049258.1, from coordinate 2,351,083 downwards.
CATCGAGCCGGATGACCGCGAAAGGATCGTCGATGCTGCCGGCTATCGAGATCACGAGCTGGCGGGCGCGCTCGCGCACGGTGCCGGCGTCCGGGCCATAGATGAGAACCGCCCCGGCCGTATCGGCGTCGCGACGCAGAAAACTGTCAAGGCCGGTCCATTTAAGGATCGCCATGGCCGCTAGCGCGAGAAATAAGCCGCGACCCGGGTGCGGATATCGAGGGCGATCTCGCGGGCGCCACGCTCGATCGCATTGGTCCGCGCCTGCATATCGGAGAAGGACTGCTGGACATCATCATAGGAAACATTCGAGAATGTCGTGCCCTTATAGACGACCTTGCCCCCCGACAGATCCTTGAGCTGGAAGCTCGCGATGACCCTGATCGTCAAGCGCCGGGCCTGGCGCGCATCGGAGGAATTCTCGATCGACCTGTCATCGACGGCATTAGCCGCGATATCGAGTCGATAGCGGTCGGGCGCCGCCGTGCCCGCCGGCCGCATCGTCGACAAGAGCTCGTTGCGGATGAGCTGGTCAAGACGCGACTTGGGTTCGGGAATCGCCACCGAGGCAAGGTCGCCGGCAACACCCGAAGACACGCCGTCAGTGCCGTAAAGCGGCCGGAAGCCGCAGGCGCCGAGCAGCAGCAGCAGCGGGAGAACAACCAGGATCCGCCAGGGCTTCATGACTCTCAACCGCTCACCACATTGGCAATACGATCCGGAACGACGACGACTTTCCGTACGGGCTTTCCGTCGAGCGCGCGCTTCACATTTTCGAGCGCCAGGACCGCCAGTTCCACTTTCGCTTGCGGCAGGCCTTTCGGCAAGCGAATTTCGTCCCGCCGCTTGCCATTGACTTGCACCGCAATCGTCACTTCGTCCGAGGTCGTCAAAGCCGGGTCGGCCTTGGGCCAGGGCTGGTCGACCACCAGGGTCTCGTGGCCCAGCACAAGCCAGCATTCTTCCGCCAGATGCGGCATCATCGGCGCCATGAGGACGACAAAGGTCTCGCCCGCCTCGCGCAAGGCGAAACGCATGCCGTCCGAAAGGTCGTTCTTCTGCAACGCCGCGGCGAGGGCATTGGCCAGCTCATAGATGCGCGCGATGCCGCGATTGAAGCGCAGACCGTTCAGGTCTTCGGTCATGGCCGCAATCGCCATATGGGTGGCGCGGCGCAATTCCAGCGCCTCGCCGGCGACGCCCTCCGGCACGGCGGTCCCCTTAGGGGCGCCTTTCTGTTGGACATCCGCCACAAGCCGCCAGACCCGCTGGGTAAAGCGCCAGGCGCCCTCGACGCCGGTCTCGGTCCATTCGATGTCGCGCTCGGGCGGCGTGTCGGACAGAACGAACCAGCGGGCCGTATCGGCGCCGTAACGCTCGATGATGGCTTCCGGATCGACCACATTCTTCTTCGATTTCGACATCTTCTCGATGCCGCCGGCAAGGATCTTCTCGCCGGTCTTGGCATGCACGAAGCCGTCGCCCTGATGCACCACCTCGGCGGGCAGGACCCATTCGCCGGCCTCGGTCTTGTAGGTCTCGTGCACCACCATGCCTTGCGTGAACAGGCTGGCGAAGGGCTCTTTCATGTCGAGATGGCCGGTCAGCGTCATGGCGCGGGAATAGAAGCGCGAATAAAGCAGATGCAGGATCGCATGTTCGACGCCACCGATATATTGATCGACCGGCATCCAGTATTTGGCTTCCTCGCGGTCGACCGGCACGTCGGCCCCGGGCGAGCAGAAGCGCGCGAAATACCAGGAAGAGTCGATGAACGTATCGAAAGTGTCGGTCTCGCGCCGGGCCTTGCCGCCGCAGGCCGGACAGGTCGTGTCCTTCCAGGTCGGGTGATGCATCAGCGGATTGCCCGGTTTATCGAAGGTGACGTCCTCGGGCAGCGTCACCGGCAGGTCGTGTTTCGGCACCGGCACGACACCGCAGCTGGCACAGTGGATGACCGGTATCGGACAGCCCCAATAACGCTGGCGCGACACGCCCCAGTCGCGCAGGCGGTAGTTCACCTTGCGCTCGCCGATACCCATGACTTCCATGCGCGTGGCAATGGCCTCCTTGGCCTCGGGAACGGTCATGCCGTCGAGGAAATCGGAATTGATCAGGACCGTATGGTCGCCCTCCTTCTCCAGGAAAGCCTCGTTGCCAACGGCGAATTGATTCGGATCCGTTCCCTTGGGCGCCACCACCGGTATGACCGGGAGGCCATATTTGCGCGCGAAATCGAGATCGCGCTGGTCATGCGCGGGACAGCCGAAAATGGCGCCTTCGCCATAGCCCATCAGCACGAAATTGGCGGCATAGACCGGCAGGCGCACATCCTTGCGGAACGGGTGGCGGGCGTAGAGCTTGAGCGGGAAGCCCTTCTTCTCGGCGCGTTCGATCGTTTCCTCGCTGGTGCCGAGCGCGGCAACCTCGCGGCGAAACTCGGCGAGGCCCGGAATCGTCGGCTCCAGCTCGCGGCACAGCACGTGGTCGGCCGAGAGCGCGCAGAAGCTCGCGCCAAAGATCGTGTCGTGACGCGTTGTATAGACGGTGAGCCTGTCTTTGAGCTCGCGACCGGTCTCGTCCTCCAGCACGAAGGAGAAGCGCATGCCTTCCGAGCGGCCGATCCAGTTGGCCTGCATCAGGCGCACCTTCTCCGGCCAGTTGATGAGCCCGTCGAGCGCCCTGAGCAGCTCCTCGGAATAATCCGAGATTTTCAGAAACCACTGGGCCAGCTCGCGCTTCTCGACGAGGGCGCCCGAGCGCCAGCCGCGGCCATCGATCACCTGCTCATTGGCGAGCACCGTCTGGTCGACCGGATCCCAATTGACCATGGAGACCTTGCGCTCGACGAGCCCGGCCTTCATGAAATCGATGAACATCGCCTGCTCGTGGCGATAGTAGGAAGGATCGCAGGTGGCGATTTCGCGGCTCCAGTCGAGCGCCAGGCCGAGCGATTTGAGCTGGGCGCGCATGGCCGCGATATTGTCATAGGTCCAGGATTTGGGATGCACGCCGCGTTCGATGGCGGCATTCTCGGCCGGCATGCCGAAGGCGTCCCAGCCCATCGGATGAAGCACATTGTAGCCGGCGGCGCGGCGGAAGCGGGCCAGCACGTCACCCATGGCATAATTACGCACATGGCCCATGTGGATGCGGCCCGACGGGTAGGGAAACATTTCGAGCACGTAATATTTCGGCCGCGCGGGATCGTGGCGCGCCTCGAACGCGTGGCTGTCGGTCCAGGCTTTTTGCCAGCGCGGCTCGGTCTCGCGCGGATTATAACGTTCGGTGCTCAAAATCGCTCTCATCCAGTTGGGCGGTTTGGAAGTACCAGCACTTGCAAAGCCCCGCAAGCCGCGTATATCGCGGGCCATGAGCCGCCATCCCGCCCATCTTGACGTCGATTCCGACCATCCCGGCCTCGCCCAGGTGCGCCAGCGCATTGCGGTCGCCGCCACGGAAGCCGGCCGGCGCCCGGCAGACGTCACCCTGATCGCCGTCAGCAAGACTTTCGAGGCTCCGGCCGTCGAGCCCGTCATCGAAGCCGGCCAGCGGGTCTTTGGCGAGAACCGGGTCCAGGAAAGCAAGCTCAAATGGCCGGAGCTCAAATCACGCTATGGCGGCATCGAACTGCACCTGATCGGCCCCCTGCAGACCAACAAGGCGGCCGACGCCGTGGCGCTGTTCGACTGTATCCAGACTCTCGACCGCGAGAAACTGGCGCGCGTGCTGGCGGACGAGATTCAGCGCCAGGGCCGTTCACCGGAGCTCTTCGTCGAGATCAATAGCGGCGAAGAGGAGCAGAAGGCCGGCATCCGGCCCGGCGAAGCGGAGCGTTTCATCGCCTCCTGCCGCGATACTTACGGGCTCGCCATTTCAGGGCTCATGTGCATCCCGCCCGCCGATGAGGAGCCTGCCCTCCATTTCGCCCTGATCGAGACGATCGCCAGGCGCAACGGCGTGACGAAGCTGAGCATGGGCATGAGCGCGGATTTCGAGACGGCGATCCGCTTCGGCGCTACCCATGTGAGGGTCGGCTCGGCCATCTTCGGCGAGCGCGCCAAGAAACTCGCTTAGAACGCCCTGACTGATAAATGTGGTCGGAATCTCGAGTTTAGTGCGTGATCGGGCGGTAAACCGGTATCCAATTTTCCTGATCAGGCGCTTAACTACCAGACCTTTATCCGGGTGTTCGGTCCGCAGAGCTGCAATATCTTGCGCATGTCGCGCGCAGTGACGGCGATGCAGCCGGCGGTCGGCCCGCCCTCCGGATCGGTCAGATGAAAGAACACGGCACTACCGAAGCCGCGGATGCGCGGCAGGTCGTTATGACCGAGGATGACCACCACGTCATAGAGATGATCCTGGCGCCAGAGCTCCTCGTGGCTCGCGGGGTAAGGCAGCTTGACGAAGCGGTTGTAATTGCGGTCCTCGGCCGCGTCGCACCAGCCGTCGTCTCCCGCCATGAAACGCAACGGCAGGCCGCTGCGTAAACCCCAAGACGAATCCCTCCGCGCCAGAATTCGCCGCATCGGCCATACTCCCCGCGGGGTGGCGCCGTCGCCTTCGCGTTTCAGCCAGCGCCGTCCCGATCGAGCTTGCAGGGGACTCGGAGGTTACCGGCAAGCAGAATCCCGTCCTGGGACGCGGGCGTCAGGCCCATGACATGAAGCAGAGGGAGGAGACGGTTCACCACAGGGCGCGGGGCTTTTCAACAGGGGACCAGCCCCTTAAAACACCAATTCAGGACGGGAGCAATATAGCAGGCATGGCAGGGACCAGCATGGCCATACGCATTCTCATCATCGATGACGATGATGTCTTGCGCGACACCTTGAAGGAGCAGTTCGCTCTTCAGGAGGAATTTACGGTGAGCGATGCCGCCACCGCGACCTCGGGCCTCAAGCAGCTCAAGAGCGAGCCCGCCGATGTGGTGCTTCTCGACGTCAACCTGCCCGATATGGACGGTCGCGAGGCCTGCAAGGCGATGCGGCGCAACGGCCACAAGGGCCCCATCATCATGCTGACCGGTCAGACGTCGGATTCAGATACGATCCTCGGCCTTGATGCCGGGGCCAATGACTATGTCACCAAGCCGTTCCGCTTCGGCGTGCTGCTGGCGCGCATCAGGGCGCATCTGCGCCAGCACGAGCAGAGCGAGGACGCGGTGTTCCGGGTCGGGCCCTATACGTTCAAGCCGTCGGCCAAGCTTCTGATACGCGACGACGCCAAGAAGGTCCGGCTCACCGAGAAGGAAACCGCGATCATCAAGTTTCTCTATCGTGCCGGCGAGCAGGTGATCGGACGCGACACGCTTCTCCACGATGTGTGGGGCTACAATGCCGGCGTCACCACTCACACGCTGGAAACTCATATCTACCGGCTGCGCCAGAAGATCGAGCGCGATCCCTCGCATGCCGAGATCCTGGTGACGGAAGCCGGCGGCTACAAGCTGGTGCCCTAGGCATCCCGCGCTAGGCGGCGACTGAACTTTTCTAGCCGACGTGGTACTGAGGAAGAGGGTGATTCGCGTTTTCGCGCATGATCAGAAAAAGTGGGTGCCGGCTTCCGATCACGCGCTAAACTAAAGGATCGATCACATTTATCACTTCAGGTCGGACCGATCTGAGGTAATCGTGATCCAGGGGATCAGCGCGCCGACCATGAATGTCAGGGCAAACGCCGAAAGCTTGAGGCAAATTCCGCTCTTCGCGGAATGCGATCCGGCACACCTGCAGGTCATGGCCTTTGCCGGCGAGCAAGCACGCTTTGCCGCCGGCCAGGAAATTTTCCGCATCGGCGGCCAAGGCGCCTCGGCCTTTCTCATCTTGTCCGGTGAGGTGGATGTATGGGTGAACGCGGGCGATAAGCGTGTTCCCGTGGCGCTCGCCGGGCCCGGCGCGTTCCTGGGTGAGCTCGCGATGATCGCCGGTCTCGACTATTCGCTCAATGCGACGGCCAGGACCGAGGTCACCGCCACCCGCATCAGCCGGGACATGTTCATGCGCGTGGTGGGCGAGTTCCCCGATTTCGGCGCCCATGTCATGGCCGCCCTGTCGCGCAAGCTCGCGGGGTCGGTCGACGACTTCGACCGCGTGCGCCACCTCTTCGAGCGCGCGGCCTCGTTCCCGCGCCGCTGAGGATCAGCGGCCGGCTGGTTCAAACGTTGCGATAACGCGCTTTATCGCCGTCGTCAGAGAAATCGTGCCGCGTCGGTGCTCGCTGTCGTTCTGGTGCGTGAACAGGCCGTTGGCGATTCCCTCATACATGCCGAGCAGCGCGCTCGCCACCTCGCCAGGAACGCCTTCCTCGGCAAGCAGCGCGGCGCGGCGCTCCGGCGGGACCGACATCGGCACTACCGGGCGGCCGAGAGCTTCCGCGAAGGCCGACGCCACATCGCCGGCGCTCCAGTCTTCCGGCCCGCCCAGCTCCACGACCCGCTTCCCGGTCCATTCCTCGCCCAGCAAGGTTGCCGCCGCGCGCCCGACATCGATCGTGCTCACCATCGGGATTTTCTGAGATGGATCGAGAAAGGTCGGCAGCACGCTTTCCGACATTACAGTTGCCGCCACCTCGCCCCAGGTCTCGACAAAATAGCCTGACCGCAGGAAGGCGGTCGCCGGTGCTACCTTTTCCAGCCGTGCCTCGAACTGGTTGAGGGTGGCGATGACGCCGGTGCCGGAGGCATGCTGCGCTCCGACGGACGACAGGACAACGGCCTTCGGCAGGCGCGCCCGCCGTGCCGCGTCGGCCAGCGCCGCGCCGACATCTTACGTGCGCGCATAGGGATCACCGCTCACCGGCGGCGGATTGATCAGGAATGCTCCCGCCGCGCCCTTCAGCGCATCGACCATAGTGTCGGCATCCTCGAGGCTGGCGACGGCCACCTCCGCGCCCAGGGCTGTCCATTTTTCACCCTGCTCCTTGCGGCGCAGGACGACACGCACGGCTTCGCCGCGCTCGATGAGCGCGCGTGCCGCCTGGCCGCCGGCCCGTCCATTTGCTCCAAGCACGACATACATGATCTGCCACTCCGTCTGCTCGCTCGATAAAGTAACGATAGGCGCGGCTTTCCATGCGTCCAATGCATGCCGTATATAGTCAGCATGCGCGAAGTGGATTTACGTCGGATCGACCTCAACCTGCTGGTGGCGCTCGAGGCGCTGCTGGACGAGAAAAACGTCACGCGGGCCGCCCACCGGCTCGGCATGAGCCAGCCGGCCGCGAGCCGTGCCCTGGGGCGATTACGCACGCTGTTTTCGGACGCATTGCTGGTCGATGGGCCCGGCGGCTACATCCTCAGCTCCCGTGCCGAGGAGGTTCGCCCCCTGCTGCGCAGGATACTGGCAGGTGTCGGAGAAATGTTGGAAGCGAACTCGTTCGATCCTGCGACGGCGACGGGGCGAATCCGGCTTCTGATGCCCGATCTTCAGGCCGCCGCGCTCACGCCGCATTTGCTCGCCCTGCTCGCCCGCGAGGCACCGTCCCTCGATCTCGACATTATCGCGCCGGACACGAACGGGTTCGAAGCGCTGGAGAACGGTGTCGCGGATGCGATGGTGGCGCTGATCGACGAAGCGCCGGCCGGCATCCACCGACGCCGCCTCTATGACGAGGAACTCGTGACGCTCATGCGGGCGCAACACCCTGCGCTCGCCGGAAAACTCACGCTCGACAGTTTTTTGGCGCTTGAGCATATCGTGGTGAGCGTCACCGGTGTCTGGCCTGCACCTGTCGATGAGGTGCTTGCGCGGATGGGGCGGACGCGACGGGTGAAGCTGCGCGTGCCGAACTTCTTCGCGGCGGTCGAGATCGCCGCTCGCTCAGACCTCATCATGACCTTGCCCACGAGCCTGGCACGAGCCGCCGCCAATATGAGGCGCTTCGTTTCGTTGCCGCCTCCCTTCGATCTTGGACGTTTCACGATGAGCCTCGCCTGGCACGCGCGCCAGCAGGACGCGCCCAGGCACACATGGTTGAGACGTACCATTGTCTCGGCGGCGATGGATATGTCAGCGGTGGTTGAAGGGGAAAGCTGAGGCCGCCAAGCGGGCCGCGGTGCAAAGCGACAGCGCTCAGCTGAGCCCGACCGTCGCCATCACCGGGACATGATCCGAAGGCTGCGTCCAGCCGCGCGCCTCGCGCAGGATCTCGATCCCCTTGCTGCGCTTCGCCAGATCGGGTGTCGCCCAGATATGGTCGAGCCGGCGGCCGCGATTGGACAACTCCCAGTCATGGGCGCGGTAGCTCCACCAGGTATAGACTTTCTCCTCGGCCGGGATGTGCTGGCGGATCAGATCGACCCAGTTGCCGGCCTTCTGAGCCTGGATGAGGCCCGTCGTCTCCACCGGTGTGTGGCTGACGATCTTCAGCAGCTGCTTGTGCGACCAGACATCGTTTTCGAGCGGCGCGATATTAAGATCGCCGACCACGATCCCGTGATGTTTCTCGGGCACCGAGCCGTTGCCGAACCAATGCTCGAGCTCGGCGACGAAATCGAGTTTGTGGCCGAATTTCTCGTTGATGGTGCGATCAGGCTCGTCGCCGCCCGCCGGAACATAGAGATTGTGGATGATGATCGGCTCGCGCTCGCCGATCACGGCGGCGATGTGCCGGCAATCCTGCTTCTGGCAGAAGGAACGCACCGCGATCTGGTTGAGCGGCAGGCGCGAGACGATGGCGACGCCATGATAGCCGGCCTGGCCGGACTCGGCGATATGCGTGTAGCCGAGTTCCTTTAGCGGGGAGGAGGGAAACTGGCCCGGCGGACATTTGGTTTCCTGCAGGCACAGGACGTCAGGGCTGTGTTCCTTGAGCAGGCGGCAGACCAGACCGATGCGCAGGCGGACGGAATTGATGTTCCAGGTGGCGATTTTGAGCTTTTTCATGGGGGCCCTCATGCCTTGCGGGCGGGGCCTGAGGCAAGAGGGCAAATAAATTGGGCGCCCGGTTCGGGGTCCGGGCGCCCGGCGCCTCGTGCGCAATTGCGCCGGGAGGGGAAAACCGGCGCGTGCAGCAGATCCTTCATTTACAAGCGGGGGGGCGTAAATGAGGATTTGGCCCGCTGCACAACTGGATAATTAGATAGTCCGTGCCCGGATTTCAATGCCCTGCTCAATCACATTCAGGGGAGCAGATATGCCCAATTTACGGGGCGGCAACGTCGGAATGCCAGTCACAGAAATTGCACATTTCGCCTAAGAACTTGAATCAGCGTGGATTCCACATCCAGTGCGGCTTATTCGCCCACCGCTCAATTGCGTCTGTCTTTCAGGCGACGGACTTGGATTGAAAATAATTTAGGATCGGCCTTGACGCCGGTGACGATGTTTTCGAGCGAAACAGTCGTCCGCCGGCCCTGCCCGTCGACAACCACCCACTGTTGCAGCTCCTTGCGGTTGTCGTCGTAAACCAGGATCAAATGGCCGGGCACGGTCTTCTTGCGATCCTGCAAGGTGATGGTGGTGAGCCCGTCCTTGGTGTCGACGCCGAGGATATTCGCTTCCTGCAGAAGATCGATGTCGTCATCAAGCACCAGGCGGAGCGGTGTCTGCGAGAGAGGATATTCCTCGAATTTCTCCTTCTCGCGATTCTTGATCGTCACCCAGGTACCGTCCGACACGATGATGAAGGGGTTGGGGGCGGCATATTCGAACCGCATCTTGCCGGGCTTGGCCAGAACGAAAACGCCCTTCGACACATTGCCCTTCGAGCTCACCTGCGTGAACTCACCCTGAAGGGTCCGGAATCCCTGAATATAATTGGCGACTTCCTTCACCCGAGCCGACTGGTCGGCGGTGAGGTCGTCGGATTTCGCCGCACCGGCGGGACCTGCGACCACGATCATGGCGCCGAGGGCGGCCGCGGCGGCGAGGCCGATAAAATTCCTGCTGAAGAGTTTCTTCACAATGGGTTCCCTTCGTTCTATTGCCGCTATTCCCCCAACAACGGGGCGCTTTTGCGGCGCTCACCTGCGCTATTCGGACCTAAGCCTAGGCCTGTCGGCTTGCGCGAAACCGGCGATCAGCCAGCCGGCTCTCCTCAGAGCATGATCCCTCAGGCCCGGGCACTGTCGCCCGGAACCAGGATTTCGCGTTTGCCGGTGGCGTTGGCGGCCGAGATCAGGCCTTCCTTCTCCATGCGCTCAATGAGGCTCGCGGCTTTATTGTAGCCGATCTGCAGACGGCGCTGGATATAGCTGGTGGACACCTTCTTGTCGCGCAAGACCACTGCGACAGCCTGGTCGTAGAGATCGTCGCCAGAGCCGCTGCCTTCGCCGGAACCACCCGAAGCCCCCGGCTCACCATAGGCGCCCTCTTCCGGCTCCTCGGTGATCGCCTCGATATATTCCGGGGCACCCTGCCTCTTCAGCGAGCGCACGATCTTCTCCACCTCGTCGTCCGAGACGAAGGGACCATGCAGGCGCGAGATGCGTCCGCCGCCCGCCATATAGAGCATGTCACCCTGGCCCAAGAGCTGCTCGGCGCCCTGCTCGCCCAGAATGGTGCGGCTGTCGATCTTCGAGGTCACCTGGAAGGAAATGCGGGTCGGGAAATTCGCCTTGATCGTGCCGGTGATGACGTCGACGGACGGACGCTGGGTCGCCATGACGACATGGATGCCGGCGGCGCGCGCCATCTGCGCCAGACGCTGCACCGCGCCTTCGATGTCCTTGCCCGCCACCATCATGAGATCGGCCATCTCGTCGATGATGACGACGATGTAAGGCATCGCCGACATATCCATTTCCTCGCGCTCGAAGATGGGCTCGCCGGTCTCCGGATCGAAGCCGGTCTGCACGGTGCGCGACATCGCCTCGCCCTTCTCGCGCGCCTGCTCGAGCCTGGCATTGAAGCCGTCGATATTGCGCACCCCGACCTTCGACATCTTGCGGTACCGGTCTTCCATCTCACGCACCGCCCATTTGAGCGCCACCACCGCCTTGCGCGGATCGGTGACGACCGGCGCCAGGAGATGCGGAATGCCTTCATAGACCGAGAGCTCGAGCATCTTCGGATCGATCATGATCAGCTTGCAGCGGTCCGGCGTATGGCGATAGAGCAGCGACAGGATCATCGTGTTGATGCCGACCGACTTGCCGGAGCCGGTGGTGCCGGCGATGAGCAGATGCGGCATGCGCGCGAGATCGGCGAAGACCGGCTCGCCGCCGATATTCTTGCCAAGCGCCATGGCCAGGTTCTGATTGGTCTTCTCGAACGCCTCGGAGCCCAGAAGCTCGCGCAGATACACGGTCTCGCGCTTCGGGTTGGGCAGCTCGATGCCGATGGCATTGCGCCCCGACACGACGGCGACGCGGGCCGAGATGGCGCTCATCGAGCGCGCGATGTCGTCGGCGAGGCTGATGACGCGCGAGGATTTGATGCCGGGCGCGGGCTCGAGCTCATAGAGCGTGACGACCGGACCCGGCCTCACATTGACGATCTGGCCCCTGACGCCGAAATCCTCGAGCACGCCTTCGAGCGCCCTGGCATTCTGCTCCAGCACCTCCGGCGACAGGTCGACGGCGCGGGTGTTCTTCTTTGGCTCGGCAAGAAGCGTCAGCGCGGGAAGCTCGTAATCGCTGGCGGCCCGCTGCTTCTTGCCGGGCTTCGCCTGCTTGATGACCGGATCGGCGCGCGGGCTGACCCGGCGCGAGGCCGCGACCGGCGCCTCGTCCATGTCGTCCTCGACTTCTTCGTCGATCGGCTCGCCCGCTGCCTGTTCCTCCTCCAGCTCGATGTCGATGTCCTCTTCCGCCTCGGCGGCAGGCAGCTTGAGCCAGGGCGGGTTGTCCTGCCTGTCGTCGACTTTGCGCCTCGTCTTGCCGGCGCCATCGAGACGCGGCTCGACGCGCGCCTGCGACTTGCGGGCGGGAGCTGAAGCAGCGGCCTGGCGCGCCTGGAAGGCTTTGTCCTGCGCCTTCAGCTCGCGATGCATGCGCCAGCGCTGATAGAGATTACGCAGCAAGCCCCACAGGCTGTGGACGCCACAGCGGATGTAATAGCCGATTGCCGCCGACAATGCGCCGTCCGAGCGGGTCAGTCCCACCGCCTTGGCGCCGGTCAGGACGGCGCCGGCGCCGAACAGCGCGGCGGCGACGAGCGATGCGAAGAAACCCTTGAAGCCGAGATTGAGCACGGCGAGCAGCGCCGATTTCAGCACCTCGCCGGTCTGGCCGCCGAAACCCGCCTCGAGCGCGAAAGCCTGCGGCGCCGGCATCATGGCGAGGAAGGCGGAGAAGCAGATGACGAACAGGATCCAGGCAAAGACGGAACGCACCGGACGGATGACCGGATGATGCGTCATCAGCCGCATGCTCCACAACAGGGGCAGCGCCATCACCGCGATGACGCCGAGGCCGAAAAGCTGCATGAGCTGGTCGGAGATCACCGCGCCCGGATAGCCGAGCAGGTTGCGCGGCTCGCCGTCGATGGCGCGGCTGAAGGACGGATCGGCCGGCGACCAGGTGGCGAGCGCCACGCCGACCGCGACGCACAGCGCGAAGCTCAGGAAGCCGATGAACTCCATCAGGCGGTTACGCAGGAACCGGCGTATGGCCGCCGGTACGGCACCGTCGTCCGTGTCGATTGGTTGCTCGATTGCCATGCGCCGGCCCGCCATGGAGAACCCCGTCTGCGTGATAAGAATGGTTAACGCGGAGTCTGGCGGGACGTGGTTAAGGTGGCGTTAAATGCATGAGAAAAGCGGGGCTTTCCGGGCCCCGCTCCACAACTTTCGAGGAGTACTACCGGGTCAGTTATAGGCGCGCTCGCCATGCGACGCGATGTCGAGGCCCTCGCGCTCCTGGCTTTCCGAGACACGCAGGCCCGTGACGGCCTTGCATACCATCAGCGCGGCAAAGCTCACCACGCCCGACACCACAATGGCGGTTAGCACCGCGACGATCTGCGCCGTCATCTGCGCGCCGAAGGCATACTCGGCGACCTTGGAGGACGTATCGAGGCTGAGATAGTCGGTGACGCCCATGCCGCCCAGCGTCGGATTGACGAATATGCCGGTGAGGATGGCCCCGACAATACCGCCGACGCCGTGAACGCCGAACACGTCGAGCGAATCATCATAACCGAACTTCGCCTTCATCCAGACGACGGCCCACAGGCAGACGAGGCCGGCGATGATGCCGATGATGATGGCCGCCGCCGGCCCTACCCAGCCGCAGGCAGGCGTGATGGCGACGAGTCCCGCCACCGCGCCCGAAGCCGCGCCGAGCAGACTCGGATGGCCGCGTGTCACCCATTCGCCGAAGGTCCAGGCGAGTGCGGCGGCGCCGGTGGCGATCGTCGTGTTGAGGACGACGAGAGCGGTGAGGCCGTTCGCCTCGAGATTGGAGCCGGCATTGAAGCCATACCAGCCGACCCAGAGCAGCGCGGCGCCGATCAGGGTCAAAGTGAGGCTGTGCGGCGCCATGGCGTCCTTGCCGTAGCCGACGCGCTTGCCGAGGACCAGCGCGCAGACGAGGCCGGCGATGCCGGCATTGATGTGCACGACGGTGCCGCCGGCGAAATCGATGGCGCCCCAGTTGAAGAGCCAGCCATTCGATGCATTCACAGCCGCGCCGTAATCGGCGAGCACTGCGGCCTTTGCCGCATCATCGGTCGCGGCAGTGAGACGGCCGAGGAAATCCGCCGCCGCCTGCTCGCCGACCGCCGCCTTCACCGCGTCGATATTGTCGGACGAGAGCGTGTAGGCGTCCGGCCCCGCCCAGAACCACACCATATGCGCCATCGGCAGATAGGCGAAGGTGAACCACAGGACGAGGAAGAGCAGCACGGCGGAGAACTTCATGCGCTCGGCGAAGGCGCCGACGATAAGCGCCGGCGTGATCGCCGCGAAGGTGAGCTGAAACATCACGTAGGTGAGCTCCGGCACATAGACTTCCTTCGAGAAGGTGGCGGCGAGCGTGGTGATGTCGACGCCGGCGAGAAAGAACTTTGACAAGCCGCCGAAGAAGGCTGTGCCGCCGGTGAAGGCGATCGAATAGCCGTAGATCACCCAGAGAATGCCGATGAGCGAGAAGCAGAGGAAGACCTGGGTCAGGACCGACAGTACGTTCTTGGCGCGCACCAGGCCGCCATAGAAGAGAGCGAGACCCGGTATAGTCATCAGGATCACCAGTATGGTGGCGATGAGCATCCATGCCGTGTCGCCCTTGTTGACGGTGGCGGCGGCTTGCGCCGCGCCGCCCGGGAGGAGGCCGGCCAGCGCCAGGCCGAGTGCGGGCAGGGCCAGCCTGCGCCGTGAAAACGCACGGAGTGTCATCGCATGATCCTTCATCTGGAAATTCTGGGTCTCACAGCGCATCGTTGCCGACCTCGCCGGTGCGAATACGCACCGCCTCTTCGAGAGGGAGCACGAAGATCTTGCCGTCGCCGATCTGGCCGGTCTCGCCGGCCCTGCGGATGGTTTCGACGACGCGCGGGCTCAAGGCGCTGTCGATGGCGATCTCGATCTTGACCTTCGGCACGAAGGTCACGGCATATTCGGCGCCGCGGTAGAATTCGGTATGGCCGCCCTGCCGGCCATGGCCCTTCACTTCGGTGACGGTAATCCCCTGGATCCCGATCGAGGCCAGGGCCTCGCGGACCTCGTCGAGCTTATGGGGTTTGACGACGGCAATAATATACTTCACGCGCCCACCTCCCTGATGTTGCAGCGCAGCAGGCAAATCAAGTTCCGTGCCAGATTCTTGCGGCCCGATAACTCATTGATAATGCTGTGACTTATGGAAATTGATCGAAGGTCCGCCACTTAGAGTTGATGAAAAATCATGCAGACCGGCCCGAACGACTAATAAATGTGCAGACGCGATAGCTTGACGATCCCGCCATAAGCTGGCTTCTCATCGCCATGGACAAAGCCGACATTCTGATCGCGGGAGCGGCCCTCAACGGACTTGCGGCGGCCGTGGCGCTGGCCGGGCCGAAAGCGCTCCGGCCGCTCGACATCCTGATCCTCGATCAGGCCGATCCGACCAAATACGCGCGTGACACGTTCGACGGCCGCGCCTCGGCCATCACCGCCTCGTCGCGGCGCATGCTGGACGCGCTCGGTGTGTGGGAGGCGATCCTTCCCCATGCCCAGCCCATGCGCGACATCATCATCACCGACTCGAAGCTCGGCGCCACGGCGCGACCGGCGCTGCTGCATTTCGGCGAGGAAGATCACGGCGGCGAACCCTCCGCCCACATGGTCGAGAACCGCCATCTCTATGGCGCGCTGCTCGACGCGGCGCTCGCTTCGCCGACGGTCCGGTTCAGGACGGACACGCGCATCGCATCCTACAGCTTCGGACCGGGATTTGTGAGCATCGGCACCGAAGCCGGCGATATCGCCAAGGCTTCGCTTCTCATCGCCGCCGACGGCCGCGCCTCCCCCGCCCGCAAGGCGGCCGGCATCGCGACCTCTGGCTGGTCGTATGACCAGACCGGCATCGTCACCACCGTCGCGCATGAAAGGCCGCATAACGGCCGCGCCGAGGAGCATTTCCTCCCCTCCGGCCCCTTCGCCATCCTGCCCTTGCCGAACAATCGCAGCTCGCTGGTGTGGACCGAGCGCAGCGACGACGCCAGGCGCATCATCGCGCTCGACGATCAGGCCTTTCTGGCCGAGCTCTCCCGCCGCTTCGGCGGCCATCTGGGCGAGATCGAAGTGGTCGGCCCGCGCCACGCTTATCCGCTCTCCATGCAGATCGCCCAGTCCTTCACGGCTGAGAGGCTGGCGCTTATCGGCGATGCGGCGCATGTCGTCCATCCGATCGCCGGGCTGGGCTTCAATCTGGGGCTGCGCGATGTCGCCGCTTTGGCGGAGAGCATCGCCGAGGCGGTGAAGCTCGGCCTCGATCCGGGATCGGCCTCCGTGCTCGAAACCTATGCGCGCTGGCGCCGCTTCGACACGGTGATTACGGCGATGGCGACCGACGGACTGACCAGGCTCTTCTCGAACGACAATCCGGCGCTGAGGGCGTTGCGTGGCGTCGGCCTGCGCGCCGCCGGCAGCGTCGGGGCGCTCAAAGGTTTCTTCATGCGCGAAGCGGCGGGCGAGACCGGCCATGTGCCGAAGCTCTTGCGGGGCGAGGCGGTATAGTTCGCGCAAACGAATTCAGCTTATCCTCGACGCGCCGCCCGTCATGCCATAGCATTCGAGGGCACGCGAATTGAGGACATGAAGAGCTGTGGAGACTCGTCTTCGTCAGGCTTCGCAATCGCTGAACGCCGACGGTGATCTCTCTGCGCAAAGGCTGATGAGGTGATGAGCGAAGTCATCGTCCAATTGGGTCAGCACACCGTTGCGATCGAGCTGCCTCATCATCTGCTCAGCGCTGGCCTTCTCACCAGCCTGAAGCGTGATGCGACCTTCTCCGGTGGCGATGAAAGGATCGTCGTCCGTGACGCAGGTGATCGCAGCTACGTGCTGACGGGCGATGGTGGGCTGAGGGAGGCTGGACTGAAGCGCGGCGACGTGCTCGAGCGCCTGCGCGCCTGTCTCGCCACCCGGCTCGCGGAAAAAGCAGGCGTTCCGATACTGCGCGCCGCCGCGGTGAAATGGGGCGACGGCGCCGTGCTCCTCGCCGGTCCTGAGGCCTGCGGAAAGTCATCGCTCGCCGCGTGGTTCGTCGAGAAGGGTTTCGCGCTCATCGCCGATGACCAGGTCGCCGTCGTCGATGACGCCGGGTCGGTCGGTGGTTATCCGGCGCCCTTCACCTTTGCCGCCGATGCCGCCGCTCATCTGGTCGGGCTTGCCGAGTTCGGCACGGCGCCCATGGCCCGTACCGCCGCGCAGATTCATGTTGGTATCAAGGACTCCTGGCGCGCCGGGGACGATGCCTGTCCCTGCGGGATGATCATTTTTCCCCGCTATGTGCCGGATGCGCGCGCGCGTATCGAAAAACTCAAAACTGCTTCCGCCGCGCGCCTCGTCAAGGCGCAATTGCAGTCGCCACCCCTGGAAACGGATTACTGGATTGTCGAACTGGCGCGGGACACACCCGCCATCGCTCTCACTTATTCCGACTATCGGCAGATTGATGGTCTGCTCGATCGGCTCGTCAGGCTCGTGATCGATGAGAAACTGTCACCTGATGCGTTGGACCGGTTCGTCTCCGGAATCGGACGCTCCGACCCCGCATCTACACGCCGCCATCCCGTTCCTGAACGCAGCACGCGGCGGTTCTCGCCCTTCATGACGATCGGCATGGCGACCTATGACGACTATGACGGCGTCTATTTCAGCTTGCAGGCCATTCGCCTCTACCATCCGGAGATCCTCGAAGAGGTGGAGTTTCTGGTCATCGATAATCATCCCGACGGACCGTGCGGCGCGGCACTCAAGGATCTCGAGAAGGATGTCGCGAATTTGCGTTACATCCCCGCCGACGATGTGACCGGAACGGCCGTGCGCGACCGCGTCTTCAGCGAAGCGGGCGGCGAATTCGTGCTGTGCATGGATTGCCATGTGCTGCTCGCGCCGGGCAGCCTGAGGAAGCTCATCGACTATTTCCGTACGGCGCCTTCCAGCATCGATCTGATTCAGGGGCCGATGATCTCCAACGATCTCACGAAGGTCAGCACTCATTGGTCGGAAGGCTGGCGGGACGGCATGTTCGGGCAGTGGGCCAAGGATCTCGGCGGGCTGGAGTCCGACGGGCAGCCTTTCGAGATTCCTTTGCAGGGTCTCGGGGTCTTTGCCTGCCGCCGACGCGCTTGGCCCGGTTTCAATCCGGCTTTCCGCGGCTTTGGCGGCGAGGAAGGGTATATCCATGAGAGATTCCGGCAAGCCGGTGGCCGCACGCTGTGTATGCCGTCATTGCGCTGGCTGCATCGCTTTGGCCGGCCGATGGGAGCGCCCTATCCCAATAAATGGGAAGACCGGATCCGCAACTATCTCATCGGCTTTGACGAGATCGGCTGGGATAGCGCGGAAATGCACAACCATTTCCGTGAGCTTCTGGGATGGCAGAAAGCCGACCGCATCTTTGCCACCATCCGCAAGGAGCTGGCCGTGCAATCGGGCGATGACA
This sequence comes from Nordella sp. HKS 07, assembly GCF_011046735.1. Classification (NCBI taxonomy): domain Bacteria; kingdom Pseudomonadati; phylum Pseudomonadota; class Alphaproteobacteria; order Hyphomicrobiales; genus Nordella; species Nordella sp. HKS 07. The sequence continues at coordinate 2,333,046 of NZ_CP049258.1, read as the reverse complement.
AAAGTCCCGATTCTGTGAGATCGGACGTTATTGACGATGACGAACCCTACGATCTGAACGAGGCGCGGCTGCGCTTCGTCGCCGAAGTCGCGGTGCCGATCCTGCTCGATAACTTCGCCTTCGAATCCGTAGCCTGCATCGGGCGCGGCTCCGGGATCTGGGCGCGCGAATTTTCTCGCCTCGGCATTGCATCGGCGCACGATGAGAGGGAAGGGGGCCCGGACGCCCGTGCGGCTGATCTCGTCTGCTGTTTCGAGCCTCCTGGCGTCTCTTCGGCGACGCAGGGCAAGCAACTCGTCTTGCGGCTCACTTCTATCGCGCCGGTCATCGTATTCGCTTTTGCGCGACCGGAAGCTCGCGGTGCGATCGATACAAACCGGCTGCGCGCCTCCTGGACTACACTCTTTACGCGCCGCGGATATAGGCCCGTGGATTGCTTGCGTCCGGCGCTGGCCCGCGATCCCCGCGCCGACGATCACTATCAGCGGAATCTTATCGTGTTCAGCCGCAATGCGGCCGTGCCGAAGGCAAGGCGGGCATCTGCCGTCTTGGCCGCGAGCGGCGAGACAGGCGTGTCCGTCATCATTCCCGTCTATAATGGCGCGGCGTACCTCGCTCAGGCGATCGAGAGCGTGCTTCTGCAGACGCACGGCAAATTCGAGCTGATCGTCGTGAATAACGGATCGGTCGATTCATCCGGCGCCGTCGCCGAAAGCTATGCGCGAGTCGACAAGCGCGTCCGTGTCATCCACCAGGAGAATGGTGGCGAAGCGGCTGCCTTCAATCGGGGAAGCGCCGAAGCGCGATTCGCGCTGCTGGCCCGGCTCGATCATGACGATGTGGCCCTGCCGGAAAGACTGGCGCTGCAGGTTGCGTTCATGGAGAGGAACGAAGACATTGCGGCTCTTGGCGGCAGCCTGCGGTATATCGATCGCGAGGGAAAGCTCACGGGGAAAACAGCCTCCTATCCACTCACCGCCGAGGCCTGCCATGCGGCGCTCGAAAATGCGACCGTCGGCCCGATCGGCAATCCTGCGGCCATGATCAGGAAAGCGGCGTTCGAGCAGTGCGGCGGTCTCAGGAGGCAATTCGACGTCGCGAGCGATTTGGACCTTTGGCTACGTCTGGATGAACGCTTCAAGCTGGCAAATCTGGCCGATGCGCTCGTCGACTATAGGTTGCATGGTGATAATTCTTCAATGACAAGGCGGTTCTCTCTGGTGTTGAATGCCCAGATCGCCAAGCAGTCGGCGTTGCTGCGTCGGTGTGGCGAGCCGGATCCCGTCAATGGCTGGGCCAGGCTCGAGTTCGAGCATTTGCGCACCTTCCCCATGCAGGATGAGGAGAAAACGCAGACCTATTGTGAGCTGTTCGATGCCGCTCTGAAGAATTTCGCAGCGACCGAAAATACGGAATACCTGAGGCTGGCGGACGAATGCCTGTCGTGGATTCCTACCGCTTCCTCAGTCTAGCGAGCGGAAAAGACGCGGAAATTTCAATATTTCATTGTCAGGCGGGGTTAATCTTTTCCATTTCCGCTGTGATCAAAATGCAACGCCGCGGAATTTTCTTGTTGGCGGCGAGCAACCGCGCATCATTCCCCATGGGAAACGATCGCGATCTCCGGTAAGTTCATCCATCGCACACCAACTGGCAGTCGGGGGGAACGCCTATGTCCTTGAAGACGTCGCTGCTGAGCGCGAGTTCGGCGCTTGCTCTTGCCTTGATCAATCAGGTGCCCGCGGTCCAGGCCGCCGACATCATCAATGAGCCGCTCTGCGCAGTCTCGGGTTTCAACGGCAAGGTCGAGGCCCTTGGCGGATATTCCGAAAACGATGACCAGGGCGGCGATGCGCTGGTGAGCGGACTGGGTTCGCTCAGCATGCCCCTGGGCTGCGATTTCGGCTTCCAGGCCGATGTCGGCGTGATCGACGAGCTGGACAGGACGACCTATGGCGGCGCCGCGCATCTCTTCACGCGCGACCCCGAGTCCTATCTGCTCGGCGTAACGGGCGGCTATTTCGATGCTGGCGACACCAATATCTGGGCGGTCGGACCTGAGGCCGAGCTCTATTTCGGCCAATTCAGCCTCGAAGCCTGGGGCGGCTATGTCGACATCGATTCCGACGACGGCTCGGATAGCGACGGCTTTGGCATCGTCGATGCCGCTTTCTACGCGACCGACGACTTCCGGCTGTCGGTGGGCGGCAGCATCATCGGCGACCAGGAATTCCTGCGGGCTGGGATGGAGTTTCAGTTCGCCGACGGGCTCACCGCGTCCTTCGGCGCAAAGATCGGCGAAGACGATTATTACAACGTCACCGGCGGTCTCAGCTTCTACTTCGGCGGGGGCGAAAAGAGCCTGATCCGCCGTCACCGCGAGGACGATCCGCGCAACCGCATCCTCGATTTCGTCGGCTTCAAGGAAGCCAAGGAAACCAAGGGCAGCTCGGACAGCAACACCGGCACGGCGCCGCCGACGACCGTGGGGACTCCGCCTCCGACTACTCAGCCGAACTAGCGCACTCGGAGCGTTTCCGTCGGCCGCACCGAAACGCCCCGAGCCGATCCGTCGGCTCAGAACAATCCGGCGATCTGGCCCTTGGCGTCGAGGCCGATCGTCTCGGCCGAAGGCACCTTGGGCAGGCCCGGCATGGTCATGATGTCACCGCAGATGACGACGATGAATTCCGCACCCGCCGCCAGCCGCACCTCGCGGATCGGCACCACATGGTTCGAGGGCGCGCCTTTGAGGTTGGGATCGGTCGAGAAGGAGTACTGCGTCTTGGCCATGCAGATCGGGAACTTGCCGTAGCCCTGGGCTTCATAGGCCTTGAACTGGTCTCGCACCGACTTGTCGGCGACGATGTCGTCGGCGCGGTAGATCTCGCGCGCGATGGTCTTGACCTTGTCCCACAAAGGCATGGCGTCGTCATAGATGGGATAGAACTGGCTCGAGCCCTTGTCGGCGAGCGCCGCCACATGCTTCGCCAGCGCCTCGGTGCCCTTGCCGCCATCGGCCCAGTGCGTGCATTTGAAGCCCTCGACGCCGTGGTCATGGCAGAAATCGGTGATCGCCTTCACCTCGGCATCGGTGTCGCTGATGAAGTGATTGACCGCGACCGCGATCGGCACGCCGAACTTCTTCACATTCTCGATATGGCGGCCGAGATTGGCGAGGCCCTTTTTCATCGCCTCGACATTTTCCTTCTTGAGATCGTCCTTGCCGACGCCGCCATGCATCTTGAGGGCGCGCACCGTGGCGACAATCACCGTCGCGTCGGGATGCAGGCCCGCCTTGCGGCATTTGATGTCGAAGAATTTTTCCGCGCCCAGATCGGCGCCGAAGCCCGCCTCGGTGACAACATAGTCGGCGAGCTTGAGCGCCGCCTTGGTCGCCATTGCCGAATTGCAGCCATGGGCGATATTGGCGAAGGGACCGCCATGCACGAAGGCCGCATTGTTCTCGAGCGTCTGCACCAGATTGGGGAGAAGCGCGTCTTTCAGCAGCACCGTCATGGCGCCGGCCGCCTTGATGTCCTTGGCAAGCACCTGGCCCTTGTCGCGCTTGTGACCGATGACGATCTGGCCGATGCGGCGCTCGAGATCCTCGATCGAGGTGGCAAGGCAGAGGATGGCCATGATCTCGGAGGCGACCGTGATGTCGAAGCCCGCTTCGCGCGGGAAGCCGTTGGCCACACCACCCAGCGAGCAGACGATGTCGCGCAGCGCGCGGTCATTCATGTCCATCACGCGGCGCCAGGAGATGCGGCGCGTGTCGAGGCCGAGCTCGTTGCCCCAGTAAATATGGTTGTCGATCATCGCCGAGAGCAGGTTGTGCGCGGCGGTGATGGCGTGGAAGTCACCGGTGAAATGGAGATTGATGTCCTCCATCGGCACGATCTGCGCATAGCCGCCGCCGGCGGCGCCCCCCTTCATGCCGAAGCAGGGGCCGAGCGACGGCTCGCGCAGGCAGATCATCGCCTTCTTACCGATGCGGTTGAGGCCGTCGCCGAGACCGACCGTCGTCGTCGTCTTGCCTTCGCCGGCGGGCGTCGGGTTGATCGCGGTGACGAGGATGAGCTTGCCGTCCTTCTTCTTGGAGAGCCCCGAGATGAAGTCCAAGGACAGCTTGGCCTTGGTATGGCCATAGGGGATCAGATCGTCCGCGGGGATACCGAGCTTCTTGCCGATTTCGAGGATCGGCTTCATCTTTGCTTCGCGGGCGATCTCGATGTCGCTCTTGACGGTGGCCATGACGGTGACTTCCTCCCAGTCTCGAAATTGCGAAAAGAGGAGCGAACAATAGACAGGCCATTGCGGCAAGGCGAGCGCGAAACGGCATCCTGAAGCGAATTGCGACACTCTGGCCCGAGCGAGCCGAGAAGGCAGTGGATAGATGCGCAAGCCCACGCTAAACGGAAGCATGCGTAACTTCCAGCTTCCCGGCCGCTCGGTCGCCTATGGCACTGCGGGCATGGCCGCAACATCATCGCCTCTGGCGACGCTTCTGGCCCTCGATATTATGAGGAATGGTGGCAATGCGGCCGATGCCGCCATCGCCGCATCCGCCGTTCTCTGCATCACCGAGCCGCATATGACCGGCATCGGCGGCGATTGCTTCGCGCTCATCGGAAAGAACGATGGCACGATAGAGGGCATCAATGGATCGGGCCGCGCCGGCCGGCGCGCCGATGCCGACTGGCTGAAGTCGGCACGGCTCGCCGGCATAGAGCCGAAGAGCGTGCATGCGGTGACGGTGCCGGGCGCCATCGATGCGTGGGCGGCACTTCTCGCCAGGCACGGGACGATAGATCTCAAGGAAGCGCTCAAGCCGGCGACCCGGCTCGCCGAAGAGGGCGTGCCGACGACGCCGCGCGTCGCCCAGGACTGGGCGCTGGACGCGGACGATCTCGCCCACGACGAAGGTGCGAAGCTTCACTATCTGAAAGACGGGCGCGCACCGCGCGAAGGCGAGGTGATGCGCTATCCGGCGCTGGCGCGCACGCTGAAGCTCATCGGCGAGCGCGGCCGCGACGGTTTCTATGCCGGCGAGATCGCCGAGGAGATCGTCCGCCATCTCGGCGCCCGGGGAGGGCTGCTCACGCTCGATGACCTCGCCGCAACGAAAGCGAGCTGGGTCGCGCCGATCTCCACTTCCTTCGCCGGTGTCGAGCTTGCGGAAATACCACCCAATGGTTCGGGGCTGACGGCGCTCATCGCGCTTAACATCCTCAAGCAGTTTGACATGGCGAAGTATGGTGTAAGCAGCGTCGAGCGCTACCATCTGCAGATCGAGGCGATGAAGCTCGCCTGGGTGCTGCGCAATCGCCATATCGCCGAGCGCGAGCATATGACGGTCGCGCCCGAGGATCTCTTGAGCGACAAGACGGCAACGGAGCTTGCCGGCCTCATCGACATGAAGCGGGCGCTGAAGAGCCCGGAGAACCTGATCCCAATGCCGGGCTCGGACACGGTCTATCTCACCGTCGTCGATTGCCACGGTATGGCCGTGTCCTTCATCAATTCGATCTATTGGGCCTTCGGCTCCGGCATCGTCACGCCAAAGAGCGGCATCGCGTTGCAGAACCGCGGCGCAAATTTCGTCACCGACCTCAAGCATCCCAATTGCATCGGGCCCGGCAAGCGTCCACTGCACACGATCATACCGGCCATGGTGCGCGCCAAAGGCCTAATCGACATGTCCTTCGGCGTCATGGGCGGGTCGTTCCAGCCGATGGGCCATGTCGGCGTCATGCTCAACCGCTATGTCTACGGTCTCGACGTCCAGGAAACGCTCGATCTGCCGCGCGCCTTTCCCGATCAGGGCCGTGTCGAAATCGAGGCTGGCTGTGATGAAGCTCTGCGCAGAGGCCTCGCGGCGCTCGGCCATGATGTCGCCCAGGCGGCCGAGCCTTTCGGCGGCGGGCAGGCCATACTTTTCGATCGCGAGCAGGGTGTCCTCGCCGGCGGCTCGGACTTCCGCAAGGATGGAATGGCGCTCGGCTATTAGAGCATCGGCCCGAGAACCTTGTGGTCGGGCTTGCCCGACCATGCGTGCGGTTCTCGGATAAGCCGATGCGTATAAACAAAGAGATAGAGCGCCGAGGCGATTCCATGAGAACAACCAGCGCTCTAGCCCTCTCGCCATTTCTCACTTAATTTACCAATTGCCCGTTAACTTGGCCGGGGCAAGGATGGCTGGCAATTTGCCGGCCGGCGAGTAATCTTATCTCATCAGCGCTCTGGAGGCCGCTTGAGCGAACCATCACCGAGATCATCCAGCGCAGATCCGCAGAAGAAAGCGGAAGAACGCAGCTATGCCGAGCGCGCGGCGGGTCCGGTCGAATCGCTGGCGCGCGTCATCAGCGCCGAGGAGCTGGAGCGGGTGCGCATGGCGGTGCTCGCGGTCGGCGAGGCGGCCTATCACTGGGTGATCGAATCGGACGAGATCTTCTGGAGCGCCAATGCGCCGGAAATCCTGCATTGCCCGGCGGGCCGGCTCACCACCGGGCGGTCCTACGCGGCCCTACTCGATATCGACAATTTCACCACCCGCTATGACGCGGTGATGCGCACCGTCTACAAGGACGAGGGCGAGGGCATCCCCCTATCAGATCGAATATCTGTTCCGGCCCGACGGCAAGAACGGCAAGACCGCCTACTGGCTCGAGGACACCGGACGCTGGTATGCCGGCGCCGACGGTCGGCCGGCGGAGGCCTTCGGCATCGTGCGCCGCATCGACGACCGCCATTCGCGCGACCAGCATCTGAACTTCCTCGGCAATTGCGATCCGCTTACCGGCATGATGAATCGCGGCCGCATGGCGGAAGCCCTGGACGAGGCGATCATCGCCGCCGACAGAGAGGGCGTCGCCCGCGCCTTCGTCATCGCCGGCATCAACAATCTCGCCGTCGTCAACGATGCCTATGGCTTCGAGGTGGCCGACGAAGTCATCATCGCGGTTGGGCGCCGTCTCAAGAACGTGGTGCGCGCCGGCGATCCGATCGCGCGTTATTCGGGCAGCAAGTTCGCCATCATCCTCAACAATTGCGACGAGCGCGAGCTCGCCGTCGCGGCGGAGCGCTTCCTGCAGGTGGCGCGCGAGAGCGTCATCGAAACCGAGCACGGCCCGGTATGGGCCATGCTGTCGATCGGCGCCATCATCCTGCCGGGCCATGCCGCCGACGCCAACACCGCCATGGCGCGCGCCGAGGAGGCCCTGACCGAGGCCAAGCGCATGCCGTCCGACGGCTTCGTCGTCTACAAGCCGTCGCAGAAGCTCATTTCCGAGCGCAGCATCAATGCGCGCGCCGCGCATGAGATTGTCGCCTGCCTCAAGGAGGACCGTTTCAAGCTCGCCTTCCAGCCGATCGTCGATGCGACGACCAGCGATGTGGTGATGCACGAGGCGCTGTTGCGTATGGCCGATGCGCGCGGCGACATGATCGCCGCGGCGCATCTGATTCCGATCGCCGAGAAGCTCGGCCTCGTCCGCCTCATCGACCGCACGGTGACGCAACTCACCGTCTCGACGCTGCTCGCCTATCCGCAAGCCCACCTCACCTTCAACGTCTCCGGCATCACCGCCACCGACCCGCGCTGGTTCGGGCAGTTGACCGAGATCCTGAAAGCCCATCGCGAGGTCACGCCGCGCCTCACGGTGGAGATCACCGAGACGGTGGCGCTCGGCGATCTCGACGAGACGGTGCGCTTCACCCGCACGCTGCGCGATCTCGGCTGTCGCGTCGCCATCGACGATTTCGGCGCCGGCTATACGTCGTTCCGCAATCTCAAGGCGCTGAGTGTCGATATCCTGAAGCTCGACGGCTCTTTCTGCGCCAATCTGGCGGAAAATCTGGAGAACCAGTATTTCGTCCGTTCCCTGATCGACATGGCGCGGCAGTTCCAGATCAAGACCGTCGCCGAATGGGTCGAGACGCCGGAAGACGCCGAGTTCCTGCGCCAGCTGGGGGCGGACTACCTGCAGGGCAATCTGTTCGGCAAGGCCTCGCTCGACATTCCCTGGCCGGGTGACGGCGACGGGGAAGCGCCGCCTGCCGAGACCAAGCCAGAAACCGCGAGCAGGCCGGCGATCGCGGAAAAAAGCGAGACCCCTGCGGTGCGCGAGGAGCCGAATGCGCGCGTCGAGCCCCCGCGCCCGACATTCGAGGAAAACGACGAACCCGACATGTCGCGGCTCAGGCTGGCCATCGATGCCCTCAACGCACAATTCCGCCGCGGCCGGGATTGAGATCTGCGCCTCCCCGTTTCAGGGGGCAAGGGCAGGCTATTTCCCGCCGGCGATGGCGTCGATCTTGCGCTGCATGGCGGAGAGCTGATCCTTCAGGGCCTGAAGGTCGTCCTTGCCGCCTTGCGCCTCACGCGGCTTTGCCGTCTCGGCCGGCTTCGGCGGGCCCTGCTGGCCCGCCATGGCGGCGGTGAAGGGATTGAACATGCGCATGGCGTCGTGGAACATCACCATATTGCGCTCGGTTTGTTCCTGCATCGCCTTGAAAGGGTCGGCGCCCCAGATCTCGGCCATCTGCTGGCGCAGCTTGTCCTGTTCCTTGGTGAGCGATTCGAGCGACATCTCCAGATAGCCCGGCACGAAGGCCTGCATGCTGTCGCCATAGAAACGGATGAGCTGGCGCAGGAAGCGGATCGGCAGCAGATTCTGGCCCTTGCCCTCTTCCTCGAAGATGATCTGGGTCAGGACCGAGCGGGTGATCTCCTCGCCGGTCTTGGCGTCATAGACGACGAAATCGGTGCCCTTCTTGACCATTTCGGCCAGGTCATCGAGCGTCACGTATGTGCTGGTCGCGGTGTTGTAGAGACGCCGGTTCGCGTATTTCTTGATAACGACCGCATTGGCGGTGGCTGTCTGTTCGCCGCTCAAACTCCGTCTCCCTTACCCAAGCCCGTGCTGCCTGCCGGCAATCTCGTTGGATAGTCTGCTGCTGCGCCATTCCCGCCAAATCGCATAATCCGCCGGGAAATACCCGCAAAGGGTGCTCCGTGCGGTGCACAATTGCAAGCGCAAAAAGAATATCCATCTTGGCTGAAAGCGCGCATTGCAACGCCCGCGATAGTCGGGCTTAATGTTCCGCAACCCAGCACCGGAGGCCTCTTTCATGGCAAATTCTGATCATTCCGTCGTCATCGTCTCGGCCGCACGGACCCCTGTCGGGTCCTTCAATGGCGCGCTGTCGAGCATCTCCGCTCATGCGCTCGGCGCCGTGGCGCTCAAGGCCGCCATGAGCCGCGCCAAGGTCGAGCCCAAGGAGGTCGACGAGGTCATACTGGGTCAGATCCTGACCGCGGGGCAGGGGCAGAATCCGGCCCGCCAGGCGGCGATCGCCGCCGGCATTCCGGTCGAAAGCCCGGCCTGGGGCGTCAATCAGTTGTGCGGCTCGGGCTTGCGCGCGGTGGCGCTAGGCCTGCAGCAGATCGCCAATGGCGATGCCAAAGTGGTGGCGGCGGGCGGCCAGGAATCGATGTCGCTCGCTCCGCACTGCCAGCATCTGCGCAATGGCGTGAAAATGGGCGACTTCCAGATGATCGACACGATGATCAAGGACGGCCTGTGGGACGCCTTCAATGGCTATCATATGGGTAACACGGCCGAGAATGTCGCCCGCCAGTGGCAGATCACCCGCGACACCCAGGACAATTTCGCGGTCGCCTCGCAGAACAAGGCGGAGGCGGCCCAGAAGGCCGGCCGGTTCAAGGACGAAATCGCCCCCGTCACCGTCCCCTCGCGCAAGGGCGATATCGTCGTCGACCAGGACGAATATATCCGCCTCGGCGCCACCCTCGACCAGGTCGCCAAGCTCAAGGCGGTGTTCCAGAAGGACGGAACCGTCACCGCCGGCAATGCCTCCGGCATCAATGACGGTGCGGCGGCCGTCATCCTGATGAGCGCCAAGGACGCCGAGAAGCGCGGTCTCGAGCCACTCGCCCGCATCGTCTCCTGGGCGCATGCCGGCGTCGATCCCGCCATCATGGGGTCGGGCCCGATCCCGGCGTCGCGCGCGGCGCTCAAGAAGGCGGGATGGAAGGTCGAGGATCTGGATCTGGTCGAAGCCAACGAAGCCTTCGCGGCGCAGGCTTGCGCGGTCAACAAGGACATGGGCTGGTCGGGTGATATCGTGAATGTGAATGGCGGCGCCATCGCGCTTGGTCATCCGATCGGGGCGTCGGGTGCCCGCGTCCTGGTCACGCTGCTGCACGAGATGGGCAGGCGCAAGTCGAAGAAGGGCCTCGCCACTTTGTGCATCGGCGGCGGCATGGGTATCGCAATGTGCGTCGAGCGGGCGTGAAGACCCGTAGATGCTGGACGAGGTGAGGTGACAACAGGCAAGGGGTGAGGACACATGGGACGAGTTGCTGTCGTAACCGGCGGAACACGCGGCATCGGCGCGGCCATCGCCAGGGCGCTCAAGGCTGAGGGCTATCAGGTGGTGGCCAACTATGCCGGCAATGACGAGGCGGCGGCCAAGTTCAAGGCCGAGACCGGCATCGCGGTGCGCAAATGGGATGTCGGCGACTACGAGGCCTGCGCCGGCAATCTCAAGGCCATCGAGGCCGAGATCGGGCCGGTCGACATCCTGGTCAACAATGCCGGTATCACCAAGGACGGCATGTTCCACAAGATGACGTCCGAGCAGTGGTATCAGGTGATCAACACCAATCTCAACTCGCTGTTCAACATGTGCCGGCCGCTCATCGAAGGCATGCGCGAGCGCAGCTTCGGCCGCATCATCAACATCTCGTCCATCAACGGGCAGAAGGGCCAGATGGGGCAGGTGAACTACTCCGCCTCCAAGGCCGGCGATATCGGCTTCACCAAGGCGCTGGCGCAGGAGAATGCCAGGAAAGGCATCACCGTCAACGCCATCTGCCCCGGCTACATTGCCACCGAGATGGTGATGGCGGTGCCCAAGGAGGTGCTCGACAAGTCGATCATCCCGCAAATCCCGGTCGGCCGCCTCGGCCAGCCGGAGGAAGTCGCGCGCTGCGTCGTCTTCCTGGCGTCTGATCATTCCGGCTTCATCACCGGCTCGGTGCTCACCGCCAATGGCGGCCAATATATGGTGTGATTCCCAAACTCCCTCAGCGCTGACCCGTCCGGCCCTCCGCTTGCGCTTCGGGCGCTCGTCGCTCAAAAAGGTCCACTGGACCTTTTTGTCGGCTTCGCCGCCGCGCCTCGCCCCCGCAACGGGGAGGGGAATATTTCGAGGCTCTCTTGTCCCGCAATACCGCGACGCTTATTGGCTTCACGGCCGTCCTCATGTGGGCGGTGCTGGCCTTCCTGACCGCCGCCAGCGGCCAGGTACCGCCCTTCCAACTCGCCGCCATGACCTTCCTCGTCGGCGGGCTGCTCGGTGTCGCCACCTGGCCGTTCCGGCCGGGCATACTTGCGACGATGCCCACCGATTGGCGGGTCTGGGCGCTCGGCATCGCCGGGCTGTTCGGCTATCACTTCGTCTATTTCACCGCCATACGGGCGGCACCGCCGGTCGAGGTGAGCCTGCTCGCCTATCTCTGGCCGCTCTTCCTTGTCGCCTTCTCGGCCTTGCTGCCGGGCGAGAAGCTGAAGGCGCATCACATCATCGGTGTCGTCGTCGGACTTCTGGGCGCTGGCCTGGTGATCACCCGCGGCCAGGGCCTGGGCCTCGCGCAGGGCTTCGGTCCCGGCCATGCGCTGGGCTTCGCCTGCGCCCTGATCTGGGCTTCCTATTCGGTGCTGTCGCGACGCTTCGGCCGGGTCTCGACCGATGTGGTGGCGGGCTACTGCCTCATCACCTCGGCCCTCGCCTTTATCTGCCATCTTCTGTTCGAGACGACACTATGGCCTGAGACGGCGGGCCAGTGGCTGGCGATACTGGGCCTCGGCCTCTTTCCGGTGGGGGCCGCCTTCTACAGCTGGGACCTCGGCGTCAAGCGCGGCGACATCATGGCGCTCGGCGCCTCGTCCTACGCCTCGCCGCTCCTCTCCACGCTGGTCCTGATCGCGACGGGCTACGCCGCCTGTCACTGGTCGATCCTCATCGCCTGCCTGCTCATCACCGCAGGCGCGGTGATCGCCGCGAAGGACCTGCTTTTCAAGAGTCGCTAGCTATCATATCGGTTCGACACCTACGTCAAACAATCAATGCGGCGCCCAGTCCTTCGGCGCCAGCTCGAAGCCGTCGAAGGCGAAAGCCGGCGAGACGGTGCAGCTTGTCAGCGTCCATGCGCCTTGCGAGCGCGCCGTCTGCCAGCAGAAGCGCGGCACGATCACCTGCGGGCGCTGGCCGCTGGCCAGATCGGGGCCGAGGTGATTGAGGTCGACATGGCGCCCGTCATGCGAGAGGCCGAGGGCGAGGGGTGCCCCCGCATGCCAATGCCATATCTCTTCGGCATCGATCCGATGCCAATGGCTGATCTCGCCCTCACCCAGGAGGTAATAGATGGCGGTGCCGGCGGAACGCTCGCCCAGGGCGGCATCGGCGCGCCAGGTCTCGCGATAATGGCCACCTTCGGGATGCGGCTTCAGATCCAGCAGGCGGATGATATCGCTGGCCCCGAGTGTCATCGGAAAGCGTCCTTGCGCTTCCTGACCTCGGCGAAGACATCCGCATTGCCGGCCAGCGCCATGCTCAGGATGGAGCGGATCTCCTTGCTCTCGGGCCTCAGGAAGACATTGGTGTCGAGCTCCTCGCCGATCGTGCCGGGCAAGGTCATCTCAGACTTGGCGCGCTGCGCCTTGGTCCTGGCGGCGCGCTTCACCAGCGCCTCGTTGCCGGGCTCGATGGTGAGCGCGAAGCGGGCGTTCGATTCCGTATATTCGTGGCCGCAATGGAAGACCGTGTCGCGCGGCAGCTTGCGCAACTTGTCGAGCGAGGTCCACATCTCGGCGAGCGTGCCCTCGATCACCCGGCCGCAGCCGAGCGCGAACAGCGTATCGCCGGCGAAGAGCAGCTTCTCTTCCGGCAGATGCAGCACGATATGCCCCTTGGTATGGCCGGGAGTGGCGATAACCTTCACTTCCCGTCCGGCGAAGTCGTAAGAGTCGCCGCCCGAGACTCGCTGGTCGATGCCGGGGATGCGGGCAGCTTCGGCCTTGGGACCGATGATCGTCGCGCCCCATTTCTCCTTGAGGGCGAGATTGCCCTCGACATGGTCGGTATGGTGGTGCGTGGTCAGGATATGGGTAAGCTTCCAGCCCTTGCGCGCAAGTTCGCGCTCGATGGCGGGGGCCGCGGGCGCGTCGATGGTGGCGGTCTGGCCGGTCGCGGCGTCGTGGACGAGGACGCCATAATTGTCCTCACGGCAGATGAAAGGGTGAAGGTCGAGCTGAGGCAACAGCGTGTTTCCCTTGGTCGAAATTGGTGCGTGACCGCAGCCTTGTGAATACCTATCTTCCTTATAATGGATGTTGCCGATCTACGCGAATTCTACGCAAGCCGGCTCGGCCAGGCGACTCGCCGGCTGATCGCGCATCGCTTGCGCGACCGTTTCGGCGATCTCACCGGCGCCACGGTGCTGGGCCTGGGATTCGCGGCACCCTATCTCGATCATCCCTCCGATGGTGCCGAGCGCAGCCTTGTCTTCATGATGGCGCAGCGCGGCGTGCTGCACTGGCCGGAAGGCCAGCCCAATGCCGCCGCCCTGGTCGAGGAATGCGAATTGCCGCTGCTCGAAAGCACGGTCGATTTCGCGCTCGTCATCCATGGGCTCGAGCTCACCGACCAGCCCTCCGAGATGCTGCAGGAAATCTGGCGGGTCATGTCGCCGCAAGGCCGGCTGGTGATTGTGGTGCCGAACCGGCGCGGCCTGTGGGCGCGTTCGGATGCGACACCTTTCGGCTATGGCCAGCCTTATTCGCGCTCGCAACTGCAACAGGCGCTCAAGGAAACGAAGTTCTCGCCCGTCGGCTGGTCGCAGGCTTTATTCATGCCGCCCTCCGAGCGCGGCCTGCTCCTCAAGTCGGCGGCGGCCTGGGAAAGGCTGGGTCTCAGGACCTCACCGGCTTTCTCCGGCGTCATCATCGTCGAGGCGGTGAAACAGGTCTATGCCGTGTCGACCCGAAAGCGCTCGCGCCGCATGCTGCCGCGGCTCAGGCCGGCGCTCGTCTCTTTCGATGTGAAGCTGCCGCGCGCGAAATAATGAGCACGCTGTTCGCGCTTGCGGGCAAGACCGCGCTCGTCACCGGCGCCGGACGAGGCCTCGGCCTCGCCATCGCCAAGGCGCTGGCCGAAGCCGGCGCTCACGTCCTTTGAACGGGCGCAGACCGGAACCTCTCGAGCGGGCGGCCGAACAGATCCGGGCGGCGGGCGCTTCGGCATCACCCATCGCCTTCGACGTCACCAACGAGGCGCAGGTCGAGGCGGCCTTCGCGCGGATCGCCGCCGAGCAAAGCGGGCTCGACATACTGGTCAACAATGTCGGCCTGCGCGACCGCCGCCCCATATTCGATTTCACCCTTGGCGATGTGCGCAAGCTCATCGAGGCCGATCTGGTGGCGCCCTTCGAGCTCAGCCGGCGGGCGGTGAAGCTGATGATCGGCAAGGCGCAAGGCGGGCGCATCGTCAACATCACCTCGATCGCGGGCCCCGTCGCCAATTCGGGCGATGCGGTCTATACGACGGCGAAAGGCGGCCTTCTGGCGCTGACCCGGGCACTTGCCGCCGAGCTCGGGGCGCATGGCATCACGGTCAATGCCGTGGCGCCGGGCTTTTTTGCCACCGAAACCAATGAACAGCTCGTCGCCGATGCGCGCATCGCCGAGTGGCTCAGGCAACGCACCGCGCTCGGGCGCTGGGGCAGGCCCGAGGAAATTGCCGGCGCCGTCGTTTTTCTGGCGTCACCCGCCGCCTCCTATGTCACCGGCCACATGCTGGCGGTCGACGGCGGCTATCTCGCTCATTTTTAAATCGTCACTTCGCCGTCAGCACGTGACCGACGAAAGGCAGTTCGCGGAACTGGTGCGCCATGTCCATACCATAGCCGACGACGAACTTGTCCGGGCAGACGAAGCCCCGGTGATCGGCCTCGATGTCGGCGGCGAGATGGCCGGGCTTTTCGAGCAGCACGGCGGTCGAAACGCTGCGGGCGCCGCGCGCGGCGAGCAGGTCCTTGGCGTAGGCCAGCGTGCGGCCCGATTCGAGGATGTCGTCGATGAGCAGGATGTCGCGGTCCTCGATCGGCGATTCGACGTCGCGCAATACATCGACCTTGCCGGAGGAGCGGGTCTTGTCGCGATAGCTCGCCAGCATCATGAAATCGACTTCCGGCGACAGGCCGGCGCGGTGCATGGCGCGGATGAGGTCGGCGGCGAAGACGAAGCTGCCCTTCAGCACCGGCACGACCAGGAGGCGGTGCGGTTGCTTCTTGGCGATCGCCTGCGCGATGGCTTCGATACGTTCGGAGATCTGGGCTTCGGAGAACAACACCGCGATGCGGTGGCCGTCTATTTCAATGTGACTCATGGCGGGGATTTACGCCAATTTCATCGGCATGGGCAAAGCGAATCTGCACATTTTCGGCGGTTTCCGGCGGCGAAGCGACGCGGGTGGTGAAGGTGGTGATTTCCCCCGGACGCAGGGGCCTTATGGCGGAATCGAGCGTCCAGGCATAGACCGCGGCGGCCCCTGCATCCTGCAAGGTAAAGCGCAAAGAGGGAACCTTGCGGTCCCCCTCGCTCACATTGACGATCTCGCCCTTGATCGCGATGACGCGGGTGCCGTCGACGATCAGATGCTGCTGCTCGACGCGGCGCACCTCGAGGCCGTAGATATTGACGCCGATGCCGGCCTGCTCGAAGGCGCGCATGCTGACCGGGAAGAGACGCACCGTCGCCTCGGGCATCGAAAAAGCGGCGATGAAAGGCGTGACGGCGGCGGCGGCGAAGGCGCCCCAGCCGCAAAGCCTATGGCGTCGGCGGCGCTGGGCGGCGACGAAATCCTCACGCGCCAGGCGGGCCGCCTCGGTCAGGCGGCGGATCTCGCGGTCCTCGTCGGGGCGGACATCGATCAATGGCGCGGCAGCCGGCACCGGAGAGACGGAATGAGATACGGGCCTCGGCGCCACGTCGATGATCTCGGTGGGACGGCACTCGATCCAATTATGGCCGCATTCGACGCAGCGCACCATGGTGCCGCTGGCGCTGAAGCGCGTAGCGGGGAAGTCATAGCGAGTTGCGCAAGCGGGGCAGGCGACTATCATTCCGAGGGTGCCGTTGAAACGATTCGAGACCAGGGCCCGACTGTCCCTATGGTCTTGAAGATTAACCGCAAACAGGGTTAAGGCGGCGTTAAGAGCATCGGACCGAAAAGTGCGAAGCGGTTTTCGGATAATCCGATGCTCAAATCAAAGAGTTAGAGCACCGGATTCTATCAGACTGTCCGGCGCTCTAATGCTGAAGGGGACCACATGGTTCGTCTCGAAAATGTCGGCCTGCGCTATGGGCATGGGCCGGAGATCCTGAAGGACGTCTCCTTCATCCTGGCGCCGGGTGAGTTCCGTTTTCTCACCGGGCCATCGGGCGCCGGCAAGACATCGCTTCTGCGCCTCCTGTTTCTGTCGATGGCGCCGACGCGCGGCTTCATGAGCGTGTTCGGCCAGGACACGACACAGATCGGTCGCAAGGACCTGCCATTGCTGCGCCGCCGTATCGGCATCGTGTTCCAGGAATTCCGCTTGCTCGACCATCTGACCACTTACGAGAATGTCGCTCTGCCGTTGCGCGTGGCGGGGCTGGCTGAAGAAAGGTATCGAGCCGATGTCATGGAACTCCTCAAATGGGTGGGGCTCGCCGAGCAGGCGCGCGTGATGCCGCAGGTGCTCTCGGGCGGCGAGAAGCAGCGCGCCGCGATCGCGCGCGCCGTCATCGCCAAGCCGCAGCTGCTGCTCGCCGACGAGCCGACGGGCAATGTCGATCCGGCGCTGGCCAAGCGGCTGCTGAGATTGTTCCTCGAGCTCAACCGCCTCGGCACCACTGTGCTGATCGCCACCCATGACGCGCAGCTCATCGCCCAGGCGCGGATGCCGGTCATGACCCTCGATCAGGGCGAATTGAGACTGGCGGCATGAGAATCTCCTGTGGTGCATCGACACTCATCCCCTCTCCCCCTGCGGAGGAGAGGGCTAGGGTGAGGGGGAACCGACGGAGAATTCCGAGCCTCAGATTCAGGACTTTTGCTGTCCGTTCCCCCTCACCCTCCCAATGCTTCGCATTGGGCCCCTCCCTCTCCCCCGTGGGGGGCGAGGGTAAGAAGCAGCCCGCGCCCCATTTTGGAATGACGGCATGACCGACCAGGCCGCGCATCGTCCCGAAGCCATCATCCCGCCCGACGCGGCGCCCTTGCGCACGCTCACTCTCGCAATGGCGGTGATGTGCTATCTGGCCGTGCTGGCGGCGGGCGGCCTCGTACTGATCAACCGCTCGGTCGAGGCCTGGACCGGCGATCTGTCGCGCGAGATCACCGTTCAGATCCGCGAGATCCAGGGGCGCAACATGGAGGACGATCTCGCCAAGGCGGCCGCCATTCTCAAGGCCACGCCCGGTGTCCTGAATGTCACGGTGCTCGACGAAAAAGCGGCGATCGACCTGCTCGAGCCGTGGATCGGCGGCATCGACGGGCTGGAGGACCTGCCCGTGCCGCGCCTCATCGCGATCGAGATCGATCCCGGCAACCCGCCGGATTTCGCCGCGCTCGAAACCGCTCTGCGCAATGAGGTGCCGGGCGTCAGCCTCGACACGCATAAACGCTGGCAGGCCGAACTCACCCGCATGGCGCGCGTGCTGACGACGCTCGCTTATGCCATCCTGGCCCTGATCGGCCTGTGCACCATCGCCATCGTCGTCTTCGCCACGCGCGCGGCACTCGAGGCCAATCGGGAAGTGGTCGAGGTGCTGCATCTCGTCGGCGCCCGCGACAGTTTCATCGCGCGCCAGGTCTGGGGCCGCTTCCTGCGCACCGGACTCACCGCCGGTGTCATCGGCCTCGTGCTCGGCATCCTCACCTTCTTTCTGGCGGCGGGGGCGGCGCCCGAAAGCTTCGCCGCCATCACCCAGGAATTCCTCTCCTTTTCGGGCGGTCACCTGACGCAGAATTATCTCTCGCTGGCAGCGGTGCCGCTGGTGGTGACACTCATCTGCCTCATCACGTCGCGCGTGACGCTGCTGCGCATCCTGAAGAGTCTCCGGTGACCTGGTTCCGCTCGTTCGTCTACAATATCGTCTTCTATGTGAATCTGGTGCTGTTCCTGGTGCTGGGCTCGCCCTTCTATGTGACCCCGCGCAAATGGTCGATCCGCGCTCTGCAGGCCTGGGCGACCACCAGCCTGTGGTGGCTGAAAGTGATCTGCGGCACGAAGCTCGAGGTCAGGGGCCGCGAGAATATCCCCGCGGGCGCGGTGCTGGTGGCGTCCAAGCATCAATCGACCTGGGACACTTTCGCGCTGCTGCCGCTCTTCGATGATCCGGCGATGGTCTTGAAGCGCGAGCTTATCTTCATCCCGCTGTTCGGCTGGTTCATCCCGAAATTCCGCATGATCCCGGTCGAGCGCTCGGCCGGCGCGCAAGGTCTCAAGACCATGCTGGCGCGCGCCAGGGAAGCGGCGAAAATGGGCCGCCAGCTGGTGATCTTCCCGGAAGGCACGCGCACCGCGCCCGATGCGGCCCCCGACTACAAGCCGGGAGCGGCCGCCCTTTACCTGCATCTGGGCCTGCCCTGTCTCCCGATCGCACTCAATTCCGGCCTGTTCTGGCCCCGGCGCAAGTTCCTGCGCTATCCGGGCACGATCGTGGTCGAGATATTGCCCGTGATCGAGCCGGGCCTGTCGCGGCGCGATTTCTCGAATCGATTGCAGGAGACGATCGAGACGGCGACGGCGCGGCTGGTGAAGGAAGGGCGCGCCTCAGCGCGAGAGTGATATGAGAATTTGGCCTCAGAACATCCCGTTCGGATTGGCGGCCTGATCCGGCACGATCTGCAGCACGTCCCAGTGCTCGACGATCTTGCCCGCTTCATCGAGGCGGAAGATGTCGATGCCGGCCCAGACATGATCGCCCGGCCAGTCCTGCCGGCAATGTAGCACCACGAGATCGCCCTCGGCGATCACCCGTTTGAACTCGACACTTTTGCCCGGATAGTCGCGCGCCGCCTCTTCGAAATACGCGATGAAGCCTTCCTTGCCGTCGGCGACGCCCGGATTGTGCTGGGTATAGCTCGCGCCCGCATAACGTTCGATCGCCTCGCGCGGCCGGCACCGGTTGAACATCAGATCATAGAAGGCCACGACACTGCGCTTGTTGCGCTCCAGGTCGGGCATGGTCGCCTCCGATCAGGAAGGTGAGCACGGAGCGAAAAAAGAGGTCCATAAAAAATTAAACCCCGAGCCGAGGCCCGGGGGTTGCTAGCGGCGTACCGCATCGCGTTGACACCATGCTATATACGTTTTTGGCGCTGGTATGTCAAGGCTAAGAGGGCATGTTGAAAGCGGCATTTTACTATGATGGCTTCAATTTATACCATGCAATCAATGACTTGGGTGAACCGTATCTAAAATGGTGCAATCTCTGGGAGTTGGGTGAACGCCTCATCCCCAAGCAAACCGAAGAGCTCGTAAAGGCGGTCTTTTGCACCGCCTTCTACCCCGGCGACGAAAGAAAAAAATGGCGGCACCAGCAATATCTGAACGCGCTTGAGAATGTCGGAGTCACGACCGTCAGAGGTCACTACGTCCATGAGGATTTGGATTGCAGCAAATGCGGTCGAGCCTGGAAAAGGCCGACCGAGAAGGAGACGGATATCAATGTGGCCCTGAGCCTGATAACCGATGCTCAGGATGACGTATTCGATAAGGCGTATCTGGTAACTGCGGATTCAGATCAAGCGGCGACAGCGCGGATATTCAGGGATCGGTTCCCGAACAAGCAGCTGGTCACAGTCGCGCCGCCTGGCCGAAATTTCTCGGTGGATATAGCGCGCTACACCAATGGCAACAGACTTGCTATCACGAAAGACCATCTCGACTGGTGCGTTTTCCCCGCGATTGTCATGAGAGGGACTAACCCCGCCGGAAGGCGCCCCCGCGAATATGATCCGCCAGTGTGGTGGATCCCCCCACAAGATCGCCCGCAAAGTTCGGCTAGGGCAGTATAACATCGCCTAAAACAGGCATGTCCAAAACGAGAACAATACTATATACTGTGGCTTGGTCAGTTCAGCGAGCAGCCCATGTCCGTCACCGAGCGTCATGATCTTGATCCGATCTCGGCCGAGATCTGGGACATGAAATACCGGTTCAAGCGGCCGGACGGCGCCGCCGTCGATGCGACGGTGGAGGCGAGCTGGCAGCGTGTGGCCAAGGCGGTGGCGGAAGCCGAAAAACCGGCGGAGCGCGCCAGATGGGCGCGCGAATTCGAGGGTCTCCTGAAGGATTACCGGTTCCTTCCCGCCGGGCGAATCCTGTCGGGCGCGGGCACGGCGCGCACCGTCACGCTCTTCAACTGTTTCGTCATGGGCCGGATCGAGGATTCGCTTTCCGGCATCTTCGACGCGCTGAAGGAAGCGGCGCTGACCATGCAGCAGGGCGGCGGCGTCGGCATGGATTTCTCCACCATCAGGCCCAAAGGCGCCGCCGTCAAAGGCGTTGGCGCCGACGCGTCGGGCCCGTTGAGCTTCATGGACGTATGGGATGCGATGTGCCGCACCATCATGTCGGCGGGCTCGCGTCGCGGCGCCATGATGGGAACCTTGCGCTGCGATCACCCCGATATCGAGGACTTCATCGCCGCCAAGGCAGACCCCAAGCGCCTGCGCATGTTCAATCTCTCGGTCCTCGTCACCGACGACTTCATGAAGGCCGTGAAGGCCGACAGCGACTGGCCGCTCGTCTTCGCCGGCCAGACCTACAAAACGATCCGCGCCCGCCCGTTGTGGGACCAGATCATGCGCTCGACCTATGACTATGCCGAGCCCGGCGTGATCTTCATCGACCGCATCAACGCGCTCAATAATCTCTCTTATTGCGAGACGATCCAGGCGACAAATCCTTGCGGAGAGCAACCCCTGCCGCCTTATGGCGCCTGCCTCCTCGGCTCGATTAATCTCGCCGCGCTGGTGAGTGACCCGTTCACGGAGCAGGCGCGGCTCGACGAGGCCGAGCTGGCGCGGCTGGTGCCGCTCGCGGTGCGCTTCATGGACAATGTCGTCGACGTCTCGAACTATCCCTTGCCCGAGCAGCGCCGCGAAGCGCTGGCGAAGCGGCGCATCGGGCTTGGCATCACCGGGCTCGCCGATGCGCTCGCCATGTGCGGCCTGCGCTATGGCAGCGACGAGGCGTCGGCGCGGGCGAAGGACTGGATGGCCGGGATCGAGCGCCACGCCTATCTCGCCAGCGCCGCGCTTGCGGCCGAGAAGGGCGCCTTCCCGCTTTATGACGCGGAGGCCTATCTCGCCGGCGGGCATGTGAAGGGGCTTGGCCCCGACATCAAGGCGGCGATCGCCCGGACCGGCATCCGCAACGCACTCCTCACCTCGATCGCGCCGACCGGCACGATCTCGCTCTTCGCCGGCAATGTGTCGAGCGGTATCGAGCCGATCTTCAGCGTCGCCTATGAACGGAAGGTCTTGCAGCCCAATGGTGAGCGCGTCACCCAGAAGGTCGTGGATTACGCGGCGCGGCTCTGGCGCGGACTGAAGGGCGCGGACGCGCCGCTCCCCTCCAGCTTCGTCACCGTCAATGATCTCGAGCCGCATGAGCATCTGGTGATGCAGGCGGCGATCCAGCCGCATATCGATTCGTCGATCTCCAAGACGATCAACTGCCCGCCCGATCTCTCCTTCGAGGCGTTCAAGGCGGTCTATCTCGAAGCCTATGACCGGGGCCTAAAAGGCTGCACCACGTTCCGGCCGAACGAGGTGACGGGGGCGGTCCTGTCGCTCGGCGAACCTGCCAAGGCGGAGCCGGTGCAGGCCGCCTTGCCGCTCGAGGCGGTGCGCGATCCGGTGCTCCATGCCGAGCCCGGCGAGGTCGTCTACATGAAGCAGCCTTTGGCGCGCCATGAGGTGCTGCCGGGCTTCACCTACAAGCTCAAATGGGCCGATTCCGACCACGCCATCTACATCACCATCAACGACATCCTGCAGGACGGACGGCGCCGGCCCTTCGAGATCTTCATCAACTCGAAGAACATGGAGCATTTCGCCTGGACGGTGGCGCTGACGCGCATGATCTCGGCGGTGTTCCGGCGCGGCGGCGACGTCTCCTTCGTGGTCGAGGAGCTCAAAGCCGTGTTCGACCCGCGCGGCGGCCAGTGGATGGACGGACGTTATGTGCCGAGCCTGCTCGCCGCCATCGGCGGGGTCATCGAGCGCCACATGATCGACACCGGCTTCCTCAAGCCCGATGCGAAACCGGGCCTGGCGCTGGCCGTCAACGACCAGCAGCGCGGCGCCCAATGCCCGCGCTGTGGCGAGGCGACACTCGTCTTCCAGGAAGGCTGCGCCACCTGTCTCAGCTGCGGCTATTCGAAATGCAGCTGATTAGCCTCAGCCCTCGAGGGACAGGGTAACAACCCGATTGACAGTTCCGGCAGTTTGTTCTATATTCGTTCCATGTTGATTCATGGAACACCCCTGCAAATCCCGTTTTCCGGCGGCACCGAGACCGAGCCGGCCTTCTGGTACTGGCATGGTGCTTCTGGCCGCCGCTACATTCACTCCGTTTACTCGCCGGACAAGTGCGCGCCACTTCCCGGCGCTGTCTTCCTCGCGGTGCGCCGCTTCGGCACCTTGCGCACTGTTCTAGGGGCCGGCCGTTTCGCCGGCTTTTGGGACATCAATCTCGCCACCGGGGACGCGGCGCATTGGCGCGATCTCGGCGCCAACGAGATCCATGTCCATCTCCTGAGCCGCGACGCCGAGGAGGCGCAGGTCATCGCCGCCGATCTCAAGGCCGCGCTCAAGGACGGCACCGCGACACCCATCTGCGAGCCGGGCAAGCTCGCGGCCTAGCGCAAGCGGATTTTAGTTTTCCCGGTTGATCATGCGCCGGCAGGAAATGCGTCAGTTGAGTTCAGCGTAGTCAAGAGGGTGGGATGCACATTCCGCCCTCTTAAATTTTTGGCACTGATGTGTGTCTGGATTGAAGAGCGGCGAAGCTCGCTGATCTGCATTGGCAGCTCATATCCGCATCAGCGCATGCGCCAGCTTCTCCAGCGGGTGGTCGCGAATGCCGGCCTCGCGCAGATGCTGCACCGTGCTCAGCACATAGTCGCTGCAGGCGCCGGACTGGCCATGGCCCTGGCGCACATGATGGAGCTGCTCCTCGAGACTCAAACGACCGGCATATTGCCGGTGCGTGCGGTCGACCGCATAGGTCAGCGCCGGCACCCTCTGGGCCTCATCGCCGATCAGCCGCACCGGCTTGACCAGCTCGTGATACATGTTCGTCACCTGCTCGCGGGCGCGCAGATAAGCGGTCGTCTGCGCCCAGTCCTCGTCCGCCACCCGGAAGGCGATGCCGTGGCAGGCGCCGCCGACATCGAGGCCGAGCACCAGGCCGGGTCGCTCCGGCGTGCCGCGATACATATGCGACAACATGCACAGGCTGCGGTGATAGCCATGGATCACCGCGCGCCGCCGCTCGGCGAAGCGGAAGCCAGGATTCCACATCAAAGAGCCGTAGCCGAAGACCCAATTTTGGTGCATGGAGCCGTCGATCTATAGCAAGCGCGGGATGCGAAAAAGTGGGTACCGGTTTTTCGCGAGAATCCCGCGCTAACTATGAGAACCGATCACGTTTATGAGTTTGGATCGAATCGATCCAAACTCATCGTGATCTAATGGACCGCAACACGCAATGGCCGACACGCCGAAACGCCCCTGGCCCATAATCGCGACCTTTGCCGGCATCGTCCTCCTCGTCGCCGGCTGGTGCGCCTATTGGTTCGTCGCCTCGAGCTTCGCCCGCGCCACCTTCGACCGCGAGCTGGCGAAGCTTGCCCAGCAAGGCGTCAGCCTCGACTGCAAGGCGGCGAACTGGGGCGGCTTTCCCTTCCGCTTCGAGCGCGACTGCCTCCAGCCCAGGCTCGCCGTGGAGAACGACGAGGTCGAGGCGCAGCGCCTGCTGCTCGTCATCCAGGCCTATATGCCCAATCGCGCCGTCGCCTTGCTCGACGGTCCGATCGTCACCCGCTCCGGCCTCACCATCACGCATGAGCGCGCCATCGCCAGCGCGCGCTACTCCGGCGAACGCGACTGGCTCGCCTCCCTCGAGCTGCCGAAGCTCGGCGCTCCGCCCTACGGACGCGCTGACCGCCTGCTGCTGAGCGCCCGTGACACGGGCGGCGAGCGTATCGACGTGGCGGCGGACGCGACACTGGCCGAAGCGCTCATCGGCCCGGGCATACTCGTCAAGGTGGACCAGGCGGCTCTCAACGCCAATCTGCCGCGCGAGGCGCTCGGCCGGGATCTCCTCGCTTTTCTGGCCGAGAGCGGTCAGAAGGCCGGCATCGTCGATCTCACATTGAAGAAGGGCGGCCTCGCCATCACCGCGTCGGGTGAGATCGGCCTCACCGCGCAAGGCCAACTCGACGGCAATCTCAAGACCACCACCAACCGTCTCGATCTGCTGATGGATGAGCTCAAGCAGAATTTCGGCCTGTCGGAGAAGGACGCCCAGACCTTCACCACCATGATCGGGCTCCTGCAGCCCGGCAAGACGACCGATGTCACGCTCGACCTCATCGCCAAGGACGGTAAGCTCTATTGGGGACCGGTGAAGCTCACCGAACTGCCTCCGCTACTGTGAAGGCACTGCCCGCGCTGAAAGATTTTATTCAATCCCGGCTTTCCGCCGCAATGACGATATAGGTAGCGCCTCGCTCCTTCGGGCGTAGGGCCTATCGGAAGCGGCAGAAGCTCTCTCATCCGTCATCCCGACGCAAGTCGCTATCGTATGCACACATCTCATAAGAGATGCGGTTCTCCAATCGCCCCGCGAAAGCGCCGGGGTGTCCGGGAAGAGTAGCGTTCTCCATGATGAGACTCAGAACTCACCCTCATTCCCCTTCTCCCGCTTGCGGGAGAAGGTGCCCGATAGGGCGGATGAGGGTGTTGGTTCAGTGCACGAAAGCTCTTCAAGAGAACAAGATGACGAAGCTTGGACACCTACGCAGGCTTGCGGCGATAAAGAAGCTGAGAGAACACCCTCATCCGGCCTTCGGCCACCTTCTCCCGCAGGCGGGAGAAGGGAAAATCGATAAGGCCTTGCGTGGCTCGACGCGGACGCCTTCGTGAGATCAGGGCTTCGCCGGGGGCGGTGGGATCAGTCTCCGTTCCTGCGGCGTGACGGAGGATCTGGTCGTTGAATTGACTGCGCCCCCCATACCGTCATCCCGGCTTTCGCCGCTGCCGTATTCACACATCTGCTTTTTCCCGTGCGGGCAGTGAGCAGCCCTCTCGTTTCTGCTTCTGCGCGCTTGCGGCGTCGCTCTTCCCTGCTCGGACAACGGGGTTCTGTCACACAATCCACAACCAATGCAATGAGTTGTGCCGAATAGCGGGTCTGGAGAAAGCCGTTCTTCGCAACTACCCTGTATCTACCCTGTATCCGAGCCGGGGCGGGACGTGGGTGAGCAGGTGGGGCCCCGGACTTTGGCCGGGCCGGGGGAGCCGCGTTCCCCACAAGGGGACGGAGGAAGATGTGTGAATCCGATAGCGACGCAAGTCGGGATCCACTGGATAAACCCAAGCGGGCGGTGCTGGTGCCCGCACTGAAAGGCTCTATTGGATCCCGGCTTTCCGCCGGGATGGAGCGCCTCACTCCTTCGGGCGGCGGCCGAAATCGGGAGCAGCGGTTTCTTGGCCGGCGGCGATGATGCTGCGGCGCACCTCGCGCGAGCGGGTGAAGAGATTGAACAGCGTGTCGCCGTCACCCCAGCGGATGGCCCGTTGCAGAAGCGCCAGATCCTCCGAGAAGCGGCCGAGGGTCTCGAGCACCGCCTCCTTGTTGTTGAGGAAGACGTCGCGCCACATGATGGGATCGGAGGCCGCGATGCGGGTGAAGTCGCGGAAGCCGCCGGCCGAGAACTTGATCACCTCGGAATTGGTCACGTCCTCGATATCGGCGGCGGTGGCCACGATGTTGTAGGCGATCAGATGCGGCAGATGGCTGGTGATGGCGAGCACCATGTCGTGATGCTCAGGTGTCATCTTCTCGACATTGGAGCCGCAGGCGCGCCAGAACGCCTCGAGCCTCGCCACCGCCGCAGCGTCGCTGTCCGGCAAGGGCGTCAGGATGCACCAACGGTTGAGGAACAGCTCGGCGAAACCCGATTCCGGCCCTGACTGCTCGGTGCCGGCCACCGGGTGGCCGGGGATGAAATGCACATTGGCCGGCAGATGCGGGCCGACATCGCGCACCACGGCGCTCTTTACCGAGCCGACATCGGTGACGGTGGCGCCGGCTTTCAGATGCGGGCCGATCTCGGCCGCGACCTTGCCATAGGCACCGACCGGCGTGCACAGAATGACCAGATCGGCATCCTTCACCGCGGCGGCGGCGCTTTCATGGATCTCATCGGCGAGGCTGATGCGCCTGGCGACGGCGCGCGTCGGCGCGCTCTTGGCATAGCCGGTGATCCGGCCGGCCAGCCTCTCGCGCCGCATGACATGCGAGATCGACGAGCCGATGAGGCCGAGGCCGATCAGCGCCACGCGCTCGTAAAGAATGCCGGTCATTTCAGGAACTCGCGCAGGGCGGCGATGACGGCGCGGTTGGCTTCCTCGGAACCCACGCTCATGCGCAGGGTCGCCGGCAGGCCGTAGCCGTCCATGCGGCGCAGGATGATGCCGCGCCCGGTCAGGAACGCATCGGCCGCGGCGGCATTGCGCTCAGGCGCGGTCGGGAAGTGTATCAGCAGGAAATTGCCGACACTCGGCGTCACCGTGAGGCCGAGCTTCTCGAGTTCGGCCGTGAGCCAGGCGAGCCATTCGCTGTTATGGGCGAAAGCGCGCTCGACATGCGCCTTGTCGGCGATCGCCGCCGCGCCGGCGGCGAGAGCCGGCGAGCCGACATTGAAGGGTCCGCGAATGCGGTTCAGCACATCGGCGATATGGGCCGGGCAATAGGCCCAGCCGAGACGCAGCGAGGCCAGGCCGTAGATCTTCGAGAAGGTGCGCGTCATCACCACATTGTCGGAAGTGGCGACAAGCTCGATGCCCGATTCATAATCGTTGCGCCGCACATACTCGGCATAGGCCGCGTCGAGAACGAGCAGGCAGGTCTTCGGCAGGCCGGCATGCAGGCGCTTCACCTCGGCGACCGGGATATAGGTGCCGGTCGGGTTGTTGGGATTGGCGAGGAAGACCATGCGCGTCTTTGCGGTGACGCAGGCCAGCATCTGGTCGACATCGGTGCGGTAGTCGCTTTCCTTCGCCACCACCGCCTTGGCGCCGTTCGCCGCGATGGCGATCGGATAGACGAGGAAACCATGCTGCGAATAGATCGCCTCGTCACCCGGGCCCAGATAGGCATGGGCGAGAAGCTGCAGCAATTCGTCGGAGCCGGCGCCGCAGACGATATTGTCGGTCTTGAGCCCGTAACGCGTGGCGATCGCCTCGCGCAGCTCATGCGCCGATCCGTCGGGATAGAATTCGAGCGCATCCGCCGCCTGGCGATAGGCCTCGATCGCCTTCGGACTGGCCCCCAGCGGCGTCTCGTTGGCGGAGAGCTTGTAGACTTTCTGGCCCTTGGCCCCGGCCTTGCCCGGCACGTAGGGCGCAATGTCAAGAATGCCCGGCTTCGGCATCGGCCGGGCGGCAGCGGAAACGGATGTCATGATCTTACCTCGATGGGGCTCGGGTAGCGCCCCAGGACGGAGAGCGCAAGTGAGCCGTTCGAACGGGTGAGCCCGACCAGCGGCGCGCTGTGCTCGGACAGGAAGCCCGGCAGGCTGGTGAGCTGGAGCGCGCCGGTCCGCATCTGCCAGAGCGGCTGGAGCGCAAAATCACGCGGCAATTGCCCATCGGTCAGGACCAGCGTCTCGTCGGCGCCGGTCGCCTCCGGCGTCGCGTGGCCGAAGATCAGGAGCCGCGGCATGGGCGATGGGCTGAGGAAGGGGAGGACGCCAATGACCTGGGCCGGGCCGGCATGGCCCTCGAGCCAGGCCTTGGCCCATGGCCCGTCGAGCGCCACTGCGGCGAGATCGCCCGAATTGCCGGAGAGCGCCCGCAAGGCCTGAGCCTCGCTGGCATGATCGGCGAAAGCGGTAGGGCCGAAATATTCACGCAGGTAGGCCTGCGATGCTGCGGAGGCGAAGAAGTCGGCACTGCCATGGATGCGGATCGGCGCCTGCCTCAGACTGGCGGTTGAGATCAGCGCCCGCCAGATGCGGAAGCACAGATCGGCCGGCACCTTGTCGCCCGCCTCTGCGATCAGCCGGCGCAGGATCTCCGCCTCGCGGCCGGGGCGGATGGGGGAGGTGGCGAGGCTGCCGGTCACGGCTTTGTGGGCGCGCACCCGGTCGACCATGTCGAGGCGGGCGGCGATCAGCGCCAATATGCCGTCATCGATCCGGTCGATCTCGCGGCGAATTTCGGCAAGGCTTTCCTGAGGCGGCGGCATTCGCTGTTCCATGCGGGCGTTATTCATAAGGAGCCGGCCCCGCAAAAGCAAAGGGTTAGGATAAACCGCCCTCGCCCCCACGCGAGCGCTTGTTCCCCTCCCCCTGTGGGGGCGAGGCGCCGCGGCGAAGCCGACAAAAAGGTCCAGTGGACCTTTTTGAGCGACGAGCGCCCGGAGCGCAAGCGAAGGGCCGGCTGGGTTAGGGGTGGGGGGTGGTTCGCGCGATCAAACGAGTGTCATTGGACTTGCTGGAGAGACCACCCGACCCCCACCCCGACGCTGCGCGACGACCCTCCCCGCAAGGGGGAGGGTAAAAGGGAGCGAAGGTGGTCAGTAAAGCCCGCGCAGCAGGCGCTCGATATAGTCCTTGTCGATACGCGGCAGGTCCGGCTTGTTGGCGCGCTCGCGCAGCATGTCGAGGATCTCGCGCGCCCGCCTGATCGCCGCCTCACCCGGCAGCATGTTGCGCTCAGGGCCGTAATCCTCGCCGCGCGTCGAGCGCGGGCGGCCGAGCGGATCGCGGTCGTCGCCTCGCGCCTGGCCGTGGCGGCCGTAATTACCGGTATTGCCCTGACCCTGCTGCATCATCTGACGCGCCATCGACTGGGCGCCTTCGCGCAGCGCGTCGAGCGCGTCACTCTGCTGGCCGAGCGCGGGATCGCGGCGGCCCTGCTGGAGCTCCTCAGTGGCGCCTTGCATGGATTTGCCGGCCTGGCCGAAGGATTGCGGCGCCGACATGCCCTGCTGGCCGAGGCGTCCCATCAGCTCATCCAGCATGCCGCGCAGCGCTTCCTGCTTCTGCGACAGCGACTGGCCTTGCGGGCTCCCGCCCCGGCCCGCCTGCGGCTCGCCACTCTCGCCGCCTTCCTGCGGCTCGCCATTGGGATCGCCCGGCAGGCGCATGGTCTCGTCCATCAGCTGTTGCTGGCGGCGCATCAATTCGGAAAGATCGCCCAGCATCTCGGACATGGGTGATTCACCCTGCGGCTGCATCTGCGCCGACATGCCGGGCTGCAGGTTGCGCAGCAGGTTTTCGAGCTGCGAGAGCATTTCCTGCGCCGCCTCATTGGCGCCGCTCTCGGCGAGCTTCTGGATCGTGTCGAGCATCTTCTGCAGGTCGTCCTGGCTCAGAAGCCGGCTCGGATCGACGGGCTGCGGCTGCATGCCGTTCTGCTGCATGCGCCGCATGGTCTCTTCCGCCATGGACTGCAGATATTTGTTCATCGCCTCGCGCAGCTTTTCCATCAGCTCGGCGATGCGTTCCGGACTGGCGCCTTCGGCCAGCGCCTTCTGCAGCTCCTTGCGCACCGCGTCGAGCTCGGCGCGCGCATCGGCGAGATCGCCTTCCTCGATGGCGAGCGCCAGCTTCCACAGATCGTCCACCGACTGCTTGATGTCGTCCTGATCCTTGGCGTTGGCGATATGCGACTGGATCGCGGCGATGGCGATATGGATGCCGCTCTTGTCGATGAGCCCTTCGGGATAGAGGAGGAGGCTTTCGAGCATCAGCTCGACATTGCCGTGATCGTCGGGATCGTGGATGAGCGCCTTCCTCTGCTCGATCAGCGCCTTGGCGAGCGGCTTGATAAAGAGCCGTTCGGGCAGCGTCACCGTCTTGATCTCGGACTTGGCCGTCTTGCCGGCCTGGTCTTTCGCTTCGAGCGTCACATCGACATTCAGCCCGGCCCAGGGATGGGCGGTGAGATCATTGGTGCTCGTCTCCTCGACCTCGCGCGGGGCGGCCCGCTTCAGCGTGATTGGGAACGCCGGGGCGTCATAGAGGAACACGCCATTGGTGGCGAAGCCGGGCCCGTCGGCCTGCGTGTCCGAAAGCGCGATTTTGGCGCTGACGCCGGCGAGACCATAATCGTCGCTGGCTTTCCAGGCGAGTGACAGGGCGCCGGCCGAATCCGATGCCGGATCGCCGGTGAAGGCGATCTCGGGCGGCAGGTCGGGAATGACCGAGAGGCGCCAGCGGGCGAGCTCGCTCGTGCCGTCAAAGACACGGATCTCGGCCGGACGGTCGAGCCGGGTCTCGGCGGTGAAGGCGCCGCCCGACGTGGCGATCTTCGGCGTGAGGCCGGAAATCTCCTCGCCGCCGATCAGGTCGAAGAACGCGAGCCGCGGCTCTTGCGCGCCCGACAGGCGCAGGACGAAGAGGCTCGCCTCCGGCACCAGCAGATCGCTTTCGCGCGCCAGCCGCTCCTTCAGTACCTCGCTGGTGAGCAGCAGCGGCGGCTTGGCGGTATAAGCGGGGGGGCGCACCCAGGCATCGAGCGACAGCGCCACTTGCGCGGGGGGAGCTGTGACCCGCACCGCGTCGGCGAAATTCGACACCGGGTCGCCGCGATAGAGGAAGAGGGCGGCGATGACGCCGAGCAGACCTAAGAGCCGCAGGGCGTAAGGATCGCGCCATTTGAGATCGGAGCGCGGTGTGCCGGCCTTGAGATGGGTGAGCTTGGCGAGCTGGCGGGCGACATGCGCCTCCCAGATGGCGGAAGCCGCCGCACCCGGATTGGCAGGCTTGTCCTCCGAGGCCGAGATCGGGCGGTGGTCGAGGGCGGAAGCCCGCTCGATGCGACGCAGCGCCTCGCCGCGTTGCGGGAAGACGAGACGGAACAGAGGGCGCAGCGTCCACAGGAAGGCGAGCCCGAAGGCCGCCAGCGCCGCATAGCGGACATAGTCGGGAAGCAGCGCCAGGAAACCGGTCAGCACCGCGATGACGAAGACGGCCCCGAGCATGACCAAGGGGTAGGACGCCGCCCACAGGCGTTCCCACAACAGCGCCAACTTGGCGCGCCAGATCGTTCTTTGCAGTTTCGCTGACATCGCTCGTGATGATCCTAACATAAAACGGCGAAATAACGCCCGTCCTAATTGCGAGGGTAAAGGCGGATCCCCCCATGTTTCGGGCCTTTCACCCCCGGCTCGCGCAGATGTGAAGAGGGTTGCGGGCTCCAGAATAACCGTCACCCCGGCGAAAACCGGGGGCCTCGATCAGCGCCGTCCGGAAGGTGCTACCGGGGTGATTCTATTCAGTGATGACCGGCCTGCCGCTTTACCCTCGCCCTGCAAGCGAAGCGCAGCGGGGAGAGGGAAGGGGGCCCGACGCGCAGCGGCGGGAAGGGTGAGGGGCACGGCCACCGACACGGCGAGGGCATTCTTGTTGCGAGGGCATTCAGTTGTCTGAGGTCGCACTCAATCTCGCAAAGGCCCCTCACCCTCCCATTGCTACGCAATGGGCCCCTCCCTCTCCCCGCTAAAGCAGGGCGAGGGTAAGGGCGCATCCCTCACGAGATGTGTGCATATAATAGCGGCTTTCGCCGGGATGACTATCAGAGGACGGCTAGCAGCCCCCTATCTCCGGTTCTTTTCCTGCCACCGCGCCAGGTGGTCGAGGCTGATCAGGTTTCTCTCAAGTCTGGCGCGACCGCACGCGCAAGGGACCCACAGATGGGGAGGGTAAATCAAGCCTGTCTTCCGCTCGTTTCGGAAATCATTTGGGCGAGGGGCTATCGGATTCGGGTGGTCGCCAACAGCGCATAATGGGGATCAGCCTGCCGACCCAGCGGAATATGCCATTTTCCTCGATCCAATCTGCATATTGGACGTAGCGGGGCTCCTCTGACAGATGCAGCTCTTCGTATTTGGCTCTGAAGAAGTAGATCAGCCCGATCGCCGCCAATTGCAGTGAGTTCTCTACCGCGAACGATATCCCCGCGGGGGAAACAAAGGGAACCGCTATGAGCCACCAGAACATGTTCTTCGAAATGTAGGATGGATGCTTCGAGAAGCGAAACGCACCATCGGTTACTATGCCTCGATTGGTCAAGTTTGAAAATAGCAACCCGAATGGCGCATTCGACCAGATCCAGGTAAATTTCAGAGCAAGAATAGCCGTTCCCCAGATGGCCAGGAGGATCGGACTTCCGTCGAGCCATGTCGTCCAATAATATCCGTCATCATCGTAATTCAAGAAAGCGCGATATAGAAAACCATAGAACGGATAGTAGCATATCAGCGTTACGAGCCAGGCTATTGGGTAAGGTGAGCATGAGCGGATCTGCCAACCGAATAGCCGCAATGTGGCAAAGTATCCCGTTGCGGCGATGCATAAATCCCAGAAATAAATCACTGCGACCAGCATCTGGTATGCGTGCAACTGTCCAACCGTGTTGCTCCTGAGCGCGGTGTCTACAGCCTGTATCGCCATATTCAGTTCCCAGAACATTATGGGAATGAAGAATAATTTTATCGTCCAGCTCAAGACGAAGTGCTTGATCTGAGACCAATCAACAATCGAAAGATCTCCCACAAGGAGGCTGCCCATGTGGAAGAACTCATCCTTCTGGTTCTGTTGCAGGGCGTGCACCGTGCACATGTATGGAACAGCTAAAATAAGAAGAACCGGCCATGCCATTTCAAGAAATCGGGTTATCGGAGCCCATCGCGCCAAGCCGAGATTCTGGGCGAAGTAAAGACCGATCGCGACAACCGCCGCGAGCCCAGAAACCGCGATTAATTTACGAAAGACAACTCTATCAATAGCAATGTTCAACGACGGTAGGATAGTCGATCCGCGTCGCACCGCCTCGTACCCTATTTGAGGGAGGGCATAGACAAGCATGCTCAATCCGGCTCTGGCGACCGTAGAAATTCCAAGACCCGCCGAGGCAAACACAAAAACAGTGCCTAGACCCAGGCCGACGAGAGCAAGCAGAAACTGTCCTTCGGACTTTGGTCGTCCGATGACTTCAGATCGAGAAGCAGAATATTGTGAGTCCAATTTCTGACCCTCAGCAATAAACGCGGCGTATCAGGTTAGGGTTTATTCATTGCATCGGCAGCACGAGGTATCCTGCGGACATAGGCGTGTGCGGGCGCCTTCCCTCCTTCTCACAAGGAATCCGCATCCGACTTCGCAGACGGTTTACTCATATGCTGAATTTATCCAGCGTAAAGTCAAGTCAGATTGCCGTTGGCTTGACCTAAAAGCAGAAAACCCCGCCAGGCGGCGCCCGAAGCGGAGTTATCTTTGTCTTCTCGCGAACAGAAACTCGCGGATACGGGTCGCTTCTACGAACATGTAGACGCAGGCGATGATGATGCCCCATATGACCGGGATGGCGTCTAAGTTGCGCCTCTCATGGGACGGAACCGCGATCGCAGAAAATCTCGCGGCCATCGCATGTCTCGATATCGTCAATCGGGGTGGGAGCTGTCCACCGCGTCTGCATTTTGGTTCCTGTCTATAGACGATCAAGCGTCATCACGCCTCATCATCTTCGTTTGATCATTCCCTCTCCGACAGCCAATGTCTGCCGTCTGATCCATCGGACATCGATGAAATATCGATTGAATGATCGATGCGAGATTCATCCGAATCCAGACCGTCCGCATCCGGGTTATCGCCCCAGGACGACTCGCTCACGTAGTCGGCCGGGTAGATTCGGGTCAACCCGATTGTCCTTTGCGCCTCCAGATCTTCGAGTTCGGCGTCTAAGGGGGAAACCGGGGCACGAGATGCAAACGGCCTGTCAGCCATGTATTTCTCCATTGCATCGATAACCGCCGTGAACGCAAAACGTTCCAATTGCGGGGCAATGGAAGGACTCTAGGCCGAGGGTGACTACGTGATGGACGAGGCCGAAGCAGATGGTGTCTTGGACACCTGTCGCCTCGGATTGGGGAGGCCGGGCGAGAAGCCCGTGGCTGCACATGCATCGCCAAAGGCCCGGGAATGAAGGCTATAGAAGGGAGACATCCTCCAAGAATCTCTGAACAGCTTGGGCTTCGATCGGTTTCCGCAGCACGTCAACATTGGAGAACCGGGACTCCAGTCCTTCTGATTCATACCCGGTCATGAACAGGAAGGGAACCTGGCGAGCGGACAGGATATCCGCCAGAGGAAACACGGATACTCCATTGAGATTGATGTCGAGGATCGCTCCGGCGAGATATGTTCCGTCAATCGCCCGCATAGCTTCATTCAAGGCAGCGTAAGGTCCGGCAACCGAGAAACCCTGATTCACAATGATTTCCTCGATCATGAGCGCTACGAGGGGCTCGTCCTCGACCAGCAGAATTGTCCGGATCGGACCATCGCCATAGGCTTTTGATATCTTTCCTCCGCCCGTGTCGGATAGGTCCGAAACGTCCGGAATCTCAAGAGTGCAATGCAATCCGTCACTATGCCACTCATAGTGTGCTCGACCGCCCAGTTGAGTCTCTATGGTCAAATTGATCACTTTTGTGCCGAAGCCGAGGCTGGCGGGCGCCCGAATATTCGATACCCCGCTTTCGCGCCAGCAGATCGTGAGCGGATCCGCCGACTCCCAGGACAGGCTTAGTCTGCCGGATTGAGCTGCAAACGCTCCATATTTGGCGGCATTTGTAGCCAGCTCATGCAACGCCAGGGCGATTCCTTGAGCACTTGCCGGTCGCAACAGAATATCCGGACCACTGACGGCGAAACGTGGGGCGTTGGTTCCGCCATAAGGCGCAAGCTCTTCGTCAACGATAGTGCTGAGGCTCGCGCCCTGCCAGCGCGAATCCGACAGCAGCGCATGGGCGCGCGCCAACGCGCTTATGCGGCCTTCGATGGCAATGATATAATTATCGATAGTGTCGGCATGCGAGAGTCGAACGATGGCTTGCGCAACCGCCAACGCATTCTTGGCTCGATGATCGACCTCACGCGCAAGGATTGTCTGCCGTTCATTGGAGATGCGCAGTTCCTCTGTCCGCGCGGCAACCCTCTCTTCCAATTCGCTATTCAAGGACTCAAGCTGCTTGGTCTTACGATACAGGTCGGTAAACACCTTGACCTTCGCCCGCAATACCTCCGGAACGACGGGGGCAGAAACATAGTCGACGGCACCCATTTGATAGCCACGAACATAGTCGTCTTCGCTGAGATGGACTGCCGAAACGAAAATTATCGCAGTCTGCTTATACCGTGGGTGATCCCGGATCATTGATGCCAGTTGGAATCCATCAAGATCGGGCATGCTCACATCCATGAGGATGACGGCTACATCGAACCGCAGCAAGCGGTCCAATGCATCGCGCGCCGAAGATGCCTTAATCAAGTTCTCGCCGAGACTTTCCAGCACGACTTCGTAAGTCATCAGTTTGGCGGGCTGGTCGTCAACCAGCAGAATATCGATCTTTCCTGGTTCATTCATGGCGGACACGCTAACGGTGGAGCCAAACACGCAAGGCGGCGATAAGCTGTTCAGTGTCGACCGGTTTGGCCAGATAATCGGAAGCCCCGGCCTCGAGGCATTTCTCACGATCGCCCTT
Organism: Nordella sp. HKS 07; assembly: GCF_011046735.1. Classification (NCBI taxonomy): domain Bacteria; kingdom Pseudomonadati; phylum Pseudomonadota; class Alphaproteobacteria; order Hyphomicrobiales; genus Nordella; species Nordella sp. HKS 07. The sequence continues at coordinate 2,297,114 of NZ_CP049258.1, read as the reverse complement.
CATCGCCTTTGCGGTCAGCGCGATGATGGGAAGCCTTCGCAGATCAGGTCGCGCGCGAATAGTCTCAATCACCTGGTACCCGTCCATTCCAGGCATCATGATATCCATAAGGATGATGGCAATTTCGGGTGTCGCGTCCACGATACCCAGCGCTTCGCGGCCGTTCGTCGCCGTCAGTACCTTCATTTGACTGCGTTCCAGAACACTGCTCAGCGCGAATATGTTGCGGGCGTCATCATCGACCACAAGTACTGTCCTTCCGGCAAGGTCTGCATTGGATCCGTGCAACCGCTGGATCATATCCTGCTTGTTCTTCGGCAAATCGCCGATCACGCGATGCATGAACAGGGCGGTTTCATCGAATAGCCGCTCCGGTGACTCGACACCCTTGACAACGATGCTTCTGGCCATTGTGCGCAAACGATCGTCCTCTTCGAGAGAAAGCGGCCGACCGGTGAAGACGACCACCGGCAGGTCGGACAGATGATCGTCGTTTGCAATATGCTCGAGGATTTCGAAGCCGGACATATCGGGAAGCTTCAAATCGAGCACCACGCAGTCCCATGGTTCGTCGGATAGCTTCGCGAGAGCGGCAGATCCGGTCGTCGCCGTTGCAATCGCGATATCGTCATACTCAAGCAGCGCTTTTATGCTCAGCTGCTCGGCAGGGTTATCTTCCACGATCAGCAGACGTTTTTGTCCAGATTCGGCGCAACGTTGCAGTCGCCCCAGCGCGGCATCGAGGTCGTTGCTGGAGGCAGGCTTGTTCATGAAGGAAAACGCACCCTTCGCCAGGGCTTGCTGACGGTCCTCATCGAGGCTGACTATTTGCACGGGAATGTGCCTAGTCAGCGGATTCTTCTTGAGGTGACTGAGCACGCCCCATCCGAGTATGTCCGGAAGGAAGATATCGAGCGTTATGGCCGTCGGCTGATACTGTGTGGCCATTTCGATCGCTTCGACGCCAGTGGGTGCGACCAGCACCTTGAACCCACGACGCCGCGCAGTATCCATGACAATCTTCGCATAGCCGGGATCATCCTCGACGATGAGCAATATGTCGTCATTCGGCACGATTGACATTCGATCGTCGGAAATCGGCTCGACGGTCCGTACCGTTAGGCCGATCGAGCGCGCCGGTGCCACCTCAGTGCTGGTTGATTGCGGGATCAATGGCCCGGAAAATCTCTGGGTGAGGTAGAACGTGAACGTGCTGCCGGTCCCCACAGCGCTGCGAACCTGGATTTCACCGCCCAAGAGCGCCGCCAGCTCGCGGCTGATGGCAAGGCCCAAGCCTGTCCCGCCGTAGCGCCGGCTGGTGCTGGCGTCTGCTTGCTGGAATGCCTCAAAAATCAGCTTCTGCTTGTCGACCGGAATGCCGATGCCAGTATCGGAGACTTCGAACGCAAGCACGCTGGGGGCCTCGTTCAGAACCCGATTGTCGCTGTTCCAGCCGCTTTCGGCTGCGAAGACCCGTAAACAGATGCCGCCGCGCTCGGTGAACTTGAAAGCGTTCGAAAGCAAATTCTTCAGGATCTGCTGCAATCTTTTCGAGTCGGTGAACAGTGTTCCCTTGATTCCCGAATCAACCTTGACTTCGAAAGACAATTGCCGCGTATCGGCTTCATGTCTGAAAGGCCTTCCAACCACTTCGACAATCTTGTCGACCAGAAGCTCTTCCGCCTCCACCGTGACGGTGCCGGATTCAATCTTCGACAGGTCAAGTATGTCGTTGATGAGATTCTGTAGATCGCTGCCAGCTCCTCGAATCGTGCGCGCGAACTCGACCTGCTTCGAAGTTAGATTGCCGTCAGGATTCTCACTCATCTGCTGGGCCAGAATGAGGATGCTGTTGAGCGGAGTGCGCAGTTCGTGCGACATGTTGGCAAGGAATTCCGACTTGTACTTGGATGTCAGCGCCAGCTCGGACGCCTTGTCCTCCAGGGCGCGGCGGGCCTGCTCGATCTCCTGATTTTTCTTCTCGACTTCGACGTTGCGCTCGGCCAGCTGCTGAGCTTTCATGCCCAACTGATCATTTGTCTGCTGCAACTCTTTTTGCTGGGTCTGCAGTTCGCCGGCGAGCTCCTGCGATTGCTTAAGCAGGCCTTCAGTCTGCATCGTCGCCTCGATACTGTTGAGGACGATTCCGATGCTTGCGGTTAGCTGCTCGAGAAAAGTCTTCTGCAGTGCCGTGAATTTTTCCAGGGATGCCAGTTCGATAACGGCCTTGACGTGATTCTCGAACAGGATTGGAAGCACGATCACGTTGCGGGGCAGGGCCTTGAACACGGCCGATCCGATCGGGATGGCGGCGGCCGGAAGCTTGTTCAACAGAATGGCCCGCTTGTCGGCGGCGCACTGACCGATCAAGCCTTTGCCAACAGGCAGAATTTCCGGATATCCCCGTGTGCTGTCGTCGGCGTATACCGACAGCAGCTTGAGCCGCGGCGTCGCGATGTTCTCCATCTGGTAGAGCGCGCCAAGCTGCGCGTTGACCAGTGGTGCGAGCTCGGAAAGCAACAGCCGGCCGACCGTCGCCAGATCGCGCTGTCCCTGAAGCATGTTCGTGAAGTTCGCCAGATTGGTCTTCAGCCAATCCTGCTCCGTATTGTGCTCAGTGGTCAGTCGCAGATTGCCGATCATGGTATTGATATTGTCTTTGAGCTCGGCGACCTCTCCGCGCGCTTCCACTTGGATCGAGCGCGTCAGATCGCCCTTGGTCACCGCGGTCGCAACCTCGGCGATGGCTCGCACCTGCGTAGTGAGATTTGCAGCGAGGAGATTGACGTTGCCGGTAAGATCCTTCCAAGTACCGGCCGCGCCGGGAACGTTGGCTTGTCCGCCGAGCCGCCCTTCGACGCCAACTTCGCGCGCCACCGTCGTCACCTGATCCGCAAAAATAGCGAGTGTAGCGGTCATATTGTTGATCGTTTCCGCCAATGCCGCCACTTCGCCCTTGGATTTGACAGTGAGGTTCTGGGCGAGGTCGCCATCGGCAACCGCTGTCACGACCTTCACAATGCCGCGCACCTGTTCGGTGAGATTGGCCGCCATCACATTGACGGTATCGGTGAGGTCCTTCCAAGTACCCGCCACGCCCGGGACTGTGGCTTGACCACCGAGCTTTCCTTCCGTTCCGACTTCGCGGGCGACGCGTGTGACTTCGGAAGCAAAGCCATTCAATTGATCGACCATCGTGTTGATCGTGTTTTTCAGCTCGAGTATCTCGCCCTTCACTGGAACCGTGATCTTGCGTGAAAGGTCACCGCGCGCGACTGCGGTCGTGACCTCCGCGATGTTGCGGACTTGCGTGGTTAGATTGGCGGCGAGGAGATTGACATTGTCCGTCAGGTCCTTCCACGTCCCGGCGACGCCTGGCACCTGCGCCTGGCCGCCCAATTTCCCGTCCGTTCCGACTTCGCGTGCAACGCGGGTAACCTCGGCCGCGAAAGAGCGAAGCTGTTCCACCATTGTATTGAGTGTTTCCTTGAGAAGGAGAATCTCGCCGCGAACATCGACGGTGATTTTCTTGGAGAGATCACCGCCGGCAATGGCGGTTGCGACCTCGGCTATACTACGCACCTGGGCGGTGAGGTTGCTCGCCATTGAATTCACGTTATCGGTGAGGTCCTTCCAGGTGCCGGCAACACCGGGAACCTGAGCTTGGCCACCCAGCTTTCCTTCCGTTCCGACCTCGCGCGCCACACGTGTCACCTCGGAGGCAAAGGCATTGAGCTGGTCGACCATCGTATTGATGGTATTCTTCAGTTCCAGAATTTCACCTTTGACGTCCACCGCGATCTTTCTGGAAAGGTCGCCGCGCGCGACCGCCGTCGTGACCTCGGCAATATTGCGCACCTGGGCGGTAAGGTTGCTTGCCATGGAGTTCACGGAGTCGGTCAGGTCCTTCCACGTTCCAGCCACGCCGGGAACGGCAGCCTGGCCGCCGAGCTTGCCGTCGGTCCCGACTTCACGTGCGACGCGTGTCACTTCCCCGGCAAAGGCATTCAGCTGATCGACCATCGTGTTGATGGTTTCTTTCAATTGCAGGATCTCGCCGCTCACATTGACGGTGATTTTCTTGGATAGATCACCGCCGGCGATAGCGGTCGAGACTTCGGCAATATTGCGAACCTGTGCCGTCAGATTGCTGGCCATGAAGTTGACATTGTCAGTGAGGTCCTTCCATGTTCCGGCGACGCCGGAAACCTGCGCTTGCCCGCCGAGTTTTCCTTCCGTACCGACTTCACGAGCGACCCGGGTCACCTCGGACGCGAACGCGTTCAGCTGGTCAACCATCGTGTTGATGGTGTCCTTGAGTTCGAGAATTTCGCCGCGGACATCGACGGTGATCTTGCGGGAGAGGTCGCCACGGGCGACGGCCGTGGTAACTTGCGCGATATTACGGACCTGGTCGGTGAGATTGCCGCACATGGCATTCACGGAATCGGTGAGATCCTTCCAAGTGCCGGCGACGCCGGGCACCAGTGCTTGTCCGCCCAGCTTGCCGTCGGTGCCAACTTCGCGAGCCACGCGGGTAACTTCCGAGGCGAATGATCGCAGCTGATCGACCATGGTATTGATCGCCTCTTTCAGCTGCAGGATCTCGCCGCGAACATCGACGGTGATTTTCTTCGACAGGTCGCCATTGGCGACAGCGATGGTGACATCGGAAATGTTGCGCACCTGCGCAGTCAAATTACTCGCCATCTGGTTGACGCTTTCCGTCAATTCCTTCCAGACGCCGGTAACCTCCGGGACCTGGGCCTGGCCGCCAAGTTTGCCCTCCGTTCCGACCTCCCGCGCCACGCGGGTGACCTCGGATGTAAAAACGGCCAGCTGCTTGATCATGGTGTTGACGATGGAGGCAGACTGGAGGAATTCGCCCCGCAGCGGGCGGCCGTCGACATCGAGGCGCACGGTGTGCAGCAGATTGCCCTGGGCGACGGCAGCGATCGCGCGCGTCACTTCCGCGGTCGGCCATAGAAGGTCATCGATGAGCGTATTGACCGATGACTCCATTTCGACCCAGGCGCCCTGCTGGACACCAAATCTTACCCGCTGGCGGGTTCTGCCTTCCTTGCCGACGACTGTGCCCACCTGTTCGAGCTGCTGGGCTATGCGCTGATTGGTTGCGCAAATATCATTGAAGGTCTCGGCAATTCTCCCGACGATACCGGGACTATGGACTGGCAACCGGACGGTAAAGTTCCCGTTCCGCATTTCCATGAGTGCATCAAGGAGATCGTTCAGTTCGCGAGTCACCGCCCCGTTCGTTTCCGCCGTGACATTCAATGATTTTATGGGTCGACGCTCGCGCTTGACCGGTTGATCTGATCCGACGCCCCGCATTAATCCCCTCCCAAAAGAGTAACGAAGGCTTAGGTGCGATGCACCACGAGCAATCGTAACCCACCGTCAATTTTTGCTAACAACGACGGAAGAGGAAAGTTCCGTGCGAAAAGGACGAGGAAAAGATCGCTGGTTCGGGTCGCTTATCAGGGCCAGAACAAAGGCAGAACAAATACAAAAAAGCAGGCGATCACGCCCACTAGAAGCAGGGTGGCGTCCAAGCTGCGCCTCTCATTGGCGGGAACGCATTCGTTGAAAATGTCCTGGTTTTCGCAGGCCTCGATATCGTCAAGGGTGTCGAAGTTGTTCAGCCGCGCTTCAGTGTCATGGTTCCTGGCGTGCTCCAAAAACGCGCGAGGATTTCCGCTGAGAAGTGCTGCAATAGGTGACTGAGTCATAACGCATTCCGTTGATCGCCCCACGTCTGTCAAACGCGGGGTCGGCTTTTCGGCTTCCTCTCATATGGGTGCGCTTTGACGAGGACACTTGAGGCACTCGGCCAATTGTCTGCTTTTAGCCGTCAACGGGACAACACCAAAGGCGTTAAAACGTTCCGTTACTTTGAACGGCAACGCGGAACCTTTGGACGCAATCGGCGGCGTGCGACGGTGCGTGTCTATCCCCCTGCCAGGAGGAAAGTAATCAGGCCTATCGCCGGTTCTTTTCCTGCCGCTGGGCCAGCTGATCGAGGCCGATCAGGTCCTCATAGATCTGCCGGGCCGAATTTCCCATCCCCTCCCTCTTGCGGGGGGTTAGGGGTGGGGTCGGTGGCGCTCGCCCAAGCTCAAATCGCCTTGCAGACTTCCCAACCCATGGCAAACTTTGTTCGGCTGCTCCTTCTCGAGTCCATGCAGTTCAAGTATTCCTTAGTGTCTATCCGTTTTCGCGCTTTATCACGATTTATACATGTCGGACGAGAATTGATCACAAGATTTGCCCGGTATCCTGCAGGCGGGACCTCAGGTCGCGTGGCGCCTTGCCCGTCCAACGACGGCACGCGGTACTAAAGGCGCTCTGGCTCGAGTAACCCAGAAAAAGGGCGATTTGCGAGAGACTCACGTCCCGCTGGGGCAAATACTTCCTGGCGAGGTCATGTCGCAGACGGTCCACGATATCGGCGAAGGAAGTGTTTTGATCGGCAAGTCGGCGCACCAGGGTGCGCTCGCTCATGCCGAGTTCAGCAGCAACGATCTTGATTCGCGCCTCGCCAGTGGGAAGAAGCTCGATCAATCGCCGCTCCAGCCTGTGAATGAGATCAGGACCCTGCTTCGGGCGGCGGCGGAGTATTTCTTCGGCGTATGTGTGCAGAATTGCGAGAAGCCGGTCATCAGCGGAAGTGATCGGTGTGGCAAGCTCCTTTCTGCTGAAGATGATCCGCTCGTGGCCTTGGCCAAACTTCACCGGGCATCCGAAAAACTCTACTAAACTGGCGATCCCAATGCGGCGCTGATGAATGAAGTGGACGGCGAGCGGCGTTATTCGCTTGCCCGTGAAGGACCGACAGGCGAGCACGATAAGCGAGTGTCTGAACTCGGACGCCTGACAATATTCGGAAAGTGACCGGTGCTGAGCCCTAATGTTCAGAGTGCCCGAACTGTCATCGAGCTCGAGCTCGACCTGGACGCCTCAGAATACACCCTTGAGTAGCGGGCCATGTTTCGTAACGCCGCTTCGACTGTGTGCGAAGCAACGCCCAGATAGGCGAACACATCCCCGTCGCGCACATTGACTCTCTGGGCCAGGGTCATCCCGTAACAGTTGTTCTTGAGCTCACGAGCAGCGATTTCGAATAGCTCGGCATGTCGCACAAACGGTATCCATCCCTCGGCCTTGTTAAGCGAATGCCAATCAAGGCCGGACGCAGAAAGTGCGGCCCCGACATCCGCTCCCTCCTTCTTCAGCTCGGTAGCAATGCAGCGCGTCCAGAGGGGTCTAACCAAGAAAGAGACGCTTGCCATGAAGACCCTTCATCTCTCCGTCCAGCGAGAGTTGTGGCGCCGTCCAACTGAGTTAAGGCCTTTTGGCGCCAATTCGCAAGATATAGGGCGGATAGGCGTTAAGTATTTCTGATGCGGAGCGTTTTCGCGATAGAGCCGGTTAATGCCTGACGGCTCGCCCTCCCACCTGAGCATGGCGGTTGGCGGCAGTGTCGCTACAAGCGATAGCCTCGCGCTGCCGCTTCAGCTGCCCCTCTCGTCTTCCAGAGCCTTCCGCCGGCGCGCTTCCGACACATCCAAGACAACATCCTTGGCCTTCCAGTTGTATATCGTCGCTTCCAAAATGCCGTGTCTGCCGGCCAGGCAGGCTTTAGTCCCAGCCTCTTGCGTACTCTTCCGTGAACCGCTTCCCCTCATCATCCGTCTTCTTCCCCAGGGCCGGACTCTAACTGCAACAAATCTTCAGGGGTGGGGCCCTTCGAAAGAATATCTCTTATCCTTCTTCTAAAGCTTTCGAAAACCGCCTTCGCCGTGTCGGATATACTTTTGGCGATACGCCAATTTCCTGTGATTTAACGCCAGCTGGCCAATCTTCATATCGAGCGGCTTGCATCATTAAGGGCTCTTCATTAACTCGTTGCCACGGCGAAACGGACGGCGAATAACTTTCGACTGTGAAATCGAAAACCCGCATGACGCCAGGCTGTGCGTATGGACGCGCAGACAATGGGTATTTGTCAAAATTAGGAAACAAAGATTATGGCTACGTTTTATGTCGGGTCTGTCGCCGGTTCTTATCTCACGATCCAGGCTGCCATCAATGCAGCGAGTGAAGGCGATATTATCGTCGTGAGTGCCGGATCCTATGACGAGGATCTGGTTATTGACAAAGCTGTTACCATCCTGGGGGCCCAGGAGGGAGCCGGCGCGACGGGTGCTGGCCGGGACGCGGTCGGGGGCACTGGGGAAACCACGATCGTTGGCCACCATTCCATAACGGCGGGCGGCCAGGTCGTTATTGACGGGGTGCGTTTCCTCAATGACGGGACGACCACGGGCGGTGGTGCCAGCGATCCCACGCTGGAGATCATGACAAGTGGGCCCGCGGGCCATCCGCACATCGTCACCAACAGCATATTCTACTCTACCGCTCAGGGCGGCGCCGCGGATGACCGCGCCATATCGATTTCCCCGATCGCGTCGGGTGAGATCGCGATCACCGACAACTACTTTACCGGCAACCAACAGGGTCTGTTCGGCACTGCCTCGTGGGGGCGCGCCGTATGGCTGGATGGCGGCGGGGTGGACATCACGATCTCGGATAACAAGATTGAATTCGCCCGCACCGGCATCAATGCCGATTTGTCCGGAAACTCGCATCTGGATGTTGCCGGCAATGCCTTCGTTTCGACCGGCACAGCCGTCTCCGGCGGCATCAACACCGACAACCTGAACATCACCGACAACGACTTCCAGAATGTCGGCACCGACTTCAACTTCAGGAACTTTACCACCGGTGTCTCGTTTGACGCCGAAACGGCAGTGGACCATCTCACGCCGGTCAGCTCTGCCAATGACTATGTTGTCGTCCTGGGAGGATCGGGAGACGATACGCTGTCCGGCACCGACTATGCCGATGTTCTCGATGGAAACAACCATCCGAGCCAGGGTTCGGCCAATGACAGCGACGTCCTCAATGGCCGCGGCGGCAATGACTTTCTCTATGGCCGTGGCGGCAACGACGTCCTGAATGGCGGAGCTGGAAACGACATCATCCATGGCGGCGATGGCATCGACACTGCGGTGGTATCGGGCGACGTGCACGCAGCAACCGACATCCATTACAACGTCGGTGGCGCGACATGGACGGTGACCAGCGCCGACGGAACCGACACGCTGGACGGCGTCGAGGTGCTCGAGGATGCGGTCGGCGGCAAGACGCTCCTGGTCGGCGGCGGCGGCTTCGCCACCATCCAGGCCGCGCTCGACGCGGCGGCCGACGGCGACACCATCATGCTGGCCGCCGGAACCTTCGGCGGGCCGCTGACGATTGACAAGCAGGTGACCATTCTGGGTGCGGACGGCGCTGTCATCAGTGGCGGCGTGCTGGTTACCGCAGACCACGTCACCATCGACGGCGTCGACTTTACGGGCGCCTACAATTTCGGCGGCCTTGATCGGCCCTACGGCCTGTTCGTCACCGGCGACCATGTCAGCATTGCCAACGCCGTCTTCACCGGCTCGGCCGAGGACACGCGCCCGTTCGGCGTCGGCGGAACGGCAGCCGACTTCAGCCTCAGCACCAGCCAGATCACCGGCTGGAGCGAGGGCGCCTACCTCGTGCAGGGCGCGCAGGGTGCCATCACCGACAACACTTTCCAGGGCAATGGCAACGGCATCGTCACCGAAACGGTCGACGTGACCATCACGGGCAACAGCTTCTCCAACTCGGACGGGGCGCACATCGTCTCCCTGCCGTTTGTGGACACGAATGTCGGCAGCACCATTCACGACAATACGTTCCTCGACCAGGATCGTCCGATTTCCATCTACCTCAACGGCGCGGCCGACGTGGTGACGGGCAGCGACGCCGGCGAGACCATCCACGGCGAGTATGTCGCGGGCCCGGTCACTCTCAATGGTGCCGGCGGCAATGATCGTCTGGTCGGCAGCCACGGCAACGACATCATCCATGGCGGCGATGGCATCGACACCGCGGTGGTCTCGGGCGACGTGCACGCAGCAACCGACGTCCATTACAACGTCGGTGACGCGACATGGACGGTGACCAGCGCCGACGGAACCGACACGCTGGACGGCGTCGAGGTGCTCGAGGATGCGGTCGACGGCAAGACGCTCCTGGTCGGCGGCGGCGGCTTCGCCACCATCCAGGCCGCGCTCGACGCGGCGGCCGATGGCGACACCATCATGCTGGCCGCCGGAACCTTCGGCGGGCCGCTGACGATTGACAAGCAGGTGACCATTCTGGGTGCGGACGGCGCTGTCATCAGTGGCGGCGTGCTGGTTACCGCAGACCACGTCACCATCGACGGCGTCGACTTTACGGGCGCCCACAATTTCGGCGGCCTTGATCGGCCCTACGGCCTGTTCGTCACCGGCGACCATGTCAGCATTGCCAACGCCGTCTTCACCGGCTCGGCCGAGGACACGCGCCCGTTCGGCGTCGGCGGAACGGCAGCCGACTTCAGCCTCAGCCACAGCCAGATCACCGGCTGGAGCGAGGGCGCCTACATCGTGCAGGGCGCACAGGGTTCAATCACCGGCAACACTTTCGAGCACAATGGCAACGGCATCGTCACCGAAACGGTCGACGTGACCATCACGGGCAACAGCTTCTCCGATTCCGACGGCGCCCACATCGCGGTGCTGCCATTTGTCGACGCGAACCTCTCCTCGATTGGCTCGGACAACACCTTCCTCGACCAGGCACGTCCGATTTCTGTCTATCTCAACGGAGGGGCCCAGACCGTCACCGGCAGCGAGGTCGGCGAGTTCATCACCGCCGCATATGTCAGTGGTCCAGTCACCCTCGATGGCGCCGGCGGCAATGATCGTCTGGTCGGCAGCCACGGCAACGACATCATCCATGGCGGCGATGGCATCGACACTGCGGTGGTATCGGGCGACGTGCACGCAGCAACCGACATCCATTACAACGTCGGTGGCGCGACATGGACGGTGACCAGCGCCGACGGAACCGACACGCTGGACGGCGTCGAGGTGCTCGAGGATGCGGTCGGCGGCAAGACGCTCCTGGTCGGCGGCGGCGGCTTCGCCACCATCCAGGCCGCGCTCGACGCGGCGGCCGACGGCGACACCATCATGCTGGCCGCCGGAACCTTCGGCGGGCCGCTGACGATTGACAAGCAGGTGACCATTCTGGGTGCGGACGGCGCTGTCATCAGTGGCGGCGTGCTGGTTACCGCAGACCACGTCACCATCGACGGCGTCGACTTTACGGGCGCCTACAATTTCGGCGGCCTTGATCGGCCCTACGGCCTGTTCGTCACCGGCGACCATGTCAGCATTGCCAACGCCGTCTTCACCGGCTCGGCCGAGGACACGCGCCCGTTCGGCGTCGGCGGAACGGCAGCCGACTTCAGCCTCAGCACCAGCCAGATCACCGGCTGGAGCGAGGGCGCCTACCTCGTGCAGGGCGCGCAGGGTGCCATCACCGACAACACTTTCCAGGGCAATGGCAACGGCATCGTCACCGAAACGGTCGACGTGACCATCACGGGCAACAGCTTCTCCAACTCGGACGGGGCGCACATCGCGGTGCTGCCGTTTGTCGACGCGGATATCCCGTCAATCGCCTCGGACAACACCTTCCTCGACCAGGCACGTCCGATTTCCATCTACCTCAACGGCGCGGCCGACGTGGTGACGGGCAGCAACGCCGGCGAGACTATCCACGGCGAGTATGTCGCGGGCCCGGTGACGCTCGACGGTGCCGGCGGCAACGACGTCCTGAATGGCGGAGCCGGAAACGACTCAATCGACGGCGGAGCCGGCATCGATGCCGCAAACTACTCCGGCGACCTGTCGGCTGCCGACTTCACCTATGATGTCAGCAATGGCTGGCAGGTCTCAGCTGGAGCCGACGGCAACGACAGCCTGAAGGGCGTCGAGAAGGTCGTCGATGGCAACGGAGAGACGTTCTTCCTAGTCGGTGGCGACAGTGAATATACGACTTTTGCCGCAGCACAGGCCGCGGGCGGGATCGCCACGACCATTCTCACACCGGATATTCTGCCAATCGGTCTGGTAGACTCGAATTCCGCTACCAACGCCGTGGCGGAAGGTGCCGCGAGCGGTTCGAGCACAGGTGTCATCGCCCACGCGGCAGATAGCACGGGCACGGGAATATCCTATTCGCTCGCTGACGACGCCGGCGGTCGATTCACGATCGATCAAGCGACCGGTGAAATCACTGTCGCAAATGGTAGCCTCCTCGATTTTGAGACCGCGACGACTCACAATGTGACCGTGCGGGCCACGAATGGCTTCAATCATTCGGTCGATACGACCTTTATGATCGAAGTCACAAATTCGGCTCCGATCTTGGTAGATTCATTTGCTCCAATTGCGGAGAACTCGACTATATTGGGCTCGGTTCTGACCGGCATTGATTGCGACGATCTCACCTTCGCCGTCGCCGGTCCGGATGCGGCGAAATTTCAGATCGACAAGAACGGCATTCTTTCCTTCAGGACGGGGCCGGATTTCGAGAACCCGACTGATATCGGCGGTAACAATGTCTACAATATTGTGGTCGTGGCCGCCGATCCATCGTCAGCCTTCATTACCAAGAGCTATGCGATCACGGTGACCGACGTGGCTCCCGGCGCTCTCTCGGATGGCAATGCAAGCGCCAACACGGTCGCCGAAAATGCAGCCACCGGGGCCACCGTTGGCATAACGGTTGTATCGGCGACTGGCGGTGACGCCGTAACCTACACATTGCTCGACAATGCCGGTGGCCGGTTTGCGATAAATCCGACAACCGGTGTAATCACAGTCGCCAATGGGGCACTGCTCGATTTTGAGACGGCAACCAGTCACGAAGTCACGGTCGTCGCTACCGACGGAGCATCAACCGTTCATGAAAACTTCACGATCAATGTCGGTGATCTTGCGGGCAACACCGTAACAGGCACATCGGCCGCCAATGTCATTGACCGCACGCAAGGAATTTCCGGCCGGTTTGCAACCGACGAAGACGACATCATCAATGGCGCGGGTGGCAATGACAAGATTTCAGGCCTTGGTGGCAATGACAATCTGACAGGCGGAGCGGGAACCGACACGATCAGTGGCGGTGATGGCAATGACACATTCAATGTGTCGGGCGCCAATGACACGTATGACACTCTCTCCGGCGATGGAGGTGTGGATACGCTCAAGATCAACACCGCTGCCGCTCTAACTTTGGCCAAATTCAATGCCACCACCCAAAGCATTGAAGTCCTTCTGGGTACGAACAACAACGCCATAAACGGTACGGGCGCTGCAAATACGCTTGATTTCAGCGGTCTTACTGCCAAATCGGGTGTGGGCGTCATCAGTGGCCTTGAGGGTAACGACACCCTCATCGGCTCGGCGTTCGCCGACTCGCTCAGAGGCGGTGCCGGCGTGGATAGCGTCATGGGTGGCGACGGCGATGATACGCTTCTCGTCACGGGGACTAGCGACTCCACCGACATTCTTAACGGCGGAAGTGGGACAGACACTCTCAAGGTTGAGGGAACCAGCAACCTGACCTTGACCAATTTCAATGCCAGCAGTCAGAGCGTTGAAAACTGGGCGGGCAATAATCATGGCCTGATCGGTACGTCTGCCGCAAATACCTTGGACCTGTCCGGGCTTCAGTCGGTGAATGGGCTTACATTTGTCGACGGTAGCGGTGGCAATGACACCCTCATCGGATCCGCATTCGCCGACTCGCTCAGAGGCGGTGCCGGTGTGGATAGCGTCATGGGTGGTGACGGCGATGATACGCTTCTCGTCACGGGGGCTAGCGACTCCACCGACATTCTTAACGGCGGAAGCGGGACAGACACTCTCAAGGTTGAGGGAACCAGCAACCTGACCTTGACCAATTTCAATGCCAGCAGTCAGAGCATTGAAAACTGGGCGGGCAATAATCATGGCCTGATGGGTACGTCTGCCGCAAATACCTTGGACCTGTCCGGGCTTCAGTCGGTGAATGGACTTACATTCGTCGATGGCAGCGGTGGCAATGACACGATCCGCGGGTCGAATTTCAATGATGTCCTGCGCGGCGGGGCGGGGGATGACACGATCGGCGGCAATGCGGGCAATGATACTCTCACAGGCAATGCGGGCGCGGATACGTTCATCTTCGCCACGGGCGGTGACGCGGATATCATCACCGATTTCGTCGCGGGAACCGACCAGATCGACCTGACCGGCGTGGCAGATGTCGATACCTTCGGCGACCTGCAGATGACTCAGGTCGGCTCCGCCGTGGTGATCGATTTCGGCGGTGGCGATAAGCTTACGGTCAACAACATGACCATCGCTACCTTGGTTTCCCACCAGAATGACTTCCTGTTCTAAGTCGGAGGCAATTGTCAAACGAGTCCATCGTGGCTGAAACTTCTGTGTTAACCTCCTCTACACCGCCGCGACTAACCCTCGCGGCGGTGCTTTCTTCATTTCGAACTGCGTTTTGCGGGATAGGCCTCATGAGTGGGGCCGTGAATATCCTCGCCCTGACGGGCTCATTCTTCATGTTGCAGGTCTATGATCGTGTGGTACCGGGCCGCAGCGTACCGACCCTGATGGGACTTGTCCTGCTGGCGGGCTTGCTCTTCGCATTCCAGGGCGTGCTCGAATTGCTGCGATCCCGGCTTCTCGTCCGCATCGGCATCGCTCTGGACGCGAAGATGAGCGGCCAGGTCTATTCAGTCGTGATGCGGCTCCCTTTGCGCAGCAAGGTTTCGGGTGATGGGCTCCAGTCGCTACGTGATCTGGATCAGGTTCGCTCTTTCCTGTCGTGTGCGGGACCGACAGCGCTCTTCGACCTGCCCTGGATGCCCCTCTATGTTGGCATCTGCTTCCTCTTCCACTTCTGGATCGGCATTACTGCGCTGGCTGGCGCGATAGTGCTTTTCAGTCTCACGCTCCTGACCGAGCTACGTACGAAGGAGCCAACCAAAGCGGCGGGAAAGTACGCCGCAAGCCGAAGTGCCCTTGCCGAAGCGACGCGCCGAAATGCGGAAGCCATGCAGGCTATGGGTTTCGGATCACGGATTGCCGATCGCTGGTCAGACGTCAACCAGGAATATCTTACCGCTCACGCCAATGCTAGCGACGTCGCCGGCTCATTGGGAACCATCTCCAAGATCATAAGGCTTGCACTGCAATCGGGCATGTTAGCGATCGGGGCATATCTGGTGATTCATCAGGAAGCGACCGGCGGCATCATGATCGCGAGCTCGATCATAACAAGCCGTGCCCTCGCTCCGATCGCTTGGTCGTAGGCATCTCAGTTAGGCTCTTATCGATATCGTTTTCCGAATAGGCGACCTCGAACTCGGCCCGCAGGTCGTCGTAAACGTGGGCGCCGATGGGATGGGCGCTGCGGTTGGACTTGGCCTCGCTTTGGCGCGCCGGACCGCGGCATTTAGTGGAGACCCGGATAACGGCTATGCCTATCGCGCGCCGGGCGGCGTGCCGCCGATCTCGGATCTGCCTTAGACTTCCCGACCCCCACCGCGGCGCTGCGCGTCGACCCTCCCGGAAGGGGGGGTAATCAGGCCTATCTCCGGTTCTTTTCCTGCCACTGGGCCAACTGGTCGAGGCCGATCAGGTCCTCATAGGTCTGGCGCGGCCGCACGATGGCGAATTTCGAGCCCTTGACCAGCACTTCCGCGATGAGCGGGCGCGAATTGTAGGTGCCGGACTGCGCGGCGCCATAGGCGCCGGCGGTCATCACCGCCAGAAGATCGCCCTGTTCCATTTCCGGCAGCTTGCGGTCGAGGGCGAAATAGTCGCCGGTCTCGCAGACCGGGCCCACCACGTCGCTGATCAGTTCCCGCCCGCCCTGCGGTTCATCCACGGGCAGGATCTCGTGATAGGCATCATAAAGCGTCGGGCGGATGAGGTCGTTCATCGCCGCGTCCTGGATGATGAAGTTCTTGGCGGTGCCATGCTTCACATAGATGACGCGCGAGACGAGGATGCCGGCATTGCCGGCGATCATGCGGCCGGGCTCGAGCACCAGCTTGCAGCCCAAGTGCCCCAGCGTGCGCTTCACCATCGCGGCATATTCGTCCGGGTGCGGCGGCACGTCATTGGTGCCGCGATAGGGCACGCCGAGGCCGCCGCCCAGATCGATATGGCGGATGTCGTGGCCTTCGCTTTTCAGTTCGGCGGTGAGTTCCGCGATGCGCTTGAAGGCCTGCTCGAAGGGCGCCAGCTCGGTGATCTGGCTGCCGATATGGGTGTCGATGCCCGACGCGTCGATGCCGTCGAGCTGGCGCGCCTTGGCATAGACGCGTTTGGCGTCGGCGAAGGCGATGCCGAATTTATTCTCGGCCTTGCCGGTGGTGATCTTGGCATGCGTCTTGGCGTCGACATCGGGATTGACGCGCAAGGACACATTGGCGCGGGTGCCAAGGCGGGTGGCGACGGACGCCAGCAGCTCGAGCTCGGGTTCGGATTCGACGTTAAAGCAGGCGATGCGCTCCTTCAGCGCCAGCGCCATTTCCCGCGCCGTCTTGCCGACGCCGGAAAAGACGATCTTGCGGCCGGGCACGCCCAGAGCGAGGGCGCGGCGCAATTCGCCTTCCGAGACGACGTCGATGCCGGAGCCGAGATCGACCAGGGTCTTCAGCACCGCCTGGTTGGAATTGGCCTTCATCGAATAGCAGATGGCGTGGTCCTGGCCCTGAAAGGCCTCGTCATAGACACGGTAATGGCGCTCGAGCGTGGCGGTCGAATAGCAATAGAAGGGGGTGCCCACCTCCTCGGCGATGACCTTGAGGCTCACCTCCTCGGCATGGAGATGGCCGTCTTTATAGGCGAAATGGTGCATGGGCGGCCGGACCGGTCTGGCGGGAGAAAGATTACTGGATCAGCGGATCGAGAACGATGGGCTCGTTCGTCTTCTTGGCCCCTTCGGGCTTCTCGGGCGCGCCTCGGACGCCGCAGGCGGCCACAAGGCCGGCGAGAAGGAGGCTGACTAGGAGGGCACGAATGGTCATGGGCCAAGGATTAGACCAAGGCGCCGGGCGGGGGAAGGGGGTAAGAGCCGAGCTGGCCATGGCCGATCCCTCGCCTTGCAAACATCACGCGCATAGCCGCTCCGCCCGTTTGCATATTTCAGTGAAGAGCCTCGGCATCGTCGAGGCCTTGGCCGAGATAGTGGGTGACGCCCCCGCAATCGAATGCGATCTCATATTTGGGTAAGGTGCTACCGAACTGGAAGATGCCGGTCGGAGGTGGCGCGAGGCGCAAAATCGCCGCTCGCCATGATCGCCGTCCTTGTCGCCTATGCATCGGCATGGGCTCGAGTGGCTAGGCGAATGGATCGGCGGGCGCCGGTCCAGCCGGCGTTTCACCCTCGCACCAGTTCCGGATCGATCGTATAAAGATCCTGCGCCCGGCTGACGCCCCGGAGCGCGAAACGGCCGACCGAGACGAGGCGGGAGCGCTCGGGCTCGGGCGTGGCGGCGACAAAATCGGACGAAAAGAGATTGTCGCGGTCGACCGAGCGGCACAGCGCCACGATGCGGCTCACCTCGTTCACCGCCGGGCCGATGACGGTGAAGTCGAGCCGCGTCGTCGAGCCGATATTGCCGTAGAAGACATCGCCGATATGGAGGCCCAGATTGACGCCCGCCAGCGGGCGGCCTTCGGCTTTCCGCTTGTCGTTGAGATCGGCGATGCGCTTTCGCATCTTCGCCTCGGCGAGCAAGGCGCGGCGGCATGTTTCGGCGGGCTCGGCGCCGCCGAAGATCGCCAGCACGCCGTCGCCGATCAGCTTCAGCACATCGCCGCCCTTGTCATGGATGGCCGAGATCACCGCATCGGCGTAGTCGTTGAGCAGCGGAATCACCTCGTCGGGCGGCGCCGCATCGGTGATGGTGGTGAAGTCCTTGAGATCGGAATACCACAGCACCGCGTTGATACGGTCGGCGACGCCGCGTACGATTCGGCCCTTGAGGACGCGGGCACCGGCATCGCGGCCGAGATAGACCTCGGCGATCGTCTCAGCGACGCGGGTCACCGATGAGGTCTTGAGTGCCAGCGCCAGCAGCGGCACAAGCCGGCGCAGCGCCGCAAGCTCGGCGTCGTCGAAACCTTGCACCTTCCCCGTCGACCAGTGGGTGTAGATGCAGTCCATCTCGCCGATGACACCCTCGCGGTCGAAACGCTGCAGGAAGGCGACATAGTCGGTCTGGTTCTGCTCCTCGAGCTTATTGAGAAAGTCGAAATCGCGCGGTGTTCCGTCATCGATGCGGCGGCGCAGTTCGTCGCCGCCCGTCTGCATCAGATGATAGAAGATGCTCTGGCGCCAGTTCTCGTCCGAATAGCTGGTCGGCGTATATTCGGTGACCTCGCGCTCCACCTGGCCGTCGGCGCGCCAATGAAAGGCGCGGCCCTCATGGATCGGATGCAGCGTGTCGATGACGGCGATGCCCATGGCGAGATCGAGCCCCGCCGCATTGCAGTCCGCGCAGAAGCCCTGCAGCAGCTCGATCTCCGATTGGCCACCAAGCCCACGCGCGATGATGGCGGCCGAGATGCGTTCGATTTCGGCGTCCTTCATAGGGGTACATCCGTCGCTTCGATGCGGAAGGCCAGCAACACGAACTCGGTCAGATGCCTGGCGGCGTCGGTCTTTGCAAGCGGCACGTGTCTCGATCCCGGCGTTGAAACAGCGGATGGCCTCGGCCACGATATCGGGCTCATCGAACTGACGCTAGTGTGCTGAACGCGAAGTTCCTGATCAGTTCCTCGGTCTGTTCAGATGATCCCGCTTGCTATTGTGGGCGGATTCGTTGGAAATCGACATGCTGCGCCGCGATGGGCGATGCCGCCGATCAAGCGTCTAGGCGGGTAGCGCTGGCGGAGCAAAGGGCCCTGACGTCTGGGGTGCTTTCGAAGCGGCCGAAGAGCGGAGATTGCTGATGAGCCTGACAATACTTGAAAGTATCAGGATGCTTCAAAGAAAGCTCTATTCCAAGGCCAAGGCGAAGCTTGGTTTCCGTTTCTATCAGCTCTGCGACAAGATCTGGCGGGCGGGCATGCTTGCCCATGGTCTCCTGCGCCGTGGCTGCACGGATATGGTGGACGCCGATCTGTCCAAGGACGTCGACACGTTCCCGCACGCGCAACCGATGCCATCGGTGGCACGGCGTATCGTCGACCGGCAGGTGCGGGATAGGGATGGAACGGAGCGCATGAACGGTGGCAAGGACACGGACCGCGCCACGCCGCAGGGCGGGGTGATCAGCTCCCTGCTTGCCAATCTCTGCATGAACCGCTTCCTGAAGCATTGGCAGGGCAGCGCAAAGGGTGAGACGTTCCGGGCCCACATCTCCGTCACGCAAAAGCGTGCAGCGGGTCAAGGACAAGGCAGCAGCCGTCCTGGCTATATGTCCCCACGTAAATTTTGCGCCTGCAATTCTCTGCAAAGGCAGGCCAAGCAGGATTACTTGCCGAGCTGCTTCAGCCAGCGCGCCGCTTCGCGCGCCACATTCTTCGGCGCCGTGCCGCCCAGGCTAGTGCGCGAGGCGACCGAATTTTCGACCGACAGCACCTTGTAGACATCGGTGGTGATCTTGTCGTTCACGCTGTGCATGTCGGTGAGGCTCAAGGAGGCGAGATCGCAGTTCTTCTTCTCGGCCAAGGCGACGAGTGCGCCCGTCACGTGATGCGCCTCGCGGAAAGGCAGGCCCAGAGCGCGCACCAGCCAGTCGGCGAGATCGGTCGCGGTGGCGAAGCCTTGCGCCGCCGCAGCGCGCATCACCTTGGCATTGGGCTCGAGGTCCTTGACCATGCCGGTCATGGCGGCGATGGCGAGCGAGAGATTGTCGATGGCGTCGAAGGCCGGCTCCTTGTCTTCCTGCATATCCTTCGAATAGGTCAGCGGCAGTCCCTTCATCACCACGAGCAGGGCTGAGAAGGCGCCGAGGATGCGGCCCGGCTTGCCGCGGATCAGTTCGGCGGCGTCGGGATTGCGCTTCTGCGGCATGATCGACGAGCCGGTGGTGAATTTGTCGGAGAGCGTCACGAAGCGGAATTGCGCCGTGCACCAGATGACTATCTCTTCGGCGAGCCGCGAGAGATGCATCGCCGCGATCGACGCGGCGGCGAGCAGCTCGAGCACGAAATCGCGGTCGGCCACCGCATCGAGCGAATTGCGCATCGGCCGGTCGAAGCCCAGTTCCTTCGCGGTCATATTGCGGTCGATGGGGAAAGAGGTGCCGGCGAGTGCGGCGGCGCCGAGCGGCGATTCATTCATGCGCTTCCTCGCATCCGCGATGCGGCCGCGATCGCGCGCCAGCATCTCGACATAAGCGAGAAGATGATGACCGAAGGTAATGGGCTGCGCCACCTGCAGATGGGTGAAGCCCGGCATGATGGTCGCGGCATGGGCTTCCGCCTTGGTCGCGAGCGCCAGCTGGAGCTCCTGCAATTGCCTGTCGAGATGGTCGCAGACGTCGCGGATATAGAGACGGAAGTCGGTCGCCACCTGGTCGTTGCGCGAGCGCGCGGTATGGAGGCGCCCGGCCGCCGGACCGATCAGATCCTTGAGGCGCTGCTCGACATTCATATGGATGTCCTCGAGGGCGCGCGAAAAAGTGAAGGCGCCGCTTTCGATTTCGCCTTGCACCTTCTCCAGGCCACGCCTTATTTCAGCCGCGTCGGACTTGGAGATGATGCCTTGTTCGGCGAGCATCTTGGCATGGGCCAGCGATCCCTTGATGTCCTGCGCGAACAGCCTCTGGTCGAAGCCGATCGAGGCATTGATCTCTTCCATGATGGCGTCGGGTCCGCTGCCGAACCTGCCGCCCCACATCTTGTTGGTCATGACCCGCCTCGCAAATGGAATTCCCGAATGACTGAAAAAGCCCGCAACCTGAAGCCCGCAGTCCTGGTCGTCGTGCTCGCCGCGATCGCCGCAGCCTTCGGGGTTTACTTGAAGGGGGAAGGCGATGGCAAGGTCGGGCCGACCGCTGCGGTGACGACCGCCGCCCCGCAAGGCGCCGTCACCAAGGCGCTGTCGACCGGCACCATGACCGCCTTCGTGGTCAAGCCCGAGCGCAAGGACGTGCCGGAGATCAGCTTCCTCGCGGAGAATGGCGCCGCAACGTCACTGGCGCCCTGGAAGGGCCGCGTCATCCTGGTCAATCTGTGGGCCACCTGGTGCGCGCCCTGCCGTGAGGAGATGCCGTCGCTGGCGCGCCTGCAGAGCGAGATGGGATCGCCCGATTTTGAAGTCGTCGCCATCGCCGTCGACCGCAAGGGGCTCGAAGCGTCGGGCAAGTTCCTGAAAGAGGTCAACGCCACGGCGCTCAAACTCTATGCCGATCCTTCGACCGAGGCGCTCGGCAAATTCCAGGCGGTGGGCCTGCCGTCCTCGATCCTCATCGACCGTCAGGGCCGCGAGATCGGCCGCCTCGCCGGCCCCGCCGAATGGGACTCGCCCGAAGCCAAGGCGCTGATCACGGCGGCGACCGCGGAGAAGTAAAATACCCTCTCCCCTCTTCGAGGGGCGAGGGGGTCATTCTCGCGCATCACCTTATCCGAAAAGTCTGCAACTTTTCGGGGTGATGCGTTACCTCGTCGGTACCGGCTTCTCGCCGCGATAGTCGTAGAAGCCGCGATTGGTCTTGCGGCCGAGCCAGCCGGCCTCGACATACTTCACCAGCAGCGGGCAGGGACGATATTTCGAATCGGCCAGGCCTTCATAAAGCACCTGCATGATCGACAGGCAGGTATCGAGGCCGATGAAGTCGGCGAGTTCGAGCGGGCCCATCGGGTGATGCGCGCCGAGCTTCATCGACAGATCGATGGCCTCGACATTGCCGACACCCTCATAGAGCGTATAGACCGCCTCGTTGATCATCGGCATCAGGATGCGATTGACGATGAAGGCCGGGAAATCCTCGGCGACGGCGATGGTCTTCTTCAGCTGCAGCGAGAATTCCTTCACCGAATTGAAGGTCTGCTCGTCGGTGGCGATGCCGCGGATGAGCTCGACCAGCTCCATGAGCGGCACCGGATTCATGAAGTGGATGCCCATGAATTTTTCCGGCCGGTCGGTCGAAGCGGCAAGCCGGGTGATCGAGATCGACGAGGTGTTGGTGCCGAGCACCGCTGAATCGGAGAGATGTGGACAGACCGCGGTGAAAATCTTGCGCTTGACCGCCTCGTCCTCGACGGCGCTTTCGATCACCAGGTCGCAGATGCCGAAATCCTCGTAGGAGGCCGCCATGTTGATGTTCTTGAGCGCCGCGTCGCGCTGCGCCTCGGTGATCTTGCCGGACCTGACCTGACGCGAGAGATTGCCGTTGATAGTGGCGAGCCCGGCCTCGATCTTCTCCTTGCTGAGGTCGTTGAGAAGCACCTGGAAGCCGGCGAGGGCGCATACATGGGCGATGCCGTTGCCCATCTGACCGGCGCCGATAACGCCGACTTTGTTGATCTGCATGTTAATCTACTACCCATTTGGTAAAGGCGTGGGAGCCTATATCGTGCCTGTTCCTTGGGCAAGTGCATTTCGCATGTGCGAGATCGGGTCTGACATGTCGCGGCGGCGATTTACCGCGCCCCGGCGACCCGGCCATAGTCCGGAATGACTCAAGATTCGCACCGGCTGGCGCTGTGGGCTCTGTTTGCCGGCAATTTCATCATCGGCACCGGGATCATGCTGCCCGCCGGCATGCTGAACGATCTGTCGGCGGGGCTTGCGGTGACGCCTGCCACGGCCGGCCTCCTGCTGATTGCCGGCGGCCTCATCATCGGTTTCGGGGCTCCGTTCTTCGCGACCTTCACCAGCCGGCTCGACCGGCGCGTGCTGCTGGCCGGTTCACTCGCCTTCTACGCGCTGGGCCACGCGCTCTCCGCCCTTGCTCCCGATTTCACCAGCCTCGTCATCCTGCGCGCCGTGACCGTGATCTCGGCCGGGATCTTCACACCGCAGGCAGCCGCCACTTTGGGCCAAATGCTGCCGCCGGAGAAACGCGCCGCCGCCGTCGCCTTCATCTTCATCGGCTGGTCGATCGCCTCGGTCGCCGGCATGCCGTCGGGAAGCCTCATCGCCGCCTTCGCCGGCTGGCGCGTAGCTTACGCGCTGATGGCCGTGCTGGCGCTCGTCTCCGCTTTCTTCGTCTGGCGCACGCTGCCCAAAGGACTACGCACGCCGCCTTTGTCGCTTTCGGCCTGGCGCGCGGTTTTCTTCGATCCCGTCCTGATCCTCATCCTCCTGGTGACGCTCGCCAGCGGCTCGGGGCAGTTCACGCTGTCGGGCTATCTGGTAGTGATCTACAAGGAGGTGCTCGGCGCCTCGCCTGCCCTCATCGCCCTTCTGCTCTCGGGCTTCGGCATCGCCGGCGTCGCCGGCAACTTTCTCGCCGCGCGCCTCGTCGGCAAGCTCGGCGTCGAGACCCTGATCGTCGCGGCGCTGGGCGCCATTCTTCTCGGCCTCATTGTCTTCGGTTCGACCTTCGGCCTCCTGGCCGGCGCCGCCGTCAGCGTGGCGCTGTGGGGGCTCGGCACCTTCTCGTCCAATTCGTTGCAGCAGAGCCGGCTCATCACCCATGAGCCGGCGCTCGCCGCTGCCTCGGTCGCGCTCAACACCTCGACCATCTATCTCGGCCAGGCGATCGGCGCCGCCTCCGGTGCGCGGCTGATCGCCCATCATGAGCTTTTGTATCTAGCGCCGGTCGCCGCCCTGTTCCTCACTCTCGCCATCGCGCTCAGCCTGCTCGCCGGCCGGCTCACGCGGCGGAGAGTACGCGCGCAAAAATAAAGGCCCGCGCGAAGCGGGCCTTTGATCTCGCGACTTGTGTGGCCTTACTTCCCCAGCTTGCCGAGCTCGGCTTCGAGCTCGGGCACCGCCTGGAAGAGATCGGCGACGAGGCCGTAATCGGCGACCTGGAAGATCGGCGCCTCCTCGTCCTTGTTGATGGCGACGATCACCTTCGAGTCCTTCATGCCGGCGAGATGCTGGATGGCGCCGGAAATGCCGACCGCGATATAGAGATCGGGGGCGACGACCTTGCCGGTCTGGCCGACCTGATAGTCGTTCGGCACGAAGCCCGCATCGACGGCGGCGCGCGAGGCGCCCACCGCGGCGCCGAGCTTATCGGCCACCTTGTCGAGCATATGGAAGTTCTCGCCATTCTGCATGCCGCGGCCGCCGGAGACGATGATCTTGGCCGAGGTGAGCTCGGGCCGGTCCGTCTTCGACAGATTCTCGCCCTGATAGGAGGAGAGGCCTGGATCGGCGGGACCTTGCGTCTTCTCGACCGTAGCGGAACCGCCTTCGCCCGTCGCCGGGAAGGCAGCCGTGCGCACGGTAATAAGCTTCTTCTTGTCGTTGGACTGCACCGTCTGCACGGCGTTGCCGGCATAGATGAGCCGCACGAAGGTGTCGGGTGACTTCACTTCCGAGATGTCGGAGATCTGCATGACATCGAGAAGGGCCGCGGCGCGCGGCATGTAGTTCTTGCCGTTGGTGGTGGCGGGCGCCACGATGTGGTCATAGGGACCGGAGAGCGCCACGATGAGGGCGGCCATCGGCTCGGCCAGCGGGCGCTCGAATTGCGGCGCGTCGACATGCAGAACCTTGGCGACGCCTTCAAGCTTCGCGGCATGGGCCGCGGCGGCGTCGGCATTGTTGCCGGCGACGAGCACATGCACGTCGCCGCCGAGCTTGGCGGCGGCGGTGAGCGCCTTGTGGGTCGCGTCCTTGAGATGAGCATTGTCGTGCTCGGCGATGAGAAGAACAGCCATCTCAGATCACTCCCGCTTCCTTGAGCTTCGATACGAGTTCGGGCACCGACTTCACCTTGACGCCGGCCTGGCGCTTCGGCGGCTCGGCGGTGTTGAGGACCTTGAGGCGCGGCGCGACATCGGCGCCGTAATCGGCCGGGGTCTTCTCCTCGAGCGGCTTCTTCTTCGCCTTCATGATGTTGGGGAGCGAAGCATAACGCGGCTGGTTGAGGCGCAGGTCGGTGGTCATGATCAGCGGCATCTTGACCTTGATGGTCTGCAGGCCGCCGTCGATCTCGCGCGTCACGGTCGCTTCCGCGCCATCGATCTCGAGCTTGGAGGCGAAGGTCGCCTGGGCCCAGCCGAGGAGAGCGGACAGCATCTGACCGGTCTGGTTGCAGTCGTCGTCGATCGCCTGCTTGCCGAGAATGACGAGATCCGGTTTCTCGGCCTCGATGACACCTTTCAGGATCTTGGCAATGCCGAGCGGTTCGACATAGTCGTCACTCTTCACGAGGATGCCGCGGTCGGCGCCCATGGCGAGCGCGGTGCGGATGGTCTCCTGAGCCTGGGTCGGTCCCACCGAGATGGCGACGATCTCTGTCGCCTTGCCGGCTTCCTTGAGACGCACCGCTTCTTCGACGCCGATTTCGTCGAAGGGGTTCATCGACATCTTCACATTGGCGAGCTCGACACCCGAGCCGTCCGCTTTGACGCGAATTTTCACGTTGTAATCAACGACGCGCTTGACCGCGACCAGGACCTTCATGGGCACTCCTCATGGGGTTGCCGCCCTTATGTGGCGGCGCACAAATCGGGCGCGAAACTAGAGATCACACCCCGTGGAGTCAACGCCGATACCGGCAAAACCATGCCGTCTGCGACGCTACGACCGGTGATTCCGGCTGCTCCTGTCGCCTACATGACAAATGGTCATAAGCGCGATGAGCCGTGGGACCCTGTCAGCCACTGTCACTGCCAGATATTGATGGTGGCGAGGGTGCGCATCAGGTGGTCCGAGACGAGCTCCTCGGCGCGCTTGCCGTCGCGTTCGGCAATGGCGTCGACGATCAGCTCGAGGTCCTTGTGCGTCTGCCGGCGCACCGCATCGGGCGCCGGCTTGTCGGTGTCGCGCCCGTCGAACTGGACGGCGCGGCGGTCGTCGAGGATGCTGTTCATGATCTGGATCATGAATTTGTTCTTGGTGCTGGCAAAGATCTGGCGGTGCAAGGCATAGATGCGCTCCTTGAACTCCCGCCAGACCGGCGCCTCCAATATGTCGGCCAGGATGGCGCGCATTTCGGCGATCTCGGCGTCATCGACGCGGCTCACCACCAGCCGCATCATCGCCGGCTCGAACAGAAGGCGGCCCTCGATGATCTCGGCGAAGGACGGTACGTCCTCATGTTCATCGGCCGCCGTCTGGTCCATGCGCTCGAAGACATCGTCGGCGTCATCGGTCAGATAGGTGCCGCTGCCCACCTGGCGGCGCACCAGGCCCTGGCGCTCCATCATGGCGAGCGCGCTTCGCACCGCCGTGCGGCTGGTGTTGAGCTGCTGGGCGAGCTCGTACTGGTTGGGCAATTTGGCGCCCGGCACCATCAGGCCGGACTTGATGCTGCGCAGAAGGGCGCGATAGACGAGCGAGGGCGTGGCGCGGTCATTGGTGGCGATGTTCGCCGGTGGACGGGTCGGAGCTGTCGCCTCGCTCATGTCCGGTTTTCCGCTGTTATCGGCCATCTGGCAAAATCCTCCATGAAGCGGACAAGCTCGGCCACGACCGCGGCGAAGAACTCGGCGCCCATCTCCGGATTTGCCAGAGACGGGTCGCCCAATGTCCCATGCGGCGAGAGATCCTTGAAATCGAGATAGGTCTTGACCGCCGATCCCTTCAGAAGATCGGTGCTGAGATATGCCGAGCCAGGATCCGGATAGGTGATCTGCGCCCTGTCGGCCGCCACCAGATCAGGGCGGAGATGCATGATCATGGAAGTCTCGAATTCGCAGGCATGGCCCATGCCGCCCTCGCGCGAGCGGCGCAGCCGCGCGATCGCCGGCGCCGCAAGGGCGAAATAGGTGAGGCCGGCGATGCGCATCCGGCCATAATGCCGCTTGCCCAGGACCGCGGCCAGCACGTCCACGACGCCGCCATTGCCGCCATGGCCGTTGATGAGCAGCACGCGCCCGAAGCCATGCTGGGCGAGCGAGGCGACGATGTCCTCGACCATCGCCATCAGCGTGGTGTGGCTGAGCGTGATGCTGCCGGGAAAGCGCATGTGATGGGCCGAGAAGCCGTACCAGGGTGGCGGCAGGACGACCACCTGGCCTTCCATTTGTGCGGCCGCGGCGAGGCAGAGCGCGTATGCGAGCATCGTGTCGGTGCCGAGCGGCATGTGATGGCCATGCTGCTCGACCGAGCCGAGCGGGATGACGAGGACGGTTTTCTCGCGATCGAGGGCGTCGACCTGAAGCTGGCTCAGCTCTTCATAACGCATAGGGGCTGATGTTTTCTCCGCTCCCGGCCGTTCATCCAGAGGAGGCTGCCAGGATGGTCAAAAGTGGTTGCAAGTGATCACAATCGGTCACTATAGTACCGGAGCTGGCCTCACTCAACGAACAATAAAAGGCCGCGACCGCCCCCGTTCCCCGAAGGGCGGCACCATCAGGAGAGGAAAGGGATATGCGATGAAAATCATCAAAAAGCTCCTTGCCGGCATGGCCATCGCCGGCACCGCCGCGCTCGCCCAGCCCGCCTGGGCCGAAGATCTGACACTGGAATTCGTCGTCTGGAACTATTCGCTGGACACGATCCAGGACAATGTCCGCCAGTTCGAGGCGGCCAATCCCGGCATCAAGGTGAAGGTGACGGACTATACATGGCCCGATTACCAGGACAGCCTGATCCTGCGTTTCCGCGGTAACACGCAGACCGACGTCATCTATGGCGGCCAGGACTGGCTGCCGGCCTGGGCCGCCGCGGGCTTCGTCGCGCCGCTCGAGGACATCGCGCCCAAAGGTGCGGTCGATGATCTCAAGAAGGACATTGCCGGCTTCGCGCTCAGCGACATGACGTACAAGGGCAAGCTCTACGGCCTGCCCTATTACGCCGACACGATCTCGTTCATTTACAACAAGAAGATCCTGGACGATGCGGGCATCAAGGTGCCCGAGACCTGGGAAGACGTGACGGCGGCGGCCGAGAAGCTGAAGGCTGCCGGCATGGAGCGCCCGATCGTCTATGAGTATAATCAGGAGCTGCCGAACTTCTTCGACGCCTTCGTGGCGCAGTCCTATGGCCGCGGCGCCGATCTCTTCGATGCCGAGCAGAAGGCCGTGTTCAGCGATCCGCAGAACGGCGCCTACAAGCAGCTCGAATGGCTGGCGGATGCCTTCGCCAAGGAGCTGGTGCAGCCGGAGACGCATGAATCGAAGATCATCCCGGCGATGAATACCGGCAAGCACGCCTTCACCGTCGTCTACAATTACGTGTTGGCGGCGATGAACAACAAGGCCGACCAGCCGCGGGCGGGCGAATTCGCGCTGGCGCCGATGCCGGGCTCGGCCCATTCGACGCTCGGCTTCTCGAAATTCTACGCGGTGACCGCCAAGACAGCGGCCGACCCCAAGCGCGCCGAAGCGGCCTGGAAATTCATCAACTTCATGGCCGGCAAGCCCTATACGGTGGCGAAACGCTGGGCGGCTGAAAAAGGCCTGGGCTTCGGCCAGCTTCCGCTCTTCGAAGATCCGGCCGTCATCGAGCCGTGGGGCAAGTGGATCGACGTGCCGACCTTGAGCAAGCAGGTGGCGACCGCCAAGGCCGGCACCTGGACGGAATGGAGCGCCGTATGGTCGGCCTATTTCCGCCCGCTGCTCGCCAAGGCGATGGTCGGCCAAGCGAGCGTCGCCGACACGATGAAGGATGGCGCTGAGCGCTGGAATACGCTTCGCGATCAATTCGCCAAGCAGTAGCCTTACCGGGCGCGGGATGCGAAAAAGTGGATACCGGTTTTTCGTACGAATCCCGCGCTAATATATAGGAATCGATCACGTTTATGAGTTTGGATTGTTCCAATCCAAACTCATCGTGATCTAGAGGACAGCCTTCCGGCCGTCCCCCGTCCTTTCGCGAGCAGGCCGCCGTCCCATGTGGAGCATCCATCGCTATCCGATCGCCTGGCTGCTGCCGGCGCTTCTGCCGGTCGCCTTCATCACCATCTATCCGATCGCGCAGGCGTTATGGACCAGTCTGCATCAGGTGATGATCCTGTTTCCGGCCGAGCCCTATGTCGGTCTCGACAATTACCGCCGTGTGGTGACGAGCGACTATTTCGCCGACGCGTTGAAGAACTCTCTGCTCTTCACCGCCATCGCGGCACCCTGGGTGGTGATCCTCGGCGTCGCCATCGCGCTCTTCCTGCAACGCCGCTTCTTCGGTTCGCAGGTCATCCGCTCGATCGTGCTGCTCCCCTGGGTGCTGCCCGGCGCCATCAGTGCGGTGCTCTGGATCTGGGTGTTCCATCCGAGTTTCGGCGTGCTCAACGGGCTGCTCAGGAGCCTCGGCCTCATCGATGAGTCGATCCCCTGGCTCACCTCGCCCCATCTGGCACTTTATGCGGTCGTCGTCGCCCATGTGTGGACGCAGATCCCCTTCGCCGTGGTGCTCATCATGGCGGCGCTCTCGGCCATCAATTCGGAAGTGCTGGAAGCGG
Organism: Nordella sp. HKS 07; assembly: GCF_011046735.1. Lineage (NCBI taxonomy): Bacteria > Pseudomonadati > Pseudomonadota > Alphaproteobacteria > Hyphomicrobiales > Nordella > Nordella sp. HKS 07. Next base: position 2,267,617 of record NZ_CP049258.1, on the reverse strand, counting down.
GCCAGCTCGACTGCCGCAGTCCCTATGGACGCTTCCGCCATATCGTCTTCCCCGAGATCAAGGCGATGGTGGTGGTGCTCCTCGTCTATAACGCGCTCACCGCCTTCACGAGCTACGATCTCGTCTATGCCATGACGGGCGGCGGTCCCGGCACGGCGACGACCCTGCTGTCCTTCCAGATCTGGCGCGAGAGCTTCTCGATGTATGATTTCGGCGCCGGCTCGGCCGTCGCCTTCATCGTCGTCCTCATTTCGGGCGCGCTCATCATCGCCATCACGCGTGCCCTTCCCTCCGATCTCTTCGCCAGGGAGGAGGTCCCGTGAAGCGCCGGCACAACCCGATCCTCACCTTCCTCTTCGCCGGCCTCATCCTTTTGTTCACCGGCGGCCCCGTGGCCCTGTCGCTGATCGGCAGCGTGGTGCCCGACCGCGTGCTTCTCAATTCCGATGCCGGCCTCTTCGACGAGGGCATCAATTTCGAGACCTATCGCTATGTCTTCACCGGCGAGCTGCCGTCGGCCTATCTCACCGAAGGCGCCAACCGGGCGATGATCTCGGATGCGGCGCGGCAGGTGCCGCAAAGCCTGTGGAACAGCACCGTCGTCGCCTTCGCCGCGATGATCCTCAATCTCCTGCTCGGCGCCCCCGCCGCTTTCCTGTTCGCGCGCTACACGTTCCCGGGCAAGAAACTGAGCTTCCTGTTCCTGATCCTCAGTCCCCTGGTGCCGACGGTGGCGCTCGTGACACCCATCTATATGAGCCTGCAGGCGGCGGGCCTCGTCGGCACGCAGCTCGGCATCATCCTGGTGCACACCGCCAAGGCGCTGCCTTTCACGGTGCTGATCCTCTCGGTGTTTTTCCGCAAGATGCCGGCCGAGCTCTTCGAGGCGGCGATGCTCGATCACTGCTCGCGCTTCCAGGCTTTCACCCGCATCGCGGTGCCGCTGGCGCTGCCTTCGATCGGTGCCACCGGCCTCTTCGCCTTCATGCTCTCTTATTCGGAATACATGTTCTCGATGGTGCTGTCGGGTGATGCCCAGACGCGGCCCGTCTCAGTCGTCATGGCGGCGCTCGCGCGCAACACGGACGTCTCCTGGAGCCTGCTCAATACCGGCATCTTCATCGCCATCGTGCCGACCTTGCTGCTGGTGGCGCTGATCTGGCGCTTCGTGGTCGAGGACCTGCTCAACGGCTCGGTCAAGGGATGAGGACCGTCAAAACTGAGGAATGGAAGATTGGCATCGGTTGAACTCGAACAGGTGAGCAAATCCTTCGGCAAGACCGAAGTGATCAAGGACATGTCGCTCACCATCAAAGAACGTGAGCTCGTCGTCTTCGTCGGACCGTCCGGCTGCGGCAAGTCGACCTTGTTGCGGCTGATCGCCGGGCTCGAGGATATGAGCGCCGGCACCTTGCGCATCGGCGGCAAGGTCATGAACGACACGCCGGCTGCCGATCGCGGCGTCGCCATGGTGTTCCAGTCCTATGCGCTCTATCCGCATATGACGGTCGCGGAAAATATGGGCTTCGCGCTCAAGATGATCGGTACGGCCAAGGCGGAAATCGACCGCAAGGTGGAAGAGGCGGCCGATATTCTCGATCTGCGCGATCTCTTGCAGCGCAAGCCGCGGCAACTGTCGGGCGGACAGCGCCAGCGCGTCGCCATCGGTCGCGCCATCGTGCGCAAGCCCGACGTTTTCCTGTTCGACGAGCCGCTTTCCAATCTCGATGCTGAATTGCGCGCCCGCATGCGGGTCGAGATCGCGCGCCTCCACAAGGATCTTAAAACGACGATGATCTATGTGACGCATGACCAGGTCGAGGCGATGACGCTCGCTGACCGCATCGTGCTCCTGAACAAAGGCCGTATCGAGCAGCAGGGGGCGCCGCTCGAGCTCTATGAGGCGCCGGCGAACAAATTCGTCGCCGGCTTCCTCGGCCAGCCGAGAATGAACCTCATCGCCGTCACCACGGCTCGGGAGAATGGCGGCACGGCTCTGCGTCTCGGGGATGCGGTCATCGGAAGCGTTTCCGGCGCCGCGGACAAGGCGGTGACCCTGGGCCTGAGGCCCGATGCGGTGGAGCTTCACACGACCGCGCGGGCCGGCGCCATTGCGGGCCGGGTGATCGTCGCCGAGCAGCTCGGCACCAGCACGCTGCTGCATGTCCAGCTTGCGGGTGTGACTGAACTCGTTACCGTCGAATGGCGCGGCAAGTCTGCGCACAAGGCCGGCGCCGATATCTGGCTTGCGCTCGACCCTGCCAAAGGTCATCTCTTCGACGCCAACGGCAAGCGCCTGGCTCTATAACGATGTTTTGACCAGGAGCCGCGAGCGCAACACGAAGGTGAGGATGAGGCCGGCGAGGAAGCCGCCGATATGGGCCCACCAGGCGACCTGGAGCTCGTCCTCGCTGGCGATGAAGATGCTCAGAAGCTGCAGCGCGAACCAGCCGCTCAAGGCCCAGAAGGCCGAAATGGGCAAAGGGATACGCATGAAGAGCAGGATCCAGACACGCGCTCTGGGATAGAGCAGCAGATAGGAGGCGAGCACGCCCGATACCGCGCCCGAGGCCCCGATGAGCGGCGCGGCCGAGTCCGGCTGCATCAGCGTGTGCAGCATGCCGGCGGCGATGCCGCACAGCAGATAGAACAGCAGGAAGCCGAAATGACCGAAGGCGTCCTCGACATTGTCGGCGAAGACCCAGAGGAAGGCCATGTTCGATATCAGATGCATCCAGCCGCCATGCAGGAACTCATAGGTAATGAGAGTGAGCGGCTCGGGCACCGGATTGTTGAAGGGGCCGGTATCGACCGCATGAAGCAGTTCGACCGGCACGACGCCATAGCCCGTCGCCATCGCCCACAAGGCCTGCTCACCGGTGAAGGCGCCGGTGATCAGGAACATGGTGACATTGATGACGATGAGGGCGCCGGTCACATATTGGAACCGGATGACCCGCAACGGCGTATTGTCATGAAGCGGAACGAACATCAGCGATTGGCGCCCTTGACCCAAAGCACGTCGCCGTCACCTTGCGCGTTCACCCAGCGGCTGGCGACGAAGAAGAAATCCGACAGACGATTGACGAAGGTGAGCACGCCATCGCTCACATCCTCTTTGGGGTCGGCTGCGAGCTCGACGATGAGCCGCTCGGCGCGCCGGCACACGGTGCGGCAGAGATGCAAGTGCGCGGCGGCAGGATGGCCGCCCGGCAGCACGAAAGAGCGCAAGGGCTTGAGGCTGGCATTCAGCTCATCGATCTCGGCCTCGAGCCGCTCGGTCTGGTGCGCCGTCATGCGCAAAGGCTCATAGCCCAGATCCTGGCCGGTATCGGGCACGCAGAGATCGGCGCCCAGATCGAAGAGATCGTTCTGGATGCGGCCCAGCATCGCATCGAGGCGGGCGAACTGCGCCTCCCTGGTGTGGAGCCGGGCGATGCCGAGCGCGGCGTTCGTCTCGTCCACCGTGCCATAGGCCTGGATGCGCAAATGCGTCTTCGGCACGCGCTCGCCGGAGCCGAGCGCTGTGTCACCCTTGTCGCCGGTGCGCGTATAAATGCGGTTGAGTACGACCATGCTATTCCCTTGTCAGCCCCTCATACTACCCGATGTTCGCGAAAGGCAGTGGCCAGAATCTTGAGGGCCGCGCGCGACCTCGCATCGATCAGGGTCGAATGAAGCACGATCTGCGAGGAGGGCAGAAGCGGCAGACCGAGTTCCCTGCCCACTTCGACGATACCCGCGGGGGCCACGCGGTAAGTCAAAGGCGCCACGGCGAGGCCGGCCGATACGGCAGCGACGATCGCAGGTATGCCGCCGCCGACGAATGTCTCGGTCCAGGCGATGCCGGCCGCATCGAGGGTGCGCGTCGCCATGATCCGTTCCAGACAGGTCGGCGCGAAGGACGCGAGACGCAAGGGCGTGCCTTCAGGCCAGGTGAAGCCCGGCGCGGCGAACCAGCCGAAATGCTCCTGCGTCAGCACTTCGCCGTCACGCCGGTCATCCTCGCGGCGCACGATCACCGCATCGAGGACGCCCTTGTCGAAAGCATCGATCAGATTGCGCGACACGTCGATCCTGACTTCGATCACAAGCGAAGGATCATGGGCATGCAGCCTCGCCAGCAGAGTCGGGAATTCGGCGCCCGCCACATGATCGACGAAACCAACTGCGAGCCGCCTTGGCGTCGCCGACAGGCCGGCGACGGCGCGCTCATGGGCGGCGATGAATTCGCGCGCGGCGCACAGGAAGGCGGCCCCCCTGACGGAGGGGCGCACCAGGCGCGGCGTCCTTTCGATGAGCCGTAAGCCGAGCCGGTCTTCCAGCCGCTTGAGCTTCACGCTGATCGCTGCCTGGGTGGTGCCCAATGTCTCGGCCGCTCTTGTAAAGCTGCGCAGATCGGCCACCATTACGAAGGCCTGCACCGATTCCACATCCAGCGTTACCATTCTATTCATGCTGATTTGTTATCTCTGAAATAGGTAATCATCCTATTTTTATATAGTCAAGGTCCGACTATCTCTCCCCCACCGCAGCTTTCGAACCGGGGGACACCGCATGAGCCTTGATCAATCCCGAAACAACATGATCGCGCTGGCCGCCACCTGTCTGGCGGCTCTGATGGTCGGCCTGGAGATATCCAGTGTGCCGGTGATCCTGCCGACGCTCGAGCGGGTATTCGGCGCCGACTTCCAGGACATGCAGTGGATCATGAACGCCTACACGATTGCCTGCACAACCGTGCTGATGGCGACCGGCACGCTGGCCGACCGGTTCGGGCGGCGGCGCGTTTTTGCCGCAAGCACACTTGCCTTCGCCGTCACGTCGCTGCTCTGTGGCGTGGCGCCCAACGCTTTCCTCCTGATCGTTGCCCGGTTCGCACAAGGCATGGCCGGCGGGGCGATGTTCATCTGCACCATCGCGGTCCTGTCGCATCAGTTCCAGGAAGGCCGGGAACGCGGCCGGGCCTTTGCGATCTGGGGCGTCGTCGCCGGCATCGGCCTGGGCTTCGGGCCGGTCATTGGCGGCGTGATCATCGCCCTCTCGACTTGGCAATGGGTCTTCCTGGTGCATGTGCCTTTGGCGGCCGTGACGCTGATCCTGACCCGGGCCGGCGTGCGCGAATCGCGCGATCCCGAAGCCAAGCATCTCGATATGCTCGGCATCGACACGCTGACAGCGTCCGTTTTCTGCCTGACCTTCTACATCACGCAAGGCGCCGATCTCGGCTTCGGCAGCCTCTCAGGGCTTGCCATTCTCGCGGTGGCGGCGGTGAGCTTCGTCGCCTTCATCTTTGCCGAGAACCTCAATCCCCATCCGATGTTCGACTTCTCGGTGTTCAAAGTGCGCAATTTCTCCGGCGCAATCATCGGCTGCATCGGCATGAACTTCAGCTACTGGCCGTTTATGATCTATCTCCCGATCTATTTCACCATCGGTCTCGGCTATGACAGCACCGTCACCGGCCTGGTGCTGCTCGCTTACACGGTACCGTTCCTGGTCATGACACCGGTGGCGCAATATCTGCTCCATCGGTATGGCGCGCGCACCGTCATTCCGCTCGGCCTGTTTACCATCGGTCTGGGTTTCCTGCTGATGCGCTTCGGCAGCGCCCTTCTCGAGGCCAGCTGGCTGACCATACTGCCGGGCGCCTTGCTGGCCGGCATCGGCATCGGCCTGACCAGCACGCCCGTCACCGATACGACCACCGGATCGGTCTCGGCCGACCGCGCCGGCATGGCGTCCGGCATCGATGCCAGCGCCAGGCTGATCGCGCTCGCCATCAATATCGCCGTGATGGGCTTCGTGCTGGTGGAGGGCGTGCTCGCTCACTTGAAGAGCGCGCTGCCGCCCGCGCTCGATGCCATCGAATTGCGCTCGCTTGCGCGAGGCATCGCCGCGGGCAGCGTGACGTCGCTGGATCAGAAACTCCCCGTCGCACCGGACGCCCTCCTGAATGAGGCGCTGACCCATGGCTTCGGCTGGGTCATGCTCTATGGCGGAATCGGCGTCTGGATCCTGGCGGCGCTCAGCTTCGTGATCTTCAGCCCGGCGAAGAAGCGCTGCCCGCTCTAGCTTAGCGCGGGATGCGAAAAAGTGGATACCGGTTTTTCGCAAGAAGCCCGCGCAAACATATAGGAATCGATCACGTTTATGAGTTTGGGTTGGTTCAACCCAAACTCATCGTGATCCAAAGCGTAATGCCCATGGAAGGAGCCGCCATGACGCTTTTCCTTTGCGCATGATCTTTCCGGAAAACCACTTGGCACTCTTCCGGATCATGCTCCCTGAAAGATGTCACTCGTCCCTGAGGATCGGCGCCGGCTTGGCGGTGAGCGCCCGCCAGGTGACCGCGAGGCCCGAGGCAATCGCCAGCACCATGGCGAGAAGCGCGGTCGAGATCGCCGTCAGCCAGGAGAAGCTCCACGGCATCTCCAGGATCCAGAAGCTCAGGAACCAGGAGGCGAGCGCTCCCACCGTGATGCCGAAAAGCGCGGAAGCCAATCCCAATATGCCGTATTCGATGATGAAGGCCTGGATGAGCTCGATCCTGGTCGCGCCATAAGTCTTGAGCACCACGGCGTCATAAAGCCGCCCGGCGAGACCGGCGCTCAGCGCGCCCGCCAGCACCAGGATGCCGGTGACGAGGGTGAGCGCATTGGCGCCGCGGATGGCGGCGAGCATCTGGGTCAGGAGTTCGGTGACGGTCGCCACCACGTCCTTGACGCGGATCGCGGTCACGGTGGGGAATGCCCGCGACACGGTGTTGAGAAGCTGGCCCTCGTCTCCCCCGACATCTCGACGGTCACGATGTTCTGATGCGGCGCCTTGCTCAGCGTGTTGGGCGTGAAGATCATCAGGAAGTTGATGTCGAGCGAGCGCCAGTTCACCTTTCTGAGGCTCGCGATCTTCGCCGTGATATCGCGGCCCAGCACATTGACGGTGATGTCGTCGCCGACTTTGAGATCGAGGCCCTGGGCCACTTCATCGACGAAGGAGACGAGCGGCGGTCCTTGATAATCGGCGGGCCACCACGCCCCATCGGTCAGCGTCGAGCCCTGCGGCAAGTCGCTCGCATAGGTCAGGCCGCGATCGCCGCGCAGGGCCCAGGCGGTATCGGGCGATGACTTTACCTTGTCGACGGTTATCCCCTTCACATTAGTGATCCGTCCCCGGAGCATCGGCGCCGTCTCGACGGCGGTGACGCCCGGCTGCTTCGTCACGAGATCGAGAAAGGCCTGCTTCTCGTCATTGCGGACATCGAGGAAGAAGAAGGAGGGAGCGCGGTCGGGAATGCCGGATGTGAGCTCGGTCGAGATGGTGCGGTCGGTGAGCGCCAGCGTCACGAAGAGGGTGAGGCCGAGACCCAGCGCGAGAATGACCGAGATCGCGGCCGAGCCCGGGCGGTGCACATTGGACAGCGCATAGCGCCAGATGGCGCTTTTCGGCCGCGGCAGCTTGCGGGTCAGCTGGACGATCGCGGCGGCGAGGCCCAGCAGGACGATGAAGCTGCCGGCAAGCCCGCCCAGATAGATGCTGGTGATGCGGGCATCGGCGAAGCTCGCATAGACGAGCCCGGCCAGAGCCGCGAGGGAGAGCACGATGGTGATCAGCGCACCCCAGCCAGGCCAGCCGCCGAAGGCCACCACATGATGACGGAAGAGGGCGGAGGCCGGCACGTGGCGGGTGCGGGCGAGTGGCCACATGGTGAAGGCGATGGTGACGAGAAGGCCGAAGATGGCGGCGAGCGCCAGAGGGCGCGGCTCGATGCCGGCCGTCAGCGGCAACGGGATCAGATCGCCGATCGTCGCCTTGGCGATGGCCGGCGCCACGGCGCCGAATGCCAGGCCGATGGCGATGGCGAGCACAGCCACCGCCAGGATCTCGGTCAGATAGATGCCGGTGATCAGGCGCTGGGTAGCTCCTAAGCATTTGAGCGTGGCGATCGATTCGGTGCGGCGGCTGATGAAGGCACTCGCCGCATTGGCGATGCCGGCGCCGCCGATGATGAGGGCGGTGAGGCCGACGAGCGTCATGAAATAGGAAAGCCGCTCGATATATTGATCCGCCCCCGGCGCGGCGCTGCCGCGGTTGCGCACCCGCCAGCCGGAATCGCGATGATCCTCCTGCGCCTCGCGCACCACCTCGCGCACCTCGGCGAGACTCGTGCCCTCCGGCATCTTCACGCGGTATTTCCAGGTGATGAGACTGCCCGGTTGGATGAGGCCGGTGGCCCGCAAGGAGGCCTCGCTCATCAAAACGCGCGGACCCAAAGCCAGACCATCCGAAATGCGATCGGGTTCGGTTGTGATGGTGGCACGGATCGCGAAATCCTTGTCGCCGATGCGGAGCCGATCGCCGGTCTTGAGGCCGAGCCTTTCGAGCAGGATCGGATCGACGGCGACGCCGTCATCGGCGACGAATTTCCCGATGTCGCCGGAAGGAGAGAGAGCGAGTGCGCCATAGAGCGGATAGAGATCGTCGATGGATTTGATCTCGACCAGCGTCGTCATGTCGTTGCCGCGCGCCATGGCGCGCAGAGAGCCGACTTTCGAGACCGTGCCCTTGCTCTGCAGGAAAGCCATTTCGGCCGGTGTCGTCTCGCGGTGGATGAGCGCAACTTCGACATCGCCGCCGAGCAGCGGCTGGCCCTGCTCGACGAGGCCGCGATCGATGGCGGCGCCGAGCGATCCGACGATGGCGATGGCCGCGGTGCCGAGCGCCAGGCAGATGAGGAAGATCCAGAAGCCCTGGAGCCCTGAGCGCAGGTCGCGCCAGGCATAGGTGAGCCAGAGCTTCGGCCTCATGGCTGGGCGCCCGACACGATGCGCCCGTCGCGCACGGAGGCGACCCGGTCGCAGCGCTGCGCCAGAGCCGGGTCATGGGTAATGAGGATGAGCGTCGTGCCGTCCTCCCGCTTCACCGTGAAGAGCAGGTCCATTATGGCCTGGCCGGTGTCGAGATCGAGATTGCCGGTCGGTTCGTCGGCGAGGATGATTTTGGCGCCCGACGCCAGAGCGCGGGCGATGGCGACGCGCTGCTGCTCGCCGCCGGAAAGCTGGCTCGGATAATGCGTGAGCCGATGGCTTAAGCCTACCCGCTCCAGATGCGTCCTGGCCAATGCGAGAGCGTCCGCCACGCCCTTGAATTCGAGCGGCACGGCGACATTCTCGAGCGCCGTCATGGTCGGGATCAGATGGAAGGACTGGAAGACGATGCCGATCGTGTCACGGCGGAAGCGGGCCAGCGCGTCTTCGTTCTTGCCCACGAGCGCCGTGCCGTTGACGGTGATGGTGCCGGAGCTCACGCGCTCCAGCCCGGCGATCACCATCAGCAAGGTGGTCTTGCCGGAACCGGAAGGCCCGACAATGCCCAGCGCTTCGCCGGGTGCTACGGATAGGTCCATGCCGCGCAGGATCTCGACGGGACCGGCGCGGCTGGCAAGGGTGAGGCGGACATCTGCAAGGGAAACGATCGGAGTGGGCATCCGGCCTAGATGGGAGAAGAGGCCTGAATTGTCCATACGAGGTCGTGACTTGCCGTTGTCACAAGGCGTTCCTACCTAATCAGGCATGCGATTCGGGTTCCTCGCCTTCTGCCTCAGCCTCATCCTCGCCTACTCCCCGCTGCAGGCGCAAACGCTCCGTATCCTGGCTTTCGGCGACAGCCTGACCGCCGGTTTGGGTGTAGATCCGGCCGACGCCTTCCCGGCCAAGCTCGAAGCCGCACTCAAGGCCCGCGGTCACGATATTGTGATCACCAATGCCGGGGTATCCGGCGACACCAGCACGGCCGGAGCCGAACGCCTGGACTGGGCGCTGGACGGCAAGATTGACGGCATCATCCTCGAGCTCGGCGCCAATGACGCCTTGCGCGGAATAGATCCTCAGCAGACGGAAAAGGCGCTCGATCAGATCCTCACCGAGCTTCAGAAGCGCAAGCTGCCGGTGCTCTTCGCCGGCATGCTGGCGCCGCGCAATCTCGGTCCCGACTATGGGAACAAATTCGACGCGTTGTTCCCGCGCCTCGCCCAGAAACATGGCGTGCTCTTTTACCCCTTCTTCCTCGACGGCGTCGCCGCCGAGCCGGCGCTCAATCAGCCGGACGGGCTCCATCCCAACAGCAAAGGAGTGGACATGATCGTCTCTCGAATCCTTCCGATCACGGAAGACCTGCTCAAGCAGGTTTCCTCCAAATAACCCCTTTTTTTCTGCACGAATCGCGTTAGCGTAGGACTGCTTACGCGACCAACGAGCTCCGCATTGAAAGGAGGCCCGCCATGCCGCGACTTTTTACTGGTGTCGAAATCCCGACCGACGTTGCCTTCGAGCTAGAGCTCATGAAAGGCGGCATCTGGGGCGCACGCTGGATCGACCGGGACTCCTATCACATCACTCTGCGCTTCATCGGCGACATAGACGACGGATTAGCCCGTGAAATCGCGGCTGAACTCGATGCCGTGTCGGCGAAGCCCTTCACGCTGAGGCTGAAAGGCATCGGCGCATTCGGCGGCAACAAACCGCATTCGCTTTATGCGAGCGTGGCGGAGTCGCCGGAGCTCAGACGGCTGCAGAGCACGCATGAGCGTATCTGCCAGATGCTTGGGCTTCCGCCCGAGCAGCGCAAGTTCACGCCGCATGTCACACTGGCGCGACTGCGCGATACGACGCTTGATCACGTGCATCGCTTCATCGCGGCGCACAGCCTGTTCGCCAGCCGCTTCTTCGAGGTCGATCGCTTCGTGCTGTTTTCATCCAGACCATCGCGCGGCGGCGGACCTTATGCGGTCGAGGAGGCCTATGCGTTGGGCGCTGCCTTCTAGCCATGCGTGACAGACTATCGCCCGAACAACGCACGCAGGCCCTGAATAGCCTTCCCGGCTGGAGCCTGGTCGAGGGCCGCGAGGCAATCACCCGGAGCTTCAAGTTCAAAAACTTCAGCGAGGCCTTCGGCTTCATGGCGAGAGCGGCGCTCGAGGCGGAGAAGATGGACCACCATCCGGAATGGTCGAACGTCTACAACAAAGTGGACGTGGTGCTCGCCACCCACAGCGCCGGGGGTGTCACGGAGCTCGATATCGAGCTTGCCGGAAGGATGGACCTGATCGCGAAGTTGTGAGAGAGTTCAATGTCTTGACGGTGGGGTGGGGAGACCCCATATGCGAGCCGTGTTACGATTTTTCCTGGAGGGAGCACCTAAATGGCTGATGTGAGATTTCAAAACCAGGCGCCGACCCGCGCCGGTACACAGGCCGAGATAGATCAGGGCCTCAGGTCCTATATGCTCGGCGTTTACAACTACATGGCGTCCGGCCTCGCGGTCACGGGCGCGGTGGCGGCCGGCACCTTTATGCTGGCGGTGCAGAACGGCCAGCTGACCCCCTTCGGTCAGATGCTGTTCGCCTCGCCGCTGATGTGGGTGTTCGTCCTGGCGCCGGTGGCGCTGGTGTTTTTCCTGTCCTTCCGCATCCATGCGATGAAGGCAGCCACGGCCCAGCTCACCTTCTGGATCTATGCGGCCCTCAACGGCGTCGCCTTCTCGACCTTGGGCCTCGTCTATTCCGGCAGCAGCATTACCCGGGTGTTCTTCATCTCGGCGGCGACCTTCGGCGCCTTGAGCCTGTGGGGCTATACGACCAAGCGTGACCTCACCGGCTGGGGCTCATTCCTGTTCATGGGCCTCATCGGCATCATCATCGCCAGCCTCGTCAACCTGTTCTGGCCGAACGGGGCTCTGCAGTTTGTGATCTCGGTGGTCGGCGTCCTGGTCTTTGCGGGCCTCACCGCCTATGACACCCAGAAGATCAAGGAGATGTATCTCGAGGCCGATGATGGCGAGACCATGAGCAAGAAGATTCTCATGGGCGCGCTCAGCCTCTATCTCGACTTCATCAACCTGTTCCTCATGATGCTCAGGCTGTTCGGCAATCGCGAATAGTCCTGACCCAGACGTTGAAACGGCCCCGGATGGAAACATCCGGGGTTTTTTTGTTGGCTGCGAAGTTAGAGAGCCGGTACGACTCACACCGTCACGAGCTTGGGCCGGCCGAACAGCACGCGCAGCACCTGCGCCAGGTCATGGCCACGCCTCAGGATCATGCCGCTCTGGGCAATGACAGCATAGGCGCCCTGGCGGCGGGCGAGCGTCATGTCCTTGACGATGCGGTAGAGCGGCATCTCGCTGGTGCGCCGGTAGATCGAGAAGGTCGCGGTATGGATGTCGAAATCCATCGCGTAGTCGCGCCATTCGCCTGCGGCGACTTTCGATCCGTAAAGATTGAGAATAATATTGAGCTCTTTCCGGTCGAAGGCCGTCTTCTTCACCGGCGGGCTGGTGTCCCGAGGTTCCGGACGCGGGCCAGCTGCACGCGACCGGAAGGAAACTATCGGCTCGAAATCGCTCACCTTGATGTCCGCGACTCCTTTCAGTAACCCAAATGATGGACCGGGATCACCGGCTTGGCAAGCATGCCGTGCTCGCCCTCAATCAACTTGTTGGAATCGATGAGTTTCAGACGTGTTGGAGCGGTGAACTTACCTTAACTGCCGGCAATCAAAGTTTCACATTGCCGCCGCAATCCGGCCCTTTCGGAGACATGTTGGCTGGGCACACTCCAATCGTTGCCTCAATGGCCCGGCTGGTGCGAAGCATCGGAAATCTCAGCCCCCCAGCCCCCCGTAGCCAAGTGCCGCCGGGCCAATACCATCTCCCCTTCTGTGAGTAGAGGCGTAGTTGAGAGTTCGCGGCCGGTGGAAACACTGGCCGCTTCTTTTTTGCGATTAGCCCCGCTAGAGCGTCGGACGCTCACATGGAATCGGTCCGGCGCTCTAACTCTTTGTTTTGCGCATCGGATTATCCGAAAACCGCTTATCACTTTTCGGTCCGATGCTGTAGCCAGCACATCGGCCCGAAAAGTGATAAGCGGTTCTTGGGGAAGCCGACCAAGTCATGACTTGACGGACAGCCGGCTCTTCCCCAAATCCCTGCCGAAAATCCGCAGAAGGGCTGAAAATGGCTGAGAAGAAGAAGGCGAAAGCCGGCGAGACACATTCCCACAATTTCCAGGCGGAAGTCGCCAAGCTCCTGCACCTGATGGTGCATTCGGTCTATTCCGACCGCGACGTCTTCCTACGCGAGCTCATCTCCAACGCCGCCGACGCCCTCGACAAATTACGCTACGAGGCAATCGCCAAGCCGGAACTCCTTGCCGGCGCGCCCGACCTCGCCATCACCGTCACGCCCGACAAGACGGCCAAGACTCTCACCGTCGCCGACAATGGCATCGGCATGAGCGAGGAGGAGCTCGTCGACAATCTCGGCACCATCGCCAAGTCCGGCACCCAGGCTTTCATGGAACAGGCCAAGGCCGATACGGACAAGGGCGGTATCCATCTCATCGGCCAGTTCGGCGTCGGCTTCTATTCGTCCTTCATGGTGGCGCAGAAGGTCGAGGTGATCTCGCGCAAGGCGGGCGCGGACGAGGCCTTCACCTGGACGTCGGATGGCAGCGGCACCTTCACCGTGACGCCGGTCAAGCCGGAAGAGGCGCCTCAGCGCGGTACGACCATCGTCCTCCACCTCAAGGAGGATGCGCTCGAGTTCCTCGAGGACTGGAAGATCGAGGAAGTGGTGCGCGCCTATTCCGACCATATCGCGCATCCGATAAGGCTCGCGGCGGGACCGGAAACGACGCGCCAGATCAACGCCGCCTCGGCGATCTGGACGCGCGCCAAGGCCGACATCACGCCCGATCAGTACAAGGAATTCTTCGGCCATATCACCGGAGCCTATTCCGATCCGGCGCTGACGCTGCATTACAAGGCGGAAGGGCGCAACGAATATACGGTGCTGCTCTTCGTGCCGGGCGAGAAGCCCTTCGACCTCTATGATCCGGAGCGGCGCGGCCGCCAGAAGCTCTATGTGCGCCGTGTCTTCATCACCAGCGACGCCGAGTTGCTGCCGGCCTACTTGCGCTTCGTGCGCGGCGTCATCGACAGCGAGGACATGCCGCTCAATATCTCGCGCGAGATGCTGCAGCACAACCCGCAAGTAGCGGCGATCCGCAAGGCGGTCACCAACAAGGTCCTGGCCGAACTGAAGAAGTGTTTCGAGGCCGAGCCCGAAAAGGCAGCCAAGATCTGGGAGGCCTTCGGCCCGGTGATCAAGGAAGGCCTCTATGAAGACATGGAGCGGCGCGATCAGCTGTTCGAGATCGCGCGTTTCAACACGACGAAGCGCGAAAACGTGACACTCAAGGACTATGTCGCCGATCTGAAAACCAACCAGACGGCAATTTATTATCTGACCGCCGAGGATATGGCCAAGGCCAAGGCCAGCCCGCAGCTCGAAGGATTCCGCGCCCGCGGGATCGAGGTCCTGCTGCTCACCGACGCGGTGGACAGCTTCTGGGTTCGCATGGCGCTGGGCTTCGACGGCAAACCCTTCAAGTCGGTGACGCAAGGGGCGGCCGATCTCGATCTCATCCCGCTCGAGAAGGAAACGCCGAATCCGGACACGGATGAGGGCGCCACCGCCGCCCTCATCGCCGTCATCAAGCAGACGCTTGGCGACCAGGTCGCCGACGTCCGCAAATCGGCGCGCCTCACCGACAGCCCGGTTTGCCTCGTCGCCAGCGACCAGGGCCTGGATCGCACGCTGGAGAAATTGCTCACGCGCCAGGGCACGACGGATGTGAAGGTCACCGCGCCCATTCTCGAAATCAATGCCGGCCACGCGCTCATCCAGGCGCTGGCCGAGACCGCGAAGAAGAACGGCGCCTCGTTGGAACTCGGCGATGCTTCGGGCCTACTCCTCGATCTCGCCCGCGTCATGGATGGCGAGCGCGTCGCGGACCCGGCAAAATTCGCCGGTTCGGTCAGCGCGCTGATGCAGAAAGCCTACGGGTGAGCCTCAGCGTAAAGCTGATGCGCGGTCAAAGACTGAAGGGGGTGGGGCCGGTGTTCCGCCTTATGAACAGGATCTTCTCGAACCGGATGCCGCCGCCGCCGATCTTGTGACCGCAGAATGGCAACTTCCCGTTGGCGGGAGTGAACTGGCTGATGGTCGTCGCGATGTCGCGGGGAATGTCCCCGTCGCCATCAGTCCTGGCGAAGACCGGCATGTCGGGCCGCAGCTGGGTCAGACCTGAGCCCAGGACGGATTGAGCGACAGCGGTCAGCCGAGGGGCTGCGAGGGAACCGACAATTGAGGTAGCGCCGACAAGGCCGGCTAGCGACAGGACGATCAGATGGCGGGGAATCATGGATCCGATAAGGCCACGGCATTGTGGCGGACTTGCGATGGGCCCACCCGGCGTTTAGCGCGGGATGCGAAAAAGTGGATACCGGTTTTTCGCAAGAATCCCGCGCCAATATAAGAATCGATCACGTTTATGAGTTTGGATTGACGCAATCCAAACTCATCGTGATCTAGGCCGGGTGGGGTGCCGGGATCAGCTTGCAGCAAGTGCCGGTGCTGATTTGGCGCGCGCCTTGCCGCGATACCAGAGGAAACCGGCAATGAGGACGCCTGTGGCCAGGATCGCCAGGCCCCAGAGCGGGCGGTAGTAGAACCAGCCCAGCGCGATGGCGAGCGAGCCGAGGAGTGCCGTCAGCAGGAAGGCGATGAGCCCGGTGCCGAAGCGCACCACATCGCCGAAGACCGGGATCACGTCGCCAGCGACACCGAAGATGCGCAGGATGAGCGAGAAGCCGATCAGCAGCAGCACCAAGCCCGCCGCGCGCAGGACCCAGGTGACGATCGTGTTGCCGGTCTGCGCATCGGCGAACATCTGCGCGGCGCTCACAATGCCGGCCTGGGTCAGGAAGATCGTCTGGCCGTTCGAGGTGACATAGTCGGTGAAACCATTGCCCTTCTGGGCGCCGGCGGCGCTGACTTGCGGAAGATGGGCGGCGTCGTAGGAGATGCGCAGATCGCCGATCCAGGGCTGGTCGAGATTATAGCCGATGAAGACCCGGCCCTGATCGATGCGGGCCGAACGGGTGGGCGCCACGCGGTCCTTGATGCGCGCCGCATCGGCCTCGGCCAGGGCAATCGCCTTGCGCTCGCCGAGGCCGCCGATCTGTTCTCCGGTCAAGCTGAAAGCGCCGAGATCGCCCGACGCCACCGGGAAGTCACCCGACTTGATCGGCATCGCCGGATTGCCATGGCCGTCCGGCACCTTGAATTTCGAAGAATCGACCGGCTCGCTCGACCAGTCCTTGCTGTATTCGTATGTCGTGACGGTCTCTTCGCCGCCACCGAGCTTGGTCTTGGTCTCGGAGCGTGACGTTTCCTGCCACTGATACATCTCGACCTTGCGGATGAGACGCACGGCGCCTTCGGCCGAAACACCGAGATCGGCATCGGCTGGCGTGCCTTTGGGCGCGAAGGCGCCGGCAATATGGACCAGCCTGCCCTCATTGGCGGGGTCGACTCTGGCCACATCGATGGCGATGATCGAGCCCGCCCCTTCGGTCAGGGCACGGTAAGTCTTGATCGCCCGGCCCTCGTTCCAGAACAGGAGAACGAGTGACGCGGCGACGAGGACGAGGCCGACCAGAATGCCGGTCAGTGCCTCCTTCAGCCGTCCGAACCAGGAGGTCCTTGTGGTCTCGCGAAAGGTGTTGTTGGCTTGCGCCATGATTTCTCCCTGGGAATCACTTCCGCCCCGTTCGGGCGGGGCGCTGTCTTTGCAGCAGAAAATGGCGTAGGGGAAGCAGGAGGACGCCCATGCGGCGGCGGCAGGCTTGCTTCCAGGCTTTGGGGGTTTGACTCCCTGAGTCCAGGCGCTAAATACCCGAAAAACACCCTAACCCCCGGACAGGCAGGCCAATGGCACCGCGCACGCTCTACGACAAGATTTGGGACGATCATCTGGTGGATGAGCAGCCGGACGGCACCTGTCTCCTTTATATCGATCGCCATCTCATTCACGAGGTGACGAGCCCGCAGGCATTCGAAGGACTGCGCATGTCGGGCCGGAAGGTCCGCCACCCGGAAAAGACGCTGGCCGTGGTCGACCACAATGTGCCGACCACTGACAGGAGCCACGGCATCGCCGAGCCGGAAAGCCGCGTCCAGGTCGAGACCCTTGCGCAGAACGCCAAGGATTTCGGCATCGAATATTACAACGAGCTCGACCGCCGCCAGGGCATCGTCCATGTGGTCGGCCCGGAGCAGGGCTTCACGCTGCCCGGCACCACCATCGTCTGCGGCGACAGCCATACCTCGACCCATGGCGCCTTCGGCGCGCTCGCCCATGGTATCGGCACGTCGGAGGTCGAGCATGTGCTCGCCACCCAGACGCTGATCCAGAAGAAGGCCAGGAACATGCTGATCCAGGTGGACGGCAAGCTGGCCCCGGGCGCCACCGCCAAGGACATCATCCTCGCCATCATCGGCGAGATCGGCACCGCCGGCGGCACCGGCTCGGTTATCGAATATGCCGGCGAAGCGCTGCGCGATCTGTCGATGGAAGGCCGCATGACGATCTGCAACATGTCGATCGAGGGCGGTGCGCGCGCCGGCATGATCGCGCCGGACGAAAAGGCCTATGCCTATCTGAAGGACCGGCCGAAATCGCCCAAGGGAGCCGACTGGGATGCGGCGCGCCGTTACTGGGATACGCTCAGGACCGATGACGGCGCCTTTTTCGACCGCGTGGTGAAGCTCGATGCGGCAGCGCTGCCGCCGATCGTCTCCTGGGGCACGAGCCCGGAGGACGTCGTCTCGGTCGCGGGCGCCGTGCCCAATCCAGACGATATCCAGGACGAGGGCAAGCGCCAGTCGAAATGGCGGGCGCTCGACTATATGGGCCTGAAGCCCGGCACGAAGATCACCGACATCCCGCTCGACATGATCTGGATCGGCTCCTGCACCAATGGCCGCATCGAGGATTTGCGCGCCGTCGCCCGGATCGTCGAGGGCCGGAAGATCCATGACCGGCTCAAGGGTATGATCGTCCCGGGCTCCGGCCTCGTAAAAGTCCAGGCCGAGCAGGAGGGGCTCGACAAGATATTCCTCGCCGCCGGCTTCGAATGGCGCGAGCCAGGCTGCTCGATGTGCCTCGGCATGAATCCGGACCAGCTCAAGCCCGGCGAGCGCTGTGCTTCGACCTCAAACCGGAATTTCGAGGGCCGCCAGGGTTATAAGGGCCGTACCCATCTGGTATCGCCGCAAATGGCGGCGGCGGCGGCCATAGCCGGTCACTTCGTCGACATCCGCAGCTGGAACTAAGTTCCGGCTCGGGCCTCAGGATTTGCTCCAAGATATTGATTTGGCGCGAGTCCTTTTGGGCGAAGTAATTCGACTTCGCCGGGATGCGCGCCAGGTAGCAGCTTGGTAACTGTCCCGTCGATTAACGGTTGATGAACGGGTTATTAAGGGTTATGTCATCGCCGAGGCGCTAAGGTTGATTCCACGTTCAACCTTTTTACTTCTGGGTGGCGGGGAGTTTCTTCAGGTGATTACTTCACAATCGGCGGACGCGCAGTTTCTGCGCAGGGTCCTCATAGGTCTTGTCATCCTGACGCTGGTGACCGGCTTCGTCGCGGCCTATACAACCGTGAACGCCATGACCGCCGAAGGAATAGACCTCTGCGAAGCCACCGGTTTTCTCTGCATGAGCTGAAGAGCCTCGAAGCGCCTTCGCTCGAGGACTTCGACGCGCTGGCCCAAGAGGCCTATGCGCGCCTGCCGCAGACCTTCCATCAGCTCACGGGCAATGTGATCATCCGGGTCGAGGATTTCCCGGAGGACGACGTGCTGCGAGATCTGAAGGCCGAAAGCGAGTTCGACCTGCTCGGCCTGTTTCAAGGCGTCGGCCTCGCGCATGGCGAGGAACTGGCCCATACGGGCGTGCTGCCCAATATGGTCTTCCTCTATCGCCGCCCCATCCTCGACTACTGGGCCGAGCACAAGGAAACGCTCGGCGCCGTCATCAGCCATGTCCTCATCCATGAGATCGGCCATCATTTCGGCCTCTCGGACGCCGATATGGAGCGCCTCGAGCGCGAGACGCCGTGATGAAGAAGAGCGATCGCGAAACAGAAGCCCGCGCGAGCCTGGATCGCCTTCACCAGCAGTCGGAGAAGCTTCTCGGCGCCGAGCCGCCGCCGCAGCAGCAGAACGAGCCGGACGACAAGATCGAAATCCTCGGCAAGCGCATCGCGCGCGTGCTGTCGATGATCATCATGATCGGGCTCATCCTCTATCTGTGGCGCACTTATCTCAGCGGCTGATCATTGAGCCTCGCGAAGACGGCGGCCGCCTCCGTCACATAACGCTCGACAAGTTCGGCCGCCGGCAGTTCCCGGTTGAGACGTGCCGCTTGTCCATAGAGCATGAATGACAGCTGGGCCGGTGCGGCTGCCGGCTGGAGAAGCGGTTCGCTCAGGTCATACATGGAGGGGAAGTCGGGAAGGCCGGTGCGCAGCCGCTCCATTTCGAGGGCGTAGTCGCTGCGGACCGCACGGGCGGCCCGGCCGGAAAAGGCGTCCGTCATCATCGTATCGGTCTCGGCCGCCTGGCGCAGCATCGCCCGTCTCGCCGCGTCGGTGCCGGCTTCCGGACAGGACAGGAAGCCGGTGCCGATCTGAACGCCACAGGCGCCGAGCATGAAAGCAGCGGCGATGCCTCTTCCATCGCCTATACCGCCGGCCGCCACCACGGGCAGGCGGACGGCATCGGCGACCTGCGGAACGAGGGCCAGCGTTCCGATGCCCTCGGCGGGTGCGCGCGGTGTGTGCGATCCGCGATGGCCGCCCGCTTCCCAACCCTGCGCGATGATCACATCGACGCCTGCCTGTTCCAGCGCGCGTGCTTCGGCGATGGTGGTCGCGGTGCTCAGCAACGTGATGTCCGCCGCCTTGAGCGCGGCAAGCAATGCCTTGTCAGGGACACCGAAATGGAAACTCACTACTTTGGGTTTGAGGCCAAGCACCAAAGCCAGGCGGTCGCTGTCAAAGCCCGGCCCGTGCGGCGCCTGCGTGACCACCGGCTCGGCGAGGCCGAGACGCCGATACCAGGGCAATAGCCTCTCACGTGTTCGCACGAAGACGTCCGAATCGGCGCGTGGTGCGGGATGCGCGAAGAAATTGAGATTGAAGGGGCGGTTGGTGGCGGCGCGCAGCGCCGCAACCTGCGTGGAGAGCTCGTCCGACGTCATCTCGGCGCAACCAAGCGATCCCAGCCCGCCGGCATTGCTGACCGCGGCGGCGAGTCCCGGGGTGGCCGAACCCGCCATGGGTGCCTGGATGATCGGATGTTCTATTCCAAGCACGTGACATAGACGGCGATCGGGCCACATGACAGCCTCCCCAGCCTGCAATGGTCTCGTCAGTCGGGCAGTTCGATCGGCTTCAACTCGTCATAACGGTCTCCGGGACCGGGATTGTCCTTAGGCGTCTCGCCACCCAGATGCCTGACGATGCCCCAGACCGCATTGAGCCCGGTCTGCACCGCACCCTCCA